>CALUZC010000023.1 GCA_944325215.1 uncultured Mucispirillum sp. | reverse complement strand
AGCACCTTTAGATGCTGCAGGTGGTAGTGGCTTATAGCCAAAGAGCAAACTACCCGTTTAACGGGTAGTTATGATTACTTTATTTTACTATATATTATATATAGTATATATAATATAATGCAATATGGGTTTACCCATAAAAAATATAAAACATGGAAATGCTATGAAAAAATTTTTTATTTTTACTCTTTTAATTTTTTCTTCTATATTATTTATTTCATGTAGTAATAGTAAGTCAGGAAATTCTACTCCAACTGTTAATCTTAAAGATGATTTTTATGAAGCAGTTAATTATGAACTATTATCATCATGGACTATTCCTGCTGATAAATCATCAATAAGTCATATCTCTAATATGGACGATATAGTTTCAAACAGGCTTAATGGACTTATTGAACAGGCAGTATCTTCTAATCCTGTAAAAGATCAAGATAAAGATGCATATAATATAAAAGCATTATATGAAACAGCTATGGACTGGAACACAAGAAATGTAAGCGGATTTGGACAGTTACAGCCATATTTAGATAATATAGATTCAGCTACTACTGTTAAAGATTTATTAAAGGTTAATATGGATCTAAACAGGAAGTATGGAATTGCACCTATTTATGCAATTGCTGTGCAGGCTGATATAATGAACTCAAATCAAAATGTATATTATATGCAGGTAAATTTTGTTTTAGAAAAAGAGAAATGGCTGGCAGAAGATCCTTTATTTAAAACTTCTTTTCAAGAATTTATAAAAAAATTATGGAGTATAAATGATAAGCAGCAAAATGCAGAGCAGGTTGTGCAAGATGTAACAAACATGATGATAGAAATTGCAAAACAAGGTCTTAATGCTGATGAATTAGGAAATCCAGAAAAGATTTATAATCCAGTTGAAATGTCAGAAATTCCAGCAAAATTAAATAACAGTGTTATAATAGATGACTTAATACAATATTATGGTGGAAGTGCAAATGATACTGTAATTATTGTTCAGACAGCTGCATTAGCTAAATTGGCAGAATATTTAACAGAAGATAATTTATTGCTTCTGAAAAACTATATGAAAACAGTAATTTATCAGGAACTTGCTGATAAAGTTGGGCTGGAATCATATAATGCATATTTACAATATCAGGCTCAAATACGTGGTTTACCAGAAGTAGAATCAGTAGATAAAGTTATGCGGGAACAGCTTCGTAATCGACTAACTTATGAGCTTGGCAGAATGTATGCCGAAAAGTATGTAAGTGGTGACATAATAACAAATATAACAAAAATGGTTGATGATATACGAGCTGTTTACAGACAGCGTATTAATAACCTTAGCTGGATGGGAGCAGAAACTAAAGCAGCAGCAATAGATAAGCTTGATAAAATGCAGGTTGTAGTTGGATATGATAAAAATGCAACATGGCCACAGGATCTTTATGTATTATATTACACAAATAAAAACGAGGGTGGTATTTATATTAATAATGTTCTTGCAGAATCAGAAGCATCCATGAATTATATGTTTGACAATAAAGCCCAACCTGTTAATAAAAATGTTGTTAGTCAAACACCGCAGACTATAAATGCTTTTTATTCTCAACAGCATAATAAAATAATTATTTTAGCAGGAATTCTACAGTCACCATTTTACTCTAAAGATGCAACTATAGAAGAAAATATTGGTGGTATAGGAACAATAATTGCCCATGAAATAACTCATGCTTTTGATTCAAATGGTGCATTATTTGATGCAAATGGTAATTTCAATTTCGGTAATAGCTGGTGGACTGCAGAAGATATAGATGAATATAAAAAACTACAACAAAAAGCTATTGATTATTATAATGGATTTCAGATAGAAAATCAGTATGTTAATGGTACACTTACTTTAAGTGAGAATATTGCAGATTTAGGTGCTGTATCCTGTGTTACAGAATATGCAAAAAATAATAATTATAATCTTCAAGCAATATATATAGCCTATGCAAGGATATGGGCTATTAAAGCACGTCCTGAATATTTGGCTAGTCAGCTGTTAATAGATAATCATGCTCCAGGAAAAATAAGAGCTAATGCTGTTCTTTCAGCCACAGATGATTTCTACACTGCTTTTGATATAAAAGAAACTGATGGAATGTATAAACCAAAAGAAGTAAGGCCATCAATTTGGTAATATAATATTATGAACAGCCTATAAGCTGTTCATATTTAATACTGAATATTTTATAACAAATACAGGATACAAATTTTGTGGTGTAATAGCATGAAATATTGCTATATGTATGGATAAGATATTTTATTATTAAATAAACTAATAAAATAATTTATATGGGGCAGAGTATAAACTGCCCTTTTTTTATTTTGTTTACTATACATTATAGGCAACAAGACTGCCATTTTTTAAATTATTTTTTATAATTTGCAGTTGCTCATATGGGCTTAAGGCTTTTTGAGCGTATTCCTGCAGAGCATCATAACTTTCAATCATTTCTTTTTGATTTTGCTCAATAGTTTTTTCTTTAGAAGTAGTTTTTAAATTATTAATAGAATATGTAAATAATGCAGTATCTTCACTTTCAATAGCCATTAAAACATTATGCAGTGATGATGCAGACACATTAGTAACACTAATATTACCTTTATTTGAGAAAAATTCATTTGCAGAAAGTTTTAAACCTGTATTTGTTTTATTAATAGTAGATATACTGTATGGTTCATTTTTAGCTTTTGCTTCAAAAACCATATCCCAGTATTCTTTATCACTCATGGTTTCTTTTTTATATTTTACATATTCATTTGCTGTCAAATTATCTTTTATAAGATTTTTACCACGCTCTAAAATATTTTTATTATAAAAATATGCTTCCACATCTTCAACAGTTAATTTTGCAAGCCTGTCGGCATCAGTAAGCCCCATTTTTTCGCCCATTTGAACAAGCAGTCCCCATGAAACATCATCCATTTCCACATTATCAGGTTTTGGAACTTCCTTTCCTTTTTTCACAATATCAGACATATAATTATCAGTAATAGCCTTACTTCCTTCAGATTTAGCAGAGTTATCATAATATTGTTTTTGTTCTGCCTTATTAGCTGAAAGCTGTGAAACATTTAAGGAATCACTTTTTGGGTTATTTAATTCAGGTTTTTCTATACTGACATTATTTTTTTCATTATTTTTTATAGATTCATATGCTTTAACAGGATTATTTTTACTCTGCTGTAGTGCAGTATTATTAATTTCATTAATAGGCATAGTATCCCCCTTGTATTATAATATCGGTCAACAAAGGGGAATACTTTAATTTAATTAATTTTTATAGCTTTCATTGTGCTGGCTTACATCAAGCCCAATTTCTTCATTAACATCAGAAACTCTAAATGGTATAAATTTATTGATTATATAATAGAGCAGAAAACTAACAATAAAACTATATGCAACAGTAATAACAAGAGCAGCAATATGCATAAAAAATTCATGAGTATTTCCAGCAAGCAGACCATTGTAAAATACGCCTGTTAAAAGGCTTCCTGCAATTCCACCAATGCCATGGGTTGGAAAAACATCTAAAGCATCATCAACTGATTTAGAAAAATAGTGTATAGCAATGTTACAAATAAGTGCAGTTATAAACCCTATAAAGAAACTTACTCCAACAGAAACCATACCTGCCATAGGTGTAATACCAACAAGTCCTGCAACAGCACCAACTGAAGCTGATACTGCACCGGGTTTTCTACCGCGAAGGTAATCATATGCAATCCATGTAAGCATAGCAGTAGCTGCAGCCGTGTTTGTATTAACAAGTGCTTTAACAGCAACAGAGTTTACAGCTAAGGCAGAACCTGCATTAAACCCAAACCAGCCTATCCATAAAAATGCAACACCAAGTAATACAAATGGAATATTTACTGGGACTGATGAAGTATTTTTACGTTTTCCAAGAAAGATAGCACCAGTAAGAGCAGCAATACCGGAAGTAGTATGGACAACTAAACCACCAGCAAAATCAGTAACACCCCATTGTTTAAATAAGCCTTCAGGATGCCAAAGCATATGGGCAATAGGGGAATATACAAATATGGAAAAAAGAATAATAAAGTAAATATAAGCAGAAAAATGCACTCTTTCAGCAAATGAGCCTGTAATTAATGCAGGTGTTAAAATTGCAAATTTCATTTGAAAAAGAGCAAATACAACAAGTGGAATAGTAGGTGATAAAAGTTCATGGGTATTATAGCCTACACCATCAAACATAAAAAATGTTAAAGGATTGCCAATAATACCTGCAATATCATCACCAAAAGCAAGGCTGAAACCAAAAATAACCCATATAACACTTATTATACCCATAGCTATAAAACTTTGAAGCATAGTAGATATAATATTTTTTGCTCTAACCATTCCACCATAGAAAAATGAAACACCCGGTGTCATTAAAAGAACTAATACGGTAGCTGTAATCATCCATGCAGTATCAGCATAATTAATGTTTTCATCAACAACATTATAAAGTGAGCTGCTTTCAGGAATAAATAAACCAGCAATAGAAACTAAAGCCATAAAAAAGAAAATTATTAACCATCTTATTTTCATAGTAAACCTCCATATGACAATATAAAGTCAAATAGTATGCCAAAACATTAAAAGATATAATTAATTGATAACAAAGGAAAAATTAAAAATAAAAAAGAAAATAGTTTTACAAAATTGTAAAAATTAATAAAAAAAGGATAATAAATGTAATAAAAAAGTGTAGATAAATAAAAAAAATGAGCAGCTTAACTGCTCATAAAAATGTGCGAACAATAAAATATTATATTATGTTATAATTTTAGTATCTAGGTTTATTACGTTCTTTGAAATATACAAAAACAAGAAAAATAACGAACACCAGTGCAATTATACCAAAAATAATAAATACAAACATATCTTTACCAGAAACACTTTTTGTTGCCATATGTTTGCTTGCTGCCTCATAATTTGGGCTAATCTGCATGGAAAAATTAACCCATAAAAAATTCGAAATGTAATTAAGCAGGTATAACATTGTATCCTCCTACTGATATTGTATAATATATATCAAATAAATTAAAAATTATCAATGTAATTATAAAATAAAACTACATTTTTTTAAAAAACGAAAAAAAACTATTGACAAAATAGATAAGTTTATGTAGAAATATCAACGTCAAGATTACTTGTAAAAATAAAGACAAAAAAATGAAAAAAGTTCTTGACAAAATTCTAAATTCATAATATATACTATTTCCGCTTAGTAAAGCGAATGCTGGTGTAGCTCAAACGGTAGAGCAGCTGACTTGTAATCAGCAGGTTGTGGGTTCAATTCCTATCACCAGCTTTATATAAACTCCGCCTTAATTTAAGGCGGTGTTTTTTACGGGGAGATACCCGAGTGGCCAAAGGGGGCGGGCTGTAAACCCGCTGGAATTTCCTTCGGAGGTTCGAATCCTCCTCTCCCCACCATCTTTATTATGCGGGTGTAGCTCAGTTGGCTAGAGCATCAGCCTTCCAAGCTGAGGGTCGCGGGTTCGAATCCCGTCGCCCGCTTATCATAATATAAGTATTAATTAATATACTGGAATGAACTGCCCGAATGGCTCAGTCGGTTAGAGTGCGTCCTTGGTAAGGACGAGGTCCCCGGTTCAATTCCGGGTTCGGGCTTTTATTATGATAAAATATGTAAAAATTATGGTTTTAATAATTTTTTACAAAAAAAATAAAAAAACAGCTTGCATTTAAAAATATTTAAGTGTATAAGCATAACTTACCGCTCCAAATCGAGCGGGAGCTGGGAGCCTTAAATGGTGTGACAGCGTTAATAAATAGAAGGTTTGGTTCAATGAGAGAAATTGTCATTCTAGCTTGCAGTGAATGTAAGCGTCGTAATTACACTACTACTAAAAACAAGAAAACTATGACTGGCAAACTTGAAATTAAAAAATACTGCAAGTTTGACAAGAAACATACTCTGCATAAAGAAACAAAATAGCAGTAGTTTTTAGTTTGTAGTTCATTAGGGAATTTATACATTATTGTATAAGTAAAGGTTGCTGCCAATTAAGGCAGAAAGAAGTTTTTTAAATAAACTCTAGTTGTTGGAAGAAATAGTTTAGACCAATAGCTCAATTGGCAGAGCACCGGTCTCCAAAACCGGGGGTTGGGGGTTCAAATCCCTCTTGGTCTGCCATCAACTTTTAAATGAGGATTTATTGTGAAAAGTTTTAAACCAGTTGTATTTTACAATCAAGTAAAAGATGAGTTAAAGAAAGTTAGCTGGCCTACTAAAGAGGCAACAATAACAACATCTCTTGTTGTGTTAGTAGTTGTAGGTTTAATCACTGCATATTTAGGTGTGGTAGATTTTATAGTTTCAAAACTGGCTCAGCAGGTTATAGGTTAGTTATATGGCAAAACAATGGTATGTTGTTCACACATATTCTGGTTTTGAGAAGCACGTTAAAACCCTTTTGGAAAACAAAGTGCAGACTCAAGGTTTACATGAAGAAATAGGCGAAGTTCTTATTCCTACAGAAGATGTTGTAGAACTTAAAAATGGTAAAAGAAAAATTAGTAAAAAGAAAACATTTCCTGGCTACATATTAGTTAATATGGAGATGAATAAAAATTTATGGCATGTTGTAAAAAGCCTGCCAAAAGTTACTGGTTTTGTAGGCGGGGTTGACCCTGTGCCTATATCAGAAAATGATGTTAATGCTATGCTTGCACTTGCAAAATCTGAAGCACCAAGAATAGCTGCAACATATATTAAAAATGATATAGTGGAAGTTGTAGACGGTCCATTTCAAGGCTTTGAAGGTGTTGTTGATGAAGTTACACCAGAAAAAGAAAAAGTTCGTGTTATAGTTAGTATTTTTGGGCGTCAAACTCCAATTGAGCTTGATTATTTACAGGTTAAAAGAAAAGATAAATAACCTGATTAATAAGTTATAAATTAGTCTTATAGACGATTATTTTAGAGGTGCCAAATGGCAAAAAAGGTACTAGGGCAGATAAAACTGCTGATAGCTGCTGGTAAAGCAAACCCTTCACCACCTGTTGGTCCTGCACTTGGTCAACGTGGTGTAAATATTATGGAGTTCTGTAAAGCATTTAATGCACAGACTCAAAATTTAGGTGATTCTTCAATACCTGTTATTATTACAGTATATGAAGACAGAAGCTTTACATTTATTACTAAAATGCCACCTGCTACTGAATTAATCAAAAAAGAAATGAAAATTCAGAAAGGTTCTAGTAATGTTGGTAAAGCAAAACTTGGCGTTATCTCAAGAGAGAGTTTAAAACGCGTTGCAGAAATTAAAATGCCTGATCTCAATACTAAAGATATAGACCAAGCTATAAAAATTATAGCTGGTTCTGCTAGAAGTATGGGTTATGAGATTGAAGGCTAATGTAGAAAACTGGCAAGAGGAGCACGGAAATGTCCAGAAAAGGTAAAAAGTTCGCAACAGCTTTTGGTTTAGTTGATAGAACTAAATTATATGATTTAGAAGAAGCTATTGCACTGTCTCAAAAGGCAGCCTTTGCCAAGTTCGACGAAAGTGTTGATGCTGCAGTTAAATTAGGTGTAGACCCACGCCATTCTGACCAAATGGTTAGAGGTGCTGTTGTTCTCCCTAACGGAACAGGTAAAACTATTCGTGTTGCAGTATTTGCAAAAGGCGAAAAGGCTAAGGAAGCTGAAGCTGCTGGCGCAGAAATCGTTGGCGGTGATGAATTAGTCACTAAGGTTGAGGGTGGCTATATGGAATTTGATAAAGTTGTGGCAACTCCTGATATGATGGCTAAGGTGGGCAAACTTGGTAAAGTATTAGGACCACGCGGGCTTATGCCTAACCCAAAAGTAGGCACAGTTACAAATGATGTAGCTAAAGCAGTTAAAGAATTAAAAGCTGGTATGGTGGAATTTAGAGTTGATAAAGCTGGTATAGTTCATGCACCTATCGGCAGAAAAAACTTTGAAACAAGCAAATTAGTTGAAAACATGAAAACTCTTATTGATGCACTTGTTAAAGCAAAACCTGCATCAAGTAAAGGTATATATTTAAGAGGCATTAATGTATCAACAACTATGGGGCCTGGTGTTAAAATAGACCCTAAAAATTTCTAGTGATATATTAGAAATATTATTATTTAATTAAATTGACAAAAAGCGGGTTGAAGAAACAGGGTCTGCCTTCAGTGAGCAGTATAAGGCCTGTGGAAACTATCGTGATATATTCAACCGGCTCTGTTATTTATGAGGTGATTACCTTGAAAATGCGTAAAGAGCAGAAAATAGAACTTGTTAATAGTATTGCAGCTGAAATAAAAGAGTCTGCTGGCGTTATTGTTACAAACTATAAAGGTTTGACATTTGACCAAATGGACGAAATACGCAGAAGCTTTAAAGATGCTGGTAATGACTATCGTGTTATTAAAAACACACTTCTCAAAAAAGCGTTAAACGCTGAGAATATTACTGATATCGACTATACTCTTGTAGAGCCCACTGCATTAGTAGTAGTTAAAAATGACTTTGCTGCTGCTGCCAAATTAGCTAAAAAATATGCTAAAGATGCAGTAATGTCTAAATTTTTCGTTATTAAAGGTGGTTATTTTGATGGAATGGCACTTGACCAAAGCGGCGTTGAAAAAATCGCTGATTTACCTTCCAGAGAAGAACTTTTGGCGAAAGCTCTCGGCAGCATGAACGCGCCGATTACGAATTTCGTGTCCGTGCTTGCGAATATTCCACGCGGTCTCGTAAATGTGCTTAATGCATTAAAAACTAAAAAAGAAAACGAACAGTAAATTGGAGGCTTAAAAATGGCTGTAACTAAAGATCAAGTTTTAGAATTTTTAAAAAATATGTCTGTAATTGAACTTGCAGATTTCGTAAAAGAATTAGAAGATGTATTCGGTGTTTCTGCAGCTGCACCTGTAGCAGTAGCAGCAGCTCCAGCAGCAGGCGGCGCAGCTCCTGCAGCAGCTGAAAAAACTGAATTTGATGTTATTTTAACTAACGGTGGTGCTCAAAAAGTTCAAGTAATTAAAGTTGTTCGTGAAATCACTGGCTTAGGCTTAAAAGAAGCTAAAGCATTAGTTGATGAAGCACCAAAACCAGTTAAAGAAGGCATTGCTAAAGCAGAAGCTGAAGAAATTGCTAAAAAACTTACTGAAGCAGGCGGAACAGCTGAAGTTAAATAATTCAGTTTTCCAAGTATTTAATTATAACACTTTATGTGTTTAAAATATTATAGGGGGTTGCTCTTAGTGGGCTTCCCCCAGTTTTTGCAAAAATTCACGAACCAGTGGTGGTGATAAAATAATGTTTAAAACAAAAAAACCAATAGAACGTATCAATTTTTCAAAAATTAAGAAAGTTATTGATATACCAGACCTTATAGAGGTACAAAAACAGTCTTATGCAGAATTTCTTCAGCAGTTTACACCTGAAGATAAACGTAAGTTACAAGGTTTAGAAGAAGTTTTTCATGAAATATTCCCTATAACTGATTTTAACGATACATCTGTGCTTGAATATGTAAGCTATGTAATTGAAAAGCCAAAATATTCACCACGTGAATCAATAGATAGAAATACAAACTATGCTGCACCTTTAAAAGTTAAAGTTCGTCTTTCTACTCATGATGTTAATGAAGAAACAGGCGAAAAAATAACATTATCAGCTACAGAAAGTGATGTTTATTTATGTGATATGCCTCTTATGACTGAGAGAGGCACATTTGTTATAAATGGTGTTGAGCGTGTAATTGTAAGCCAGCTTCACAGGTCGCCGGGTATTTTCTTTGAAGATTTAACAGCTGGTAAAAGTGTATCTGAAAAACACTTATATAGTGCACGTATTATTCCATACAGAGGTTCTTGGATAGATTTTGAATTTGATGCCAAAAACGTAATGTATGTTCGTATTGATAAAAAGAAAAAAATCCCTGTTACAGTTTTACTTAAAGCATTAGGTATGACAAATCAGGATATATTAGATACATATTATGAAAAAGAACTGGTTAAATTTGTTGATGGAAAATATTACAGAGAGTTTAATAAAGACCATATTATTACAGACCAAAAATTAACTCTTGGTATTAAAGATCCATCTACAGGTGATTACCTTATTAAACCAAGCACAGCTATTACTAAAGGGGCTTTTAAAAAGGTTGTTAAATCTGGCTTAAATGAATATGAAATTGAAGCAAAAGATTTATGTGAAGGCTTTTTAGCTCAAGATGTAATAGATGCTAATGGTGAAGTTATTGCTGAATCAAATGCAGTAATTACTGAAGAATTGCTTGAAGAATTTCAAGCTAATGGCATTAAAGAATTTTACTTATTATTTATAAACAGGCAAAATTCTGACTCTGCTATTAGAGATATTATGGCAGTGGATAAAATTAAAACTAAGGAAGAAGCTTTAATAGAAATATACAAAAAACTTCATCCTGGTGAGCCAGCTACTGATGATACAGCAGCAACTCAATTTTATAATTTATTTTTCAACCCAAAAAGGTATGATTTATCTCGTGTTGGTCGTTTAAAAATAAATAAAAGGCTTAAAATTACAGAAGATATTATTTCACTTGAAACAATTACTTTAACTAAAGAAGATATTGTTGAAACAGTAAGAATGTTAAATAATATTCGTTTAGGAATTGAGAAAATAGATGATATTGACCACTTAGGGCACAGGCGTGTTCGTGCAGCTGGTGAGCAGTTACAAAACCATATACGCATAGGTCTTGCTAGAATGGAAAAAACTGTTAAAGAGCGTATGTCTTTACAAGATTTAGAAGATATGACTCCACAGGATTTATTAAATGCAAAACCATTATCAGCTTCTATAAAAGAATTTTTTGGAAGCTATCAGCTTTCTCAGTTTATGGACCAGAACAACCCATTATCTGAAATCACTCATAAACGCAGGCTTTCAGCTCTTGGTCCTGGTGGTTTAAACAGGGATAGAGCAGGTTTTGAAGTTCGTGACGTTCACACTTCACACTATGGTAGAATATGCCCAATTGAAACACCTGAAGGTCCAAACATTGGTCTTATTACTTCTCTTACTACATATGCAAAAATCAACGAGTATGGTTTTATTGAAACTCCATATAGAAAAGTTGAAAACGGCAGAGTAACAGATGAAGTAGTTTACATGTATGCTTTACAGGAAGAAGATTACTATATAGCACAAGCTAACTCACCAGTTGATGAGAAAGGTAACTTTAAAACTGAGGAAGTAGCATGCAGGTTTAAAGGCGAAAATATGAATGTGCCAAAAGCGGAAGTTCAGTTTATGGACGTTGCCCCTATGCAGATTGTTTCCGTTTCTACTGCTCTTATACCATTTTTAGAGCATGACGATGCTAACCGTGCGTTAATGGGTTCAAACATGCAGCGTCAAGCTGTTCCATTAATTAGAACTGATGCTCCAATTGTAGGCACAGGTTTAGAAAGAAAAGTTGCAGTTGATTCTGGTTCTGCATTAATATCTATCCATGATGGTGTTGTAGATTATGTTGATGCAGATACTATAATTGTTAGATATATTAAAGAAGATGGTTCTTTCGGTATAGATGTTCATGATTTAGTGAAATATCGCCGTTCTAACCAAGATACATGTATTAACTATAATGCGAATGTAACACCTGGTCAAAAAGTAAAAGTAGGTGATACATTAGCAGATGGTGCAGCAACTGATAGAGGTGAGCTTGCCCTTGGTAGAAACATAGTGGTAGCATTTATGCCATGGATGGGATATAACTATGAGGACTCCATACTTGTATCTGAAAAACTTGTTAAAGAAGATGCATTTACATCTATTCACATTGAAGTATTTGAAATAGATGCAAGGGATACAAAATTAGGTGCAGAAGAAATCACTAGAGATATACCAAATATTTCTGAAGAAGCATTAAGAAACCTTGATGAAAGTGGTATTATTAGAATAGGTGCAAAAGTTTCAGAAGGCGATATATTAGTTGGTAAAGTTACACCAAAAGGTGAAACTCAGGCAACACCTGAAGAAAAACTTTTAAGAGCAATATTTGGTGAGAAAGCAGGTGATGTTAAAGATGCATCATTAAGAGTTCCACCGGGCATATCTGGAACAATATTAGATGTGCAGGTTATGACTCGCCGTGATATTAATAAAGACTCAAGAACTGAATTAATAGAGCAAAAAGAAGCTGAAAAAATAGCTGCAGCTTATACAAGAGAAGTGGCAGCTATTGAAAATGCAAGAAAAGATAAACTTATATCATTACTTGCAGGTAAAACATTAAAAGCTGATGCAGCAGGCTTAAAAGCTGGCACAGTATTAAATGAAGAAAATTTAGCTCCACTTGCTGCAAGGGAAATGTCTACATTAAATATAGACAGCAAAGCAGAATTTGATGCAGAATATGCAAAAGCTGATGCATTATGTAACGAAGCTAAAAAAGAAGCAGAAGAAAAATTCCAAGATAAACGTAAAAAAATAGAAAAAGGCGATGAATTATCTGCTGGTGTATTAAAATCAGTAAGAGTTTATATTGCAATTCGCAGACGTTTATCTGTTGGTGATAAAATGGCAGGTCGCCACGGTAACAAAGGTATTGTTTCTCGTATATTACCAGAAGAAGATATGCCTTACTTACCTGATGGCACACCAGTTGAGATAGTTTTAAACCCATTATCAGTGCCTTCACGTATGAATATTGGGCAAATTTTAGAAACACATCTTGGCTGGGCAGCAAAAAAACTTGGAAAACATGTTGCTACAGAAGTATTTAATGGTGCTAAAGAAAAAGACATTAAAGCAATGCTTGAAGAGGCAGGTTTCCAAAGTGATGGGCAGACAGTTTTATACGATGGTAGAACTGGGGAACGTTTTGACCAGGAAGTAACTGTTGGTGTAATGTATATGTTAAAACTGCACCACTTAGTAGATACAAAAATCCACGCTCGTTCAACTGGTCCATACTCACTTGTTACACAACAGCCACTTGGTGGTAAAGCACAGTTTGGTGGCCAAAGGCTTGGTGAGATGGAGGTTTGGGCATTGGAAGCTTATGGTGCTGCAAATATTTTACAGGAAATGTTAACTGTAAAATCAGATGACGTGGAAGGCAGAACAGCAGTTTATGAATCTATTGTAAACGGTAATTTTAGTTTTACACCAAACATGCCGGAATCCTTTAACGTTCTTATAAAAGAGCTTCAAGGTCTTGTGCTTGATATTGAGCTGCTTACAGGCGATGAGCTTATTACTAACGAGCAGTTAAACAATATGAGTGCAGGTATTAGAGATGAGGATATACCAAGCAGTGATGACGTTATTAAAAATATCTCTTTTGATACAGATGATGACGACGCTGCTGATATGGACGATAAAGGGGAATAATAAAGTTATTAATGCAGGGGTTATATTCCCCTGTTTTATGAATACTTTAACTTCATTTTATGAGGTAGAATAAGAGACTATGAAAAAAAGTGTAAGAGATGATAAAAATTCAGTATTTTTTGATGCAATACGTATAAAAATTGCATCACCTGAAAAAATATTAAGCTGGTCATCA
This sequence comes from uncultured Mucispirillum sp., assembly GCA_944325215.1. Lineage (GTDB taxonomy): Bacteria > Chrysiogenota > Deferribacteres > Deferribacterales > Mucispirillaceae > Mucispirillum. The sequence continues at coordinate 28,208 of CALUZC010000023.1, read as the reverse complement.
GGTGAAGTTACTAAGCCTGAAACAATTAACTACAGAACTTTCAAACCTGAAAGGGACGGTCTTTTCTGTGCAAAAATATTTGGACCTGTTAAAGACTGGGAATGTTTATGTGGTAAATATAAACGTATGAAACACAGAGGTATTGTCTGCGAAAAATGTGGTGTTGAAGTTATCCAGTCAAAAGTTCGTCGTGTTCGTATGGGGCATATTGATTTAGCTTCCCCTGTTTGCCATATTTGGTTTTTCAAAGGCACACCATCTCGTATTGGTTCTATATTAGATTTATCTATTAAAGATATAGAGAGAGTTGTTTACTTTGAGTCATATATTGTTACAGACCCAAAAAACACTAACCTTAAAGAAAGGCAGATATTAACAGAAGAACAGTATAGAAAAGCAGTGGAAGATTTTGGTGTAAATGGTTTTGTGGCTAAAATCGGTGCTGAAGGTATAAAAGATTTACTTAAAAAAGTAGACCTTGACCTGCTTTTAATTGAACTTAAAAGCGAGTTAAGAGAAACTAACAGTATGCAAAAACGTTTAAAACTTGCAAAACGTTTAAGAGTTGTTGAAGCATTTAGGAAATCAAACAACCGTCCAGAATGGATGGTGCTTGATGTAGTTCCTGTTATACCACCAGAACTTCGTCCACTTGTTCCACTTGATGGTGGCAGATTTGCAACAAGTGATTTAAATGACTTATACAGACGTGTTATTAACAGAAACAACCGTCTTAAAAAACTTATGGAGCTTAATGCCCCAGAGATTATTATTAGAAACGAAAAACGTATGCTTCAAGAAGCAGTAGATGCTCTTTTTGATAACGGTAGACGTGGCAGAATTATTCGTTCAAGTAATAAACGTCCGTTAAAATCATTATCAGATATGATTAAAGGTAAAAACGGTCGTTTCCGTCAAAACCTTTTAGGTAAAAGGGTTGACTATTCTGGTCGTTCAGTTATTGTGGCAGGTCCACACCTTAAAATGCACCAGTGTGGTTTACCAAAACTTATGGCATTAGAGCTTTTCAAACCTTTCTTATACTATAAACTTGAAAAAGAAAGGGGCATTGCTTCTACTGTAAAACAAGCTAAAAGAATGGTGGAAGAACGCAGACAGGAAGTATGGGACGTTTTAGAAGAAGTAATTAGGGAACACCCTGTATTATTAAACCGTGCCCCTACACTGCACAGGCTTGGTATTCAAGCATTTGAACCACAGCTTATAGAAGGTAAAGCAATACAGCTTCACCCACTTGTTTGTACTGCATTTAACGCAGACTTTGACGGTGACCAAATGGCAGTGCACGTGCCGCTTTCATTCCAGGCACAGCTTGAAGCAAAAACATTAATGCTTTCAGCATATAATATATTATCACCTGCAAATGGTCAGCCACTTGCTATTCCTACTCAGGATATGGTTCTTGGTATTTACTACTTAACAAGACCGTTAAAAAATGCAATGGGCAGTGGTAAAACTTATTCTTCACCTGAAGAAGTAGTAATCGCTATTGACCATGGTAAATTAAGCCTTCAAGCTGAAATTAAAGTAAGAATTGATGGCAAAATGTATGAAACATCTGCTGGTAGAGTAATATTATATGGTATTTTACCAGAAGGTATTGATTTTGAACAAATCAATAAAGTGTTAGGTAAAAAAGAAATTGGTAAACTTGTAGATTACATCTATAAAAAATTAGGCAACTGGTATAGTGTTACATTCCTTGATAATCTTAAAGATTTAGGTTTTAAATACTCTACAATTGCAGGTTACTCTATTTGTATAGATGATATGATTATACCAAAAGAGAAAAACGAGCTTGTGCAGGAAGCATATGGCAAAGTTCAAGAAATTGAAAGACACTATAGAGAAGAGGCAGCACTTTCTAAAGGTGAGCGTTATAACCAAATTATTGACGTTTGGTCTAAAACTAACGAAAAAATCACTGAAAAACTCATTAAAACTATTGAAGGTTTAGGTGGTGATGCTTCTAAAGAAAATAAAAGAGAAAAATATTATAATACACTGCATGTCATGAGTGATTCTGGTGCAAGGGGTTCTAAAGCACAGATTGCACAGCTTGCAGGTATGCGTGGCTTAATGGCAAAACCATCTGGTGAGATTATTGAAACACCAATTGATTCTAATTTCCGTGAAGGTTTAACAATGAGCCAGTATTTTATCTCCACTCACGGTGCTAGGAAAGGTCTTGCAGATACTGCCTTAAAAACAGCTAACTCAGGTTACTTAACTCGTCGTTTAGTAGACGTTGCTCAAGACTTGATTATTTCTGAAGAAGACTGCGGCACAATTAAAGGTATAGAAGTTGGTCCATTATTCCAAGGTTCATCTGTTGTAGAAACACTTGGTGAAAGGATTTATGGTAGATATACATTAGAAGATTTATTTGATACAGTAACAGATGAATTAATCGTTGAAGCAGATACATTTATAGATGAAGAAGTTGTAGAAAAAATTGAACGTGCAGGTATTGATAAAGTAATGGTTCGTTCAGCTTTAACTTGCGACAGCGAGTTTGGAATTTGTAGAAAATGTTACGGTTTAGATTTAGCAACAAGAAGAATGATAGAAATAGGTGAGGCAGCAGGAACAATTGCAGCACAATCTATTGGTGAGCCGGGAACACAGCTTACAATGAGAACATTCCACATTGGTGGTATTGCATCAGCCGGTGGTATAGAATCATCTATCAGCTGTAGAATGGGTGGTAAAGTTTTCTTTGACGGTATGAAAATCTTACGTAATAGAAAAGATGAGATTGTAGTATTAAACAGAAACGGTTCCATATTAGTAAAAGACCCAAGTGGCAGGGTGCTTGAAAAATACACACCTGCATACGGTTCTACAATCCATGTAGAAGAAGGGGATATGGTAACTCAAGGTCAGCTTTTATTTGACTGGGATCCACACGTAGCAGTTATTATGACAGAACATGCAGGGACAGTTGCATATGGTGATTTAATAGAGGGTGAAACATTAAAAGAAGAAATTGACCAGACTACAAATATTTCTCAAAAAGTAGTTGTGGCAAATTCTAAAGAAAAACGTAGACCACGTATTTCTATTAAAGATGCAGATAACAAAACTGTATACCGTTATGAGCTTACTCCAGGAACAATTATTTCCTTTAACGAAGGCGATGAAGTATTCCCTGGTGATATTATTGCAAAAACACCAAGAGAAGCACAAAAAACGAAAGATATTACAGTTGGTCTTCCTCGTGTTGCTGAACTTTTTGAAGCAAGAAAACCGAAAGACCCTGCAATTATTGCAGAGATTGAAGGTATAGTTAAAATTGAAAATGCCGTTCGTGGTATGAAAAAATTAACTATTGAAAACGAAGAAACTGGCGATAAAAAAGTTTATAATATTAATACATTAAGGTATATTAATGCCCACGAAGGCGACTTAATTAAAGCTGGTGAAGCATTAATTGACGGTAATATTAACCCACATGATATTTTATCTGTATTAGGTGAAGAAGCGTTAGCTAAATACTTAGTAGATGAAATTCAGATAGTTTATAGAAAATCAGGGGTTAGCATTAACGATAAACACATTGAAGTAATCGTTCGCCAAATGCTTAAAAAAGTTATTATTGAAGATGCAGGTGATTCTGACTTTATGCCAAATGAAGAAGTTTATAAAAGCGACTTCAAAAAAGCTCAAGATGAGCTTTTAGCAGAAGGCAAAGAGCCGCCAAAAGGTAGACCAATACTTCAAGGTATTACAAAGGCTGCCCTTAACACTGAAAGCTTTATTTCAGCAGCTTCTTTCCAAGAAACTACAAGGGTACTTACAGATGCAGCATGTTCTGGTAAAACAGATAAACTTCGTGGTTTAAAAGAAAACGTTATTATGGGTAAATTAATACCAGCAGGTACTGGCTCTAAACACATAATAAGCGGTAAATACAAATTTATAAATCAAGATAATTAAATATATAAGGGAGCATATGCTCCCTTTTTTATATTAAAAAAAGTTGTAAAAAAATATATGTAATATATAATAAAATAATTACTAAAATAAGGGAGATATTTATGAAAAAAATATTTGTTTTATTATTTCTAGTCCTTTTTTCTTCGTTAGGGTATGCTAATACGGAAGAAGATATTAAGTGGGTAAAGTATTTTATTAAAGATGCATTAACTATTGAAAAAAATCAAAATTTTGAACTTAATGAAAATCCTGAGTATATGCCTCCATTTGTTGAAAAAGAGTGGCGTTTACGAATAGAAGATAATCGTTATGCTAAAAGATTATATAAAGTAAAATCTTTTGATGAAGTTTATAAACAAGAGCGACAGTATTATTTTTGTGAGGGTTTTTCATCAGGTTTACCTGAAAGCTTACCTAAAAAAAATACATTTGAAGAACAAATGATAGTTTATTATTACCAGGATATGTTGGCAATTAAAGTATGTGATGTGTACTATTTATTTAAAAAGACAAAAAATGGTTTTATAGAGAGTATTATTTCCTATTTAATATAATAACCAATATAAAATAACTTTTAGTGGTAAGTGGTAGTATTTATATATTAACTTACCACAATATATTATACTTCTAATAATAGAATAAAATATATGAGGATATATTTATGAAAAAATTAATTTATGTATTTTTTATTTTAATGCTGTCAGTGAATTATCTGTATGCACAAGGATATTATTCAAAAGATAAAAAACCTTCTAAAAATTCAGAAGCTTACCTAATATCAGAAACAACAAAGGTAATAGATGAATATTTAAGTATTGATAATAAATTTGAACCTAATTCAGATTGCGATTCTACTCGATTTAAAGAATGTTATTACTGCTCAGATGCTGGTGGCACAGTATACTACTCAAAATATGTCTATAATTCTAAAACATTTCAAGAAGTATATGCAGAAATAGGTAAAATTTATGAGGGAGAAAATATAGGGAAACTGCCTGAAATAACTACATCAAAGAATATAAATAGTATGACTGTATTGTATCTGTATAAAGATAATATGCTTGTAATAAGTTATATTATAGATGGGGAAGTAGATTCTGCAAATACAATAATACTTCGTAAAAGAAGTGATGGTTTAATAGAAGCAGTGACATCAGAAGTAGTTGGCTAGTTAAAATATATAAATATTCTGCTCTTATTTTTATATTTGCTACTCTATTATGTAAAATATAAGATTAATCATTTATTTTTATAAATTAATATGATAGAGTAGCAGTAATATTTTTTGGAGCAGAATATTGGAATTTAAAATATCATCAGATTATAAACCAGCAGGTGACCAAGTAGAAGCAATTGAAGAAATTGTATCATCATATAATAATGGTGCTATGCGTCAAGTTTTACTTGGTGTTACAGGCTCTGGTAAAACTTTTACCATGGCAAATGTAATTGAACGACTACAGGTGCCTACACTTATTATAGCACACAACAAAACACTTGCTGCTCAACTTTATGGTGAGTTTTTAAAATTCTTTCCAGATAATGCTGTAGAATATTTTGTAAGTTATTATGATTATTATCAGCCAGAAGCATATATTCCATCAAGTGATACATATATTGAAAAAGATTCTGCCATTAATGAAGAAATAGAAAAATTAAGAAATAGAGCAACACGCTCATTAATTGAAAGGCGGGATGTAATAATAGTTGCTTCTGTTTCATGTATATATGGTCTTGGCTCTCCAGAAACATATGCTACCATGATACAGCACTTTGAACTGGGGGAAGAATATAATTTTGATGATGTTTTAATGAAATTAATCCAAGTGCGTTATGAACGAAACGATGTGGATTTCCACAGGGGAGTTTTTAGAGTAAAAGGCGATACTATTGAGATTTTCCCAAGCCATGAAGATGAAACAGCATACAGGTTAGAATTTTTTGGGGACAGCCTTGATAGAATTAGTGAATTTCATGCACTAACAGGAAAAACCACAAAAGATTTAAAAGAGTTATCCATTTATCCTAATACTCATTATGTAACAAGTGCCATTACAATGGACAGCGTAATAGAGCAGATGAAAAAAGATTTAATAGAAAGATGTGGTGAATTTGTAAGTCAAAATAAACTTTTAGAAGAACAAAGATTAACTCAAAGAACAATGTTTGATATAGAAATGTTGAAAGAAACAGGCTACTGCACAGGCATTGAAAACTATTCAAGATATTTTGACGGAAGGCTTCCCGGCTCAACACCTTATACACTAATAAGCTATCTTCCAAAAGATGCGTTAGTTATAATTGATGAAAGCCACATAACAATACCGCAGATTAGAGGCATGTATAATGGGGACAGGTCTAGAAAAACAACACTGGTTGATTTTGGTTTTCGTCTGCCTGTAGCACTAGATAACAGACCTTTAAAATTTGATGAGTTTGACAGCAGAATAAATAAGGTGCTGTATGTAAGTGCCACACCAGATAAATATGAAATAGATGAAGCAAAAGGGGTAATTGCAGAGCAGATTATACGCCCAACAGGACTAATGGATCCAGAAATTGAAGTGCGCCCTGCAAGAACTCAAGTAGATGATTTATATAATGAAATATTAAAAGTAACAAAAGAGGGTGGCAGAGTTTTAGTTACCACACTAACTAAACGTATGGCAGAAGAACTTACAAGATATTATAAAGATATGGGCATAAGGGTGGAATATTTACACTCTGAAATAGATACAATAGAGCGTATTAAAATAATAAAATCACTTCGTCTTGGTGAATTTGATGTGCTTGTGGGCATAAACCTTTTAAGAGAAGGGCTTGATATTCCTGAAGTAAAGCTTGTAGCCATACTAGATGCTGATAAGGAAGGGTTTTTACGTTCCACAAAATCTTTAATCCAAACAATAGGCAGGGCTGCAAGAAACGCAGAAGGCAGAGCCATATTTTACGGTGATAAAGTAAGTGGTGCAATGCAGCAGACAATTGATGAAACAGCAAGAAGAAGGGCAAAACAAAAAGCATATAACGAAGCAAATGGCATTACACCAGAAACTGTAAAAAGTGCTATAAGTGATATTTTAGCATCAATTTATGAAAAAGATTATTTTACTGTTGAAGTTAATGACGATTTTGATGTAAAATTATCAGGTAATAGTGAAAAAGATATTGAAAAATTGGAAGCACAAATGTATAAAGCTTCTGAAGAGCTTGATTTTGAAAAGGCTGCAAAATTAAGAGATATTATTTTTGAATTAAAAGCTAAAAAGAAATAGAAAAATATAGATATATTGGAGAGAGAAATGTCAGAAGAAAATAAAGATGATAAACTGATTAAAGATTTATCAGAAGAGCTGCAAAGTGCAGCAGAGCATGAATATGATAGTAAACATAACATAAGTAGTAATGATAATAAGTCTAATGATGATACTGATGAAATCGATGATGACAATGATAATGACAATAACGATGAAAACAATAATAAACCTAAAAAGAAATGGACTAAATTACGCATTGCCTTATATGGTATTGCAGGTATGTTTGGGCTTGGTTTACTTGGTTTTCTTGGTTTAGTTCTTTATATATACATTATTAGTTTAGAGCTGCCATCAACTGATGAGTTTAGTAAGTTCAAATATAATGAGCCAATGGTAGTTTATGATGCAGAAGGCACTGTAATTGCAGAGCTTGGTGCAGAAAGAAGATACCCTGTGGCCATTGAAGATATGCCAAAGCATGTGTATCAAGCAGTGGTAGCTGTTGAAGATGCAAGGTTTTATGAACATAGTGGTATTGACCCATGGGGTATTGCACGTGCTATGGTTGCAAACATTAAGGCAGGTAGAATGGTTGAGGGTGGTTCAACACTTACTCAACAGCTTGTAAAAGTAATATATTTAACACCTGAAAGAAAATTAAAAAGAAAAATTAAAGAGGCTATTATTGCATACAGGCTTGATAAAGAGCTTTCTAAAGAGAAAATATTAGAATTATACTTAAACCAGGTAAACTTTGGTCGTGGTGCTTATGGTATTCAGGCAGCAGCAATTAATTATTTTGGAAAAAATGTAAAAGATATGACTATTGCAGAAGCTGCTATGGTGGCAGGTATTCCAAAAGGACCATCAATTTATGCACCACATTTAAATATGAAAAAATCAATAAACAGAAGAAACCACGTATTAAAACGTATGCGTGAGTTGAACTATATTACAGAAGAAGAATATAATGAAGCACTAAATGAAGAGGTAATATTAGCAGAGTCTGTTCCTTTAAGGTTAAGATATGCTGGTTATTTTATGGACTATGTTCATAAGTTTATTGAAGAAGAATTAAAAATAGAAGATGCACAAAATAAAGGTATAAAAGTATTTACAACACTAAATTTAGATTATCAAATAGCTGCTGAAAAAGCCCTTTTAACAAACCTTATGGCAATAGGTAAAAGAGAAGGTTATAAAGGAGCATTAGGCAAGCTTTTAGAAGATAATGATACAGATGTGGAAATGTCTGAAGAAGAAATGGCTGTTATTGAGGCAGCAGAACAGCAGGATAATGGAACGAAATTAATTCGCCTTGATAATAATATACCAAGCTATCTGGAAGAATTAAATTATAAAAAAGCAGTTATTACAAAAGTGGAAAAAAATAAATTAAATATTCTTCTTTACGATAACAGCACAGGTATTATTAACTATAAGGAAAACGAGTGGATATCAAATTATAATGGTAAGTGGGTAACTAATTTTACTAAAATATTTGAAGAAAATGATGTGATATATGTATCATTCAAAAAGAAAGTAAAAAATAATAATGTTTATTTAATAGAGCAGAACCCTCCACTTGAAGGTGCCATTGTATCTATTAACCCACAAACTGGTGAAATATATGCTATGGTTGGAGGTATGTCATACTTTAAATCATTTTTTAACAGGGCAGTACAGGCAAGAAGACAGGTGGGCAGCACATTTAAACCACTTGTTTATGCAACAGCTTATGAAAGTGGATATTACCCTATGAGTGTATTTCATGATACACCAGTTATACAAGGGAACTCAAATACAGATGAAAACTGGAGACCAAAAAACTTTGATGGTCAGTTTAGAGGAGAGATGACTTTAGAGCGTGCATTACAGTTATCTAATAACTCTGTAACCATTAAACTTGCACAAAAAATTGGTGTTGCAAAAATTATTAGATATGCAAGATTATTTGGATTTACTGGTGATATTCCAGAAGATTTATCTGTGAGTTTAGGCAGTTTATCGGCATCACCTTTAGAGCTTGCTTATGCTTACAGCACTTTTGCAAACCAAGGCATGCGTTCAAAAACTCCATTTTTTGTAACACGTGTGGCAGATATTGATAATAAGACAATCTATGAGGCTCAGCCACCTGAAATGATGAAAGTGTTAGAGCCATCATCAGCATCTTTAATTACAGATAGTGTTGTAAAAGTAGTAGAAAAAGGTGGTGCATGGAAAAGCCGTGTTAATATAAACAGAGTATTTGGTGGAAAAACAGGAACATCAAATGATTCTAAAGACTGCTGGTTTGCAGGCGTTATGCCAAACCTTGTAACTGTCGCATGGGTTGGTTATGATGATTATACAAAAATGGGTGGCTATGCAGTTGGTGCAAATACATCGCAGTTAATATTTATTGATTACATAAAAGCTATTGATAATATTTTACCTTTAGCAATATTTCCAACACCTGTTGGGGCAACTTATTTTAAAGTAAATAAAGAAACAAATGAAATGACAAATGCTATTACTGGGGATTTAATGTTTTCGTTATACCCTGTTGATAAAAATAATAATTTTGAACCACATGATTTTAAGAAGTGATAATGGAAAACAATATTAACCAACAAGAAGAACTTAATGAAGATGCACATATTATAGCTAAGTATAAAAGCAGAAGTATTGTAAATAAATCTGCTAAAATGAAGAAAATATATGATTTAGTTGATGTTGTTGCACCAATTGATGTTAGTATCCATATAACTGGCGAAGATGGTGTTGGAAAAGACAGGTTAGCAGAATATATCCATAACCAGAGTAAAAGAGATGGAAAATTTATAATGATAAACCCTGTTGAGCTTAATGATATTATAGGCTCATTAGGGTTTAATAAAGTATTTGAATACTTTAAAAAAGCAGAACGTGGCACATTATATATTACAGATATATCATCAGCTAATTTAAAACTGCAGGAATATTTACTCAATTCCATTATTAAAATAGTTCAAGAATTTGGTATGTATGCACCAAGGCTTATATCTTCTACTAACAGGGATTTAACTGAGCTTTCAATGCAAAATAAGTTTAACCAAAGGTTAAAGGATAGTTTTGCTATTATCATGAATATACCACCCTTGCGGGAAAGAAAGGAAGATATTGAAGATTTAATTAGAATAATCATGCGTGATATCGGCTATTTTGGAAAACGAGCTGTGCCAATTAGTGAAGAAGCATTAGAAATTTTATTAAGTTATGAATGGCCAGGTAATGTCAGGCAGCTATTAAACACAGTTCATCATGCAGTAAACCATACAGTAAATGGAATAATCACACCATCATCACTTCCAAAAGAAGTTCGACGTAAACAAGGTTATATGGAAGCTAATAGAAGTGTAACCGATGAGCTTTATAAATTTGCACGTGGGCTTTTAGAAAGTGGCATACATTCAGAACAGGTTGACCCATATTTTGAATATATTAAAGCAGTGGAAAAACCACTTATTCAAGCAGCTCTTGATTTATCAAAAAATAACAGGTCACAGGCTGCTGCATTAATTAGAATTAATAGAAATACACTTCATAAAAAATTAAAACTTTACGATATGGACGAATAATATGAAATATATTAGAGTATTATTAATATTACTATGTTTATCATATGCTTCTACAGTTTTTGCAGATGAAAATATTACTATTAATATGGAAGTGAATAATATTCCGTCATCAAATGGAAATATTATAATATATTTTTGCCAAAATGAAGAAGAATTTTTAAGTGAAAAACAAACCCAGTATTCTTTTTTCTTTCCTGCCAAAAAAGATAAAGTAACAGCAAAAATAATTATACCAAAAGGCACTTATGCCATACACCTTTACCATGATGAAAATGATAATAAAAAAATAGATAAAAACTCATCAAATCACCCAACAGAATATTATGGGTTTTCTAACAATTTTTTTGGCTCATATGGTAAACTACCTGCATTTAAAAATGTTCAATTAAATATAGATAAAGATGAGCAGTTTATAAAAATTAATCTGAGAAATTAATAACTTTATCAACTATTATAAAATTTCCCCTTGTAAAAAAAATAAAAAGTATTATATTCAGACAAATCAAGTCTTTTTTAAGGCATATAAGGAAGGATAATTTTATGAGTGAAGTATCACAACAAAATAATGAAAAAACTTCAAGATTAAAGTTTTTCCCTGTTATGATGTTTGCTGTAATAATGGGGTTTTCAGGTATTACACTAGCTTATAAAAAAGCCCATGAAATACTTTTATTGCCTGCTGTTATCTACCAAGTATTATCATACATCACAGCAGCACTGGCAATAATAATAGGTATCTTTTATTTAATTAAAATTATTGCATATATAAATGAAGTAAAAAAAGAGCTTTCTCACCCTGTAAGAGTAAACTTTTTTGCAGCAATATCAATTTCTATGCTGCTTTTAGCTGTGGTTTTTCATGAGTATAAAAATGTTGCATATCCGCTTTTTCTTACAGGCACAGGTTTGCAGACATTTTTTACATTTTATGCAATAACATACTGGCTTAATAAAAATATAGAAATGGCACATTCTAACCCTGCATGGTTTATACCTGTAGTTGGTAATATTATTATCCCTATTGCTGGGGAAGGGTTTGCAGATGCTGCCCTTTTAAATTTCTTTTTCTCCCTTGGGATATTTTTCTGGATAATTTTAACAGCTATACTTTTTAACAGAATAATTTTCCATGGTATGCTTGTGCAGAAATTTTTACCAACTTTAGCTATATTTATAGCACCACCATCTGTGGGTATGTTAAGTTATATTAAGCTGACAGGTGAATATGACTTTTTTGCATCTCTTTTATTAAATGTGGCAATTGTTTTTGGGCTTATATTACTTGCCCTAATTAAAAACTTTTATAAGCTTAAATTTTTTATATCATGGTGGGCTTTTACATTTCCAATGGCAGCATTAACTATGGCTTTAATTACAGCATATGAAAAAACAGGATTTGTTTATACTTTTTATGAATATTTATCTGTAATATCTTTAATTATGACATCTATTTTAGTGCTGCTTGTATTAATAAGAACTATAATGGCAATAGCTAAAAAAGAAATATGTGTTGATGAAAAATAAAATCAGCAGGGAAAACCCTGCTGATTTTAAATTTTTTTTAAAAATGGGTTATCTATTTTATAAATGAAATTTTAAGCGGTTCGTTATTTACCCCTTCTCTGCCTAACATACCAACAATACCTACATCGCCCCATGCAAAATCTGTCATTAATGATGAATATGTCAATGATTTAAAATATCAAGTAAAATAAGATTATTTTGCAGATAAATGCCGCAACTATTATTCTTGATTATTTAAGTATATTCTTTTATAATTAGTAGTTCATTATTTAAAGGAGTATATAATGAGAGAAATTACAGCGCCAATACGTAAGTATTTTAAAACTGGAGAAACAAGGAGCGTAAAATTTAGAATAAAACAGCTTAAAGCATTAAAAAAAGCGTTACTTCAATATGATGAAAAAATTATTGAAGCACTGCATGATGATTTGAATAAATCATCCTTTGAAGCTGTAATGACAGAAACTGGTATTGTTCAGGAAGAAATTAATTACTATATTAAAAATCTTAAAAAACTTGCACGTCCTAAAAAAGTGAAAGTTCCCCTAACATTAATGCCCGGAAAAAGTGAGATATACAGCGAACCCTATGGTGTTGTGCTTATTATATCCCCTTGGAATTATCCTGTGCAGCTTACTTTATATCCTTTAATTGCAGCAATTGCTGCAGGAAACTGTGCTGTAGTTAAACTTTCAGAATTTTCAGAAAATACATCTCGTGTGCTTGCTCATCTTATAAGTGAAACATTTCCTAGTGAATATGTGCGGGCTGTTAGAGGTGATGCTGTAACAGGTGCTGCCCTTTTATTAGAACGTTATGATTATATATTCTTTACTGGTAACCAAAATGTAGGCAAAATAGTAATGAAATCAGCAAGTGCCAATTTAACGCCTGTTACATTAGAATTAGGTGGTAAAAGCCCATGTATTATTGATTACACAGCAGATATAAAAGATGCTGCAAAAAAAATAGTGTGGGGTAAATCATTAAATGCAGGTCAAACATGTGTTGCGCCAGATTATATATTATGCCATTCTAGAGTTAAAAAAGAATTAATAAGTGCTTTAATTGCAGAATGTTCCATGATTTATGGAGCTCACACATCAGAACATGAAGATTTTCCTAAAATCATATCTAAAAAACATTTTGAAAGGGCATTAAGGCTTATAGATACTTCAAAAATTGTTTATGGTGGCACAGTAGATATTCCAAGTTTGAAAATTGACTTTACTATTATGGATAATGTTACTTTTAATGACAGAATTATGCAGGAAGAAATATTTGCACCAATATTACCTGTTATAGAATATACTAATATTGATGATATGATAGAAGAATTAAAAGAACAGGATAAACCACTGGCACTATACTTATTTACGAAAGATAAAAATATAGAAGAAAAAGTAATAAGCAGTATATCTTTTGGTGGTGGAGCAGTCAACGATGTGCTTATACATATAACAAACCCAAATGCACCTTTTGGTGGAGTGGGCGCAAGTGGTATGGGGTTTTATCATGGAAAATACAGTTTTGAAACTTTTTCCCATCAAAAGCATATTTATAAAAAATATTCCTTTTTTGATAATAAGTTAAGGTTTTTTCCTAAAAAGGATAAAGAAAAAATTATTAGATTTTGGTTTTATAGATAAATTCACTCTTTAATTTATAATAAAATTTATATATAATAGCTTGCAAAAAAAATAAAAGGACTGGTTATGGATAGTAAAGAGATTAATCACATTGCAAAACTTGCGCGCCTTAAATTTGATGAAGGCAGTGTAGAAAGTATGACAAAAGATATGAATGATATTTTAAAATGGATGGAGATATTAAAATCTGCAGATACTTCAGTTGTTGATAATACTACAGAAGATACTACCCCATTAAGACAAAGGGAAGATGATGTAAAAATCAGTAATTTATCAGAAGAGCTAATGAAAAATGCACCAGAAAGTTACGAGCATTATTTTGTAGTTCCTAAGGTGGTGGAATAATGGCAGATTTAACATCACTTACAATTGCAGAATTATCAGCAGGGTTTGATAAAAAAGAGTTTTCTTCTACTGATGTTGTTAATGCTTATATTAAAAATATAGAGCAGGGAAGAAAATATAATGCTTATATTACAGAAACATGTGAGCATGCATTAGCTCAGGCAAAAGATTGTGATAATAGAATAGCTGCAGGCAAAAGATTATCTATGCTTGATGGTGTTCCTTTAGGTATTAAAGATTTATTTTGCACAAAAGATATAAAAACTACTGCAGCAAGCAGAATTTTAGAAAATTTTATTCCACCTTATGAATCAACTGTTACTAAAAATTTACTTGATGCAGGAAGTATATTTATTGGTAAAACAAATTTAGATGAATTTGCTATGGGTGGAGCTAACCTTACAAGTTATTTTGGGCAGACTATTAACCCAATAAAAAGGGCAGACGGCAAGGAAGTAGTAACTGGTGGTTCTTCTGGTGGCTCTGCTGCTGCTGTTGCTGCTTCTATGTGTGCAGGAGCAACAGGAACTGATACTGGTGGCTCAATAAGGCAGCCTGCTGCTTTTTGTGGTATTGTAGGTATAAAACCAACATATGGCAGATGTTCTCGCTATGGTATTATAGCTTATGCTTCATCGTTAGACCAGGCAGGTCCGATGACAAAAACTGTAGAAGATGCAGCAATTATGCTTGAAAAAATGGCTGGCTTTGATGAATATGATTCAACAAGTGCAAATATAGCAGTGCCAAATTTTACTGCATCACTTAAATCTGGTGTGAAAGGTTTAAAAGTAGGTGTTGTGAAAGAATTTTTAAACGGCGATTTAAACAAGGAAATAGCAGCTGCTTATGAAGAAAGTATGAATATATTAAAATCAAGTGGGGCAGAAATAAAAGAAATATCACTTCCTAATATGAAATATGCTCTTGCAACATATTATATTATTGCCCCAGCTGAAGCATCATCAAATTTAGCTAGATATGATGGGCTTCGTTTTGGTTTAAGAGTGGAAGGTGCATCATTAGATGAAATGTATGAAAATTCAAGAAGTGCAGGTTTTGGTGCAGAAGTTAAAAGACGTATTATGATAGGCACTTACGTGCTTTCAGCAGGTTATTATGATGCATACTATTTAAAAGCATTAAATGTTCGTAAATTAATTAGACAGGATTATATAAATGCTTTTAATGAGGTGGATACTATTTTAACGCCTGTTGCACCAACAACAGCATTTACAATAGAAGAAAGTAAATCTTTTGACCCTGTAACTAATTATTTACAGGACGTTTTTACTGTGCCTATAAACTTGGCAAAACTTCCTGCCATATCTGTTCCTATAAAAAGGGCAGAAAATGCACTTCCCATAGGCATGCAGTTAATAGGCAAAGATTTTGATGAAGAAACACTTTTTAAAGGTGCTTATGTTTTAGAACAAAATAATAGTTGGAGCAGAAAATAATGAGCTATATAATAAAAGGAAGAACTTGTGATTATGAAGTAGTAATAGGGCTGGAAGTTCACTGCCAGGTAATATCTAAAGCAAAATTATTTTCATCTGCTTCAGCAGAAAGCGGCGGCACTCCTAATGACCATGTGGCTTTTATTGATGCAGGGTTTCCGGGTATGCTTCCTGTTGTTAATAAATTTTGTGTAGAGCAGGCAGTTAAAACTGGGCTTGGGCTTAATGCTAAAATTAATAAAGAATCTGTTTTTGCAAGAAAAAACTATTTTTATGCAGATTTACCACAAGGCTATCAAATAAGCCAGTATGATAAACCTATTGTGGGAGAAGGGTATTTAGATATAGAATTAGAAGACGGCAGCACAAAAAGAATAGGTATTGAAAGGCTGCATTTAGAGCAGGACGCTGGCAAATCGATACACGATATGCTGCCTGGCAAAAGCTGCATTGACTTAAACCGTTCTGGTGTTGCTTTAATGGAGATTGTATCAAAACCAGATATGAGCTCCCCTTATGAAGCTGGTGCTTACCTTACAAAATTAAGAAGCATTGTCCGATATTTAGAAACATGTGATGGTAATATGAATGAAGGCTCTATGAGATGTGATGCTAACGTATCAGTTCGCCCTGTTGGTTCAAAAGAGTTACGCACAAGATGCGAAATAAAAAATGTAAACTCTATTAGGTATTTAATGCAGGCAATAGAGTATGAAGCAAACAGGCATGTAGATGCTTATGATAATGGGGAAGAAATATACCAGGAAACAAGGCTTTTTAATGCTAATAAAAAAGAAACAAGAAGTATGCGTGGTAAAGAAAACGCTAATGATTACAGGTATTTTCCAGATCCTGATTTAGCTTTTCCTTTGGTTGTTACAGATGAACTTTTAGAAAAAATTAAAAACAGTATGCCTGAAATGCCTGAAGAAAAAGCAGCAAGATTTGTGCAGACTTATAAAATATCTGATGATGAGGCAAAAAGGCTTGCTGCTGAAAAAACTGTTGCGAATTATTATGAAGAAGCTATGAAAGAAAAGGGAAGTGACGGTAAAAAAACAGCTAACCTTATACTTGTTGAATTAGCAGCATATATGAGTGAAAACCAAATAGAAAATATTTATGATTTAAAAACAACTCCGTCACGATTAGGCAGAATTACTGCATTAGTTGAAGACGGCACTATTGGTTTACGTATTGCAAAAGAACTTTTACCAATGATAGAAGAAACTGATAAAGAGCCGGAAGCTATTATTGAAGAAAAAGGCTTAAAACAAGTTTCAGATACCGGTGAAATAGAAAAAATTATTGATAAAATAATTGCAGATAACCCAAAAAATGTGGAAGAATATAAAGCTGGTAAAGAAAAACTTTTTGGGTTCTTTGTGGGGCAAGTTATGAAAGCTACACAAGGCAAAGCAAACCCTGCAGTTATTAATAAGCTTTTAAAAGATAAGTTAAGTTAAACTATATTATTATTTTTTTAATAACCCTTTAAATGAAATATTTTAAAGGGTTATTTTTATCTAACTACAAGGGGATTAAGTTTATGAAATTAAAATCAAAAATATTATTTTTTATACCTGTTATAGTAATTATTATGTCTTTATTTTATGTTATAACTATGTATATAAATGAAAATAGAATAAGAAATAATAATAGTAGTATAAGAGAAATATGTTTTCATATAACAAATATTAATACAAATATTTATAACGAGATGTATGATATACTCATTAATAAAAGTGCTTCTCAAGAATATGATGAATTATACTTGAGATTAACTGCATCTTCTATATCAGAAGCTATTGAAGTTGACATAAATAGTATGAAATCTGATATGGAATATATATCATATAATAAAACAGAAAAAGAGTATGAAATTTTTAAGGATATCTCTTTTAGATTAAATGAAATATTAGATGATTATAAAGTAAAAAAAGAAAATGGATATTTAGTAAAATCTGAACTTAAAGATATTTTTTCTTATTATAATAATTTATCAAATAATTTAATAGAAATAGTAAAATCATTAGGACAAATATATTCTGATGAAAAAAGAAAAAAACTAATAAATGATTATATTAATATAATGTATTTAGCCCATAATATCGGACTTGAAATTGGAAATTCAGTAATTATGGCTTATACAAAAGATTTTATAAATAATTATAATGATTTTACATCAGCCATATCAAGACAGAATGAATATATACCGCTTGTTCAAAAAATGTTAGAAGAATATGAAAATGGTTTTGTATTTGATGTATTTAATGAAGCAAATAATTCTTTTGATGTAAAAGAGTTAAGAGAATATATCCATAACTCATATAAGGCACAATCTCAAAATAATAATCAGCAGATAGATGATTTTTATTTTATGGGTTATAACGATATTACATTTAGGCTTGATGTTTTAAAAGATTTTATTGTATTATACACAGAAATATTTGTTGGTAATAATATGCATACACCAAATCCTTATGAAAAATTTATTAAGGCTTTAGTTGCTATTTTAATAGCTTATATTATTTTCCTTATTGTATTTGCCATACGAAATAGGAAAAAATCCATAGTAAAAACATCTGTAACACTTAATGATGATAATTTTATTAAGAAATAAATTTATTACAATAAAAATTGTGCAGCTTTAAAAATAGTTTTGCATTAAAGCTGTATGCAAATACAGCTTTATAGTTTAGATTATAGATAGAATAGCAAACTTTAAAATTTTAATATATGCTTTTATATTAATTATCTTATTATATAAATACTACAAAACAGCTATATAAAAGTGATTATAATAAATGTTTAGCATGTATATTAATGGAACAAATTAATCTTTTTAATTCTTGTTAGTCATTTTATGCATTTAACTTATAATTTTTAAGATGATATCTAATATAATATATAAACTCTAAAATATTTTACTAACCATAAAAATTTTAAACATACTAAATTTTAAAAACTTAACAAATATAAAGGCATAGTTAAATCAAAATGTAAATAAATATATTCATATACATGTGTAACATATTTATATACAAGTTAATTTTTGATGTTATAAAAATAAAACATTTTTATAAAATAAAAAAGGTATAGACATTTTTTTTTAATATGTTATTATAGTTTATTAGGTTTAGGGGGCTCTATGAAATTCTGTAACAAAGTATTGAGCAGGTTTTTTTCTATTGTCCGTTTATTATGTATTCAAAATAAAGTATTATGTTTAATATCAATATATAGTAATATTATTGTCCATATATTAGAAAAATTAAATAATCATATTAATTGTAGTAATATTTATTTTGCACATGCTTTTTTTCATTTAAAAATAAGATTTATAAGTTTTATTAAGTATAAAATTTATATAAAACATATTTTTTTAGCATATAAAAAAGTTGCAGTTCATACAAATTACAGCAGTATGTATGCTTTAAGATATGCTTTTATATAATATTATTTTTTAATTGATATTTGAAAAGTTTATTGTAAACCATTTGATATATAGTGGAATGTAATAATTAATTTTTTATTTATAATTAATTTAACTATGTATTAATAAGGTGTTGTAAAAGTAAACTAAAACTTGACAAATATAAGAGAAAATAATTGAAAATATATGCTTTAAATAAAAAATATACTTTTAACTTATTAATATAAAAGTAAAAATTGATTTATTATTTAATAAAACAATTTTATAAAATAAAAAATGTATAGACATATTTTAAAAATATGTTATTATATCCTAGTAAAGTCCTAGTAAAGTATAGGAGGGCATATGAAAATATTTCAAATGTTATTTGGTTGGTTTTTCTCACTTGTCCGTAGTATTAGTATTAAGGTTAAGATATTTCTTCTGTTTTTTTTACCTGCGATTGGTATAATTGCATTTTTCTCATTTATTTTTTATGATACAAATAATTATTTAAGTGCCAATACTGCATTAACTGGTATGATAGAATTATCTATTGAAGTATCAAATGTTTCTCACCAGTTACAAATTGAGCGTGGCCGCACAGCAGGTTATATGGCAGACCGTTCTCCAGATTCAAAACTTCAAATTGATGAACAGCGTGCAAATACAGATAGTATTATTGTTCAATTTAAAGATGTTTTACATAGAAATAATATAAAAAAATATGACACTGCCTATGTTAAACAAATTGAAGATGCAGAAAAGCTTCTTAATGAATTGCCAGCTATTAGGCAGAAAGCTGATGCTTTCCAGTTAACTAGTAAAGATGTTATTGCATATTACACAAAAACTATTTCTACATTAATAGATTCTGTTCTTATTGCATCAAATATTAGCCCTGATAATAATATTACTAAAATACTAAGTGGTTATACAAGTTTTATGTATGCCAAAGAAAATGCTGGGCTTGAAAGGGCAAATGGTAATGTTATACTTCGTTCTAAAGATTTAAATGAAGATGCTTTTAGGGCATTTATATCAGTAATTGCAAAACAAGATGTATATTTGCAGTCATTTTTTGGTCAGCTTCCAAAACATCACCCAAAAGTAAAAGAAATCATTGAGAATTATGAAGTTACAATGCAAGATTCTACTGCATTAATTGCTCAACATAGGAAAGATATTATAGATAATATTATAGGTGGAACATTTAATATTACAGCAGACCAGTGGTTTACAGATATTACTACGCATATTGATAACCTGCAGATTACTGAGATAGTTATTGCAGAACTTGTAAATGAAATACTCCATGCTAATATTGCAAATGCTAAATTAAAACTTACGTATATTATTGCATTCTTTTTTCTTGGAATGATTTTTAATATTATATTTGCAATTATTATTGCTTCAGACTTAATTCTTAGAATAGATAAAATTAAAAAATATTTATCAGAGCTTGCAATAGATAAAGATTTATCAAGAGAAATTGATTTAGAATCAAGAGATGAAATTGGTAAAATTGCTACATCTATTAATCTTTTTGTAGCATCTATTAAAGATATTATGTTTCAGCTTCAAAACCAAAGCGAAGCAAATATGCGTATTGCAGTTAAGCTTGTTGAGGCATCAAATAGTGTTACATCTACACTTTCAAGCAGTGAACACTTAGCCCATAGTAATATTGCAATAGGTTCTGAAATTGGTGGTATATCAGAAGATAATATTTCTGAATCACAAAAAACAATGGATTTAATGAATGAAGCACATAATGAACTTGAAACTATGCAGCGTCTTATTGTTGAATTAAGCCAAGAAGTTGAAAAAGAAAGTAAAGCAGAAGAAGATATTGCAAGTGATATTAATGAGCTTGTACGTGAAGCAGAAGATATTAAAAATGTATTAACTGTAATATCTGAAATTGCAGACCAAACAAACTTACTGGCCTTAAATGCAGCTATTGAGGCAGCTCGTGCAGGGGAGCATGGTAGAGGGTTTGCAGTGGTTGCAGATGAAGTTAGAAAGTTAGCAGAAAAAACTCAAGATTCTTTAGGGCAGATAAATAATACTATAAATGGTGTTTTACAGGGTATCGTAAAGGCTAGTAAAACGATTACTGCAAATTCTGAAGAAATATATAAAATGGTTGAAACTGCAGATGTTGTTAGAAGAACAGCTACTGATTTAACAGAAAGTATGAAAGAAGTAGCTAATGTGGCAGAAAATTCTATGACAAGCTCAAAAAATATCGATAGCAAGTCTAAAGAGATGATAGAAGGACTTGGGCAAATCAATGGAGCTATTACAGAAATTGCTAATCAAATGGCAAGTATGCATTCATATGCAGATGAAATTGAAAACCACGTTACACAGCTTAAAAATGCATTATCAGTATTTAAATTAGATTAATCTTATAAAGCCTGTATTAGTTTTAAACTAATACAGGTAGTTTCAAATAATATATTAAAGTATATCAAAAATAAAATTAGGCTTGAAAGAATACTACTTTTAGTATTATAATTGGTTATAAGTTTTAGACAGTTGTCTAAAATATAAAATCTTATAATATTACGGAGTATTTCAAGTGAATAATGAAGCTAGAGATTTTTTAGAGCATAACCCTGTATTAATGCTTGCAAATGTAGGGGAAGATGGCTTGCCAAAAATTCGCCCTATGATTGTGCTGGGTATTTATCTTAATAAGTTGTGGTTTGCAGTTACAAAAGATAAGCTTGTATATAAAGAATTAATGCATGATAATAATGTAGAATTATGTGCAGTTACTTTAAGCAGGTGGATTCGCATTACTGGAAAAGCAGTTTTTGAAACAGATAAAGAGTTAATTGCCCATGTGAGAGAAAATTCTGATATAATGGAAAAATTTTATAAGAATAAATCTCAAGATGATAGTGAAGTTAGAGTGTTTTATATAGATATAGAACGAGGAATATTATCTGATTCTGATAGTGGTTTTAAGGTAGAGTTTTAATTTAGTTTACAGCCATTCCATTATCATGAGGGGGTGTTTAATGAATAGGCTATCAAATTTAAAACTAAAAACTAAGATTATTATTAATGCAACAGCATTGGTAATCTCAACATCTTTTTTAGCCTTTATTTCTATTATCGGTATATATATGCTTCAAAGTGCAGCAAAAGAAAGTGAAGAATATTATGCACCGATTATAAATCAGGCAATTATACTCAATAATGACTTTTCTATTTCATCAGACCTTTTTAATGAGGCAATGATTAGCCCTGTAGAAGAGAAGGTTAAAGAATATGAGCTGCAGTTAAATGCTTTAACAGACCACTTTAATGAGCTAAAAACATTTGTTTCTGATGATGTTAGGGCTGAGATGATTGCTTTAATACTGGCTGATTTTGAAACACAGCTTAAGATTTTTAATAGTGCTTCCGTATCTCTTGTGAAACAGCAGGCACAGTTAAATAATGTTCAAAATCAATTAAATAAAAGCCTTAATTCATTTGTTTTAGCATCAAACAATTTCCTAGATTCTATTTATAACAACATATTAACTTCAGCAAATCCTGAAATTGAAAGACGAATTAAGCGTGTTCAAGATATGGTAAGTGTTATTGATGGTATGAAAAACACAATAACTGAAGTAAATAAAAGTATTTATACATCAGATGCATCAAGTAAAGATAAAGTTATTAAAGATATTACATCTATTAGAAATACAGTTGAAAAGCTGCATAATTCTACTAAAGTAGCAGCTACAAAGGAACTTGCCAGAAAAGCCCTTGATGAAACAAATAAAATGAATAAATTGATTATAGAAATATATAATGAAATTAATTTAATGAATAAAGCAAAAAGTGATGAGGATTCAGCATCTGGTATTGTAAAGGAATACATAAACTCAATTAATTCAATGGCATCAAACTTAATGGTAAGTGCTAGTAAAAGTATTGTAGAAACATCTAATAGGATATTTGTTTTAATATTTATATCAATGATTGTTGGCTCTTTTGTAGCACTTGCTATTGTTTTATTTATGATTATTGATATTGTCCGTCCATTAAATAAATTTATATTCTTAATTAAAAATTTAACAGAGGGAGATGGGGATTTAACAAAAAGAGTTGATGCTAAAACAAAAGATGAGTTTGGACTTTTAGCAGGTTATATTAATACATTTATCAGTAATGTTCAGCACATTATAAAAGAAGTGCAGCAGGTATCTCATGAAGTAACATCTGGTAGTAATCAGCTTGCTTCAGTGGCAGAAGAATTGCAGTCCACATTTAGTTCGCAAACTGACCAAATGGCAGATATTTCTATGAATATGATAAACTTATCTTCACTTAGTGAGCAGGTATCAAGTAGTTTAACACAAAGTTCTAGCAGGCTGCAAAATACTACAAGTTTAACTCAAGATGGAGCAGTATCTCTTGCAAGTATTAGGCGGGAAATGAAGTTAATTAGTGAAAATACAAATAACCTTGCAAAAACTATTACAACACTTGCTGAAAGTTCTGAAGATATTGGTAGAATTTTAACGGTTATTAATGATATTGCAGACCAAACCAATCTGCTTGCATTAAATGCAGCAATTGAGGCAGCTCGTGCAGGGGAGGCTGGACGTGGGTTTGCAGTAGTTGCAGATGAGGTTAGAAAATTAGCAGAAAGAACATCTACTGCCACTAATGAAATATCTACTATTATCACATCTTTCCAACAGGAAAGTGAGAGTGCTGCAAAAAATATGGAAACCACATCAAAATCCATTGACTCTGGCTCAAATAAAGTGGAAAAAACATTATCAGGCTTTAAAGATGTTGTAGAAGGTATTAATAATGCTAATAATGACATTGTTAATATTACCACAATGGTTGATGAGCAAAATGCTTCCATTCAAGATGTAACATCAAATGCCAGCAGTATTAATGCAAGTATATCAGAATCAAATATTGCTATTACAGAGGTTGCAAGCACAATAGAGCATTTACAGTCTAAAACTTCAAGCCTTGAAAGTATATTAAATCAGTTTAAAGTTGAATAATATATATTATATCTTAAAATAAAGTGCCCCTTTTATAATATATAAAAGGGGCTTTGAGAAGAGGTATGAGAAATATACTACTAGTCTACTAAATGTATCAAATGGCCGTAGCCTTCTTTTACCATATCTTCTTTTGGTATAAACCTAAGAGATGCACTGTTAATACAGTAACGCATGCCACCTTTATCTCTTGGACCATCATTAAATAAATGACCTAAATGAGCATCACCAGCTTTACTTCTTACTTCTGTTCTAATCATGCCATGGCTTGTATCAGTATTTTCTGTTAAATCAGTGCCATCTATTGGCTTTGTAAAGCTTGGCCAGCCAGAGCCAGAATCATATTTATCCTTTGATGAAAAAAGTGGTTCTCCAGTAGTTATATCTACATAGATGCCTTTTCTTTTATTATCCCAGTATTCATTTCTAAAGGGAGGCTCTGTCCCATTTTTTTGTGTAACTTTATACTGCATGTCAGTTAATGTTGCTTTTAATTCACTATCTGACATTTGCTTGTATTCTTTTTTTTCATTGCTGGCACTAGTATTTATATGTGCATTTTGCAAATCTCTATCAACTGCTTTTTTGGCTTCTTCAAATTTATCCTGTCCTATATGGCAGTAACCAAATGGCTGTTTTTCAAGATATTTTTGGTGATATTCTTCTGCCTTATAGTAATTTGTAATAGGTAAAAGCTCTATTGCAATTTTTTCACCTTTATATTTTGCTGCCAACTCTGCCAATGATTTTTCAGCAATTTGTTTTTGGCTGTCATTTACATAATATATGCCAGTTCTATACTGCCTGCCTCTGTCATTACCTTGTTTATCCACAGAAGTAGGATCGATAATTTTATAATACATGTCTAAAATAAATGGCAGACTTACAATATTTTCATCATAAACAATATGAACTGTTTCTGCATGATTTGTATTATTATACACTACTTCTTCATATGTAGGGTTTGGAGTATTACCGTTAGCATATCCTACATCAGTAGAAACAACACCATTTATTAAAGAAAAGTATTTTTCGACACCCCAAAAACAGCCACCTGCCAAGTAAATTTCACTATATCCTTTAGGTGCGTTTGCTTGTAATTCTGCTACATTTGAAGGCATATTTGTATTTATTATTTCATTTTTCTTTGCCATAGTTTCTCTCTGACTAAATAAAACAGCAATAATAACCACAAGGACAGCAGCACTAAGTATTATTAACTTTTTCATAAATACCTCCTTGCTTTATTTTTATATTTTATATACTATTAGAAAGGTTAGTTAAATATATTTAGAAATATTCTACATAATTTATACATAATAATAGTAATTATTATTATTTTTGAGATGATATGAAAGAAAAGATATTTATGGTTTTTGTTATGCTGTTTTTAGTATCCTGTGGCGAGATGCCAAATAACAGTGATAACAGCAGCAACAATAACAATAACAATAATTTCGGTTCTGGTCTTTATAATTCACCAATACTTGTAGGTGATATAGTGGAAAAGGCTGCCTCAGGTATATATGTTACAGGCAATGATATTACAAACCCTACATTTCCAACAGTGGAATTGACTTCCAATAAAACAACAACACTTGTAAATGGTGCATTATCTCCAGTATCTGTAAAACAGGCATCTATTTTTGAAGTAGTTTCTGCTCAGTCAAATAATTTAGAAGTTATAACATCATGCCATACTGGTTTACCATCTAATAACTGCATGTCAACATTTACATATAAGCCAGCATGTAGTGGGCAGGTATTTTCAAGGGTTAAATTACAGGCAGATAATGGTGGTGCAACTGTTATAAATGTAATGGGTAACTCAACAGATTATGCTGCCCAGTGTGAAAAAAATGTAGATGATAATATTACCATGCAAATATCTGACACCAGCCATTACTTTAAAGATATTAATGAGATATATTATTTTACAGTAGATATTGATAAGCCTGCAAAAAATGGTTACAGGTATAGTGCTAATGGGGCAGCTAATGGGTTTTATTATTCGTATGAATGCTTTCACAGCAATAATCAGAAATGCACTGGTTTTGTGCAGTTATTAGGTAAAATAGGTAAGTTTGACTGTAAAGGTGAAACTGAAATGAAGCTTGATATAAAAGCTGATTATTTTGAAGGTGCAAAAAAAGTAACCTTTACAGCACAAGGCTTTGGGTTTGGTCATGATGATAATTATACCTGCATGAGTAAATAAAGCTAAATATATTTTAAATAATGCCGATATATGTATTAGTAGGAAATATGCATGGACGCATAAGCTATTTAATGCATGGAGGCATAAAATGGAACTGTTTATACCATATATTGCAACAGTAGAGCCTGCAAACTCAATTGCAGACAGCAGTAACAGTAAATCAAGTTTTAATAATATATCAGTGCCTGCAAACAGCACATTTCAAAAAGTTTATTTTGAAGAACTTTCGAGAAAATGTTATGAAGAAAATGGCAATTTTGACAGCATCTCAAATATAGCAAGAATACACTATGAAGAATATTATGGGGCAGGAAGCCAGAAATTAAAACGCTGGAAATTATTTTTTGCCCAATATGGTGTAGTTATAAATATTGAAGAAAATAATGGCAGCCTGTCTATTAAAGCTGCTTAACACTTATTAATATAATAATTTATATATGGGATATTGTAAAATACAAATAAAACAGGGCAGCCTTTAAAAAGCTGCCCTAAAATAATTTAAATAAAAGGGTGTGTGTTTATCGTAGAGCAATAATTCTTGCCATATCAGGTCTTCCCGGTTCTTTATTAGGTTCCATTTTTACTAAAACTCTAATATTGTTTTCAAGCCTGCCATACATATTTGTTTCTGCATTATTCATTTCTTCTAATATAGCTTCTTTATTTGTAGCATCATAATCTACTACGCCAACATGGGTAGAACCACCTTCTAGTTCTACAACAATAAGTTTACCTTTTATTCTCACAATAGAAGCTTCCAAAGGGTCACCTTCAAGTTCATCAATATTTTTAACCCTTTCGTTAAGATTATTTTTATAATCAGTAATATATGACATAATTCTAGTTAAATCTTGTTTTTGCATACCGTATGGAGAAACTTCATATGCAACAGTATCGTCCACATCATTAATAGAATTTTTTACAACAATATATGAATTATCAAGTATATTAGAAATAAGCTGATTTTCATCAAGCTTTTCATTTTCATGAAGTGTAAGATTAATATGTAAATAAAGTGCTTTATCTGCAGCTAAAAGCATATCTGCTTTACGCTTAACAAAAGCAGCCATTTTGCTGTCATCAGAATTAATAGTAACATGAACCCCAAGTGATTTACCATTATCTGATGTTTTTACAATAAAATTAAGTTTTCCTGTGTTATTTTGATTATCAATGCTAATAACTTGAAGCTGTTTGTCTTTTAAAAAATATTGTAAGAGATAATCTATTACATAACCTTGCCCAATATATTTGTTACTCTGCATCATAAAAAACTCCTTAAAACCTAGCAGATATGAATATATGTGTTTAACTGTAATTAACACAAGACAACATATCGTAATAATTTAAATCATATTATTTAAATATGGGAAATTATATATATATTTATTTTAAATAAATGTCAACAAATAAAAACAAAATAATTTAAAGCAGTTTTGTTTGTTTTATTATGTTTTTATAAACTTATTAGAAATAATAATAAGATATAACTATTTTAAATTATTTTATATTGTAAACCTTATTATAAATACAAATATTATTAAAGTTATATATAAATAAAAATATTTTATTAATTTACTGATATAAATTTGAAAGTAAAACAATAAATAATCTTAATAATTTAATTATTTCTATATATCATGTTATATTTTTATTGAATTATAATACAAAATAAGTAAATTCTAAAAACGATTGCGAAAAAAGTAGTAAATAAAAAAGTGGTTGTTAAATCTCTTTAAATAAAA
>CALUZC010000022.1 GCA_944325215.1 uncultured Mucispirillum sp. | reverse complement strand
TTTGGTATTCATAGAGCAGGATATGTAAAAATATAATCATAGAAAACTGAATTTACAGACTTTTTTTCACAGGCTCATTTTTCTATCTATAAGCTTATTATTTTCATCATAAATATATAAAATATTGCCTTTTCTTACTTCTTTAGTAATAGTTATATTGTCATTATTTTTAGCTGTTACTTCCACTTCATAATTAAATAAATCTGTATGGCTTATATACTTATATTCTTTTTGAATATTATTTTTTTTATCTTTTAATCTGTAATGAGTTAAAAGGTATGTATCGTCATCTTTATTGATTTCCACATTAGCAAGTTTTTCTTCAAATACACTTTCATCATACTCATAATCATCTAAAAAAGCAGTGCGAGCAAGCAATTCAATAGTAATAAAACATATAGCTGCAATCAAAATTATTGCAAATGATAAAAATTTTAAATTATCCTTTCCTATCTGTTTTTTTCGTTTTCTAATTAACTCTTCATTCATATTTAATCTTCTTAATAATATTCATTGCTGTTGCTAATTTTTTCCATTTGTGATGAATGGATATAGCCAACAACTGCATCATCTATTTTATATGTATTTTCAGGAAAATATACCACCTTATACCAGTTGCCTATTTTTAAGTTTTTCATATTTAATAATTTTTTTATTTGATTATAGTAATTTTCAGCATTAATTTTAAACTTCCTTGCTATTTCTTCAATATAAAGAATGCCCTCTAATTCTTTAAAATTATAAAGCCCTTTATAATAGTATACTATATTATCTTCAGAAGAATTGAGATTTATTTTTTTTATAACTTTACCATTTGGGCTGTTCCTTACATTCACATAACCATCACTGCTTGTAAGTTTATATGTATCTATATTATGTTGTTTATCTTTATACTCACTATTTTGGTCATCTCCATATTCGTTTCTATTATATTTTACACTGCTTATAATTTTATTTAACTTTACTTCATCTACATACATAATAAGTATGTTTTCTTCTGGGTTCCTGCTTAAAATAATTTTACTGCTCGGTTTTATTGTTATTTCTGTATCAAAATTAACTTCACCTAATATACCAGAAGATAATATATTTGGGTAAATATTACTGCCATATGTAAATTTTTTTGGGCGTATGGATATACCATTTATTTCAATACTTTTATCATATGAAGAAAATTCTGTTTTAGGTAAATAATTATTTAAATATTCACTGCCACTGATATACACATTATTATTAATATTTGATAATGTGAAAATACCTTTTAATTTTAATGGAGTTTTTAACTTATATGCATATGTAACATCAGCATCTTCATGATGAACTTCCATACCACTATAATACATACTAAATTGTGTAATTTCATAACTAGATATATTCTCATTATAATCAGCATCATTTGCTATTTCTTTCAACTTCATATACTTTAATATAGATTGCGCAAGTTCAGGATAATTTTGTGTTAATATATTATAGTAATACATTTTAGTGTATTTTAATACAGTGCTGTATTTTATATCTACTTTATAATACTTCCTAATATTTTCTAGAGTAGATACATGCTTAATACCACTTTCTTCTATCTGATACATAAGACTTTGCTGTATATCATCGTATTGTCTTTTTGCATAAATTTCTATATCTTTCTCTAGTTTTAAGCTGATTTTTTTCATATCTTCATTGCTTATTTTGGTTCTTAAAATATCTAATTTACCATAATCCGCAGGACTTATAACATAATCACTACTTGTTATATACTCCATAAATATTTTTATATTTTCCTGACTCATAGAATTTTTAAAATCTTCATTATTATATTCAATTAATTTTTCTGCAATTTTTTTAGCATTATTTGATGCTGTATATCCATTAGTATTTGAAAATAGTATTATAAATAATATAATCAGTATTTTTTTCATAATATTGTTACCCCACAATTACTTACTGCTCGATTATTTTTATATGTGATGAATGGATATAACCATAACCATTATTATAAGGAATTATATACCATTGACCTATTTTAAATTCTCTTATATTTAACAGTTTTTTTATTTTGCTGTAATAGTTTCTAAACTTATTATAATAATCTTCATTTTCTGTGTTATTAAAAAAATATTTTTCTTCATTTGATTCAAAATTCTTTAAACCATTATAATGATCAACACTACTATAATGACCAACTTCAATCTGACCAATCACTTTACCGTCAGGAGCATTTCTTATATTGACAGAGCCATTATCACTAATTAACCTATATCTATCTGATATTACATCTAGTTCTGTAATAAAATCTCTATATTCAAAGCTATTTATTATTTTATTTATTTTTATTTCATCTACACTTATTAATGCCACTCTCTTATCATCATTGTGTAGATATATCATACTATCAATTCCTAATGTTATTTCGGCATCAAAATAAACTTCGCCAAACTTTCCTTGAGATAATATGTTAGGATATATATTATTACCGTATGTAAATTTCTTTGGTCTAATAGATAAATTTTTTAATTCAAAACTTTTATCATATGATGTAAACTCTGTTTTAGGTAAATATCTATTTATGTAATACTCCCTATCACATATCTTGTAAGAAGAAGTATTGTTTACATTTGATAATGTAAAAATACCCTTTACTTTTACTGGTTGTTTTCCTTTATATTTATAAAATAATTCATTATCCAAGTCATTTATATCAGATGTCTTAGAAGCATGGAATTCCATTAAAGATGAAAACATAATATCATATTTTTTATCATTTTCTGGGGCAGCAGGAGCAAAGCTTACATATCTTCTCATAGCAGATACAAGCTCTGGATAGTTTTTTATTAAAATATTATCATAATAATCTATTGCTGATACAGTAATATAGTTCATTTTTATGTCTGGTATAAAATATTTATCTATTGTATTAAAAGTATATATTGAATTAACACCATAGCTTCTAAAACTATCCATATATAATTTATATAAAGATTTTATTCTATTTGCTGCATATCTTTCTATATCATTCTTATATTTAAGGCTTAATGCCCTCATTTGTTTTTCATTTAATGATTTATAGATATTATTCATATTACCAAAACTTCCAAAATCTGTAAGATTATAATCTTTATCCATAAGGTTATTATATACATCCATATAATTTATGATGCTTTGGTTATCATTTTCTGCTCTTGCCTGCATATAGGTATTTGAAAAAAATATTATAAATACTATTAATAAATATTTTTTAACCATATGCCCTCCACTTATTAAGTTAAATATTTAATTGTCTGCCCATATTTTAATATTCATCACTGCTTCTAAACTTATAAACATATATCTATAAACATCACCTAATAATCGCTTTCTTCATCTTCCATTCTGCTTATAATTTTATTTAACTTTACTTCATCTACATATATAACAAGTATGTTTACTTCTGGGTATCTATCTAAAATAATTTTACTGCCCGGTTTTATGGTTATTTCTGCATCATAATTAACTTCACCTGATATATCTTCTGATAGTGATAATATATTTGCATACCTATTATTGCCATATATAAAATTCTTTGCTTTAATATACATACCCATTAATTCAAAACTTTTATCATATGCTGAAAAATCTGTTTTTGGTTTACCTTTATTAAGTTCATAATCATCATTATCACGAGTATTTGATAATGTAAAAATACCTTTTATTTTCAATGGAGTTTTTAACTTATATGCATATGTAACATCAGCATCTTCATGATGAACTTCCATACCACTATAATACATACTAAATTGTGTAATTTCATAACTAGATATATTCTCATTATAATCAGCATCATTTGCTATTTCTTTCAACTTCATATACTTTAATATAGATTGCGCAAGTTCAGGATAATTTTGTGTTAATATATTATAGTAATACATTTTAGTGTATTTTAATACAGTGCTGTATTTTATATCTACTTTATAATACTTCCTAATATTTTCTAGAGTAGATACATGCTTAATACCACTTTCTTCTATCTCACCCTTAAGAGTGTACTGTAAATTAAATTCTTTATTTTTTGCATATTTTGCCATATCCTTTTCTAGTTTAAGGCTTATTTTTTTCATATCTTCATTATTTATTTTTTCTCGCAGTATATTTAATCTTTTATAAGTTCTTGGATATATAATATATTCATTTCTTGTTATATAATTGCAATATGTTTTTATATCTGCTTGATTTAATTGATTATAAAATATTTTTAGAGCATTTTTTTCCGCATCATAATACTCTGGATCAACTTCTTCACCCTCTACTATATTTATAAAAAAATAACGGTAATATTTTCTTATTAATTTGCTGTAGTTATCTTCTATTATTTTATTAAAATATATATTATCTTTCTCTCTATTCCTTATAATGCAGTCAGATACAAAATCATATACTTCTTCATCTGTTCCAGAAGACATAAGTATATTGTAATATCTATCTATATATGATAATTTTGTTTTTTCTTTAAAATCACCACAATAACTTTTGAAATAATATTTAAAATCTACATCATTATATTCACTTAGTTTTTTTTCAACTTTTCTTGCATCACTTGATGATGCAAATGTATATACGCTGGAAAATAATATAATAAATAATAGTAATAATATTTTTTGCATATTTCTTACACTCCACTTTAATTATAAATTATAGTATATTACTGCCCATTTAATTGAGATGAATGGACATAACCATAAATTGCACTGCCTATAATCTGAAAATCATAATTTTCATCGGGGAGAAATAACATTAAATCATCTCGTGAAGGAATATATACAACCCTATACCACTGCCCTAATATAGATTCGGGCATATTTAATAACTTATTAATTTTACTATAATATCCTTTAAATTTATTATAAAATTGTTCATCAAAATTTTCTGTAAACATTGTGTTTTCTTCATCTTCAAAATTAAAAAGACCTTTATGGTGATATACATACTTACCACTATTTCCTTTTAATTTAATCTTTTTAATTATTTTACCATTGGGAGCATCTCTTAAATTTACATAACCATCATCACTTACTAACTCATAAAAAACTATATTACCACTTTTATAAAATTCATTTGGATCTGAATATTTCAAACTGCTTACTACTTTATTTAATTTTATTTCCTCTACGCTTATAAGAGCCAAATCTCTATCTAAATCTAAGCAAACGGCACTATCTAAACTTAATGTTATTTCGGCATCAAAATTAACTCTACCAAATTTACCTTGAGATAATATATTTGGGTAAATATTGCTGCTATATGTAAATTTTTTAGGTCTAATTGATAAATTTTTTAACTCAAAACTTCTATCATACGATGTAAAGTCTGTTTTAGGTAAAAACTTATTAATTACATGGTTGTCTGAGCTGTGGTCCATAATAAATTCATAATTACTAATATTTGACAGCGAAAAGACACCTTTTACTTTTATTTGGTTTTTACCTGCATATTTATATCCTACAGTAATTCCATTATAAGAATCTTCAATATCAATTAATAAATAGTCTATATACCTAAGATGTGTTTTATAAATTGGGTCATCTGGAGAGATACCAGAGTCAAAATTTATATATAATTTTAAATCTTCTAATGCTTCAGGGTAATGTTTTTTAAAATAAGTATTTCTTCCTTCTTTATATATTGCTATAAAATATTCTTTTTTTATGTCTGGTATGAAATATTTTTTTAATGTAGAAATAGTATAAATTGAATTAATTTCACTTATTTTATACGCTTTCATTAATTTATTATTTAAGCTTTCTAAATTGTATGTAGCATATTTTTCTGCTCTTTTAGATATATCGTTAGTATATTTTTTGCATAATTGTTCCAACTGATTATTATTTAATGATTTATATATACTTACAAGTTCTTCTAAACTTTCATCATCTATAATATAATTTTTATCCATAAGTTTATTATATACATCTATATAATTTATATTCTCTTTTGTTTCAGCATAAATATAAGTATTTGAAAAAAATATTATAAATATTATTAATAAATATTTTTTAAACATATAACACCCTCGCCTGTCACACACATATATAGTAATTATTCTTCCATATCAATAGGTGTAACTGTGCTATCATTTTCAACTATATATTTTTCCAAACCATATTCAATGGTAAATTCTTTTATTTTTTTCCCATTTATTTCACTTTCACGAACTAGTGTAATTTTAACATTATTTTCATCTACTACTTCTTCTTTTTCCACTTTATATGAAGCTGTAGAATAAAGTTTATTATCTTGATAATATTCTACATCATAAAGAGCTGTTACCAATACTCCATTATAATAATAATTTCTATATTCTCTTAAACTGCCAAGTTCATTATCTTCATATAATCTTTCTGTTATTACTCCATTAGGATTGATTTGTATCTTTTTTAACGTATTTGTTGAATTATCAAGAAGCTCAAGCATTATTAAATTGCCAACTTTTTGATTTTTTACCACTTCGATAGTATTTGGAACTTGTTCACCATTTAATTTTGTTGTTTCCTGATTTAATATAATGGAAGTATTATCAACGTATTCTATAGTGCTGTTAGATGAAAAATCTTCTTTTAGCTTATTATTTATATAAAAATTTGTGCTGGATTTTAATTTATTACCTTTTCTTTCCATAGTGGTTTCACTATACATTTGTTGCATGCCTGCTTCTATATTCAAAAATTTATAATCTGTTGGACTTTTATAATACTCCCAGCCAAATAATGACTCTTTTGTAAGCTTACCATTTAAATCATATGTTTTTTCTACAGTTGGTAAAAATATATATTTTACATCTATATTTTCTTCATTATTTTGAGAAGTATTCTTCTTATTTTGGCTTACTGTTTCACTTTGTTCATTATTTTTAGGTTGTGCTGTTTCTTTATGACTACCATTTTTTGCCATTAAAAAAATTATGGCTGCTATAACTATAACTAATAAAGTAATAATTATTCCTGCAAAAATTAATGCTTTTTTACTAGATATTTTTTTAGGTTGTTTTTCAAACATTTGTTTCTCCCTCTTTTAAGTTATTTGATTATATTGCTTTTAAAAAATTATTATATTATTAATCTACCTCAACAGGTGTAACACTACCATCTTTTGCCTGAATATATTTTTTTAATATATACTCTGTAACAGTTTCATCACCATATGTTTTCTCTTCCTGCACTATGGTAACAAGTGCTGTATTTTCATCAATCATATCTTCGCTTTCCACATACATTTCTGTTTCCATATTTGTTGTTTCATTAATATAATATATCATGTTAGTTAAGTATGTTATAAGGGTATTTTGAAAATAACATTCCTGCTGGCTGCTTTCTTCAATTTTTATATTATTTGCATATTTTTCTGATTTTATTGCATTATCTGGGTATATATAATATTTCATTAAAACATTTTCATCTTTATATAATACTTCAAGATATGTAACATCATCTTTTACCTCTTCTTTTTGCAGAACTATTTCTTTTTCATATTCCTTTCCATCACTAGATATAGTCTTTTCTTTTAAAAGAATATTAGTATTTTTATACATTTCAGAATGAACAATACTTGATTCTACACAAGTATTATCTCCAAGAAAACCATTGGAAGTGCTTCTTACTGTTTGCCCCTTTCTATCTGTTTCTATATCATATACTACTTCCGTATTTTCAGTGTCTACCATACTACATATATTCTTAAAATCATCTTTACCAATATACCGCTCCCATTTGTAACCTGTCATAGCTGTATAATCATCATCTATATACTGCTTCATTGCAACAACAAGCCATATAATATTATTTTCATGCTCACTCATTAAAAATCACCTGTTATTTTATTTATAACATGGAAAATACATTTCAAAATCTTCCCTTTCACCCGGGTCATATTCCAATATTTTATCCCATATAGAAGAATGTTCCATACAGTAATATATAAATGGTTTTTTCCAATTATCCCTTATTCTATTTGTAGCAAACTCTATCATTTTTATACGTTCTGCTTTAAAATATCTAGTTTTACCATCTATCCCCTTTATAAAATCCCCTTTTGTTAAAATTGAAGGATTTTTTCGCTGCCTTATAATGTTCATAAGCTCAGCAGGGCATCTAAAAGTAGATATGCTTATATATTCCACCATATTTTCATCTATTTGGCTTGTAAGCTCATCTATTAATTCACCATAAAGACGGGCAAAGTTTTCCGTCATTATTAATGGGTCAAAATGAAAGCCCACTTTATAACCATAACTTGAAACTTCTTTTGCAGCTTTAAGGCGCCTTTTAAGGCTTGCTGTAAATGGTTCTTCCTGCTCTATAATACTAGCAGGGTTTAAGCTCCATGAAACCATAACATTTTTTGGGTTTAAATTAAGCAGGTTTTCTATAACATCTGATTTTGTTTTAAACTCAAATAATATATTATCCTGCTTATTTACAAAAGGCACTATTATTTTTGAAAGGGGTATAGTTTTATCCATTGCTAAACTGTCACTTAATTCCCCACTTCCTATTCGCCTTTTCGTATCTTTTATGGAAAGTGCAATATCTTCAAGCACATTATCAGTATTTCCTGCAACACGTATATGCTTATGTGGTAAATAAAGCTGTAATATACAGTATGCACAGTCAAAAGGGCAGCCCTGCATAATATCTACCACGTGATAATTGCAGCACCTGTATATATTTGTGGCAGGGCATCTATGGACAAAATTATCCTTATGGTTTGATATTACCACATTGCTTTTTTTATCTTCAATTTCTGCCCCGTCATCTATCACTTCTATATTATTATCCTTTGCCACCATTTCAGTAAGTGGCAAAGCTTGGGCTGATTTTTCTACATATATCATCTATTACCTAACTAATTAATATTTAAAAACATTTTCATAACTTAATATGGCTTCCATACATTCATCATAGCTGTTTTTATTACTGCATTTGTTATCTAATATACTACCAAAATTCGCATAAATATCTTCTAAAGAATCATGAATATATGCTGGATAATGCATTGTGCTATTTTTTTCTATTTTGCTTTTATAAAGAGCTTTAATATAAGCAACAGCAGATAATAATGAACGGTCTGAACATATTAGGCTGTTACTATATAAATCACTATCACATGCAATACCAGCTTTTTGTTCAAGTTTCTCATTAGATTCTAATAAATAGTCCTCTATAAAGTAATTTTCGGTTTTCTTTTCATCTTTATAATCATAAATTGGAAAGCTGTTATAACCTGCTTTACCGTCTACAATATTTACTACAAAAATATTATTATCACCGTGTATATAGCCTATATAAATTCCATTATCTGTTTTATTAACTATTGCTTGCTTATGCCTCCAACCTAATGAATCCATTAATGGCTTTACAAGTTTTTTATCTATAATTTTCAAGTTTTTACCAACTACAGGAAATAAATATTCTATATGGTTTACATCACAATATAGAGCAGCCAAAAATACAGGCTCATCTTCTTTTATAGATATATCATAAAAATATAATTCACTTGTCTCTGAGAAAGGTGTATCAGCTATCTCTCTTAAATAATATATATAGTCAACAATTGCTTCCTTAGTTTTTTCATCATTTTTTTTATCAAACTTTGAAATATTATAACGAGCTTTCATGTCCTGTGGCATTATTTTTTCACCACGCATATCTGTTATTTTTCCCACATCACCAAGTGGAGACATAGGCTCTTTTGTTATTTTATTTTCATATATTATTCCATTCATTTGAGACTTATTACCATATGAAAATGTTCCCATATTTGATACCTGATGAAGCACAAGATTTTTATTTAATGCTTGCGTATCGCCACCTGCTTTGTTAATTAAAGGGTCAATAGTATAATTATTACCATAATCTGTATTAAAAAATGCAGGGGTGCGGGCTTCTATTTTCACTATTTTATCATCTACCCTTGATGTGTTTAAAATATATACAACACCATTATATGGTAATATGTGTAAATTACCAGTATAAACATTATCTGTGCAGTGTAATGGTTTATAGTCTAATGTATCACTTTTACTAGAAGGTTCATTTATTAATTTATAAAGGCGTGGATATAAGTTGCTGTATTTACTATCCGGCACTACCTCTAAAATATTTAATATAGAATATTCATTGAATTTATCTATTTGCACCATTTCATAAACACCGTCGTTATAAATATCAAAATATCC
The DNA here is from genome assembly GCA_944325215.1 of uncultured Mucispirillum sp. Classification (GTDB taxonomy): domain Bacteria; phylum Chrysiogenota; class Deferribacteres; order Deferribacterales; family Mucispirillaceae; genus Mucispirillum. The sequence goes on along the minus strand of CALUZC010000022.1, from coordinate 33,357 downwards.
TTTTGTAAATGCTATATAATCAAATGATATTTTATATTCTACACCTAATTTTAGTGCATTAACAAATTCTTGCACATTATCGAATTCTTGTCTTATTGTTATTGTTTCCAATAATAAATCTGTTTCATTTGGATATAAGGTCGCAAGCTCAAAATATTGCATGAAATATAATAAAGAGGTCAGATTTATACCTTCATCATCTTCTAATCTGGTAATTTGCTCTATTATGTATTTATTGTTATAAAAGCCAGACATAGCAAATTCTGATAACGCTAAAAAAAGTATATTTTCTTTATACAGCTCAACTAACTCCCCATCAAAATCTGAATCAATAACATTAGATAAGCTTATATCTATAATATGCTGTGCTTTTTTTAATGCTCTATTTCTAAAAGCATAATAACTTGTATTTGCTACTTCTTCTATATATTTATCTCTGCCTAGTTCTTCATATATTTTACCTTTTATCAAAACATCAGAACAGGAAAGAGGTGGAGTGTTAGTTTTATCATAACTATAGCCCATTTTACTAATATCATATAATGGTTTTGACCTATTCTGCCTAAAAATATCTATTAATGCTTTAACAACTATAATTTTTGCATCATCTACTGTTACTTTTTCTGCTTTTAAAAATTTATAGTAGTCATTTTCCTGCATTTTTCCTCTTATAATATAAGGACCATAATTTAAACCACTTAAATATTTATTGTTATCTTCTATTGTTATATAGTCTTCTTCTCTAGGCTCAGCAAATTCAAAAGTAACCTCATTATTATCTTTATCAATAAATGTGGCTTTACCGCCTGTAACTCTTTTTATTGATATATCAAATTCTTCTTCATCAGCATAAGCTAAAGTGCTGCATAGCAATGTTATAAGTAAAAATGAAGTAATATACCTAACCATTAGTAATCCCCTCTTTTTATCATATCATCTACTGTCATAAAGCAGTTTTCTTTATTTCTACATTTGTAATTATCATGTTCATATTTTGCCCTAATCAGCCTTCCTCTGTTAGAGCAGAAATCTATTAACCTTTCATCATTCCCATGAAGGCAGTCCATAACATTTCTTAGTTTGAAAAGTTTTGATTTATCTGGCTGCTGGTCCTTTATATTACCATTCCATACAAATTCGCCGCTGTCCTTTTCATAAGAAATATAATCTCTTTGCAGCATGTCATAACCGTAATCGTTTACTATAATAGGTTTTATAGTTTCATCACGGAAATAGCTTGTATCATAATAAGCAGGGTTTAAAAATTCTACTTTTAATGGCTTATTATCTTTCATCTCTAGTATATAAACAGCACCATTAAGTGGTAAAATATATAATGGATTATTATATAATCTATCTAAATTATTCTGCACATTATAACTTGAAACATCTATTGGTTTTTCTGGTTTTACAAGTAACGGAAATGTGCTAAACACCTTTTGCGCATCATGGTAAACTGTAAAAAACGGGTTAATGGCATATTGATTTTCATCACGTTTTACAATAGATACAGGCAGGTAAAAATCATCATTTAAGTAATTATATACTCCACCTAATGATACAACTTGGTTTATAAACCCTTTTTCAATACCATCTTTTAAAAGTTCTATAACACCAGTATTTTCATTATATGCTACATATTTTAATAGTTCATTTAATTCTTCATTTGTTTCTTTTGAAAAAATCTCAACCTTATCTCCGCCTAATTCTTTCCAAAGGGCAGCATGTTTTTTCACTTCTAATATTTGGTATAGTTCATCTTGAGCAAGGTAAGATATGGCAATTAAAAGATGAGCATCTGCACGCACTTTATCACTTTCTTCTTTTAACTGGTTTTCTATGGCATATTTTAGCATATTTCTAGCTTTTAAAAGCCCTAAATTTGCTTTTCTATATAACTCTGCACCTATTTCATATCCTTGATAACATGTTTGAAGCTTATCTTTAAATACATCACTGCCAGCAAAATCATAATAAGGAAAACAATAGCTTCCAAATTTTGATATTTCTAATAATTTCCCTTTATTTACATACATATTACCAATAAAGCTATATGCACTTGCAATAGAGTTACCATTATTTATAAAATCATCTATTGTTTTTTCAAGTTCAGATTTTTCATATTCAGATACATTATCAACATACTTTTTATAAAAATATTTTTCATAATCTGCTTCTTTTGAAATATCCAGTAAAAAGGCAGCCTCTTTTGTATAATCATAGGTGGAAAGCCCTGCATTTTTAATATCTAATTTATCAGATAAATTTTCAAACAGCACATAGTCTTCTGGTGCATCAATAGATACAGTATTGCTTCCTTCTTTTCCCTTACAGCCTGTAAGGATTACTAATAAAATTAATAAAATAGTATATTTTTTCATCATATTTAAAACCCCCATAGGATAATATCATACTTTATCAATAAAAACAAGCAACTAACTCATATATTTATAAGCATACAATTTTTAGGAAAGGGATTAATTTATAATGTGGAATGCAATGAAAAATGTGGCAGATTACCACTTTTAATTATTTTAGCCCATATTTTTCTAAGATTTCATAAAATAATGCAATATTATTCTTATTATCATTTAATAATTTTATAATATTTTCATAATCTTCTATACTGCTTATATCAAAAGAGAAATTTAGTTTTGGTGATTCAAAGCTGTCTAAATTATTTATTTTTATATTTTTGAAATTACTAACTAATTTACTATATTTTTCATCTATTTCTTTATGGCTTGCACTTTTTACATCTGGGAATATAAAACCTTTATTATAATTTTCAGGTATTATTTCTTTAAAATCGCATACTTTTTCCACAAACTTTCTAAAACTCTGCACTGAAAATTCGTTATTAATAACTGCACCATTTATAAAATTGATTACATTTTCCTGCTGGCTTATGATTAATGATACTGTTTTTAGTGGAATATCTTTTTTATCAATAAAATCAAGTAATTCTACTGGTAGATAAAGTGATTTTTCTAAAGTTTCAAATGATTTTTTACCCTTTATATTATATTCTGCAAAAATATTTATATTACTCACATCACAATTAAATTTTCTACATATTTCATAGATTTTGACTAGCACTTTATAAGTTACATTACTAATTATTGTAGTAAAAAAATTAACTGCTTCTGTGGCTGATTTTTCTCCATAATATATATACTGCCTGCTGCTATTAAATGATGAAAGCTGATAATATAAACCATTAATATTTATAGCTATTGGTAAAATATTTTTATCATCATAAATATTAAAAAGGCTTTTATTTATATTTTCTATATCCTTAATAAAAATCTGCATGTTTTGCCTTTATGTTATTCATTTGCTTCTTTTTCAAACATGGCTTCCACAAAGTTTTCAGCATTAAATGGCCTTAAATCTTCCATAGATTCACCAAAACCAATATAGCGAATAGGAAGATGAAGTTCACTTACTATCCTTAATGCTATACCACCTTTTGCAGTGCCGTCAAGCTTAGTTAATATTACGCCGTTTACATTTATAGCATCTTTAAACATTTTTGCTTGAGTTAATGCATTTTGACCACTTGTAGCATCAAGGACTATTATACTTTCCTGCACAGGATATGTTAAAACTTTTTCAGCTACTTTATTGATTTTTACAAGTTCCTGCATTAAATTGTGCTTTGTATGGAGCCTGCCTGCAGTATCTGCAATTACTATATCTATATTTTTAGATTTTGCACTTGTAAGCCCATCATGGATAACTGCTGCTGGGTCACTGCCATCTGGCTGTCTTACAACTGGAATATCAAGACGATTTCCCCACTCTGAAAGCTGTTCTGCTGCTGCTGCCCTAAATGTATCACCTGCTATAAGCATAACAGATTTACCTGCTTTTTTATACATATTAGCAAGCTTTGCTATAGAAGTAGTTTTACCTGCCCCATTTACACCAGATACAAGTATAACATAAGGTTTATTTGTCATATCCTCATTAAATTCTTCCACATCTGAAAGTATTTCCATTAATGTTTGTTTTAAAGCATCTTCTATACGCTTTGCATCTTTTAGTGTGCCTCTTGTATATTCTGTGCGTATTTTTTCTATTATCATATCAGCAGCCTGCGGTCCAATATCTGCTGTAATTAAAAACTCTTCTAAATTTTCAAGCAGTTCATCATCAATTGTGCTTTTACCTAAAAATATGGTGGAAAGCCCCTGCATAAACTTACCAGAAGTTTTTTTCATACCCTTTTTTAAGTTATCTTTTGCCTGCTTATCTTTTTTAAAAAAATCAAATAATCCCATTTCTTCCTCAAAATATATATGTAGTTCCTGTGTAGTTTATTATAAAAACATATAAATTTCAATATATTTGCTTGACAAAGACTAATATTTATTTATAATATTCTTATATATTGCTAGAGAGGTTATACTTATTTAAGGGGGTGTTGAGTGAGCAAGCCAATATATCAGCACTTAATCTTTTAGGGTATAACACAAATATAGATGTAATTTAAGCCACCTTTAAAGGTGGCTTTTTTAAAATCTGTTTATAAGATAATCATATATTCTTATAAGTCTTCTTAAATCAGAATTATTTACACCTATTTCATAATATATTTCTTTTATATATGAGTGTAACTGCGTTAAGTTAATTTCATCTTCATTTAAAAAGCATATTTTGCGAAATGCTTTTTCCATGCCTTCAATTTTGATTATTTCATCAATTGTTTTGTATTGTAACTTTTTTCTATAAATAATTTTTCCTTTTCTAATGGAGTTATTTAAAAAATCATCTAGACTATGTTTCTTTTCATAGTCAGCTTTTATGGTGTCAGTTATATATTCTTTACAATCTTTGATGTATTTATACATTGGTAAACCACTTGTATTTTGTTTTAAAAGAACTGGCAGTACCTCCTTTGTTATAAATTCTGGTGTAAATCTTTTATTATCAAATATTACATCTTCATACAATAAATCAGCTGTTACACTTTTACCATAATTACTTTTATGTACACCAATAGAGAGTAATAACTGACTATCTTCTGACAACTTATCTAATTCATCAAAACCTATGGCATATATTTTACTAGCAGGATTAGAAATAACTGCAAGTTCATATATCTCTTTCCTTAACTGTCTTAAAATATTTGGTTTTATTGTGATTGCTGTACTTACAATTCCTTTATATACTTCAAGAAATCTATTTGTTGTAATTTTAGTCATTGGAATGGTATTTTTTTCATCTACATTAGTTTTATCATCAAAGCTTTGCTGACATTCTTTAATTGTTTCTTCCTCATTAGAATATTCAATAAATATAAGTCTATCCTCTATTGTTTGTAATTGCTCTTTATTTAAACACTGAGTAATTGATTTGAGTATAGACTGTATATTGCTATCATTTAAACTATAACCTATAAAAATAACTGGATTTTCAAGAAAAATTGTCAATAATTTTGCTGTTAAATAAGCATATTTTTTATTAAATATTTCATAATCTTCATTATTAATTATGATACTATTAGGTTTACTAGCAGAACCATGTATCTTATATAACTCGCCCATATTATAAATATCTGCAAATAGTAATTCTTCTTGGCTTGAATAGATATTAAATTTATTAAATATCTCATCAAGAATTAAATCATAATTTGTAGTAATAACACCTGCTACATGTGTAGAAATATTATTTTTAAAATAAAGAAATTCTTCATTCTCACAAGATAAAATATCTATATCTAAAAAATAATTTGATAATGCAATTTTAAAGGGTGAAATACCTGATTGGATTACTTCTTTATTTTCCAAGCGAAATTTTTTATATTTATCATCAGAAAATACAGCTTCATTGTAATCTTTTTCTAAAAGTGACGCAATCTGAGGGTATAATATGTTTGGTATAGAAGAGTCTATTTTATTTTTATAAAAATCAAACTTAAAATCATCGCCTGAAAATTCTTCTGCAAATTTTCTTAATAATCCTTCCCAATTCAATAAATTAAAATATCTTTTTGAAAAACCTGAACCAATGAATAAAAAAGGATGTCTATTACTTCTTTGTATTATACGAGTAATGTATTCTGCAATATTTTTTGTATCCATTTTGTATATCCAAAAAATTTTCTTTGATTTTATAATAAATACTCATAATTATCAAGCTATAATCATTTCTAATATAAATAAATATTGTCTTTATCTGTATAGTAGTTTAATATATATGTATTAATTTTTTCGGAGTAATAAATGAAAAAGTTTTTTTACTTTTTTTTAGCATTAACTGCATTTATATTATTTGATATATCAATAACTTATGCTCAGACTTCCAACACTGCCCTTTTTATTAGAGCAAAGCAGTATTCTTTAAATGGAGAGTATGATAAAGCAATAAATACACTTAACCAAATACTGCAAAGTGAAAAATCTATGTATATTTATGATTTTCTTATAGAGAACCAAATTAATGCTAAAAAAATAGATGATGCACTTGCTACTTCTAAAAAAGCTTATAAAGATTTTCCTAAAGAAGCTAAATATTTATATTTAGAAGCTACTATTTATAAAGAATATAAAATGGATTTTAAAAAAGCATATGAAATTATGCAAAAATGCTTAAATATAAAAAAGACAAACGAATATATGATGCAGACTGCTATTTTAGCAGGTATTGTAAAAGATTATAAAGAGGCAGAAAAACTTTTAGATGAATTAATAAAAGAAAACCCAGAAGATACTAGAATATATGTTCTTAGAGCTGATACATATATCCAGCAAAAGAAAACTGCAAAAGCTATAAAGGATTTGGAAAAAGCCATTAGTATTGATGGAAGTAATACTGCTAAATTAATGCTTGCAGAAATTTACTTAGGTCAGAAAAAAGATGACAAAGCTATTGCCATCTTAGAAGAAGTAGCAAGAGATAACCAAAATATAAGCAGCTTAGTAGAACAAAATATTGGTAAAATATACAGAGATAAAGGTGATTTTGATAAAGCAATAGAAGTATATCAAAGGCTGGCAGATAAACTTTATGGGCAGTCAAAAGCTATTATTCTTATGCAGCTTGGAGATGTTTTAAATATGGCAGGCAGGTATGAAGAAGCTGGTAAAGTTTTTGAAGAAATCACCACATTAGTACCAGATGAGATTACTTACTATTATATAGCAGGTAAATTTTATGAATATACAAAAAACTATAAAAAGGCAGAAGAATTATACCTTGGTGCTTTAAAGTTAAACCCAACATATGCTCAAGTTTTAAAGCGTATTACAGTTGTATATCTTTTACAGGATAAAACTCAAGATGCACTTAAATATATTAATATGGTAGATGCTCTTGAACAAGATGTGGACTATTTCTTATTAAAAGCAGAATGTTATGCTATTGATAAAAATTTTAAAGAAACAATAAATGTATTGGAATCAGGCTTAAAAGAAAACCCTACTAATACTCAGATTTTAGGTATGCTTGCTTCAGCTTATGAAGAGATAGGGGATATTAATAGTGCATTAAAATATATTAAAAAGGCTAATGAAATAGAACCAAATAACCATATATACCAAAATTTTCTTGGTTTTTTATATGCAGAAATGAATATACATTTAGATGAAGCTTTAGTATTAATAGAAAAAGCTCTCTCCCAAGAGCCCAATAATGCTGCATACCTTGATAGTTTAGGCTGGGTATATTATAAAAAGAAAGATTATAAAAAAGCATATAAATATATTACAAAGGCAGTAGAGATTATGCCTGAAGAAAAAGAGTTGCAGGAACATTTAGATGCTGTTAAAAAAGCAATGCAAAAATAGTTTTGAGGTTTTATGAAAAAGTATATTATTACATTTATTATTATAATATTTTCTACATATGGCTGTGTTTTAACAAAGTATAATATAGACCACTCTATTACTTTGGATAATATAACAACCCTTGTAGCAAAAAATACCCCTAATTACTGTAATTATAGAGGTAAGGCAAATGTTACATTAAAGGGTGAGCAAAAAATATCTTTTACTGTGCTGCTTAGTAAAAAGTGCAATGATGAAGTACTTATAAATGTGCTTGGTGCATTAAATAACCCTGTTGCTGCCATTAAATATGAAAATAATAAGGTTGATGTTAAAACTCAAAGTAAAGAAAATACTGAAGAAATAAAAAGAATTGCTGATAATTCTATTTTTCATATAATCAGCTTTTTTAAAATACCAAGGGCACTGCCTGATGAAAATAGTAAACTTTCCTTTTCAAACTCATCATATATTTTTACAGATAAAAGCGGTGATAAAATATATGCTGATGACAAATTTCGTATATATAAATATGCTGCTGGGCAGGTTGAAACAGTATATGAATGGGATAGGGAAAAAAATATACTATACTCTATTCAAGTTGCTTCTCCAAGTGGCTATGTAAATATTAAGTTTTTAAATAAATCAGGCTGGAGTGATAAAGATGCAAAATGAGGTTACTATAAAGTGCCCTGCAAAAGTCAATTTATTTTTGCATATTACAGGCAGGCGAGATGACGGTTACCATAATATATATACCCTTTTCTATCCTGTTTCTATTTATGATACTCTTAATATAAAAAAATCCACCACCACCACTCTTACATGTTCTAGTAAAGATATTCCAGTTGATAAAAGCAACACAATTTTAAAAACGTATAATATTTTAAAAGAGCAGTATAATATAACAGATAATTATGAGATTTTTCTTAATAAAAAAATACCAAGTGGTGCAGGGCTTGGTGGCGGCAGTTCAGATGCTGCCAAATTCCTTTTAGCTGTTAATAAGTTAAGTAATTTAAATTTAAGCATAAAGGAAATGGAAAATATAATGGCACAAGTTGGCAGCGATACTGTTTTTTTTCTTTATGATAACCCTATGGTTGCTTTAGGCAGAGGTGAAATTTTAGAGCCTGCCCCTATATTACCACCCTTATACCTGCTTATTATTAATCCAAATATCTTTATATCTACCAAAGAGATATACAATCACCCTAATTTATCATATAGTAATATAAATGCTCTTGACAAAATAAAAAAAATGTATACTTTTGAAGAACTGAAAGGTATAATGGTAAACGATATGCAGAGTGTAGTTTTACAATTACATCATAAAGTTGCAGAAATGGTGGACTTTTTAAATAACCATACAAACGGTTATGCATTAATGAGTGGTTCTGGTTCTACTGTTTTTGCAGTGTATGAAAATGAAAATGATTTAAATAATGCTTATAATAAAGCAAAAGAACAATATGGTTCATATTTTATCGAAAAGGCGTCTGTTGCAAAAAACGGCTTAATTTAAGGGGTTAAAATGGATTTTTTAATTTTTTCAGGTAATTCAAACAAAAGTTTGGCAGAAGGTATAGTTTCCCGCCTTGGTATGAGGCTTGGTGCTGCTACAGTTTCCAAGTTTTCAGATGGGGAAATAATGGTAAAAATAAATGAGAGTGTTAGGGGGCGAGATGTTTTTATTGTTCAGCCTACTAATGCACCATCTGATACAAACCTTATGGAGCTTATGGTAATGGCAGATGCTTTACGCAGAGCTTCTGCAAATACTATTACAGCAATTATGCCATATTTTGGTTACAGCAGGCAGGATAGAGCCAGTGAACCACGTGTGCCTATTACTGCAAAGCTTATTTCAAACTTAATTACTGTTTCTGGTGTGGATAGAGTTGTTACAATGGATTTACACGCTGGCCAGATTCAAGGTTTTTTTGATATACCAGTTGATAACCTTTATGCATTACCTGTGTTTTATAAATATATGCAGGACAATAATTTATGTGATGATGAAACAGTTATTGTTTCCCCTGATGCAGGTGGTGTGGCTCGTGCTAGAACTTATGCAAAAAAATTTGGTATGCCCCTTGCCATTATAGATAAACGCCGCTCTGGTCCTAATGTGGCAAAAGTTATGCATGTTATTGGTGAAGTAGCAGGTAAAAAATGTATATTAATTGATGATATGATAGATACAGCAGGCACATTAACTGAAGCTGCAGCTGCATTAATTGATAATGGTGCAGTATCTGTTAAAGCTATGGCAACTCATGGCATATTATCAGGCCCAGCTATTGATAGAATTGGTGCAAGTGTTATAGAAAAAATTATAATAACTGATACGATAGATAATACAAGATTAAAAGATTTTGCAAAATTAGAAATATTAACTGTTTCAGGAATTTTGGCAACATCTATTGAAAGAATACATAATAAAGAAAGTATATCTTCACTTTTTACAGGTGATTAATAGTGGTAAAAATTATTGCAGGGCTTGGCAATCCGGGAGATAAATATACAGGAACACGCCATAATATTGGTTTTGAAGTGCTTGATACTTTAGCAGATAAATTAAATGTATCATTTATAGATAAGTTTGATGGGCTTTTAGCAGAAGTTAGGTATAATAATGAAAAGCTTTACCTTTTAAAACCACAAACATTTATGAATTTATCTGGCAGGTCGGTTGCTGCCCTTGCCAATTTTTATAAAATTGATGTTAGTGATATTTTTATAATACATGATGAAATGAATATACCATATGCCACATTAAAGCTGCGTCGTAATGGTTCAGCAGGTGGTCATAATGGTTTAAAATCTATTATTGAATGTTTAGGTTCACAGGATTTTCCCCGCTTAAAGATGGGTATAGGCAGGGATAATTCTAAAGATACAGTATCTTATGTGCTTGGAAAATATAAACCTGAAGAAATAAAATTATATGATGAATTTATTGAAAAAGGTGTGAGTGCTTGTATAGAAATGCTAGATAACGGCTTAAATAAAGCCATGAGTATATATAACCAGTAAGATAATAAGAATTAGGTAATATTTTATAACTATTACCTAGTAAATAACTATAATAATTATACAGGAGGAAAGTATGGATTTTACAAGCTATACTCTTATAATGCCTATTATTGGTATAGTAGGTATCCTTGCTGCATTTATTATTTACCTTGCAGTAAAAAAACAGCCTGATGGCAATGATAAGATGAGGGAGATAGCAGCTTCTATTCATGAGGGTGCTATGGCATTTTTATTTAGAGAATATAAAGTTTTAGCAGTTTTCATTATAATTGTGGCTGCGTTAATGATATTTGCACCGGGGCTTGGTATAAAAACAGCTTTAGCCTTTGTTTTTGGTGCTGTTTCTTCTGTTTTAGCTGGCTTTTTTGGTATGAGTGCAGCTACTAAAGCAAATGTAAGAACATCAGAAGCAGCAAGAAGCTCAGGGATTGCAAAGGCATTATCAGTATCATATAACGGTGGTGCTGTTATGGGCTTAGCTGTTGCTTCCCTTGGTTTATTTGGCGTAGGTATATTATACATACTTTTAGGTACTCCTGAAAATGCTCAATATATTAATGGTTTTGCAATGGGTGCATCAAGTATTGCACTTTTCTCTCGTGTTGGTGGTGGTATTTATACTAAAGCTGCCGATGTAGGTGCTGATTTAGTTGGTAAGGTGGAAGCTGGTATTCCAGAAGATGACCCAAGAAATCCGGGTGTTATTGCTGATAATGTTGGTGATAACGTTGGCGATATTGCAGGTATGGGGGCAGATATTTTTGAATCATATGTTGGTGCAATAATTGCAACAATTGCAATAGCAGCAACAGCAACAGCTGCCACAGTTGCTACCCTTGCAACAGGTCAAAACCCATCACAAGCAGAAATTGATGCTACTCGTTCAGCATTAATGCTTACCCCTGTTATGTTTGCAGCATTAGGGTTAATTGCTTCTTTAGTTGGTGTTATTTCCATGAAAATATTAAAAAATTCTGACCCTGCTAAAGCATTAAGATATTCAACATTTATTGGTGCAGGTTTATTTTTAATATTTGCATACTTTGGTGTTACAGGAATACTCTCATTATCTACTAATGTATTTTTTGCAGTGCTTTGTGGCACATTAGCAGGTACATTTATAGGGCTTGTTACTGAATTTTATACATCAGGTTCGCCTATGATGAGAATTGCAAGAGCTTCAAAAACTGGCCCTGCTACAAATATTATACAAGGTTTTGCAGTTGGTTTAGAATCTACCATATGGCCTATCTTAATTATATGCATTGCAATAATAGTAAGCTTTCAGTTGGCAGGGCTTTATGGTATAGGCATAGCTGCAGTTGGTATGCTTGCTACAGTAGGTGTTACTATGACTGTTGATGCATACGGCCCTATTGCTGATAATGCTGGTGGTATATCTGAAATGAGTGGATTAGGAAGCGATGTTAGAAAAATTACAGATAATCTTGATTCTTTAGGTAATACAACAGCAGCTATGGGCAAAGGCTTTGCCATAGGCAGTGCAGCATTGACTGCCCTTGCATTATTTTCAGCTTATGCAACAGCTGCAAAAATTGAAAGTATAAACCTTACTGACCCATTAGTTATAGTAGGCACATTTATTGGTGGTTTACTTCCATTTATAGTGGGTGCATTAACAATGACTTCTGTTGGTAAGGCAGCAGGTAAAATGGTGGAAGAAATTAGAAGGCAGTTTAGGGAAATTCCGGGCTTATTAGAAGGCAAGGAAGGTGCAAAGCCGGACCCTAAAAGATGTGTTGATATTTCTACAAGTGCAGCATTAAAAGAGATGATACTGCCCGGCGTTTTAGCAGCAGTTATGCCTGTATTAATAGGCTTTACATTAGGTAAAGAAGCACTTGGTGGTATGCTTGGTGGAGCAACTGTTACAGGTGTGCTTTTAGCTTTACTTATGGCAAACTCGGGTGGTGCTTGGGATAATGCTAAAAAAGCTATTGAAAAAGGTGATGTAGAGGGTGAATCAAAAGGTGGAGAAGCCCATAAAGCTGCAGTAGTTGGCGATACAGTAGGTGACCCATTTAAAGATACATCTGGTCCTGCTATGAACATATTAATAAAATTAATGAGTATTGTTGCATTAATTATTGCTCCGATACTTGCAAATTTATAAGTATATAATATTGAGCAGGTTTTATACCTGCTCTTTTATTCTACTATTATCCATTTAATGCCAATTCCATAAGTTTATTTTTTAAATATATGATATATTTTTAATATATTATATAAACTGCTTATATATTCAATTTAATATTTATTAATTTATTCTTTATTTATAATATATGTATTTTTATTAACTAATGTATTTTCAAAACATTATTATATATAGTCATATACAGGATAGATTTATACTTGAAATTTAAAGCTATTTAATGCATAATATATGATAATTAAATTATAAAAGAGGCTTTTTTATGTTTGGTCTTAGTATGTGGGAGTTATTAGTTATTGCCCTGGTTATATTATTTGTTGTTGGTCCTAAAAGACTGCCAGATGTGGCAAAGTCTATTGGTAAAGGCTATGGCGAATTTAAAAGAACTTTTAATGAAATGAAGCAATCTGTTAATATTGAAGATAATGTGCAATACACTAAAAAACCAGCAGAAAGAACTGATAAAATACAAACGTATGCAGAACAATATAAAAGCCAGTGGGAAGATAAATTTGATACCAACACAAGCGGCAGTTCTAGTGAGGCAGGTGTTAGAAAATCTAAATTTGAAGATAATGAAAATAATCAAGGTTGATTTTAGTGGATAAAAATTTAAATATTAATAAAAACACAAAACAAGTTCAGGAAGAATATCCTTTAATAGAACATTTAGAAGAAATAAAAAAACGTCTGAAATATATACTAATAGTTTTAGTTGTTTTATTTATTGCAGGCTACTCTCAGGGTAAAACTTTAGTGCATTTTTTTCAGGCACCAATATTAAGTGCATTACCAGAAGGTTCTTCCCTTACTATGCTTAAAGTTGCTGAAATGTTTTTTGTAGAAGTAAAAGTATCATTTATTGCTGCTTTAATGGTATCTATGCCCTTTATATTATACCAGTTATGGTTATTTATTGCACCAGGTCTTTATATGCATGAACGAAGGTATATATACAGCTTTGTATTTTTTGCAAGCATACTTTTTATAATAGGTGCTGCTTTTGCATATTTTATAGTTTTTCCTTTTGGGTTTAAGTTTTTCTTAAGCTATGCTCAAAATGCAGCTTATAATGTTACTGCAACACTTGCAATGAGTGACTATATAGATTTTGTTATGCAGCTTGTGCTTGCTTTTGGTATTGTTTTTGAACTGCCTGCCATTGTGTTTTTATTGGCTAAAATTGGTATTATTAATGAAGAAATGCTTATAAAATATAGAAGATATGCTATTGTTATAATTTTTATATTAGCTGCCATATTAACACCACCTGACCCTTTTTCGCAGCTTATTATGGCGTTTCCACTGCTTTTATTATACCAGTTAAGCATATATATAGCAAAAGTTTTTGGCAGAGAGCCAGAAAATATAAAAGAAGTGGCGATATATGAATAATATTAATGAAGCAATAGATTCTTTTGGCAGAAGGCTTAAGTATTTAAGAATCTCTGTAACAGACAGATGTAATTTTAGATGTAAATACTGTATGCCAAACAATGATTTTCATATGCTGGAATGTGATGATATTTTAAGGTATGAAGATATTTTATTTGCTGCTGAAGTTTTTTCAAAACTTGGTGTTAATAGAATAAGGGTTACTGGTGGGGAGCCTTTAGTTAGAAAAGGTATAATTGAGTTTTTATCTAAGCTTACAAAAATAGCAAATATTAATGAAGTAATGGTTACTACAAATGGTTCTCTTTTATATAAATATGCTCAAGATTTATATAATGCTGGTGTAAAAAGGCTTAATATCAGCCTTGATTCTTTAAAACCTGAAAGAAATAAATATATTACTGGTTTTGATAAAACTGATGATATTTTAAAGGGTATAGAACTTGCTTCTAGTATAGGTATTAGACCTGTAAAAGTAAACTCTGTTATTATTAGAGATTTTAATGATGATGAAATAGAAGATTTTGCAAACCTTGCAGCAAAATATAATGTAATATGCAGGTTTATAGAATTTATGCCAATAGGTAATGCAGATGACTGGGGACAGGATAATATTATTTATGGTGATGATATAATTAAACGTCTTGCAAAATATGAACCAGTAGAGCTGCCAAGGGATATTAATTCTGGCCCTGCTGTTAACTATAAACTTAATAATGGTGGTATAGTAGGTATTATTACACCTATTTCTAACCATTTTTGTTCAGATTGTGATAAATTAAGGCTTACATCTGATGGTAAAATTCGCCCTTGTTTACTTTCTGATAAAGAAATAGATATAAAAGATGTTTTAAAAAAACGTGATGAAGATATGCTTATTAATATGATAATGGAGTCTTTAGACTCAAAGAAAGATAAGCATAGTGTTACCGATACGGAGCAAAAATATGATTTTAAACGGACAATGTCTAAGATTGGTGGATAATTCATTAAAATGTATTAATGTTAATATTGATGATATTGAAAAATCAATTAATGAACCTTTTATGGCTGAACCATTAAAAAGTCAGATAAATGATGCTAATAATATACTTTTTATTACAAGCCCGGATATTTCTGAAAGTGTATATGAGTATTTTTTGAAATTATGCAGTGGTAAAAAAGTTCATATGGCAGGTTTTTTTATACCTGAAAAATATAAGGAATATGAAGTAATTTTTAATAAATCTAACGCTAATGAGTATGATTTTTTTGGTGCAGCAGCAGGCAGAGCTGCTATGCTTGTTCATAAATCCATTAAAGATTATGATTTAATTATAGTTATAAGTTCTGTAATTCTTAATACATTTGGTGGTTTTTTAGGCAGTATTTCCACCCTTTTCACAAATATTACTGCTGATAAAACTATAATGCAGGTATTAAAGTATGCTTTACAAGATATTGTAAGTACCAGCAGTTTTTCAAAATTATTTTCTGGTGTTACAATCCGCAATCCTATATATGAAAGTATGCGTGAAGGGCTTGTTACTGCAGGAAAAGCTGTTCATGGTTTTGCTGTAAATATTGTTTCAGATTATAAATATGAAGATGAAATAAAACACCCTGTTTTTTCTGGCGATGTATTTATTAGCCAAATAGAAGCTCAGAATATTATTTCTTCATATTATAATAAACTAAAACCAGCCACATTATATGATGGTATAAAGTTAAATATTAAATGCTATAATAATGTAATATATATGATATCTTTAATAGAATCAGCTTGCAAAATGCTTCTAAAAGGCGGCAGGCTTTTAATTAATATTGATGATATGAAATCTTTTGGTAATAAAACTTTTCAAGAATGTTTTTATAATAATACACTTGAAGAAATAGTTTCATCAATTAATGAAGATAACTATATGGAAGTATTTTTTAGTTTTATATTAAAATATTATACATTAAATTATCATATTGCCCTGCCCTTTAATGAAGATTTAAATGATAAATTAATACAGGCTGGCTTAAACCCATTAAAAGATGATGAATATAATAATTTTCTTGCTAACTGCCATAACATGGTAGAACTTTAAAAGGTGCATAAATATGGCTGAAATATGTAAAAAAATATTAATAGTAGATGATGATAAAGAAATATGCGAACTTCTTAACATGTTTTTAACACTGGAAAAATACTGTGTAGTTTCTGCCAATACTGGTATGCAGGGTATTGAAATATTTAGAAAAGAAAAGTTTGATGTTATACTTTTAGATATATCTTTACCAGATATTAATGGCCAGCAGCTATGTAAATTAATAAGGCAGGAAAGCAATGTGCCTATTATAATGGTTTCTGCAAATGACAGTGTATCTGATAAAGTAATATGTTTAGAATATGGAGCAGATGACTATATTTCAAAACCCTTTGAAAATATGGAACTAATTGCACGTATAAAAGCAGTTTTACGCCGTGCTGAAAAACATATGGAAAGTAATGGAGCAGAAAGTGACGGCACTATTTTATTTCACGGCTTAAAAATCGATTACAATAAACGCCATGTTTTTAGAAATGATAATGAACCTATTAATTTAACACCTAAGGAATTTGAGCTTTTAGTTTACTTTTCTAAACATATGGGTGAAACATTAAACAGGGATACTATTATAGAAGATTTATGGGGTAAGAATACACTTTATAGATGGAGTAGAAGTCTTGATGTGCATATTCAAAATTTAAGGCAGAAAATAGAACGCAACCCTAAAAACCCTTCAATTATCCAGACAGTTTCAGGTATAGGGTATAAAATAGCAAAATAGTAAGGTTAGATATAATAATGAAAAAGTTTATTCTTTTAATTTTTGTAATATATTTTCCATTACATGTATTTGCAGTATCAAATACTGATATTTACACTCAGCAAAATATATCAGGAACATTTTTAGAAAGTGGTTATGCTGATATAAAGCTGAAAAAAAATGCTAAAAATACAGTTATGGATATACTATATCACCAAATTATTGATTATATTTTTGATAATTTAGACCCAGAAACTGCAAAGACTATTAGTATATATATGCCTGCAAATATTCAAGAATGTGATGATGAATATTTGAGTAATCTAGAACAGGAAATATCATTAAATTATTCAAGTGATGTGCTGTATATTTGCAGGGAAGATGTTTATACCAAAAACTTAGAATATATACTAAAAGAAACTGCCAATACAAGTAAAGGTTCATACTATATATTACTTGAAAATATGTTTCAAGACCATACAAAAGAAATATTAAATATGAAAGAATTTACTATGGATAATTTTATTAATATATTAGCAGTTAATAATTTATTATCCTTTAGCGGCAGGCTTTATTTTGACAGAACTAGTGCAGATACTGTTGATAATGTTAAATGTGAAAACAGCCATATATATATTCCATTAATAAACCCTGCTGATAAAAGAGTTATGGATAATATAACAATTAATGGTAGAGATTTTTTTATTCACGGCTGTCTTGTTAAAAATAAACATAATTATTTTAAATATATTAAAATGTATGAAAAAAATAATGATGAATATACTCTTTATTCAAGACTTCCACTTTATAACCATACATACTCCAAAAATAATGTAAATAATTACATGAATGTTATATATGCTGATATTAATAAAATTCATTTAAATATTTATGACCCAATGAGTGATAATATATCTTTAGTTTTTCATTATATGGTATATAGAAGGGGAACATATTTACAAAGTTTTTATATAAACCATAATAAAAATATAGAATATATTTATGTGGACAGCACCCCAGATAAATTTACATATACTGAGAAAAATATTTCTATGATACTTTTAAAAAAATTATTTGATAATTACTGCTCTAATGGAAGTGAAGTTTGCAGAGCGCTGCAGTCAGAACAGCTTATTCCTTTTGCCCAGTAATAAATTTTTAATTATATTACATATATAAATTATCTTTTTTAATTATTAACCATACTATTTTATTAAACTGTATAAAATATAAATCTATAACTTTTATTTCTCTTATACAAGTTATATACATTTTCATATGTAGAATCTAACTTACATATTTGGTATTCATAGTCTATAAAAAGATATGTAATAATAGATATGATGACTATTTAATAATAAAAAAGTGGCGAAAAATAAATTTTCGCCACCATATAACTGCATTTAGCAGTATTCTTTATTTTATATTTCTATATTAGAAAGTAGCACGGAACTGCACACCAACTAATAAACCGCTTTGTGATGCTGATGTTTCAGCTTTTCCATTAACAGCTCCAGCCAAACCGTTTACATTCGCAGAAGCTTTACCTGATGTGCTAAACCATGCAATTTCAGGAACAAGTGCAAAATTTTGGTTAAATTTATATGGAGTTTGCACAAATATTGCATAGCTGTGTACTAAGTAAGATGGGTCTGTTACACCAACAGCACCTATACCTGTTATATTAATTGTATCACCAATTTCCTGAATAGTAGCTTGGTAACCACCACCTATAATAGCTGCAAAGTTTTCTGTTACATTAATACCAAATTCTAATGCAGCTCCAGCGCGGTGAGTATTGTTAAAAGAACCATCATTATTAATAGTTCTGCTAACTGTACCAAGAGTAGGGAATGAAAGGCTAAATGAATCATGAGAATATTTACCATTATTAGCTACAGTTTTACCTTCACCGTATAAATCTTCGTTCATACCGTATCTTGCATGAATACCTAACCACATGTTACCAAAAGTTGGTCTAACACCTAAAACTACACCGAAAGCATGAAGATTAGTCCATTTTGTAGCACCTGCTGCATCTGTGTATGAACCATTTACTGCTGTATATGTAGCTGCAATTTTTGCAAGTAAGGAATCATTTTTAAATTCATAAGCAATAGCTGCTCTTGGAGTATAAGGTGCATTATCTCTAAAGCCTGCTATTCTATCTGTATATGTTACTCCATCAGTATTAAGAGTTGATAATGCTGATATATCGTCTTCAATTAAAGCCAATGTTAAGCCTGCAATAGTATATGATACTTGGAAACGTCTGTTACTTCTTACCATACCACCGTAACCATTTAAACCACCGTCTGTATCATAAAAAGATGATATAATACCACCCATAGAAGTAGGTGTATTTGTTTTACCAAATAAAAGTTTAGAGCCGTTAGCAAAAGTATAAGCGCCCCAAGCTTGACGGAAGCCAATAGTATTAGTTGCACTTGAACGTAAAGTTTGTTCATTTGCACCAAGCTCAAATTGTGCTGTAAAGTTACCAATTTTAATATTTGTACCAACTCTTGTGTTATTTTGCAAGCCATACATCATGTTATGATTTAAAGAGCTAGGCGTATTAGAAGAACCTAATACAGGAACAGACCCATTAGTTTCACCTGTTGCACTTAAGCCATAACCCATATAGCCAAGAACTGCACCATAAATACCAACAGAGTTTTCGCCATTGTTGTAAACTTCAACAGCGAATGCAGGAACTGCAAAAAGCACTGCAAAAAGTGTTAAAAGGATTTTTCTCATAATTCCTTAAACCTCCTAAAATTATATCTTATGTAGTAAGACAAGTTTAATTATACTATTTTATTTTTATAAAAAATGCAATATAAATCGACCTATTTTTTATGTAAAAATTATAAAAATTTTTTAATTTTATTTTACTATAAAATAATACTTTTATTTATAATAAAGCATATAATATTATTTATAGGGATTTATAGATATTTCAGAGTATTTTATATATATTGAAAACAAAAAACCACCTTTTTGTAAGGTGGTTTTTTATTATATAAAAGTAATTATACTTTTAACTAGAAGCTGGCACGTAACTGTAAACCAACTAATAAACCATTATCATAATTAGAAGATTTTTGTGATTGACCGTTTCCAGTATATGATTGTGAGTAATTTGTACCAAACCATGCAACTTCAGGAACAAGTGCAAAGTTAGGGCTTAATCTGTATTGGCCTTGTAAAAATACTGCATAGCTGTGAATTAAGAAAGATTCTTTAACACCTGCAACACTTTCTATTTCAGGAATAGTAGCTTGGTAACCACCACCAATAATAGCAGTAAAGTTTTCAGTAGCTTTAATACCAAATTCTAATGCAGCTGCTGCACGGTGAACATTATTAAATGAGCCGTCATTTGCACTTGTTGTAGTAGCAGTCAACCCTAATCCATCCCATTTTGACATATTTGTGTGAGCATATAAACCTTCATTTATATATGTGCCACCTTCGCCATACACATCTTCGTTCATACCATATCTTGCATGAACAGATAAATACATGTTACCAAATGTTGGTTTAACACCTAATGTTACACCAAATGCATGAAGGTTAGTCCATTTTTTTGTACTATTTATATTAGTTGGATCTGATAATGCATAACCATTTACAGCAGTATATGTTGCTGCAATTTTTGCAAGTAATGACTCACTTTGGTATACATAAGAAAGACCTGCCCTTGGAGTATATTGGGCATTATCTATGAAGTAATATTCAGTTGAACCGATTGGGTTATTAAATACCATTGATGTATCTGATGCATCATCTTCGATTAAAGATAAAGTAAGACCAGCAATGCTGTATTGAACTTGAAATCTTCTAAAACCAGTTGGGCTGCCACCAAAACCGTTTAAACCGCCATCTGTATCATAGAATGAAGAAATAAAACCACCCATTGCTGTTGGAGTATCAGTTTTACCTACTAAAAGTCTTGAACCGTTACCAAAAGTATATGCACCCCAAGCTTGACGGAAACCAATAGTGTTTGGTGCACTTGTGCGTAAAGTCTGCTCATTAGCACCAAGTTCAAATTGTCCAGAGAAATTACCTGCTTTTACTCTAGTACCAACTCTTGAGTTGCCTTGAAGACCATACAGCATATTGTGAGAATACATTGGGTCATAAGTAGTTTTTACTCCATTGAGTTCACTGCTGCCACCATTCATACCCATACCATAGCCCACATAACCATGAATATGGCCATAAATTTCAACAGTATTATCGCCATTGTTATAAACTTCAACAGCGAATGCAGGAACTGCCATTAAAGCAGCAAAAAGTGTTAAAAAAACTTTTTTCATAATTCCTTAATCCTCCTGAATTAATCTTTTTACAAAATACTATTATTTATTATATTTGTAAAGTATTTTTTATAAATTATGATAAAATCTTATGATTTTAATATAATATTAAAAGTATTATTGTATTATCAATTATTCTAAATATATACAAGTTGACTTTTATTACTACTATATATATAATTCAGCCATGAATATTACTGTTAATGGTAAAAGTATAAATATTGATAACAGCACTACTATATATGAATTATCTTTGCTTTTAAATATAGAAGCAGATTTATTTATAGTGAACTCTTTCCCTGTAGATAAATCATATATTTTAAATGAAAATGATAATGTTTCTTTAATAAAAAAAGGGCAAATGCCTGATAAAGAGCATTTAGAATATTTGCTTTTTAGCAGGCAGGGGTTAGATGTTTATAAAATACTTAAAACTTCTAAAGTCGTGGTATGTGGTATAGGCGGGCTTGGAAGCCATGTGGCTATAAGCCTTGCTAGAAGTGGTGTTGGAACTATTAAAATTATTGATTATGATGTGGTAGAACCTTCTAATATTAACAGGCAAAGCTATTTTATTAACCAAATAGGCTTATATAAAACACAGGCTTTAAAAAACATTATTGAAAATATAAACCCATATATTAAGATAATATGTAAAAATATAATGCTTAACAGCCATAATATAATCAATGAAGTATCAGGCTTTGATGTTATACTAGAATGTTTTGATAATGCTGAAACAAAAGTTATGCTTATGGAAAAATGTATTAAAGAACTTCCATCATCATTTATAATTGGAGCATCGGGTGTAGCAGGTTATTTTGATACTGATATTATAAAAATTAAAAAACTTGGCTCAAACTGTATTGTAGTTGGTGATTTTGAAAATGAAGCAGGTTTTTTTAAAGGGCTTATGGCTCCACGTGTTACAGCCTGTGCTGCTGTGCAGGCAAATGAAGCAGTGAAATACTTGTTAAAGGATATATAATGAACATTATATTAAATGGGCAGAAATACAATATAGAAAATAATATTACCCTTAAACAGATGCTTATAAACCTAAATATTGAGCAAAAAAATATTATAGCTGAAGTTAATGGAGAAGTTGTTACTAAAGATGACTTTTCAAATAAAATAATCAATGAAAATGATATTATTGAGCTTGTTCGCTTTGTTGGTGGTGGTTAATATGAAAAATATTATAATTGCATTATTTATAACTGGTTTATTGATACCTAATATACTACATGCTGAAGATACTTTTGAAGGGTTTGCAGCTCGTGTTGAAAGCTGGGCAGAAGGTTTAAATGGTTATGTTGTTACTGATAATGGTGCCACTATTGATTTAGGCAAAAATGCTAATGTTGTAAGTGGTATGGAATTTACAACAACAAGAAATGGAGAAAAACTTATCCACCCTGTTACTGGCAAATCTCTTGGTGTAAAAAAAATTACTACTGGTGTTATATCCATATTAAATGTGGAAGATAAATATTCCACCACAAAAATAATTAATAATAACGGTATAAAAAAAGGTGATGCTGTAAACCATGTATTTCCACTGCCTGTAAAATTTGCCACAAATCTAATGCAGGATAATGAAGTGGCGCAAATTAAATATGCCCTTTTTAAAAGTAAATCAATTATTGAAGATAGTTCATCAAACTATACTGTTACTTGTGCCAGAGAAAACAGTGGTGCAAATAAAGCTAAATGCTCACTAAGTTTTAAAGGTAAAGTAATTTTCTCTGATGAAATACCTGTAAAAGGTATGAAAATCATCTCTACTTCTGATAACAGCAAAAATAAACCAATTAAAGTGGATAATCAAGTATATAGTTTAGCAGTTGGTTTTTTTTTAGGTAAAGACGATACCTACCTTACTGCTGTTACAGATAGAAGCTCCGTTACATTTTATGAGATTGGGAATGATAAACTAATAGAAAGATATTCACTTTCTTCTTTTCCTGGAGAAATTGTTAATATTGAAGCAGTTGATATTAATAATAACGGTAAAGATGAGCTTATTGTATCTATTTTAGATAAAAAGTTTAATGCAGTATCTCAAATATATGAATATAACGGTAAAAAATTTGTTAAAATATCTGAAAAAATACCTTATTTATTTCGTTCATATTTTACTGAAGGAAAAAAACATCTCGTTTGCCAGAAATACTCTGAAGGAACTATGATAGGTATGATATATAATGTTACATATGATGAAAAAAAAGGCTATGAATATGACAGTCCCCAAAGCATGAGTTTTGGTGCTTCTATTTATGGTTATGGCGTATATAATGATAATATTTTATATTATAACAGACACGGGCTTTTAAATAAAAATATTAATGAAGAAAGCACTACATATGATAATATAGAGTTTGGAAATACAGTAAATTATATTATTTATTCTGAAAAACTAGATACTGGTGTTAATGTTGGTAATACTGGTGAAAGTGCTGGCTTTTTTGTATATGATGAAAAAAGTATTGTTGTACCAGTTTACCAGCGTATAGTCCAATTTAAAGATGGTTCTATACTTATTTCTTCTAATAAACTGGCAAAAAACAATGTTATGGGGCAGTATAATGGCACTTCAATTGGTTCATATTTTTTAACTACAAAAATAGTGCAGTCATGGAATACTCAGCTTAATGCTGCAGCAGTGTCTGATTTTGATATACTCTCAGACGGCTCTACTGTTATATATATTTTCTCCAAAAACAAAAATGGACTTGATGACAGCTATCTTGATATTATTCAGGCAACTGCTTTTTAATAAATACATGGTCATACTCTAAAAAACCATTCACAATACTACTTACAGGATAGTAAAATAATGCTCCCTCTGGCATATTCTGCACTTCATTCATGAAATGCTCCACCCAGTTAAGCATATAGTTCTCTAAAAAATTTATCTGTGTTTCTATTAAATGAGATACCATTTCATGATTTTCTTTTTGAATATTATATGCTGTCAAACCTGATAGATACCCTAAAAATGACAGCTCGTAAGATATATGGTCTGATAGATTAATATTATCCTGACCTATATCAAACCCATACTGCTTTTGTAAACTATATAAATTCTCTTTTAAATTTTCACTATAAGGGGCTGTATATGAGGACTGATAAAGAGATAAGCCATCTTGCCTGCAAAAAAGATTTGAATAATCACTTAACATACCATTATCAAATAATTTCAAGTTTTCTCCCTGCAGGTTTATACGCTTTTGTAAAAAATTTGATAATTCTATATAACCACTTTCAAGAGCTTTATTATGCTTTGATAATATTTCAAAAGCTGGTAAAATATTTAAAGTATATGTATACAAATCATTATCTGGAACATCTAAAAATACTCTTGCTAAAAAATAATATAACTGCTTTCTACCAGTATGAACTTGTATTAATGAAATATTATTATTCATAAACTACTCCATAAAAATAGTATAATACATATTTTGTAATTTTTAAAGTGTTTTATTGGCTGCTGCTTTGTAACTCTATACTATTTCACTTGAAATATCCTTTAGTATAAATTATTTATGGATACTTGACCTAATCACTTTTTATATATGAAAAATAAGCAGTTATTCTATTTAGCTAAAATAAATCTTTTACCACCTATTATTAATATGCTATTATCATAAGTAATACTTAAATTATCCTTTAGAAATTTTAAATATACAGTTTCATTATCCATATCTTCAGGCAGCCCCATCATCATAGTTGTGCCCATTTGAGTAAAAGTAATCTTACCGTCTTTAATAGTATAGCTGCCCATATATCTATTTACACCAGCAGAACCATACACACTGCCATTATCAAAACCAATAGTTATCTTATGGTTATCTTCAAGTTTAAATTCATGGTTATTTATAGAACTAGAAATATTACTATCTTCTGACATTTTATTACAGCCCGATATTATGATTATTGGTAATATTATATAAATAAAATACTTCATTAAAATTTCACCATATACCTGCCCTTAAAATAAGAGCAGGTAAGTTATATATAATTATTTCTATGATTCCTGATTATTTTTTGGGCGAACTGTTAATACTGGACATGGTGCTTTACGAACAACTAACTCAGCAGTAGAACCAAATAAAACATGCTCTAAACCTGTTCTACCGTGTGTTCCAATGATAATCATATCAAAATTACCAGTTTCAGCCTCTTTTATAATTTCACTGTATGGGTTGCCCCTTAATATTTTGGTAGTGAATTCTACACCCTGTAGTTCTGGTGCATTTTGAACAAACTCATCAAACTGTTTTCTTGCTCCATCTTCAAAATCAGGGGATAAATTTTGCATTGGCATACCCATCTGTGGAATATAAAATGCAACAATATTACCCTCATCAAAAAGTATATGCACTATTTCAAGCTCAGCACCAAGTATTTTTTTCATCTCAACAGCATAAGCTAAAGCATAGTGAGAAGCTTCTGAAAAATCAGTAGGAAAAAGTATTTTTTTTACAGAACCCATAAATTCCTCCTTACTTATTTACATTTTCTGACTCTAAAAGCAGTTCTTTTATTTCACCTGTATTATAATCTTTAGGTAAAATTTCTAAAAAACCAAACTCATAAGTCAAAAGTATATCATCAGCAGTAATATTTGATGATAAAAGCACAACTGGCATAGATGTATGAATAAAACCTACATTGTTAAGCATATCTACCATATAAATTTCCTTCATACTTAAATCAGCTATTACTGCATAATAATCGTTACTGTTTAAAACTTCAATAGATAATAATGGGTTTGTAAGACGCTGCAGAGAATAATTATTTGCATCAAACTCAAAATGAAGTCGTGAAAAAACATCATCATCATTGGTTATAACAAGAATCTTCTTTACTTCCATGTATCTGATACCCCCATTATATTTTTAAAATTTTCTTCCAATATTTTTGAAAGTTCAGCCATATCCATATTAATGTATTCTGATACAAACTTACCAGTATATGATACATAAGCAGGCATATTTTTTTTGCCACGCTTTGGAACTGGTGCTAAATACGGGCTGTCTGTTTCTATTAAAAGCCTATCCTGAGGCGTCCTTTCTAGTGCATAACGCAAATTATCTGCAGATTTAAATGTAACATTACCTGCATAACTTATATAAAATGAACGGCCTTTAATCCATTCCAATACTTCCATACTGCCATCAAAACAATGAAATATACCCTTTAAATTACTATACTTTTTTTCTGCCCTTTCAAGAACTTCTATTGTTTGACTAGCTGCACTTCTGCTGTGTATAACAATAGGTTTATTATGTTTACAGGCAATATCTATCATATCTTCAAAAACTTCTATCTGTTTTTCTTTTTCAGGGTTATCTTCATAAAAAAAATCAAGCCCTGTTTCACCTACTGCAATAACTTTTTCATTTTCTGCCAGTTTATAAAACTTATCATAATCTACTGATTTATTATAAATATCTGCATATTCTGGGTGTAAGCCAACTGCAGCATAAAGCCCTTTATAATTTTTTGATGTTCCTACTGCCATAACACTATTTTCATAATCTGTGCCTATTGTAAGGCAGCGATATACACCACTTTCTTTTGCTTCATTTATAAATTCTTCTATTGTTCTGCCAAACTCATCATCATGAATATGTGCATGAGTATCTGTCCAAAAAATATTATCCATACCTATTTTATTCTTGTTCCTGCAGGTATGCTTTCAGGCAGTTCCATAACAAAATGACGCTCCCCGTTAAAAGCTGCTAAAATCATACCACAAGATTCTATACCCATAAGTTTTGCAGGCTTTAAGTTTGTAACAACAACTATTGTTTTACCAAGTAAATCTTCCGGCTTATAGCTTTTTGCAATACCTGAAACTATTGTTCTTCCACCATCACCTACATCTATTTTAAATTTTAAAAGTTTTTCACTTTTTTTCACGTTCTCTGCTTCTAATACTTTACCTGCTTTTAATTCCACCTGCTCAAAAACACTAAAATCTATTAAATTTTCCTGAACAGGATTATTTTCAGGTTTATTCTGTGATGAATATACTTTTTCAAGCATTTCTTTTTCATCAATACGTGGGAAAATATTTTTTATTTCACCAAGCATACTGCCTGATTTTAAAAGCTTCATTTTATATATATTTTTTTCTTCTGATACATTAATATTATCATCAGAGCCTATCTGCTTTCTTATCTCCATTGCAGTTTCAGGCATAAATGGGTATATTAAATGGCTTACTGCCCTTAAACCGTCAAGAACAGTATATAAAACAGAACCAAGCCTGCCTTTATTTGCCTCATCTTTTGCTAAAGCCCATGGTTTTGCATCATCAATATACCTGTTCATAGCACTTATACTTTCCCATATACTCAAAAGTGCTTTATTAAATGATAAGTTTGTAATATGCTCATCTGCTTCTTTACTTGATTTTTCTACAGCTTTATATATATTCTCATCAAGCGCATCACTTATACTGTATTCTGGTATCATTCCATTAAAATATTTTTTCACCATAGAACATGTTCTTGATACTAAATTACCTAAATCGTTAGCTAAATCACCATTTATTCTGTGTATTAATGCTTTAAAAGAAAAATCACCATCAAGCCCAAATGGAACTTCTCTCATTAAAAAATACCTAAAACTATCCCTTGAAAAAGTATCCACAAGCCAAACAGGATCAATAGCATTACCCATAGATTTTGACATTTTTTGCCCGTCAACAGTCCACCAGCCGTGAGCAAAAACAGATTTTGGTAACTCTATACCAGCACTCATTAACATGGCAGGCCAGTATACTGTATGGAACCTTAAAATATCTTTACCTACTATATGATAATTTGCAGGCCAGTATTTTTTCCTTTCGCTTTCATTATCAAAATAACCTAAAGCCGATAAGTAGTTAGTAAGTGCATCTACCCATACATATATAACATGTTTTTCATTTTCTTCCATAGGAATACCCCATGAAAAATTAATTCGGCTAATAGATAAATCTCTTAAACCTTCTTTTATAAATGATACTATTTCATTACGCCTAGATTCTGGCCTTATAAAATCTGGGTTTTTATTAATATGCTCTAATATTGCATCTTCATACTTACTCATTTTGAAAAAATATGATGATTCTTTTAATTTAGAAGTTTCTCTGCCACAGTCTGGGCATAAGTTGCCTTCTAAAAGCTGAGTTTCAGTCCAGTATGCTTCGCATGGGGTGCAATACCAGCCCTCATATTCTCCAAGGTAAATATCACCACTTGCCTGCATTTTTCTAATAATTTCCCAGACTGTCTTTTTATGCCTGCTTTGAGTAGTCCTAATAAAATCATCGTTTGATATATTTAATATTTTCCAAAGTTCCCTAAACCTTGCATTATTCCTGTCTGCTAATTCAATAGGTTTTATACCCTGCTTTTGGGCAGACTGCTCCATTTTCTGACCGTGTTCATCTGTGCCTGTTAAGAAAAACACATCATAACCACACATTCTTTTATACCTGCATACTACATCTGATGCTACAGTTGTATATGCATGGCCAATATGGGGCTTATCATTAACATAATATATAGGTGTTGTTACATAAAAAGTTTTTTGCATATTTATTTTAACCTCAATATCTAAACTTAATGTTTCTTGTGGTGCTTATTATGCCTGCTGCCATTATGATTATCCTTATTTGAGTCTGTGGAAAGATTAATAATATTTTCTTCCTGCTGGATAAGACCATCAAGAGTATCATTTAACTCAATATATTCAATATCACCATCTTCACAGCCTTCACAACCTTCGCAGCCATACTGCTCTTTTTCAAACATAAGGCAGCACATAAGCCTGCCACATACACCAGATATTTTATTAGGATTCATAATCAAATTCTGGTTCTTTGCCATTTTTATAGAAATATTATCAAATCGACGTAAAAAATTAGTGCAGCAAAGCTCTCTGCCACAAAGCCCAAAACCACCTATCATTTTTGTAGCATCACGGACACCAATCTGCCTCATCTCTATTCTAGTTCTAAAAACTCTTGCTAAATCACGAACAAGCTGGCGAAAATCTACCCTGCCTTCTGATGTGAAATAAAATGTTATCTTACTTCTATCAAGACAGTATTCTGCCGATAACAGTTTCATGTCAAGCCCTGCATCACTTGATAATTTTTTACATACCTCAAATGCTTTTGGCTCATCTTTTAAATTTTGCTCTTTAGCACGTAAATCTTCTTCTGTGGCAACACGCAGTATATTTTTCATAACCTGCTCTTCCGGAACCGATATGTTACGCGGTGCAATACATACACGTGCCATATCCTCTCCCTTATCAGATTCTACTACTACATTATCACCAACTTTTATATCAAAACCATCACACAAAAAGTCGTAAACTTTTCCTGCGCGTTTAAATAATACTCCACAAGCGTTATATTCTTTCACCAAATACCTCTATTGTTTTACTTACAAAATCATGTTTTGCTAAGTCCATATTTACATTATAATTTAAACTTCTTAAAATTTCCAGTATATACTCACCATAACGAATATATATACCTTTACCACTGCTTTTATATTCCTGTAAAGCATAGGGATATAAAAACTCAATTGCTGCCTTAAATACAAGTATATCATCTATATTTAAAATATACCATGCAAACTTTTTAAAATCCTTATTATTAATATCTTCTAATATATTAAAAAGCTTTAAATCATCTATTAAAAATGCACGTTCAATAGAACCAGCTGATAAATTTACTATTTCATCACTAATACTTCTATTATAAAAACCTGCCACCTCTTTTACTTCATTATCACTTAAAGGTGAAAAATTAATAACACTGCACCTTGAACGAATAGTAGGCAGTATTGTATCATATTTTGATGTAATTAGTATAAATAAACAGTCTTCACCCGGCTCTTCTAAAGTTTTTAAAAAGGCGTTACCTGCTACTATATTTGCACCATTAGAAAGTCTTTCAACTGCATCAAGTATAAATATTTTCCACCTGCCAAAAAGACCAGTCATACCAGCAGATTCTGAAATAGCCCTAATATTTTCTATTTTTAACTCTTTGCCCTCATACTCATACAAATCAGCATAAGTGCCTGATTTAACATGCATACAGTTTTGACAATCGCATTCTGAAAAAAATGAACCTTTAGAGCACAATATACTTCTTGCAAGCTCTCTGGCAAAAAGTTTCTTGCCTATGCCACTTATACCCGAAAATATATAACTATGGCTTAAACGACCACTTGTTAAAATTTTCTTAAAAAAATCTTTCTGTTTTTTATGGCCTACTACCTTGCTGCACAATCAGACTTATCCCCTTGCAGTTTTTTTATGGTATGCTCAATGGCAGGCATAATAACAGATAAATTCTCAACAGCACCTTTTGGACTGCCCGGTAAATTAATTACTAAAGAATTACCTATTGTGCCACATACTGCCCTTGATACTATTGCACTTTTAGTTATTTTAAAACTTTCTGCACGCATAGCCTCTTCAAAACCCGGCAGCCTTTTTTCCAGTAATGGAAGTGTAACATCTGGTGCTATATCTCGTGGTGAAATTCCTGTAGAACCATTGGTTATAATTAAATCTAACTTTTGAGTTTCTGCAAAATCTTTTAAAGTAAGCTCTAACTTTTTCTTATCATCTGCTATTATTTCCTTGCGTATAAATGATGTTGATAAATTTTCTGATACATATTTTTCTAAAGCAGGACCTGTTAAATCTTCATACTCTCCCTTGCTTGCCCTATCAGAAAGAGTAATAATACCAACAGAAAAACCAGTTTTACCTAAATCTATAATTTCATCGCCCACCTTTATTTCACCACTGCCACGCACTACACCAAAAATACCTTCTTTTGGCATAACACACTCACCAGCATGGTAATAAACTGCACATTTATGATGGCATATTTTACCTATTTGAGAAATAATAATCTCTACATTATTTATTTTAATTCTATTTCCCACAGGAAAAGAAAGTAAATCAATACCTTCTGTAGTAATGTTTTCTGCAAAATCACCACTTTTTACATCAAGCCCTTTTTCCTGCATTTTTTTAACACTTTCAAGAGCTAATAAACTAACCTGCCTGTGCCATTTACCAGCATGAGCATCACCTTTTATACCAAAATCATCTTCTAAAAAAGCTGATGGAACATTTTCTTTTATTACACCTTTTTTTTCACTAACAGATATTGCCTGTATTTTTCCCATACTCATCTCCAAAATTAAATATGACAATTACATATCTTATCAATAAATCTTATTTTATGCAACAAGATAAATTTTGCGAACTTAATTTAATTGATTAAATTTATAATAAATAGAAAAGGCAGGAACTAGTCCTGCCTCATTTGTCTATTAAAATTAACAGATATTATTTTAAGTTTTTTATTTTCTAATTCATTATACTTTATTCCACAGTGGAAAATATTATTACTTTCATCTTTTATTTCCACTAAACAAGAATACTGATTATTTCCTATATGTTTAATAGGTATCTGATTACTGCTAAAATGATGTCTTGTAACAAAATATAAAAAAATATCTATTGCACCACGCACCATTACAGAGTTTTTATAGTATACTGAAGACCTTGTTTGACTGTAAAATTTTTCTTCATTTATAAAACTATGGTTAGCCACTTTATTTCCAGTCTACTTCAATATTATTATTCACCATTCTTTCCATAGCTACAAGTGCCACAGGCATTTCTTCGCCATTTTCCAACACTTCCCATGTTGATGTATGGGTTTCTTCACTAATTTCACGAGCTGTCATATTCCTTATACGTTCTATTTGCCTGTCTAATATATCTATATCATCTTGACTTAAAAATGATATATCAGCACTATTTATTGGTTTAAATATCCACTGACTCTCATCATCATCCCTGTATTGTGTAATATCTTTTCGTTCAACAAGAGTTGCAAGTGCTTTATCAAGATTACGTGACATAGGACCACGTTCACGTCTGACATACCTACAATTTGTAATTGTATAACCTGAATTTATATACTTTTCTAAATCGGAAAACCATAGTATTTTATGTAATTTTACCTTACCTAAATCTTTTCCATTAATTTTATTAATTACATATAGAACTATTTCTAAAAAACGTTCTGTATTAAATTTTGCCATAATTTTATCCCTTTATAATTTGTATAACTAGTTAGGTTTTATTGTATAATATATGATAGAACATTTATTTTGTCAATAAAAACGAGATTTATACAAAACAAGGGTAAATTCTAAAAACGATTGCAACAAATTAAGCAGTCATTAAAGTTCTCATAAAAAATATCATTAGCCGATTTATAATTAAATAATTTTCTAGGATAATTATTAATCCAGTCTTGTATTTTTTTAATATAACTACTAGAAAAATGTTTAATATCAGTTTTCTTTTTAATAAACTTTCTAATAAGTTTATTATTATTTTCATTACTACCCCTTTCCCAAGAACAATAAGGGTGAGCATAGTATATTGTAGTTCGTTTAGATTGTTTATTATACACTGATTTTTCTAAACCTGCCATATCTAAAAATTCAACACCATTATCTACTGTTATACTTTTAAATATTAAGCTGAATTTATCTTTATATTCTTTTTCCAGCTTGTCAAGTGCTGATATTACACTTTTTTGAGTTCTATCCTTTAATTTTATTATTATCTCAAAGCGTGATAATCGTTCTGTAAGCACAAGTAATGCTGCTTTACTGCCCTGTTTGCCTACTGCTGTATCCATCTCCCAGTTTCCGAATACTCTCTCTTTTAACTCAAATGGACGCTCTTCTATGCTTCTCCCACGTGTGTTATTATAAGCTATCCTTGCATTACTTTTTACTTTCCTTACCTGTCTTTT
>CALUZC010000021.1 GCA_944325215.1 uncultured Mucispirillum sp. | reverse complement strand
TTCTACACGTTTTTGAGATTTTCGGCGTAAAGATATGGAAAGGTAAAAATATGGCAGTAAGATATTAATAGATTATACTTAATTTAAATATATCTGAAACTGTTATATTTTTTAAGTTTACAATTTCATTTTCTTACGCTCAATATGACACATTTTTCCTGTATATACTGAGCCATTAGGCAAAAAATCTCAAATATAATAAATACAAACACTCATAATATTTTAAATAACTTTAGCAAAATAATATTTATAAATATTTATCCTTAATTTTATGTACTAGTGTTATTTTACATATAAACGCTCTTCAAATGGTATGCGAAATTATTTTTTTGGAATGTTTTGCCAGCTACTTGAGAGCGAAGCGAGTTGTAGTGGCAATGGAAAAACAATAATGAGTGATTATACCTTTGGAGCTTTATAGGTAAAATAACAAAACACCCGTTTCTGAGATTTTCGGCGTAAAGATATGGAAAGGTAAAAATATGGCAGTAAGATATTAATAGATTATATTTAATTTAAATATATCTGAAACTGTTATATTTTTTAAGTTTACAATTAGAATTTACCATATATTTTTGGCATATAAAATGCAATATAGAAAAAATAAGAATGGTGAAACAATTTTGGCATGCAGTTTGCTAGTATGAAGTTGTGAATAATTATTGTGGAGAAGAAGGATATGAAAAAGTTAATTTTAACTGTAATGGCGGTTATGGTTTTATTAACAGCAGTAAATGCAAATGCAGCTGTTAAAATCCGTGACTTAGCAGACGTTCAAGGTATTAGGGAAAACCAGCTTTTTGGCTATGGTTTAGTTGTGGGCTTAAATGGTTCAGGTGATAAACAGCAGACAGAGTTTACTGTTCAATCTCTTGTAAACATGCTTGATAGAATGGGCATAACAGTTCCACAAGGTGATGTAAAAGTAAAAAACGTAGCAGCTGTAATGGTAACAGCAAAGCTTCCAGCATTTGCAAAAGCTGGTAATAAAATAGATGTAACAGTATCATCTGTAGGGGACGCAAAAAGTTTAGAAGGCGGCACATTGCTTTTAACACCCTTAACTGGTGCTAATGGTCAAGTATATGCTGTGGCACAAGGTCCATTATCAGTAGGTGGTATGAATGTAAATGCAGGTGGGGCAAATGTTACAAAAAACCACCCAACAGTAGGTGTAATTCCTAACGGGGCAACAGTTGAAAAAGAAATACCTTTCGCATTAGATGGCAATTATTTTGATTTATCATTTAGTTCATTAGGCGTAGCAGATATAGTTCAAGCAAAATCAGCAATTAATAGTTTTATTGGCACACCAATTGCTACTATAACTTCACCTACTAGTATACGTGTAGATATTCCGGGTGAATTTAAAAATAATTATTATGACTTTTTAAGCAGTCTTTTAAATATAGAAATTCAGCCAGAAACATTTGCAAGGGTAGTAGTAGATGAAAGGACTGGTACAATAGTTATGGGTTCAGATGTAAGAATAAGCACAGTAGCAGTAGCTCACGGCAACTTAACTATAACTATAACAAACCAAGTAGATGTTAGCCAGCCAGCACCATTTAGTGATGGGGAAACAGTAGTAACAAACAACCCAGAAATCACAGTGGCAGAAGAACAGACTAACTTAATGGTAGTGCCAGAGGGTGTTACAATATCAGACTTAGTAAAAGCATTGAATGCAATAGGCGTAACACCAAGGGATTTAATATCAATCTTGCAGGCAATAAAAGCAGCAGGTGCCCTGCATGCAGAACTGGAGCTGATGTAATGATAGAACTAGCTAAAATGAATGTAAACACAGAAATGACACAGGAAGAAGCAAAAGCTAAACGTGATAAAGAATTAAGAGACGCATGTGCAGCATTCGAAGGTATGTTTATGGATATGATGATGAAAACTATGCGTAAAGCAAGTATGGAATCATCTTTAATTAAAAAAAGCAATGGTGAGAAAATATTTACAGAAATGTTAGACCAGCAGTATGTAGATATTTTAGCAAAAAGGCCAGATTCTGGTTTAGGTGAAACATTATACAAACACTTAAAACAGACTATGCCTCAGTATAGAGATGAGGGAAAAATTTTCCACAGGGAGTTAAACCCATATGCTATCCAGCAAAAAAGGCAGGAAAGTATATCATCAGAAAACTTAGATTTAGTGCAATAAAATCTATCACTTCACAATAAATTCACACACTTTAATTAGAAAGGGGAAGCATTTGCTTCCCTTTTCTAATTTAAAACACATTAATTTTGGCATAATAATTGCTTATAAATTTATGAAAAAATTTGTTTATGGATAGCTTAGGCAAATTTACCTAAATTAGTAGCAGAAGGAGGAAAGGTGCCTAAAAAAATATTTAGTAAAAAAATATTTAATTTTTTTAAAAAAAATGCTAAAGTTTTTTTAGGGTAAGTCCGATAGGGAAGATGAGCATTGGAGGATACTATGAGAATTAATAGCAACATGATGAGTGGAATGGACACTCTAGAACAAACTTCCCGCGCAAGAAATGTAGAAAAAACTTCTGCAGAGCAGCAGCAACAAACATCAGGTGTTGAAAGTGATAATGTCACAATTTCAGAAAAAGGTAAAGATGTTTCTGAAATGACTAGAACATTAAAAAGTATGCCTGAAGTTAGAGCTGACAAAATTGCTGATTTAAAAGAACGCATTGCAAATGGCACTTATAATGTATCAGCTAGAGATGTGGCTGCAAAAATAGTTAATACTGCGTTAGAGGATACTTTTTAATGAGTATTTAAAAGAATTTAGGTAAATTTCCATATAAGCAGTCCTTAAAAAGAAGGTTAGCCTTTTAAGGGGGATATATATGGAACACAATTCTTTTATTAATTTAGTGGAGATTTTAAAATCACAAGTTGCCCACTATACTGACATTAGGGACACGCTAACAGAAGAAAAAACTGCTGTTACAAGCTGGGATACTAAAGCTATGTTTGAGCTTAACAAACATAAAGAACAGCTTATGAAAAAAGAAAAACTGCTTGAAGAAGCACGTAAGACTTTATCTCAGCGCATTATGCAGGATTACCATTTGGAAGAAGATACTGTTAGTGCAATAATGGAAGTATGTGATAATGAAGAAGTGCGTAATGAGCTTTTATCGTTACGTGATAATCTTTTATTATTAGTTTCAGAAATATCTCAAATTACAGTTTCATTAAAATTTATTTATAACACTAACCTTAAAATTATGAACGATGTTCGAGTTCGTATGG
Organism: uncultured Mucispirillum sp.; assembly: GCA_944325215.1. Classification (GTDB taxonomy): domain Bacteria; phylum Chrysiogenota; class Deferribacteres; order Deferribacterales; family Mucispirillaceae; genus Mucispirillum. Next base: position 40,740 of record CALUZC010000021.1, on the reverse strand, counting down.
GCTATCTCCCTGCAAATAAATACGGCATGGATAAATCATCTGTATCTCATACCCCATCTTCTTTACAGGTTATAGGGTAAGGGGGTGAGTTATGAGTAATTTATTTGGTATGATATGGACTGGTGTTTCAGGATTATATGCAGCACAAACTGGTATATCTGTTACAGGTAATAACATGGCAAACATGAAAACGGAAAATTATTCCAGACAGACTGTGGAGCTTGTTACAAAAAAACCTCAGTACACATACAACGGAGCAATTGGTAAAGGTGTAGATGTAGCAGGTGTTAGAAGGGAGTATGATGATTTATTAGCATCTTCAGTTCGCACAACTAATTCTGCTTTACAGTATTATACATCTACAAGTTCTACACTTCAAAGTGCAATGCTTTATTTTAATGAGTTAGAGTCTGGTTCTGGTTTAGGGGACGCTTTAAAAGATTACTTTAATGCATGGCAGGATTTAAGTAACTCAGCACCTGATGATACTTCAGAATCTTTAACAAAAAGAACAGTTTTAGTAGAAGCAGCTGATACATTAGCTTCAAAAATCCAAGAAGGATATAAATATTTAGAAGATGCAAGAAAACAGTGCGATACTATTATCCAACAGGAAGTAGATGCTGTTAATGAAATCACTCAGCAAATAGCTCAGCTTAATAAAGAGATAGTTGCAGCAGAAGCTCTGGGGCAGCCAGCCAATGAATTAAGGGACATGCGTGATGGCTTAATAGATGATTTAGCAACAAAAACTGAAGTTACAACATATTTAAGAGAAGACGGTTCTATGTATGTATCTATGAAAGGCCAAACATTAGTTGATGGTGGCACTGCACACATACTTTTAACTGAAAAAGACCCAAATAACAATAACCATTTAAAAGTAATGTGGAAAACAGACAACCCAAATTCTAAACCAATTGATATGACATCACTTATGAAAAACGGTACAATTGCAGCACAATTACAGGTTCGTGATAATGAGTTAAAACAGTATCAGTCTGATTTAGATTCTTTGGCTAAAAAAATGATAGAGGAAACAAATAGAATTCACGCAACAGGTATGGGGCTTGATAGAGCTTCAGAATATACTGGTAAAACACAGGTTATAAACCCAGAATATGCTTTAAACAGCCCAGAGGGTGGACTTCCTTATACTGTAAAAAGTGGTTCATTTGAAATAAATGTATCTACTCCGACAGGTAAGCAGGACGATGAAGGTAACGAAATATATGATGATAGAAAAATAGTAATACAAATAGATGAAAATGATACTTTAAAAACAGTGCTTGCAAGAATTAATCAGGAAGCAGGTAATTTAGTATCTGCATCATTAAATATTGATAATACAGTTACTATTAAAGCAGCAGCTGGTTCATATATTTCCTTTGCAAATGATACATCAGATTTCTTACTGGCAACAGGAATGAACTCATTCTTTTCAGGAAGTTCTGCTCAAGATATGACATTAAATGCATCTATTAAAGAAAATCCGAGATTAATTGCAGCTTCAGAATTTGGTGCAGAAGGTGATAATACAAACGCATTAAAAATATCTAAATTACAGACTACATCGTTTTCAACAGTAAAAGGAAACGTTACTTTTTCTGCATTCTATGGATATTTTATTGGTGAAATGAGCAGTGCAAAATCTCAAGCTGAAACATATAAAGCAACAACAAATATGGCATATACTGAATTAAATACACAGCTTATGTCTATTCGTGGTGTATCAGAAGAAGATGAGCAGGTAAATTTAGTGCTTTACCAAAGAATGTATGAAGCAAATTCAAGATATATTAACGTAGTAGATGAAATGTTAAATACATTAATAAACGGGCTTGGTTCAGTTGGCAGGTAATTTGCTATATAAGTAACAGGAACAATATCGCCAAAAATGATTATGGAGCATTATTATGAGAGTAACATTTAATATGCGTGCAATGCAAATGCAAAATATGCTTTCTACAAGCCTTTCAAATTATACTGAGGCATTGAAAAAAGCTAGTGCACAGCAAAATTTAATTAAACCATGGGAAGATACAAGTAAGTATGTGGGAGCATACAATGTTCAAAATATGATTGATGAACTTACCCAGTTTAGTGAAAATGCTAATAGTGCTTCAAACTGGTTAAATAATACTGATGCAGAGCTGCAGGAGCTTGTAGAAGCATTAAAAAAAGCTCGTGATGATTATGCTATTGCAGGTGCATCAGATTCTTATGATGAAGAAAGCAGGAAAGCTTTAGCCCAAGATGTGTTAAGTCTTTACCAGCAAATTATGGATATTGCAAATGCAAGCTATAATGGCAGATATATTTTTGGTGGATTTCAAACAGGAACACCGCCTTTTTCAGGTGGAACAAATGCTGTATCAAATGTTATTACAAAAAACCAGAATGGTGAAAATGTTTCAGGTGATGCTATTACTAAAGATGTATTTAGTGACATGACAGAGTTAAAATCTGGTAGATATACAGCAAAAATAACAGTAGTAGACGGTATAGCAAAATTACAGCTTTATGATGAAAAAGGCAATGTAATGATAATGGATTCTAACGGTTCAGATGAATCAGGTGGTAATGGTAATAAGTCAAATGTATCATTATCTTTTGAATATGAGCCAGGAAAAGTTATAAATACAGGGCGTGGTATATCATTTAAAATGCCAGAAGATTTGGATAACCCTACAAGTATTGTAATGGAATTTGATTATAAATCAGGCTCTGAAATAACATATCAAGGTGATAATGGTTATATTTATACTCAAATTGGATATAATCAAGATATTGCAGTAAATATGCCGGGAAGTAGTATATTTACTCAGTCCAGTTTAGTTCTTCAAGGTTCATCTACTAATACTGTAAATGGTCTTGCAGCAACAATAAATAGTTTATTTTCAAGTTTAGATGGCACTAATATAAGTATAGGTGATTCTATAACTATAGCAGGAACAGACCATAATGGTAATAAAGTGGGAACTGCAAGTTTAGTATCAAATACTAACCCAAGTTTAGATTTAGCAAATGCTTCAGAAAAAGAAAGAACATTAACTATTACATATGGTGATAAACTATATAAAGTAGTAGTTCCACAAAAAGCATACAACACAACAGATGAATTAGTTGGTGCTATTAATAATGAGCTTAAAAATGCAGAATATATCGGTGCAATTAACGGGCTTGGTGATGTAGAAAATATTACAATTGATGATTATCAAGCAACAATAAATACCCAAGTAAATTCTGGTAAATATGTAGGTGGCACTACTCAAGAAGAAAAAAATAAATACAGGGTAGATTTATCTGCACAGATTCAAGTATCAGCAGATGGTGACAGGCTTAATTTTACAAGTTTAAAAGCAGGTGATAATGTTCGCCTTGCAGTGACAGGAACAGACCAAAGTTTACTTGGTTTTAAAGGTGCAACTGTTGCAGCAGAAGGAAAAGATACTATATTTGAAATAGGCTATGATTTTCATAAAGATACAATAGAGCAGATTGAAACAACCCATGAAAATTTTGATTTATCAGGCACAAACTACACATTTTTTGTAAATGGTGTAGAAATAAATGTAAATAAACCAGCTACACAAACAGCTACTGCAACTATGAACAATATTGGTTTAGGAACAAACGATGTAGAGCTTTCCATAGCAGGTAAAGAAATTAAAATATCTGCTACTGAATTTAATGGTGCAATAGCAGCAGGAACTACTCCACAAGACTTTTTAAATGAAAAATTAAGAGAATACGGTTTAGGTGGTGAGGCAGCTATTACAAATGTAGTAGATAATGGTAATGGCACATTTACTTTTGATGTATCAACAACTACACCTACTAAAAAAGATATAGAATATGCATTTGATCAGGCTTTAAGAAATGCAGGTTTTGATTTTGGTGTTGGTGTAAGCCTTGATTTAAATCCAAATGATCCAGCTAATTTAGGCCATTATGATATTACATTTTCGCTGCAGAATTACAATTCCAGTAGAGATGCAACATTAACTACTACTTATTATGATAATACAACAATACCACCAACTTCTGATATGAAAACTGCCATACTTGATAGAAGTGGAATGAATGCAGCAGAAGAAAAAACATTAGGTGATTACGTTGATTTTATAAAAGAATTATATGGTCAAACAGTAGATGTATCTATTGTAGATGGTAAATTAACTATTGCTGATTTAAGAAGTGGTGACAGTAAACTTTCTTTTAGAGCAAACGCAAATAACCAAGGTGTAACTCATGCTAATGATCAGGTATCAATAATTGGTGGAGCATATACTGGCACAAAAGATGAAAACTGGAAAGTATCAGTAACAACAACATTGGGGTTAAATGACCAAAGAAACATATCTATTACCATATTAGATAAAAATGGTAATAAAATATATGATGAAGTAACAACAGATTATAAAGGCGGCCCTATCCAGCTTCCAAATGGTATTACTTTAACACCAGATGATATGGAAATACCAAACCCATTAGATCCAACAAAAAGGGAAGCAACTACAACTTTCCAAATAGATTTAAAAGCAGAGCCAGGTCTTTCTTTTGGTGATGTTAATATTGTAGAAACTGGTAAAAATGTAAATGTTTTTAGGGCATTAGAAAACTTAATACATGCATTAGAGCATAATATAACTAAAAACGGTTTTGGTGAGCCATCAGCATGGCGTGCAACAGATTTAAATTCTACTGCAAAACCATTTTTTGATGGAGTATTTCAAGGTAATTTTAATGACAATTGGAAGTATGAAATACTATCTAAAAATGATAAAACAGATTTCTACCTGCAAAATGAGTATAAAACAACATCTGGCACAATAAAATACGATGCAGTATTAAATGCAAGTATTGCAAATACTCCATTAATGTTTGGTGTTGATATTTATGATAATAAAACAGGTAAACAACAGAGAGTAAATGTAGAGATAGATTTATCTAAGGCAAATCCACCAATAACAGATGCAGCTTCAGCTCAGGAATATATTTTAAAAGAATTAAATAATAATAAAGCATTTGTAGATGCAGGTATTAAGTTTTCCAATAAAGATGGAGCAATAGAAATACAGTCTGGCAGTGGAACAAGGGTTGCAAATTTTGCCAATACTGCAGTAAGCACTCAAGAGAGAGCTTTAGCATCATACATTATGGGTTTTGATACTGTAGCAAATGGTGCATTAAAAGATGAATACACTTTAGCAGATGATTTTCCGGGTGGTAATTTTACTTTCCGTGTGGCTGACCCACTAGACCCAGCAGGTGCAGGTTACAAAGAAATAACAATAACACCAGCAACTGATCCAATAAGCAAAAATGATTTACTTGCTCAAATTAATGCTGCTTTAAATGATGCGGCAACAGGCACAAACGGTAGGATTATAGCAGATATTGCAGCAGATGGCTCTATTCAGTTTAAAACAGCTAATACTGATGTGCCTGTGGAAGTAACAGTTCCAGCAGGAGCAGATAATCCATTAAATATTGGGCTTACTCATGATCCAGTAACAGAGCGTATTGCAGAATTAACAGTATCAGGTGTGCAGACTCCAAAAACAGACCTTAGTGAGCTAGATGAGGCAGCAAGGACATTAACATTAAAATATGTAGAGGGCGTAAACCCTGGCACACAAAAAGAAGTAAAAGTAATGCTTGATAAGAAAGCATATACATCAGTTCAGGAAATGGCAGATGATATAAATGCACAATTACAGGCTCAAGGTATTTTAGAAGCAAATATGAAAGCGGTAGTTAATAGCAATGGTGAGCTTGCATTTACTAAAACAAGTGATGTTTATTCTTCTATTGTAGCAGAGGGTGATTATGCAGGCACACTTGGTTTTCCAAAAACTGGTGATAGTGTAGATATTAAAGTAACAAATGCAGATGGCGGCTTAGTGCAAAATGTAACGCTGGATACTGCCAATAAAAGCACATTTGTTTCAGACGGACTTCATTTAGGTTTTGATGCAGGCTCGCTTAATGCAACAGATAGTTTTACAGCAGCAGTAGGCAGTGGTATAGAAAATGAAATAGATACTTTAGATGCAGCAGTAAACCAAGTGCTGCAGGCTGGAACAATTATTGGAACAAGAGGGCAGCGTGTAGAATCTGTTATTAAATTTCAAGAGACAGTTATTACAAATAATGAGGAAATAAAAGCAGGCTATCTTGGTGCTACAGCTACTGATTTAGTGAAATTAAATGCAGATGTAGAGCTGTCATTAACAGCATATCAGTCAGCTATGAAACTAGTAAGTGGAATGGTTAGCATTTCTATACTAGATTTTCTTGGATAAATAGTGTATAGTAGGATAAGATATGGAGAATACAGCTTCTAAACAGACTGAAAATAAAGGTGGCAAAGGGTTTATGAAGATTAATTCATCAAAACTAGGGGAGATTGAGTTTAAAGAAGATGATGTCATCACTTTAAGTGCACCACTTCTTGGCTTTCCAGATTTACAGGATTTTTTATTAATATCTGATGATAACTCATACCCATTTTTATGGTTTCAGTCTGTTGAGGATACTGATATTTGCTTTATTCTTATTGAAACTAGTACTTTTTTTAAGGATTATAACCCGACTATCCCAAAACGTGAGTTAAAAGTATTAGCAATAAGTGACGAAAAGGAAATGAAAATATTTTCTATAGTTGTTGTGCCTACTGACCCAAAATTATCTACTGCAAACCTGCGAGCACCATTAGTAGTTAATTTTGAAAAAAAACTGGCGAAGCAGATTATCTTAGATGATGATACTCTTAAGATAAAAACGCCATTGTTTGAGAGTGAGTAATATGTTAGTCCTCTCAAGAAAAAGTAACGAAAGCATAATGATTGGTGATGATATTGAAGTTCGGGTGATAGAGATTACGGGTAAATCTATCAAACTGGGGATTGAAGCACCAAAAGATGTGGTAGTTCATAGAAAAGAAGTCTATGAAGCTATTAAAGATGAAAACATTCAGGCAGTTAGGAAAGAAGCACCTAAAGAAAATATTATTTCATTATTAGAGTATTTTAATAAGCAGCACAAATAATATATTTTTTTATAGGTGATGTCATAGTATATGATAGTAATTTTCCTATAAGGGATTTAAAAATCTCTTCTGAGGATATAAACCAAATGGAGCCCATATCTTTTCAGGGTACCATTACAGTAGTTGATAGTATAGCAAAATCAGAGCAGGCTCTTGATGTATTATTTAAGCAGAAAGTTATAGGCTTTGATACAGAGTCCCGTCCTGCCTTTTTTAAGGGGCAGAAGTTTCCAATATCTATTATTCAGCTTGCAACAAATGAGGAAGCCTTTATTTTCCAGCTTAGGTTTGTGCCTTTTGCTGGCAGATTAGTAGAGCTTTTATCAAACCCAGATATTGTAAAAGTTGGTGTTGGTGTGCAGGACGATATTCGCAGGCTTAATGAGCTTTACAGGTTTAAGCAGGCATCATTTTACGATTTATCGGCAGAAATGAAGAAAAAAGGTCTTATTCAGTCTGGAGCAAGGGCATTAACAGCACGGTATTTAGGCAGAAAATTAGTTAAAAGTGCCCAAAAGACAAACTGGGCATACAGCCACTTAACAGAAAGGCAGCTAGAGTATGCAGCGACAGATGCTTGGATTTGTTTGCAGCTAATAGATTATGTTAAAAATGATAATACAGACTATTTTGCTTTAAGAAAACAGGCAGAGCAAGAAGGAAAGAAAGATTAAATTAAGAAAAGGTGATTTTATGGAAAATATTTTAGTGATTTCAGGCCATACTGATTTAGAGGATTCTGTTGCAAATAAGGCAATATTAGATGAATTAGAAAAAAATTTAAAAAACAAGGAAATAAGATATTTAGATAAGTTATATAAGGATTATAAAATTAATAAAGAAATAGAGCAGGAAAAACTAGTAAAAGCAGATATTATTATGCTAGTATTTCCACTTTTTTGGTTTTCTATGCCGTCTATAATGCACAGATATTTTGAGGAAGTTTTTACACATGGTTTTTCTCATGGAAGCACTGGGGATAAATTAAAAGGTAAAAAATTAATAGCATCAGTAACAACAGGTGCAGATGAAGAAATATTAAAGAAAAATAATAATGAAAGTAAATTAGATGATTTTCTAATACCTTTAAAAACTATATGTGGCTTTACTGGTATGGAATTTAAAGGATATACTGCTACATACGGAGTATCTTATCAAACAAGGATAAGTGAAGAAAAAATAGCAGAAATAAAAGAAAAAGCAAAGCTTCATGCAAAAAGATTAATAGATATGATATAAAAGTATAATATGGGGCTAAAAATTATATTTATATGATTTTTAGCCTGCTGTTATAATACTTTTGCAACTGGAACATTATTCCAAAAAAATAATTTCATATATGATTTAGTGGCATTTATAGTGCAAAATAACCAATGTAAAAAGTATGGAAATAATACTATAATTATTCAATTAATTTTACATATCTTAATTATTTCCAATAAGCAATATTGAGCGAAGCGAAATATACCAAAATATGAATTAGGTAAATGATTATTATATAAGTAATAACCATAATATTATATATATTAATAATTTATAATTCATTATTTGGCTGCCGATGTTATATTATCACTGAGCGACTTATTTCATATGCAGTGTTTTTTATGTAATGGTTATGGAATTTATGTCTGAGCATGCTAATGGTATTTATTAGCAATGCGAGTTCAAATTTCATATGGAGTAAAAAACACGGAGTGATTATGGAATTTGGCGAGCGTTTTTTGCTCCGCTTCGCTCCGAGTACAGAAAACGGCTTGCCATTAATATGGGCAAGACCCCGTTTTTGCGAGGACAATATTTCCCGACCGAGTAGGAAGGATATAGAAATATTGGCTGGGTAGGAAGGGATAATATAACAATCTTATCCATATTTGAGTTTTGCGGCGTGAAAAAATGGGAAGGTAAAAGCGTGGCAGGAAGATATAAATAACTTAATTACATATTTATATAAAAATATACAAAAAAGCCCTGCTTTAAAACAGGGCTGATATTTTTATAAAGAAAGCTACATTTAACAGAAATGTATAGTTTCTACAAAGCCATCTTTAGTTTTTGTAAATAAATAATCACATACATCAATGCTTATCAATACTCCATCTTTTCCATAATATGCATAGCCATGTTCATTAATCTTTGATGTTTGTTTTGGAAATGTATCAATCAAAGATAAAAATTCATCATTCAGTTTATTCTTATGAATATTTAAAACTTCTTCATATGTTTTTTTGTTATAAACTTCTCTTATAATTGCAAAATCACCGCTTTCTGAATGTGTATAAGAACAAGCTGTAAAATATTTGTCAAAAATCGGCTGTAATTCTTCAATACCAACACCACAGTCCGTTTTTTTCCATGAAGAACTGTTTTTATATTTATATAAATAATCATAACGTTCCTTCATTTCATTTAAATCAGCAGCAAAAGCAAAAGTAGCAGTAAAAGCAAGTAATAAAATTGTAAGTATTATTCTCATAATTTCACCTTATATTTATATACCAGATATTTATATACCAGGATAACATGTTAATGATTCTACATATCCATCTTTATTGATAGTAAATAAAATATCCATTGCTCCAGCATTTATAAACACACCATCTTTTCCAAAATAAAAATAGTAGTCACCTTTATAGCTGGTAGATTTAGTAGGGAAAGGTTTAATTTTAGGCATATGTTCATTTTCTTGAACGAAAGCTACAATATTATATGCTTCTTCAATTGTTTTTACATTATAAACACTTTTATAGTAGTTTACACCGTTATAATGAACTTGATAGCTTTTGCAGTCTTTAAGCTCATAATCTGTTGGCTCCCAGCCTGTAATAGTATCTTTTAAGTTCATTAGTTTATTATACTGCTCTTTTGAATAAGTTGCTGCATCATTAGCAAAAGCAAAAGTTGAAGTAACAGCAATTAATAAAACTGTAAGTATTATTCTCATGATATTCTCATCCTTTATATGTAATTTATATTACTTTTCCGTAAAGTTTACCATTTTTTATTTCATTAATCAATACATTTATAAACTGGTTTGGTGCCACATCTTTATCATAATGGATTAGCATATAATTTGGGCTGTGTCCTTTATTGCCTTTTTCTGAAAGCACTCTGTATGTTTTGCCAATAGATTTTTTTTGCAGTTCTAAAAGCATTACATCGCCTTGGGCTCTTAATATTTTAGAGCGTTCTTCCCTTACTTTTATATCCACCTTATTATCCATAAGGCGGGCAGGTGTGCCCTTTCTTTCAGAATAGGCAAAAGCATGGTAAAATTCTGTGCCTGCAAGTTTTAATGTGTTTAAGCTTTCATTAAAATCATCATCATTTTCATTAGGAAAGCCTGCTATAATATCTGAACCTATTGTTACATCACTAATTATGCTTCTTGCCTTTTGAATAGTATTTATATAGTCTTCTTTTTTATATTTTCTACCCATTAATTTAAGTATTTTATTTGAGCCGCTTTGCAAAGGAATATGTAAATGTGGGCATATTTTATTACTGTCTTTTATTAAATATAAAAGTTCATCAGTTATTTCATTTATTTCTATACTTGTAAGCCTTATACGAAAATCGCCTTCAATACTAACAAGTTCTTTTAAAAGGCTTGTTAAATTATCATTAGTATCTTTTCCGTAAAGCCCTATATGGATACCTACAAGCACTATTTCTTTATAGTTTGAAGATATTAGTTTTTTAAAGCCAGATATTACATCTTGCCTTTTCATACTTTTTGGTTTGCCACGAAGGCGTGGTATTATACAGTAGGTGCAAAAAGCATTACATCCGTCTTGTATTTTAAAAAATGCTCTAGTTTTTACACCAGTATTAAATGAAACAGCTCCCCCTGCAAAACTGCCAGTGCCTGCTTTAATATATCCATCTGTCATATTTAATATATGGTTTATAATATCAGCTTTAGAGCCGTTAGTAATTATTATATCTGCTCCGTATTCTTTTAAATTTATACCGTCATCTTCTGTTAAGCAGCCTGTAACAATTATTTTTAAATGTGGGTATGATTTACGTAGTTTTGCAATATAATGAGCAGATTTTTTTGCAGCGTGTTCTGTAACAGCACAAGTATTAATGACTACAATATCAGCTTCATCTATATCTTTTGCTTCTAAAAAGCCCTGTTCAATAAGCTGTGATAAGTAAAGCTGGTCTTCCCCAGCATTAACTTTACAGCCGAATGTAATAAATTTTATTTTCAAAATATTCCTCAAATTATAATTATTGCTTTTATTAATGCAAATAATATGATAATATAAGCCATGAGTAAAGAAAGAAATGAAAGCACAGTCAAAAAAATTGCAAAAATATTAGTATGGCTTTTAGTAATGACTGCTATTGCCCTTGTTATATGGAAACTTTATGGGAAGATAGAAATAAAGAAAACAGACTTTTCAAAGGTTACATTAAAGAAACAAGAGCCTACTATATATGATATGTATAAGGTGCAGAGCAAAAAGCAAAATAGAAACCTTTATTATGTAACAATTAATGATATTTATTGTGATGCATATAGAAAAAATGAGTTTGATACCCCACATTTTTTTAAAATAGATATAGTATTTGAAGCACATAATAAAAAAGATGCTGAAGCTATTACAAAAATTACGAAAGAAACAGTAGAAGAAATACGCCGTATGGTAAAAGATTACCCAGTAGTAGGAATAGACAGGGTAGGGCTTATGGCATACATGAAACGCGATTTAAGAACAAAAATGAATAATGTGTTGCAAGATGATGCAGTTATTGAAGTATATTTTAAAAGCTTTCTAGGTCAGTAGTTATTAATCTATGTGTTGACATATGTAATTTATAATGATAGCCTATAATTGTGCCTATGGAGAAAGAATGTGAGACATGTTTATGTAAACCTTCCACACTATGAAGGGATTGCAAAAGAGTTAAACAACCATTATAAGCTTTGCAGTAAAAACGAAGCTCATGCTATTGTTACAGAATATCCAGATGAATTTAGCCCATCTTGTTTTGTTATTATTGTACGTAATAAAAACCCACATAACGGCAGTTATTTTATAGATAGTTCTAAAGATGCAGATACAATACTCACTTCTATTATAGCAAGCCTTGATACTTTTTTTATGACAAAAGTTGCAGGTAAATATTCACCTTATATGGAAAAAGAAGGCGGCTTGCAGCGTATTACTTATTTTATGAATAAGTTAGAGCATATTTTAAATTCTTCCCCTGAAAGTATAGTAGAGATAGATTTAACAGGTGATATTTTCTTTTATAACAGAAAATTTGCAAAAGTATACCAAGATGATGATTTTTTAATTGAAGAAAATATATTTAAAATATTTGACGAAACCACAGCAGCAGAAGTAAAACGTTGTATGGGAGCAGCTTTGCAGGGCACTGATTCCAACTTTTCTGGTAAATTGATAAACAGAAAAGGGGAAAGCATTTCAATTGCAGGCCACGTTATAGCATTAAGTGATGACAGCTACAATTTTGAAATAGTTTTTGATGATATCACTACAAAAATAACAAAAATATTGCAAATGAGAAAAATAGAAGAACAGTCTATTGTGGCAGGTTTTTCCAGGCATTTATCCCATAATGTAATGAACGCTTTAACAGCAGCTGGTGGCTTTATTAGGCAGATAAAACTTAAAACAGAATCAGATGCCCATATTCAAAACCTTTGGAAAATAGTAGATAATAAACTTTCACTAATAGAAGAGATTATTGCAGGCTATAATGATTATACTCATGCTATATCTTTTAAAATCACAGAAAATGTAGATTTATATGAATTTTTAAGTGAATTAATTGTATCACTTTCTGAAAAAAATATTGATAGGAATTTTACAGCATATCTTTATAAATTTGTTGATAGTTATAATGCAGAATACGATATCACTCATGGCAGAAGTTTTCATATACTTGCCAATAAGATGTTTTTAAAACTGGCAGTATGCTATATTTTAAAAGATAATATCCGTTATTTTTCAAGCTGTTTGCCATTAAAATACAGGTTTGAATTAAAAGCCAATACGGAAGTTCTTACATTAATAATAGATTTATACGGTGTGGAAGCACCAGATTATATAATAGATTCTATGTTTAGCCCATGGAAACATACAATGCTTTCCCAAAGCTTTGACTACTGGGGCATTGTAATTGCAGGGACAATTGTAGAACGCCACCATGGCAAATCAAAAGTAGAAAGAATAGAAAACGGCTTAAGGTTTTCTTTTGAGTTTAAAGCTATGCTTTCATAAAACTTATTAATGTGTTTTTATATTATCAAAACATTTAATATTCAAATATATTAATAGTAATTTATCTATATTATAGAAGCCTGTGTTATATTATCACTGAGCGACTTATTTCATATGTAGTATTTTTTGCGTAATGATTATGGAATTTATGTTTGAGTATTGCTAATTATATTATTAGCAATACGAGTTCAAATTTCATATGGAGCAAAAAATACGGAATGTTTATGGAATTTGGCGAGCGTTTTTTGCTCCGCTTCGCTCCGAGTACAGAAAACGGCTTGCCATTAATATGGGCAAGACCCCGTTTTTGCGAGGACAATATTTCCCGACCGAGTAGGAAGGATATAGAAATATTGGCTGGGTAGGAAGGGATAATATAACAAACTTACCCGTATTTGAGCTGTGCGACGTAGAGATATGGAAATAAGAGGATATACAAGTATAATAAATCCAGATAAATATTATTAAATTATAAATATAGGATGTTTAAAATTTATAATAAAAAAATATAGAATGTAAAATATGTAATTTAAACCATATTAAAGTTATTTGCTTGGCACAGTAAATTATTTTTTAATTATCTTTAATAGTTTTAAAATTAACACATAACATATTAATAATACTTGAGAAAAGAAATAAGTGTCTTCTTCTTCATGCAAATCAAAAATAACAAGTGATATTATAAAAAAAATTATATTATATAAAAGTAATGAAATAAGTTTATAATGCTTATGATTTAATATAGAAAATAAAGTTTTTAATATTAACACCAAAAATACTAATGCAGTACTGAATGAGGCAAGATTTATTAGTGTTTTTGAAAGGTCATATTCATTTAACTTTTCCAGTATTAAGACCATTCCTAAAATAAATACAAAATAAATAGTAATAGTAGTAGATGAAAAAATTTTATTAATAATATTTTTATTCATTATTAGTTCTCACAAATTAATATATTGAAAGGTATCATATAAAATATATTTAATCAACAATATTTACTTTAAACCATCTCTTTTTTCTTTAGAAGTAACAAGTATATTCATACGTATATCTTCTTCAAGCATTTCTATGGCATTTCTAAGCATTATACGTGGCATTTTATGGGCATAATCTTCTAAAAAATCAAAATATATTTTTGGATTATGGTTATATATGTTTCTAACAGCCCAGCCAGAACCCCTTAACACATATTCTTCCTTTTCCTGTAATAAAAGCTTAATAACATTTATAAGCATAAAGCAGTCATCATCTGTCATATTTTTTTCAGCAAATAAAACAGTGCTTGTTCTTCGTAAAAGATAATTTTCATGAACTGCATAATCATATATAAAAGATAAATCATTTAGCTGGCTTAATGTATTTAATGCTATCTGGTCAGAAACTGCCCAGTTAATAATAATATTCTCTTCCACATAGTTTTTAAATAAATCAGCCATATTTATATGAAGCTTATTAATATATTTTTCTAACAGCATGCAGGCTATAACTTGTTTTTCAAAAGCAAATGATAGAAACAAATTATTTATAATATTATATAAATCATTATTATCAATACTATTAAATTCATCAACATATTTACTAAATAATGCTTTTAATCTTTTCATAGGTATGCCATATATAATTTTAGCATTATTTTTTAGGTATATTTGTATTGATGATATTTTGTTTTCATCTTTATATTTTAATATAAACTCATCTATTTTTTTTACATAAACATCTACAATATCCATAAAACTGCCTTTTGAACAATTTAATATATTCTAGCATAAAAAAAAATAATATGGTAGAACTATATTATAAGGAGAATATATGGAAAAAGTGCTGTGTTTAGATATTGGCGGCTCATCTATAAAAAGCGGGCTTGTAGATATTAATGGAAATATATTACAGGAAAATAAAAATATAATAAAAAATGAAAGTTATAATGGTTTTCTTGAAACAGTGGAAGAAATAGTTAATAATTTAGATGAAAAACCAGCAGGTATTGCAGCAGCACTGCCTGGTGGCTATGATATAAAAGAAGATACTATATTTGCTCCAAACCTGCAGATATTAAACGGCAGGCATATAAAAACAGATATTGAAAAAATGTGTGGCATAAAAGTATTAGCAGAAAACGATGCTAATTTAGCAGCCTATGGAGAATACGTTTTTGGTGATAAAAAATCGGTGCAGAATATGGTGTTTTGCACACTAGGAACAGGCTTTGGTGGCGGGCTTATACTTAATGGCAAGCTTTTACAATCAAATATTACACTTTTTGAAGTAGGTCATTTATCTATTAATATACAGGGTAGAAAATGCGGCTGCGGCAGAAATGGTTGTCTTGATGAATACTGCTCAACATCAGGTCTTACAGAGATTTATAAAGAGATAACAGGTAGTAACAGCAATATAAACCCATATATATTATCAGAAAAAGCAAAAAATAATGATAATGCAGCAATAAAAACATTTGAAGAATACGGGAAACTGCTTGCTTTTGCCTTTGCAAACCTGGCAGCACTTTTTTGCCCTGAAAAGATTAAGTTTGGTGGCGGGCTTTCAGAACTTTCATATTACTATATGGCTTCACTTATAAGCGAGTTTGAAAGTTTACTTTTTCCTGCTTATAAAGGCAGGGTAAAAATAGAAAGGGCAGTATTAAAAAATCAAGCTGGTATGCTTGGTGGGGCAGCATTATATTTTGGGCTTTAAAAAATAACCCTGTATTTTTCTGGTATATTTAAAAGACCATGTTCATGATTATTACTATATATTGCTTCTTTTTGGTATAGTGCATAAGCGTGTGCTGTTGGGCCTGCTGCACGCCTGTCTTTTTTTTCAAATATATCAAGCACGTAATCACATGGCATATTATCTTTTAATATTTTTAGTGATGTGCCAACTATTATACGAACCATATTATGTAGAAAACCACTGGCATTTATTAATATGGAAATATTTTCCTTATTTTTTTCAAGTTTTATAAAGTTAATAGTGCGAATAGTGTTTTCTTTTTTTGTTCTTTTTACACAAAATGAATGAAAATCATGGGTTCCTTCAAAATATGAAAGTATATTTCTAAGTTTTTCCATATCTATTTTATTTCTTATCCATAAAGCACGGTTTTTCATAAAAGGGTTATGGAATGGACTGTTATATATTTTATATTCATAAGTTTTAGAAATTATAGACTTACCAGCATGAAAATCTTTTGTAACATCTATTACATCATGCAAAGCAATATCATCTGGTAATAGTGCATTTATCCCCCTTAATAAATCATTATTGGAAAAATATTTTTCTGCATGGAAGTTAAATACTTGTGCTAAAGCATGGACATGGGTATCTGTTCTGCCACTGCCTGCAATTAATATTTGGCTGTTATACATTTTAGAAAGGCAGTTTTCTATAATATTTTGGATACCTACTGCATTTTTTTGACGCTGCCAGCCGTTATAATTATCACCACAATAAGAGCAAAGGCATGCTTTATAAAAACCAGACTGCTGCATAACTGCCCCATAATGTAGCTGTAAAAAATATTAAAAATATTATATCTTTTAATGTTATACCCTGCATCTTTAAAACATCATCAATATTTTGCCTATACATTGCAGTAATAGAAAGCTGTTCAGCATAATGGAAAACACGCACAAAAAGTGGTATAATAAAAGAATCCATATTAAAAATAAATTTTAATTTTTCTTTAAATGTAACATCTGTAATCCAAACACCTCTTAATTTTTGGGCTGTAATAATTTTAGAAGCTTCTTCAAATAAAAGTGGTATAAATCTAATGGCAATAAGCAGTGAAAGCCCTATATTTTCCACATTTATTTTAAAAATTTTTAACGGTTTTATAAATAAATAAAGTGATTTTGCAATCTCTGATGGAGAAGTGGTAAGTGAAAGTATAGAAGAATATGCCACTAATAGTATAAACTGATATACCCCAGCAAGTGCATTAATTAAATTTTCTTTTGTAATATATATTGAAAACTGCCCCTGCTCACCAAAAAATAGCACAGTAATAAATATAAAAATATATAGCACTTTAAATGATTTAACAGAATAAAATACAGGTAAAAATATACTGCCAGAAAGGATTATTAATATAAATAAAATAGAAGTTAAGACAGCAAATGATAATATATTTTTCCCAAAGTAAAATATAGCAGCTGCAGCTATAGCTGTAATAAGTAGTTTAATTAATGGATTAATAGTGTGGATAATGGAAGGATTTTCCTGCTGAATATATCTGCCAAAATAAAAACGGTTCATAAATAAAAAATTAAAGGCGGTAAAAAGCTACCGCCATTATATCCCTGCAATATAGATTAAGCGTCTTTTTTTTCTTCAGAACGAACTTCATTTTTAGATGCATCATCACTTCTTTTAGAAGCAATAGGAGTAATATCTGTTGCATCATCAACTTCATTAACAGATTTTTTGAAATTTCTAAGTGCTTCACCCATACCTTTACCGATTTGAGGGAGTTTTTTTGCCCCAAAAAGTAAAACGAATACTGCAAGTATTATTATAACCTGCCAAGGTCCTATGCTGCCCATTTATTTATCCTCCATTTTTTTATGTCTTATTACACCTCGAAATAAAACGAGTATCTTATTAATAACAGATAAAACTAATTTATTAAAGTATTTTTTTTCACTAAAATAAAAAGAATACACCAATACTACAAATATTAACACAATTTCTAAATAGTTTAAGTTAATATAAAGTTGATAATTATCCATCACTTTTTTTCTCTTTTAATTTTGATTGCCTTATTTGATAATAAATCAAAGGTATAATAAAAGCAATCCAAATATTTCCAAAAATAGAAAAAAATGTTTTAAAATCACTAACTGGCATTTCATATACAAGTGTAGCAGGTATTTGCTTATCTTCTTTTAGGACTATTTTTCCATTAGGCATAATAAAAGCACTTATTCCATCTTGTGTAGCTCTTGCCATAGACCTGCCGTATTCAACAGCACGTATAGTATCTACTGCTAAATGTTGTATTCTGCCTTGGTTTTTACCAAACCATGTATCGTTCGATATAACTACAAGTATATTAGCACCTAAAAGAATACTATCCCTAACAAGGTTAGAAAAGGCACTTTCAAAGCATATTACAGGTGCCGCCTTTATACCATTATTAGAGAGCAATACGGAAGCATTATTTCCAGGGCTGAACATAGAGCCTTTTCCAAAGAAAAATTCTTTTACAGGACGAAGAAGATTTTCAAATGGGAAATATTCTCCAAAAGGTGTTAAATGTCTTTTATCATAATAGCTTTGAGTTCTATTGTCTAAAAGCACCATAGTATTAAAAAGTTTACTTTCATTATTTATCATAAGGCGTCTATCTGCACCAAAAATTATTGGTGTTTTTTCTGAAACTTTATTAAGCACATTCATTATAATATCAGTAGAAAGCACTTTTGCAGGGTATGAGCTTTCAGGAAGAACAATCATATCTATATCTTCAATATTAGAAGCACCAACCACCTGCATATTTATATTATTTATAATAAAAAGCCATTTATTTTGGTTCCATTTATCTTCCTGCTGATAGCCTGACTGGATTACAGCTATTTTTTTATAATCAGAATACTCTATTGGGTTTACTGCTCTATAAATACCCGGAAGTATCATTACAAAGATAGCAGCAGCAAGCAGTATAATATTTTTTTTGTTTTTATAATCATTAATAATATTAAATAAGAAAATATTAATAAGCATAATAATAAATGAAAGCCCGTATTCTCCAAAAACAGAAACAGACTGGATAATAAGGGTGTTACTGTATTGTGACTGGGCAAGGTTTAACCATGGCACTCCACCAAAAAAGACAGTTCCTTTTACAGCTTCTAATAAAACAAAAAGTAGTGCAATAATATATGGATTACTGCTGTATTTACCTGCTACAAAAGTAAAAGGAACAAAGAAAAATAATGAACCTAAAAATGAAATAAAAACAAGCAGAAAAAAAGCAGCATAAACGGGAGCTCCACCAAAATAACCAAAAGTTATCATCATCCAGGAAAGGCATACAGCAAAATATGTAAAACCTGTAATAATTCCTAAAAGAACAGAATGTTTGTTATTTGCTTTTAATGCAAAAAATAATGGTATAAAAGCAAAGAAAACAGTAAAAGAAAGCCCAAAACCGGCAGTAGATAATATTAAAAGTAAAGCAGATAAAAGAGAAAGCAAAACCTGCCCATACCATTTATTAATAAAATTATACATTAATTCTTTTTTCATAAATTAACCTAAATAATGAAATGTTTTTAAGAAATATATACTAAAAAGTTATATTTTAAAAGAGATAATTTAATATAAGAAAAATGATTTAATAAATTCATGACAGATTTAAGCTGCCATGAATTTATTTTTTATACATTAATTACGGAGTTGCAAGTTGATATCTATTGCTGCATGCAGGCCCACTTGCTGCTGTTCCTTCTCCAAAAACATAAAGATATACACCATTAGCTGTTCTATTAATACCATATACTTGAAACCTTTCAGAATATGCATTGTTAAGATTATTGAGAGGTAAATGTTAAATGTTCATACAGAAAAAAATAGTATAAAAGAAAATATTTTATAGCATAATGTAAGCACGTTATTTAGTTATAAATAGTAAATAGATGTAGTAGTATAAATACTGTGTTAGATATAGAAATATGCATATATAGTAAATTATCTATTGAAATTGTAAAAGTTTATACATATAGATAATGTATATGGGAAATAGATAAAATACCTTAGTAGTAAGTATATATTTAAGGAATTAAAATTTTTTTGCTTGACAATATTTAAAAAAAGTATTATAAGTCTTAACTCTAACGAGAATAGCATGGTGGATGTAGCTCAGTTGGTAGAGTCCAGGATTGTGGCTCCTGTTGTCGCGGGTTCGAGCCCCGTCATCCACCCTTATAATAATAAATAACTTGCGGATGTGGCGGAATTGGTAGACGCGCTAGACTTAGGATCTAGTGTCTTCGGCGTGGGGGTTCGAGTCCCTTCATCCGCATAACGATTTAGTCACTTCCAAGCGTGCGGGTGTAGCTCAGCTGGTAGAGCGTGACCTTGCCAAGGTTGAGGTCGCGGGTTCGAGTCCCGTCACCCGCTTTTTTTTCGTCTAGTTATTTTTCAGCAGTTATGTAATAAATGATTATAGATTATACAGATATACATATTATTTAAGGAGTCCTTATGAAAGTTCAAGTCAATGATGCAGAACATTCTCAAAAAGAGCTGGTAGTTGAATTACCATATGAAGTTTTTAAAGAAGCAGCAGATAAAGAGTTAGATGCACTTCTTCCAAAAGCAAAAATACATGGTTTCCGTCCGGGTAAAGCACCTAGAGAAGTGGCGAGAAAACAGTTTTCGCACCAAATTAAATCTCAAGCAATTGAAAAAGTAATAAACGAAGCTGTTCAAGATGCTATGACATCAAACGATATAATACCAATATCTCAAGCTCATATTTCTGATGTGGTATTTGAAGAAGATAAACCTATTACTTTTAAAGCAAGAGTTGATGTATTTCCTACATTAAACTTAAGCAAATATAAAGATTTTTCATTTAAGAAAATAGATGTAGAAATAACAGATAAAGATATTGATGATGCACTTGTATCTTTGCAGGAACGTGATATGACATATGAACCTGTAGAAAACAGGGATAGTGTTATTGAAGGTGATGTTGCAGTTATTGATTTTGAAGGTAAAAAAGACGGTGTTGCTTTTGAAGGCGGCACAGCTAAAGGTTTTTCTTTAAATATTGGCAGTGGTCAGTTTATACCGGGTTTTGAAGATGGCGTTATCGGTATGAAAAAAGGTGAAACAAAAGATTTAAACCTTACTTTCCCAAAAGAATATAATAATGCTGAATTAGCTGGAAAAGATGTTGTTTTCACTGTTACAGTTCATGAAATAAAAGAAAAAGTGAAACCAGAAATAAATGATGATTTTGCCCGTGATATTGATCCAAACAGTAAAGGGCTTGATGATTTAAAAGCTAAACTTAAAAGAGGTTTACAACAGGAAGCAGACAGAGCTACACAAATAGAAGCATTTGGTCAAATTTTAGAGCAGATTGTTGCAGAAAACCCTTTTGATGTTCCATATTCATTTGTAAAAGAGCAAACTGACAGGCTTGCATATAATGCTATGAACCAGTTTTATCAAATGGGCATAAACCCTGAACAAGTGGGTATATCTTTTGAGATGATGGCTCAAAGGTATGTTGAGCAGGCAAGAGAGCAGGTAAAACAAGCACTTGTTATTAATGAAGTTGCAAAACTTGAAAATATTGTTGTAGAAAATGAAGATATAGATGCATATCTTTCTTTCCATGCAGAACTGCAGGATAAAACAGTGGCAGATTTGAAAAAAGAGCTTGAAGCACAAATGCAGATAGATGCTGTTAAAAACGAAGTGTTAGGTGATAAAGTTTATAAATTTTTAGCAGGTGTTAATAAGTGCGAAAACTCAAAAATGAGCAAACAGGAATATGAAGCTCATAAACTTGCAGAGCAGGCTAAAAACCAGGCAAAAGCTCAAGAAGGCGAAGAAGAAAAAGAAGAAAAGAAAAAACCAGCTGCTAAAAAAACTACTGCTAAAGCTACAACTAAAACAGCAAAAGCAACTGCAACAGAAACAGAGGAAAAACCTAAAAAAACTACTGCTAAAAAAACTACAAAGAAAAAAGAAAGCGAAGAAAAGTAGGTTAGGTGTAATATGAGTTACTATGTTCCATATGTAATAGAGCAGACAGGCAGAGGCGGCGAACGTTCTTATGACATTTATTCTCGCCTTTTAAAAGACAGAATAATATTTTTAGGCACAGAAGTTAATGACCAGGTGGCAAATATTATATGTGCTCAGCTTTTATTTTTAGAAGCTGATGACCCTGAGAAAGATATTTATTTATATATTAACTCTCCCGGTGGAGTGATTACATCAGGTATGGCAATATTTGATACTATGAACTACATAAAACCAGATGTGGCAACAATTTGTCTTGGTCAGGCTGCAAGCATGGGTGCTTTTTTACTTGCAGCAGGAGCAAAGGGCAAACGTTCTGCAGTGCCTAATGCAAGAGTGATGATACACCAGCCATCAGGTGGTTTTAGAGGCCAGGCAACAGATATTTTAATACAAACTAATGAGATTATTAAAACAAAAGAACATTTAAATAAAATATTATCAGAAAAAACTGGCCAGCCATATGAAAAAATCGCAGCTGATACTGAACGTGATTATTTTATGAGTGCAGAAGAAGCAAAAGAATATGGCTTAATTGATAATGTGTTTGAAAAAAGAGCATAAAATAAAATAATTTAAAATATAAAGCCACCTTATAATAGAGATAAATATTTCTATTACTGGTGGCTTTTTTGCTAAATATATATAATAATGTGTATAAAAGCATAATCTTTTATTGCATTATTTATTCTATATACTATACTATCAGAGTATATAAATATGTAAGATATATATTAGAGTATCATATATATTACGGAGGATGTAATGTCTAAAATAGAAGATGACGTTCATTGTTCATTTTGTAATAAAGGGCGAGATGAAGCAAAACAGTTAATTGCAGGTATACAGGAAGGCACTTATATTTGTAATGATTGTGTTGCACTTTGTCAGGAATTAATTTTAGAAAAATCAGCAGAAGAAGTTGAAGAAATGGCAGAACTGCCTACACCAGAAGAAATACATAAAAAATTAAATGAGTATGTTATTGGTCAAGATGAGGCTAAAAAAATATTAAGTGTTGCAGTTTATAACCACTATAAACGTATACAGTATGCAGCAAAAAGCGATGTAGAGCTTGAAAAAAGTAATATATTACTTATTGGCTCAACAGGGACAGGTAAAACATTACTTGCCCGCACTCTTGCAAGGCTTTTAAATGTGCCTTTTGCCATAGCAGATGCTACCACCTTAACAGAGGCTGGTTATGTTGGTGAAGATGTGGAAAATGTTGTGCTAAAGCTTTTACAAAATGCAGATTTTAATGTGGAAATGGCAGAACATGGTATTATATTTATTGATGAGATAGATAAAATTTCTAAAAAAGGCGACAGCCCTTCTATTACAAGAGATGTATCTGGCGAAGGTGTTCAACAGGCACTTTTAAAAATAGTAGAAGGTACTGTTGCAAATATTCCACCACAGGGGGGAAGAAAACATCCACAGCAGGAATATATCCAAGTTAATACTACAAATATATTATTTATTTGTGGTGGTGCATTTGATGGTATGGAAGAAATCATCAAAAGAAGAATTGGTAAGAAAACATTAGGTTTTGGTGCTGTTGAAGAAAAAGAAACTACAAACGCTAAAAACATGAAACGTATGGAGCTTTTAGCAAAATTAGAGCCTGATGATTTTGTTAAATATGGTCTTATTCCAGAATTTGTGGGCAGGCTGCCAATTACTGCTGCACTTGATGAGCTTGATGAAGATGCACTGGTGAGAATATTAGTAGAGCCACACAACTCACTTGTTAAGCAGTATGAAGCTATGCTTAATTTTGATAAAGTAAAATTAACTTTTACAGAAAATGCTCTCCATGCTGTTGCAAAGCTTGCTATTAAAAGAAAAACTGGCGCAAGGGGGCTTCGCTCTATTTTAGAAGATGCTATGCTTGATGTAATGTATAAAATCCCATCAGAAGCAGGCAGTATAAAAGAATGTATAATAAATGAAGAAGTTATTACAGAGGGTGCTGAACCTATACTTGTTAGAAATGATGAACTGCCAGATGCAGAAACAAATGATAATAAGGAAACAGCATAATATATATAAGGGTTTATAATGAATCATAAGGAACAGTTTACAGTAATACCATTAAGAGATGTGGTAGTATTTCCATATATGATAGTGCCTATATTTGTAGGCAGGCCACGCTCTGTTAAAGCATTAAATATTGCAAACTCTACAGATAAAAAATTATTTTTAACGCTTCAAAAAGAGGCAGTTACAGATAACCCGCAAATGGAAGATTTAAACCAAACAGGTATTATTGCAAGGGTTTTACAAACTATGCAGCTGCCTGATGGCAATGTTAAAGTGCTAATCGAAGGGTTAAGACGAGCAAAAATGACAAACCTTGTGCTTGATGAGGAATGTTATTTTGCTGATATTGAATGGCTAAATGATGATATTGTTGAGCAGGAAGAAATGGATACAGCACGTTTTGTGCTTGTTAAAAATTTTGAAAGTTATGTGGCTCAAACAAAACGCATAAATCAAGAAGTGCTGCAAAATATTGTGCAGGCAGAAGATTTATCCCGCATGACGTTTTTAATAGCATCTAATCTAAAAGTAAAAGCACAGGATTTTCAGTCTGTATTAGAAATAGGTAACCCTGTTGCTCGTGCTGAAAAAGTAATAGAGCTTATTAAAACAGAACTAGAGTTATTAAAAATCGATGAACGTATAAAAAACAGAGTAAAGGCAAAAATGAGCCAGTCTCAAAAGGAATACTACCTTAATGAGCAGATGAAAGCCATTCAAAAAGAAATGGGTAAAGAAGATGATTATAAGGCAGATATTGAAGAGATTGAGCAGAAAATAAAAGAAATCGCTATGCCTGAAGCAGTTAAGGAAAAGGCAGAAAAAGAACTTAAAAAACTTAGGTTTATGCCGCCAATGAGTGCAGAAACAACAGTTGTTAGAAATTATCTTGACTGGATAATAAGCCTGCCTTGGAATATAAAAACAGAAGATATAATAGATATAAAGCATGCAGAAGATGTGCTTAATAAAGACCATTATGGGTTAGAAAAACCAAAGGAAAGAATATTAGAGTTTTTATCAGTTAGAAAATATTCTGAAAATATGAAGGGTTCAATTATATGTTTTGTAGGTCCGCCGGGAGTTGGTAAAACTTCCCTTGCTCGCTCTATTGCTGATGCTATGGGCAGAAAATTTGTTCGCATGAGTATGGGTGGTGTGCGAGATGAAGCAGAAATTAGAGGGCACAGAAGAACATATATTGGTGCACTGCCGGGTAAAATTGTGCAGTCTATGAAAAAAGCAGGCAGTATGAACCCAGTATTTTTACTTGATGAAATAGATAAAATAGGCTCAGATTACAGAGGTGATCCAGCTTCTGCATTACTTGAAGCACTAGATCCAGAGCAAAACAGCACTTTTACAGACCATTATTTAGAAACAGAGCTGGATTTATCGAAAGTATTTTTTATAACTACAGCAAACTCACTGGAGACTATCCCTGCACCACTTTTAGATAGAATGGAAGTAATAAGGCTTTCAGGCTATACAGAGCAGGAAAAATTACATATTGCACGGGGCTTTCTAATACCAAAAGAGTTAAAAGAACATAATGTGCAAGATGATAAAATTACAATAACAGATAGTGCCATAATGGAGCTTATTACTTACTACACAAAAGAAGCCGGTGTTAGGAATTTAGAAAGAAATATTGCATCGCTTGTGAGAAAAAGTGTAAAAAGGTTAGTAAGTGATGAAAATATAGAGAAGATAGAAGTTGATGATGAATTAACGAAAGAATATTTAGGGCCTAGAAAATTTAGGATAGGCGGTGTATATGATGATGAGGAGTTAGGTGTAGCTACAGGGCTTGCCTGGACTCAGTATGGTGGAGATTTACTGCAGATAGAAGTTGCACTTTTTGAAGGCACTGGCAAATTAATTGTAACAGGTCATTTAGGTGATGTTATGAAAGAATCTGCCAATATTGCTTATTCTGTAGTAAAAAGTGTGGCAGGTAAAGTTGGAGTGCCGTCATATAAGTTTAAAGATTTTGATATACATTTGCATGTGCCAGAAGGTGCAGTTCCAAAGGACGGGCCATCAGCTGGTATTACAATGGCAACGGCTATACTTTCAGCAGTGTCAGATAAGAAAGCAAACTGTAAAATAGCTATGACTGGTGAAATAACACTTCGTGGCAAAGTTTTACAGATTGGTGGCTTAAAAGAAAAAGTT
Source organism: uncultured Mucispirillum sp. (assembly GCA_944325215.1). Lineage (GTDB taxonomy): Bacteria > Chrysiogenota > Deferribacteres > Deferribacterales > Mucispirillaceae > Mucispirillum. Next base: position 14,427 of record CALUZC010000021.1, on the reverse strand, counting down.
TTAGCAGCTCACCGTGCAGGTTTACGGACAGTTATCTGCCCAATAGAGAACGAAAAAGACTTGACGGATATTCCAGAAGATGTTAGAAATGAAATGGAATTCAAGCTTGTATCTACTTTTGATGAAGTGAGAGAGCTTGTTCTAAAATAAACTATGAAAGAAGGTGTTTACGGTGGCAGTTAATGCAATCGTCCGAGTTGACGGGGATAATGTTGACCAAGCATTAAAACTTTTAAAAAAGAAAATCGAACGTGAAGGCTTAATCCGTGAGATTAAAAAACACGCTTACTACGAAAAACCAACAGAAGTAAGACGTAAAAAACTTTTAAAAGCTCGTCGCAAACAACAGAAGTTACAAAGAAAACTTCAAAAAAGCTACAAAAATGCGTAGTTGAAAAAAGGCCCTTTCTTAATTGTGAGAAGGGTCTTTTTTGTGTCTATCGAATAACAAATTTTCAAAATCATAAAAATAATCCTTGACATTCCCCCCCCCATGATAGAATAGGCAAAATAATGGTGATGGAAAAATTTTATTCAAAAGGAGATTTTTATGAAACAAATTATTTTAACTGCTTTGTTTGCAGTTCTTGTATTAGGTGTTTATGGCTGTGCAGATGATGGAGCAAAAAACGGCTCAATTTCATCAGGAAACACTGGAGCAGGAGGTATAGGAATTGGTTCAAATCAAATGGGAACTGATACCAATCCAATTGATTTGAATACTTATAATTGTGCTTATGACAGTTATAGTGGCGGTTATAAATTAACAAATACACAAATTGATAGTGAAATAGCAAAAAAATATCCTATGAATATGGATGTATTATTTTATAATAATAGAGATACTTGGGGCGAATTAACAAAAAAATATAATATACATTATGATGGACATAGTGATGGCACAAAATATGTTATAGTGGAAGATACAACATTAAATGGTGTATTAAATGATTATTTTTATTTTTTTAATATAGCAGATCCAGCAAAATTAAAAGAACTTAAAGAGTGTGCAGGATTAAGTAGTGCTAAAGATATTACACCTGAATGCATTAATGCAGTAAATAATGCTGGATATCTTGATAAATTAGCATATACAGTAGACATGGATAAATTAAAATCAAATTGTAGTAAATAAAAATTTAGTTAATTGATTTTTAAATATAATACAATTTTAAAGTTATAATATAATGTTTTCTGATGCAAAATCCATTTATAAAATAATAAATGGAGTTTGCATCATATATTATAAGGCTTTTTTGGAAAAATAGATTATAATTAAATAAAAATATTGAATTATTAAAAAAAATAATATATATTATAAGCATAACTTAATCCCTTTACTAAAGTAGTAAAGGCTCCCTGTCCCAGTGGGCAGGGTTTTTTTATAGGTAAAATATGAATAAAAAAAGAATTGTTTTTTTAATTGATGGATTTAATTTATATCATTCAATAGTAACATGTCTAAAAGAAAATAGATTATCAAATAAGTATAAGTGGCTAAATTATAAAAAATTATGCCAATCATTTTTAAAAAATCAAACAGAAGAAATAGGTGAAGTTGTGTTATATACTGCTTATGCACATTGGCGAAGTAAAGAGGCAGTATATAGGCATAAAAAATTTATACAAGCATTAAGATATTATGGAGTAAAAATAGTATTTGGTAATTTTAAAGAAAAAGATAGAAGATGTCCTATATGTAAGGAGTATATAAAACAGCATGAAGAAAAAGAAACTGATGTAAATATTGCATTAGATATAATAGATTATACATTGAATAAAGATTTTGATGGAATTTATATAATATCAGGAGACTCAGATTTAAAACCAGCTATAGAGCGAGCAAAAGAATATATCAATACAAGCAATAATTTACTTAGTAAAACAATAAAAATTATATTTCCATATAAACAACATACTAATGCATTAAAAAAAATAGTGGGAAAAGAAAATGCAATGGGTATAAAAAAACATCATATAGAAACATCTTTAATGGACGAAGAAATTTGTATTGAAAACGAAAAAATAATAAAAAGACCAGAAGAATGGCAATAGTAAAGAGATTACTATATTTTCCCCTTGTTATTTTTACATTAAATAATTATTATACCTAGTACAAGGTGAGAAATTATGCATGAAACAGGTATTGCACAAAGTATATTAGATATAGCAATAAAAACAGCTTTAGAAAATGGAGCAAAAAAAATCAATAATGTAGCTGTTAAAGTAGGTAAAATGAATGCTATTGATGAAGCATCTTTACGGTTTGCTTTTGATGCACTAAAAGAAGAGACTATGGCAGCTAATGCTACATTTGAATATATTGATGTGCCTTTAACTGGAAAATGTGAAGAATGTGGCTATGAATCAGAACTGGAGGGATATTTTGTGCTGTGCCCAAAATGTTCATCAGGCAGAGTAACAATACTAACAGGCAACGAATTAGAAATTGCATATATTGATATAGAATAATTGGAGAAAATAATGGAAAAAATAGAAATAAACCAAAAAGTATTATCTAAAAACGATATGGATGCAGCAGAACTGCGTAACAGGTTTAAAAAGAACGGTACATTTACTGTAAATATTATGTCATCACCTGGCAGTGGTAAAACAAGCCTTTTAGAAAAAATATTAGGTGCATTATCCAGCAAATATAATGTTGCAGTTATAGAGGGTGACTTACAAACAGAAAACGATAAAGAGCGTATAGAAAAAGTTGGTGTAAAAGCTGTGCAGATTCAAACTGGTGGAGCATGCCATTTAGAAGCTGCTGAAATAGAGAAAAAACTGCCGTTTGTTGATGGTGATAATCTTGATTTATTAATTATTGAAAATGTGGGTAATTTAGTATGCCCATCAGAGTATGATTTAGGACAAGACGCAAATATTATACTACTTTCTGTTACAGAAGGGGACGATAAACCATTAAAATACCCTACAATGTTTTTTGCTGGAGATATTTTTATTATTAATAAAGTAGACCTTGCCCCTTATGTAGATTTCGATATAAATAAAGCAGTAGAAAATGCAAAAAAAATAAAAAGCACATTAGAAGAATTTATAATATCATGTAAAACAGAAGAAGGGCTTGATAAAGTAATAGACTGGTTTGAGCGTGGTATTTTGGCTAAAAAACAATGCTCATAGCAGGGATTGATGAAGTAGGCAGGGGCTGCCTGGCAGGCCCTGTGGTTACTTGTGCCATTATTTTAAAGGAAGATTTTTTTGATGAAAGAATAAAAGATTCAAAAAAACTTTCAAAAAAAATGCGTGAAAAGTTATACCCTTACATATTAGAAAATACCATATCTTACGGTATCGGTGTAGTATGCCCATTAATAATTGATAAAATAAATATATTAAATGCAGTAAAACAGGCTATGCATTTAAGTTTATCACGCCTTAGCTCACCTTATGATAAATTAATTGTAGATGCAGTTGCATTAAACCATATAGATAAAGAATATATCCACCCCTACAAAGCAGATGACAATTATATACAGGTTTCAGCAGCTTCCATTATTGCTAAAGTTTATAGAGATAGGTTAATGGAAAGGCTTGCCACAATATACCCATTTTATAAATGGGAAAAAAATGCAGGCTATGGCACAAAAGAGCATATAGATGCTATAAAAGAATGCGGTATAACAGAAGTGCATAGGAAAAGTTTTTGTAAAAATTTTATATAGGTGATGTGTGGAAAAAGCAAAAACTGGTAAAACTGGTGAAGAAAAGGCAGAAAAATATTTGAAAAATAAAAAATATAAAATATTAGAAAAAAATTATAGATGCTTATATGGTGAAATTGATATTATAGCAGAGTATAATAAAACATTAGTGATAGTTGAAGTAAAGTATAGAAAAAATGCAAGTTTTGGTAAAGGTTATGAAGCAGTGGGGCGTTCAAAACAGCAAAAGATTATAAAAACTACAGAATATTATATAAATGAAAAAAAGATAAAATCACCTGTTAGATTTGATGTAATAAGTATAGATAATGATGAAATTACCCATATAGAAAATGCATTTGGAGCATAACATGAAAAAAATTATTTTTGTTTTTATATTAATAATTATAATTTTTGCAGTAGTTTTTATAATATCTTCTAGTAGAGAAAAACAAATAAAAGAGGAGCTTAATGATAATATGACAGAAAATATAAAAATAGATTTAATAGTGGTGGAAAAAGCAAAGCGGATATTATCAATATATGATAATGGCTCACTTGTTAAAAGTTATAAAATATCACTGGGGAAAAACCCTGTAGGTCATAAACAGTTTGAAGGGGACAGCAAAACCCCAGAAGGCGTATATTATATTGACGGCAAAAACCCAAAAAGTAAATATTTTTTAAATTTAGGCATAAGCTACCCTAATGAAAAAGATAAAGAATATGCAGCAAGTCAGGGAAAAAGTGCAGGTGGAGATATAAAAATACACGGGCTTCCAAACGGATTTAGTTTAGCAAAACCACTTTTTAATATATATGGGGACTGGACAGAAGGCTGTATTGCAGTAAATAACGAAGATATGGCAGAATTATATAATATAATAGATATTGGCACAAAAATAGAAATAAAACAGTAAAAAGAGAATATAATGGAAAAATTATTGCAGAAAATAGATTTATTAAAAGATAAATTAAGAAATCACAAAAGAAAAATTAAAAATGAGTATGAAGATTTTAAGTTAAATTATATATATAACTCAAATGCCATAGAGGGTAATACCTTAACATTAAAAGAAACTAAGGTAGTATTAGAAGGTATAACCATAGGTGGCAAAAGTTTAAGAGAACATTTTGAAGTAATAAACCATAATGAAGCTATAGAGTATGTGGAAAATATAATAAAAGAAAAGCAGGAATTAAGCGAATATATAATAAAATCTATACACAACCTAATACTTAAAAATATTGATAATGAAAATGCAGGCTCGTATAGAAAAGAAAATGTAATAATAAGTGGTGCTAATCATAAACCAATAGATTATATTTTTATACAAGAAGAAATGGAAAAATTTATTAAATGGTATAAAAATGAAAATAATCTGCACCCAGTGTTAAAAGCAGCAAAAGTTCATATTGATGTGGTTGGTATCCACCCATTTATAGACGGCAACGGCAGGTTATGCAGGCTTTTAATGAATTTAGAGCTTTTAAAAAATGGCTATGAAGCTATTACAATAGAAAACAGTAGAAAAGCAGAATATTATGAATATTTAGACCATGCACACTGCACTGCTGACTATATTCCATTTTATAAATTTATTGCAGAATATGAACTTAAAAGGCTTGAAAGTTTAATAGAAAATCTACATTAAACTCTGCAAGCACCTGTCGATCGCTTGTCTTATATCTTCTACTTCTGAACCACCAAAACCTTCTGCAGAACATTTTGCAATCAGATTATGAGAAGATGCATCTATAAATTGGACTGTAACTTCAAGAGTATACCCAAATAAACCACCAGCAATATTTCGTTTACCACTCTGCCCATAATTAACAATTAAAGTTTTTTTAGGCTGCTTAATTTGGTTTATAATTAATATATCATTTTTCATTAAAAAACCAGCAATATATTCGCTTGGATTAACATGTTGAGAATATGAATGAGAATATGAATTATAATCTGTATAACTACTGACAGATGTTACAGTATTACTTGAATTAATATATGCATATTTATACTGTTTAAAATCAGTATTCTTAGTAACTTGAACAGGTTTTAATGCACAAGAATATAAAAAAAGAACAGACAAAAATAAACAAATAAATCTAAACATTTTCACTTATAACAAATATATATGATACGTATAACATATGTGTAGTAAAAAGTAAAGAATAAAGCATAAAGCATAACTCTATATCAACTTTTCAGGTATAATCTTTAGTAAAAATGTTGTAATTCGTTTTAAAAATGTGGTATCTGGGCTGTGAGGTGATATTATGACTTTATCATCTCTATTTGTTTTCCATTTTACTTTACCATTTTCTTCAAAAAGGTGCCATGAAACGTATTCAGACATGTCTTTTTCCATAGCCTGTCTTAAAATTTTTGCAAAATCCTCATTGAAAAATGCGGCAATTACTTCTGTATTATATATTGCAGACCTGCCATCTAGATTAAAACTTCCTATCCAGCTTATTTTATCGTCTACTACTATTGTTTTGCTATGCAATGATGCACCAGAATTATGTCTGTTATAGACTTTATAGCCTTCGTTACGAAATTCATAAATATTGACACCATTTCTTATTAAGTCATCTCTATATCTGTCCCAGCCAGAATATACTACAGTGGCATCTGTTGAAGAAAGTGAGTTTGTTAATATATTTATATCTATACCGCTTTTTGCTCCCTTAATTAAGTTTTCTGTACCATTTTTACCAGGCACAAAATATGCAGCTGATACATATATAGATTTTTTAGTTTCTTTCCATAACCCATCAAGTGCATCTATTATTGGGCTTACTTGTTCGCCACCCTCTGCTTTTTTAGGACTGTCTGCAATTAATCTGGCATTACCCCAATATATAGGGAATTTCTTGGCATTATAACTTTCTATAAATATTTTAACAGCCTCATTAAATATTTCTTTTTCCTGGTGATAATATGCAGATTTTGCAACAATATTATTAACTAAATCTTCTAGCTCTTTAGGGTTATTATGGTTTGGAAATACATCTACAGGGATAGATTTGTGATAGCTAAAGTATTCTTCAAATGAACCTAGTGCATCTTGAGCAAGTTTTCCAATAAAAAGCACATCAGTATCTGAAAAATTCATCTCAGCACTATCATCAAAATAGTTGCTTGCAACATTTCTGCCGCCAATTATTACAGCAGAGCCATCAACAATAAAAAGTTTATTATGCATTCTGTAATTAAGGCGTGATATATTAAATAAAAACTGCGGATATTTTAATATTTTTGAGCGATATTCGTAAGGGTTAAATACTTTTACTTGTATATTTGGATGATAGTTTAGAAGCATAATATCGCTTGTATCAGAAGAAAGCCCGTTATCATCTACTATTATTCTAACCTTTACTCCCCTGTCTGCTGCCATTTTTAATTCATGCATTAATATTCTTGATGTTACATCGTTTTCATATATATATGTTTGGAGTTCTACGCTGTGGCGTGCCATTCGAACTAAAGCAATACGGTGTAAAAATGCAACTTTACCACTTTTTATAAGCATAGCACCACTTTTTTTAGGGTTATCAATAAGCTCATCTTTATAAACTGAGCTTATAGGTGTATCAAGAATATTAAATGGTGGGATAATAATTTTAGCAGATATTTTATTTTTATAATCTCGTGGCAGATTTTTTGTAGAGTATATTACTGTGGCACTACTTGCAATTAAAACTATACCTAAAATTATAAAAAAAGTTATTAACATATATCTACTCCTTTTTTTTGCATGTAGATTTTTACGTATACGTAACACAGCAAATATTACTAAACCTGCAATAATTAATTGAAAAATACTTGTAAAAAAAGCTACCATAACCCAACCTTGAAATTTAGTAAGTCTAGCATAAAAATACAAGTATTATCAATAAAAATAATATGCAAATTTTTAACAAAAGAGTATAATATATTAATTAACTGCAGCTTTCACATATTTCTTCATCACTGTAATTTGCTTTAGGTGTCTTCATATAATAAAGTGTTTTTATACCAAGCTCCATTGCATATTTTATATCTTCCCATAAAGCTTTCGCTGATTCTGGTTTTTTATAGTAAAGTGTGATAGATTGTGCCTGATCAATATATTTTTGCCTTATTGCTGCAAGTTCTATAATTGTTTTTGCTGGAATATCCCAGCATCGTTCATAGAACATTCTATTTTCTTTAATATTAGCAACAAGTGTAGGCAGGTTTTGGATACCTTCTTCCATATAGAAAAGGTCCATAACAGGCTCAATAGATTCTGTAGCATTAATGCTTTTACCACTTGTAGCAGTTGGTGCAATAGCTGCCACATAAGAAAAACGAATACCAAATGTTTTTATATCATCAGCTAATCTATTCCATTTTTTCTTATCAACCTTTAAATTAAATGATTTATAATCAAATAATGATAAATGAAATGGAGTTTTTCCACTATGCCATTTTGAGTTTTTAAATGCAGGGTATGGTCCGCGTTCTTTAGCCAATGAACAGGCAGCAGAATATAAGTGAAAATATAAATCATCAAAAAGTGCATTAGTAAATTCTTTTGCTTTCTCATCTGTAAATTTTATTTTGTTTTTTGCAAGCAGGTTAGCATAATTTAGCACACCTATGCCTATTGGTCTATTTTTCTTATTAGCAGCTTCCCCCTCTTTTACTGGGTAAAACTGGGAATCTATTATATTATCGCAGCCCCTAAGCAAAGTATATGAAAATTCAGACTTTTGTTTATAATCCATATTATCCCATGATATAAGGTTAATAGAACAAAGATTACATATACCTATTTCACCACTTTTTTTTACCTGATGTATTTCATACTCATTATCTTCATTTAAATAAAGTTTTTCAGATATAAGTTTTGAAGCAGATGATGGCACAAGCACTTCAGTACATAAATTAGATGCACCAACAAATGTATTTAAAACAGACTGTTCATTAATATTATCAACAAAAGTTAAGTATAGATTACCACTTTCTGTACGTATTTTTAATATAAGATAAAGTAAATCTTTTGCTTTAATAGTTTTTTTTCTAATACCCGGTTTTGTTTCATAGTAAAGGTAGGCTTTATCAAACTCTTTACCATATGTAGTATTTAATAGTGGAGTTTCTTTTGGGTCAAAAAGGGTAATATCCCCATTTTGTTCTACTCGTTCCTTAAATATATTATGGATACGAATGGAATACATTAATTTTCTAGCCCGTGTATCTTCTGTGCCGCCTGCATCTTTTAACATTACCATATCCTGCACATCATAATGCCAGAAAGGAAAAGTAATAACACATGAGCCTTTTCGTTTGCTTTGCTGGTTAAAAGCAGAAATTGTCTGCTCTACTCTCTTAATAAAAGGCACAGGACCATCAGAAGTGCCATTAAATGATGCAATTTTTGAACCTGATGCACGAATATTTGATACATCATAAGCAATGCCACCAGAAAATTTAGAGTATAAAGCAATATTTGAGTCAGTTTGGTTTAAGCTCCATGTATCATCATCTGGAGTATTTAATACGCATGATGCAAGCTGTGCATTATTGTAGCCGCTGTTCATAATACGTGGTGTAGCAAATGTAATTTTATGCAGGCTTAACATATCATATGTATCTTTAATAAGCTGCATACGCTTTTTCTTATCATCATTATAAAAAGAATACATGGCAGCAACCATATAAGTAATCTGCGGCAGTTCAAGTTTTTTATTTTTTATGGTTTTACAGTATTTTGTAAAGAATATATTAAGTGCTTTATATGTAAAAATAAAATCTCTATCTGGCACTATCATATCATTTAACATATCTATTTCTTTGTGTGTAAATGAGTTTATAAATTCTTTGTTATATACACCACCTGATACACCGCGAGTAAGCACTAAACTTAAATGGGGATACTGCCCTGTTTTTTTAAGCCCGTAAGTTTCTTTATATATTTTCATTAAATAAAGCTTTTCTGCTATCTCATCATATTCAGTATAAAGTGGGCTTATATTATTTACTGCCGTATTAATTAAAGCATCATAAAGGTCAGTTATTTTCATTTTATTATTGATTTTAATATTTAAATCGTTAAGCAGTTTATTTGTAAAAGCATCTTTGCCACCAGTAGCCCATGAAGTAACTTTTCTAAGTTTTTCTTCATTATATGGCTCATGCCTGCCATCTCTTTTTATTATTATATGTTTTTTACCTTCTGCTAAAGTAACCATATTTCACCTTATAAATCATTTTTAAGTGTGCCTTTTTGGTATGAAGTATTGGAAGTTTCCTGTAAGGCTGCATTTTGTTTATTAATATTTCTATAATTATTAAAAAAATCAATAATATCAGTCTTTTCTGATTTCATATATGGGTTATCATTAACACCTATATCTTTTAACCTAATATTTGCCCAGTATTTAATAAAACTTTCTGATATTTGGCTGTTTATTCCTGCAACTTCATGGTCATCAAAAAGATATTTTGCCCATAATACTTCCTGTTCTACGACATTTTGAGCTATTTCGTTTGCCATTTTAGCAAAGGTGCCGTTATCAAATAAGTATTTAAAGCCCTGTTCTTCTTCTTTTGATAAAATATTTAAAACATTTTTACCTGTAACCACATGGACTGATAATTCATCATGGGCAATTAATTTAATAGTTTTAGTAAAACCTGAAATCGCATTATCATAGTTATCATTAATAATAAAAGTAACTAGAAATGAAAAAGGAAACTTTATACCTTCTAAAAAATATATCCCTAAAAGCAGGCGTAAAAGAGCAGTTTGTTTTTCTTCCATACTATATTTACTACTGTTTTCTATACATATTTCAGATACCTTATCAAAGAGTTCGCATTCACTTTCCATACGTTTTTTTACAAATTCATCAGTATATACTAAATCTAAAGTAAGGGCAGCAGCATGGCCAAATACTTCTGAAAGCCCATAAGAATATGATTCTGCATGTATTGCTTCTTCAATGGCAATACGAGCATATAGAAGGCTCCAGATAGAGCTTGTAACAACTTGAGAAAGCACATAGCTGATACCACTTGTTACACCACTATCCATTAATGTTTGGTATGCAATATTAAGTTTAAAAGCACGTTTTACATCTGGTGGCAGGTTTTGAAATTTAGTTTTATCTGATTTATAATCAATTTCTTTTGTAAACCAAGTGTTTGCTTCACTTATCTCTTTTAGTTTCCTTGCAATATCATGGGTAATATTATCAATACGAATATAATTACCAAATTTTCCAAAAAATATTTTTTCATTTTCTACTTTAAATGAAATATCTAATACTGGTTTTGTCATATAATTATCCTTAATACATAAAATACTAACTAGGCAGGCAGTGATATTTTTAAGCGAGGTCAATGCACAAAAATATTAAGTAACTACCTGTATAGTTAGTTATAAAAGTGGTGAATAAAATTTAGATTAATAAGAGTACACACACATAAGTTAGCTTCCCTCCGAAGAATATTGATGAGATAAGTATATCCTGACTTGCCTTCATCCTCTACCCGCCTTCCCGAAAAACAGTGGCATAATGGGTTTTGTCTGGCATACAGTTGCGGGGGCAGTGCAGGACTTGAACCTGCTTCCACTTAACTCTGATTTATATCTATCAGAAAAAAAAATTATATTCAAGAGTAAATTTTTACTAAAATTATAAATTGTTGATATAAGAGTGAAAAAACTTTATAACACTTGAATTGTCTTAATATCTATATGCAGCAATTCAAATAATCGATTGATTTTTATTAGTTAGATGTTTAGAGTAGTATATATATCTGGGAGTGAAATGCGTTATATACTCATAATTTGTTTTTTATTTATACCATTATTTTCTTATGGTGAAGTAAAAAAAATCACAAAGACAGAGCGAGTAGTTGTTCCTCAAAACCAGTCAGTAGAACAGGTTTTAAAATATACTAGCGAGAAACTGGCAAGGCAGGCAGCAGAGGAAGCAGGTGTTGCCATATCTACTGATACTGTTTTGGTTGATGGAAAAATATCTAAAGATGAAATCAAAATGCAGACAAGTGCTATTGCTCAAAAAGAAACGAAACTTTTAAAACAAGAAACTATAAAAGGTGTTACATATATTACTGTGCAGGTTACTGCCACTGTAGATTCAGCCGAGCTTGATGCATTTTTAAGGCAGCTTATGCAAAATGAAGCCTTAAAAAAAGAACTAGAACAGGAAAGAAAAGCAAAGCTTGATTTAGAGAAAAAATTAAAAAATGCTTCTAAGGAAGAATATGATAAAACACTAAGTAAAGAGGCAGAAAATATTGCAAAAGTGCAGGCTGCAAGACAGAAACAGCTTGAAATTGAAATGGCAAATGCAAAACAGCAGTTAATGGAGGCAGAACGCAGGCAGAAACAGGCAGAACTAGAAGCGGTGCAGGAATTAGAGCGTTTAGAAAAAGAATATAAAGCTCAAGATGCAGCATTAAAGAAAAAAATAGCTGAAGAAAAAAATGCAGAAGCAAAAGCTGAAATGGAATATCAGGCACTTTTAGCAGAGCTTACGCAAAATGCATTAATAAATGATAAAACATTAGATGCAGCAGCAAGTGATACTATTGAAATGATTGTAATAGATGCAGCAAGTGTTCGTGTTAATTTTGCTGCATTAATCAAAGAGTATAAGACCGTTACAGATGCTAATAATAAAAAACTAAAACAGCTTCATAATAACCAGTTAAAACTTGTTAAAAACCAAATATTCCAAGAAAAAAAACCAGTTAAAGGGGAATGGGAGCAAACAAATGAATATAAATCAAGATTAGCAGAATATGAAAAACATAAAAAAGAGTTTGAAGCAAATAAAAATGAAAAAATAAAAAATATAGAATATGCGTATCAAGAAAAAATAGAAAATAATAAAACAGAAGCAACTAAATCATTAGTGAAAGCATTAGAACCATTATATAAAAGGCTGCAAAAGTATTCTAATGGGCAATATATTTCATCAAAAACTGTAAAAGCTGTTATTTCATTTGGAGAGCGTAATATAGACCAGTTAAAGCTTCCCATATATATAAAATATGATGGTAAAAAGTATAGTTTTGATTATATATTTGATAGTGTAGAAGAATTTAGAACAATGTATGAAACAAGGGGCAGTTTTAAGGCAATACCACTTTTTGGTGCGGAAGCAAAGGGTGGTAGTCAGTCAGCACCATATTTAACAGGGTTTAATGTGGTTCATCTTGGTAATAATAAAACTCAATTTTTTAAAGTAGATATCAAATACAGTATATTTCCAGAGATAGAAGAATATGAAAAAATGTTGGAAGTTCTTAACCCTAAACCTAAAGAAGAACCAGTTAAAAAATCTGAAATAAAACATCATACATCAGATTTACATAAGTCAAGCTATGATTATAAAGACGAATTTTGGTTTTTAGGATTTAATTTTGGTGGTGGTTTTAATTTAGATGTATTTATTGCAGATTTAACATTACAAACTCACTGGCGTTTTAATAGATGGACTGGATTATATACTAATCTTGGATTTCTATTAGGTACTAATAAGATTGAATCAGGTAGAAGTATGCTGCATGATGATTACTATTATTACTCAAGTTCTAATATAAGCAGTAGTAGTGGTATGGATTATAGTATATTTGCAGGCATTGGGCTTGAATTGTATTTAAGTAATAATTTTATCTTATTCGGTGAAGTCAATGGTGGTTATTTTTTTGATACATATGGTAAAAATAGTGCAGGTTTATTAGCAAAAGGTGGCTTTTCTATTCAAATAGACCCAACATACAGCAAAGCATATAGAATAAATATATTTGTAGAGAGAATATTAACAACAACAGTAAGCGGAGAAACACCATTTTTTGGAGCAGGGTTTCAATTTTAGATTAAAAAAATTATGAATTATATAAGAATTAGTTAGCAGAGATTTGGTTGTATTCAGCGAGTAAATCATCAGATGGAGCAAGTAGTACCCGTTCAATATACGGGTACTTACCTTTAACACTTGTATAAATTTCTTTTAAATCATCACTGTTTAAAATATCCTGCAACTGAGATTTGTAAACAGAAGCAAAAGTATTATGGCTTAAGTCTTCAGCTATAAAACGCTGGCATACTTCATTGCAAGCCTGCAGCACTTTTTCAGCAGCCTGTTTTCTAGCTCGTTCATGTTTACCAATATTACCTTCTTCAGGTGTAACACTTGCTATCTCATTATAATCTTTTATAGCAGAATTTAAAAGCACCTGCATATCGTTATTAATAGATACTTCCTGCAGACGTTTAAATTGTTCTAAAAGCGCATTATGTTCGTGCTTAAGTTGTGCAAGCCTGTCATTAGTTTCATTAAGGTGCTGTTTTAACCTCATAATTTCATCTAAGTGATTATCGCCAGTTTCACTTGATTTTTTAACGGAAAACAATGCAAATACACTAATGCAGGCAGCAACTAAAGCAAGAAAAATAGAAATAAATGTTGCCATATTTGCCTCCCGAATAATAAAGCATTTTTACCTTCATAAGTCAAGAAGCAAATATAGTGCCAAAAAGATAGATTTAAAGATATTATATGTTCTCCATAATAATATAAGATAAATATACAAATTATTTCAAAAGTAATAAACTAATAATTAGTTACCACATTTTATATAAATAAATAATATGAACTTATTAGTTGAGCCTGTGAAAAAAAGTCTGTAAATAGTGCAAACTTAAGTTTTCTATGATATACTAAAAAAATATGAAAGGAGCTT
>CALUZC010000020.1 GCA_944325215.1 uncultured Mucispirillum sp. | reverse complement strand
AAAGTATAAGTTTAGGTGATATTGATACAAGTAAAATAACAGATATGTCAGAATTATTTATGGAAAGCTTGCGTGATGATTTTACGGGAATAGAAAAGTGGAATGTATCTAATGTTGATAATATGAGTTGTATGTTTTTATATGCAAGAAAGTTTAATGGGGATATAAGCTCATGGAATGTATCTAATGTTAAAAATATGCGGGGTATGTTTGCTTTTGCATCAAATTTTAATCAAGATATAAGCAATTGGAATGTTTCTAATGTAGAAAGTATGAGTGGTATTTTTGCAGATGCAAAAGAATTTAATCAAGATATAGGTAATTGGAATGTATCTAATGTAACAAATATGAGTTATATGTTTAAAGGTGCATCAAGTTTTAATGGGGATATTAGTAACTGGAATGTATCAAATGTTGATAATATGAGTTTTATGTTTGTAGGTGCAACAAGCTTTAATCAGGATATAAGCCGTTGGGACGTATCAAATGTTAGAGATTTTTCATATATGTTTTTAGATTTATCAGCTTTTAATCAGGATATAAGTTCTTGGAATGTATCTAATGCTAGGAATATGTCTGGAATGTTTTGTGGAGCAGTGGTTTTTAATCAAGATATAGGTAACTGGAATGTTTCAAATGTTGATAATATGAGTATGATGTTTTTTAATGCTACTGAGTTTAATGCAGATATAGGCAGCTGGAACGTATCTAATGTTGATAATATGTCTGAAATGTTTAGTGGTGCAGTATTTTTTAATCAGGATATAAGTAACTGGAATGTATCTAACGTTAAGAATATGTATGGTATGTTTGGCTATACAGCAAAGTTTAATCAAGATATAAGCCGCTGGAATGTATCTAAAGTAGAAAATATGCAAAATATGTTTTTAGAAGCAATGAGTTTTAATCAAGATTTAAGCAGTTGGGATTTTACTAATGTTAAAAGTATGGTATCTATGTTTGAAGGTGCAAAAAGTATTAATCAAAATATGTATAAATGGAAAATTACAAGTAATGTTGATACTGATAGAATTTTAGTGGATACAAGCAGTATGGACTCAGAAAATATTCCATGGTATATGATTGATAATGAGCAGTTAAAACGATATCCTGACAATAAATTTTTACCAAAAACAAAAGAAGCATTGGTAGAATTAATAAATAAAGGTGTTTATTTAGGTGATATAAATACAAGAGCAATAACTGATATGTCAGGATTATTTAAAGCAAGCACTCGTGATAATTTTACAGGTATTGAGAACTGGAATGTTTCTAAAGTAGAAGATATGAGCCATATGTTTTCTGAGGCTGTTAATTTTAACGGTGATATTAGCCGTTGGAATGTATCCAATGTGAAAAATATGGAAGCAATGTTTAAAGATTCTAAAAGCTTTAATCAAGATATAAGCCAGTGGAATGTTTCTAATGTAAAAAGTATGGTAGAGATGTTTGAAAGTGCAGAAAACTTTAATCAGGATATAGGAAAATGGAATGTATCAAAAGTAAAATCTATGGCTGGAATGTTTCGTGGTGCAGAAAACTTTAATCAAGATATAAGTAAATGGAATGTTTCCAATGTAGAATCAATGATGTTTATGTTTGCTAATGCAACAAAGTTTAACCAAGATATAAGCAATTGGGATGTATCTAATGCTACACATATGAATAGTATGTTTTATGAAGCAGAAAATTTTAATCAAGATATAGGAAAGTGGGATGTATCTAATGTTGTAGATATGCAAGGTATGTTCTATGGTGCAATAAGTTTTAATCAAGACATTAGTAAATGGAATGTATATCAGGTTGAAAATATGTCTTATATGTTCAATGGAGCTAGGAATTTTAACCAAGATATAGGCAGTTGGGACGTATCAAATGTAAAAAGTATGGTAGCTATGTTTTATGGAGCAGAAAGCTTTAATCAAGATATAGGTAACTGGGATGTATCTAATGTAGAATATATGAATCAAATGTTTTTTGAAGCAAAAAGTTTTAATCAAAATATAGATAGTTGGGATATATCTAATGTAGAAGAAATGGAAGAAATATTTACAAACTCACCACTGGAGAATAACCCACCAGAATGGTGTTGGGAATATTAAAATTTAGCCCATTTTTATATGGGCTTTTTTATGTGTAAAAGTATGATATAGTGGTAAAAAATATAAAAAATGGAGTTTATTTATGAAAAAGATTTATTTATTAAATGTATTATTAGTTTTGTTAATAGCTTTTAGCATGGCAGGGTGTAAGAAAACATATACACCAAAGACAAAAGAAGAATTAATATCGTTAGTAAATAACGAAAGCATAAGTTTAGGCGATATTAATACAAGTAAAATAACAGATATGTCAATGTTATTTCAGAACAGCCAGCGTGATAATGTTACAGGTATAGAAACTTGGGATGTATCCAATGTTGATAATATGAGCGGTATGTTTTTTATGGCAAGAAATTTTAATCAAGATATAAGCAATTGGGATGTATCAAAAGTGAAAGATATGAGTGGTATGTTTACTGCTGCAAGAAGTTTTAACCA
The DNA here is from genome assembly GCA_944325215.1 of uncultured Mucispirillum sp. Classification (GTDB taxonomy): domain Bacteria; phylum Chrysiogenota; class Deferribacteres; order Deferribacterales; family Mucispirillaceae; genus Mucispirillum. The sequence goes on along the minus strand of CALUZC010000020.1, from coordinate 48,504 downwards.
AGATATAAGTAAATGGAATGTATCAAATGTTGTGGATATGAGTGGTATGTTTTTTGAAGCCTCAAGTTTTAATCAGCCAATAGGAAGTTGGAATGTATCTAAAGTTGAAAATATGAGTGGCATGTTTATGGATGCAACAAGTTTTAATCAAGATATAGGTAACTGGGATGTATCAAAAGTGAAAGATATGAGCTATATGTTTGTGGATGATTATTTATTTAACCAGGATATAAGTAAGTGGAATGTATCAAATGTAAAAAATATGAATAGTTTGTTTTTAGGTGCATCAAGATTTAATCAAGATATAAGCAATTGGAATGTATCTCAGGTTACAGATATGGGTTTTATGTTTAATGGTGCTGAAAAATTTAATCAGCCTATAGGCAAATGGAATGTATCTAATGTGAAAAATATGAATAAGATGTTTCAACAGGCAACAAATTTTAATCAAGATATATGTAATTGGGACGTATCCAATGTGAGAGATATGGAATATATGTTTACTTATGCAGAAAGCTTTAATCAAGATATAAGCCGCTGGAATGTATCTAAAGTAGAAAATATGGGAAGTATGTTTATGAATGCAAAGAGCTTCAATCAAAATATAGGTAGTTGGAATGTTTCGAATGTAGAAAATATGAGAGATATGTTTTCAGGAGCAAAAAGTTTTAATCAAGATATAAGTAACTGGAATGTATCAAATGTTAGAAATATTAAAGGTATGTTTTTTTTGGCAGAAAGTTTTAATCAGAATATAGATAAATGGAATGTTTCAAATGTGGAAAATATAGGCGGAATGTTTACAGGTTCACCACTAGAAAATAACCCACCTGTATGGTATAAGGAATAGTTATTTTTAGCCCATTTTAATATGGGCTTTTTTTATATGTAAAAGTGTGATATAGTAGGAAAAATATAAAAAATGGAGTGTATTTATGAAAAAGATTTATTTATTAAATTTGTTTTTAGTTTTATTTATTGCATTAAATTTTGCAGGGTGTAAGAAAACTGATGCTAATAAAGAAGAGGTTAGCATAAAATACCACCCGGCAACAAAGGAAGAATTAAAAGCATTAGTTGATAATGAAAGTATTAATTTAGGTGAAATAGATACAAGCAAAATAACAGATATGTCAAAATTATTTTATGATAATAAGCGACAAAATTTTAAAGGTATAGAAAACTGGGACGTATCCAATGTGAAAGATATGAGTGGTATGTTTTGGAGGGCAACATGGTTTAACGGGAATTTAAATAACTGGAATGTATCAAATGTAGAGAATATGAGTCGTATGTTTAGAGGAACTTCATCCTTTAGTTCTAATTTAAACAACTGGAATGTATCTAATGTAAAAGATATGAGTGAAATGTTTATGGCCGCAAAAGTCTTTGATGGTGATATTAGTAACTGGAATGTATCTAATGTAAAAGATATGAGTGTAATGTTTCAGGAAGCATCAGCATTTAATCAGGATATAAGTAACTGGAATGTATCTAATGTAGAAAATATGACTGGTATGTTTTCAAGGGCAGAAAGTTTTAATCAGAATTTAGATAACTGGAATGTGGAAAAAGTAGAGGCACCAGATATGAATTTTATGTTTGTTAGTTCACCAATGGAGCATAATAAGCCCGTTTGGTTTTTTGATGGTGAAATGACTGAAAAAATGTATGCGATATCAATGGAAGATGGAATCTTCTATCCTTCTACAAAAGAAGAGCTTGAATTATTACTGAGAAATCCTAAACTTAGTTTAGATGAAATAAATACAAGTAAAATAACAGATATGTCAGAATTATTTATGCATATAAAACGCTCTAATTTTAAAGGCATAGGTTCTTGGGACGTTTCTAATGTAACAAATATGCGTAGTATGTTTTGGGGTGCTGAATCTTTTAATGAAGATATAAGTTCATGGAATGTATCTAAGGTTGAAGATATGAGCTATATGTTTCATGAAGCAAAAAGTTTTAATCAGAATATAAGCTCTTGGGATGTATATAAGGTAAAAGATATGTCATCTATGTTTTATTATGCAGAAAGTTTTAATCAGGATATAAGCAACTGGGTGGTTGCAGATAATGTTATTATGACAGAAATGTTTACAGGCTCTCCCCTTGCAAATAACCCACCTAAATTTAAAAAACTTACAAGTTCAGATATAAAAATGGAAGGCTCTACATATAAACCTGCTACAAGTGATGAATTAAAGGTGCTAGTAAATAACCCTGAAATTTTACTTTCATCTATAGATATTAGCAAAATAACAGATATGTCTGAATTATTTATGAACAGCACACGCACAGATTTTCAAGGTATAGAAGACTGGAATGTATCTCATGTTACAAATATGAGCTCTATGTTTTTAGGTGCTGAAAATTTTAATAGTGATATAAGCTCATGGGATACATCAAGTGTTACTAATATGAGCCGTATGTTTGGCTATGCAAAATCATTTAATGGTAAGATTGGTAAGTGGAATGTATCTAAAGTTACAGATATGAGTAATATGTTTTGGATGGCAAAAAGCTTTAATCAAAATATAGGTTCATGGGATACATCAAATGTTACAAATATGTCATCAATGTTTTATGGGGCAGAAAATTTTAGTCAAAATATAGGCAAATGGAATACATCTAATGTGGAAGATATGTCTTTTATGTTTTTTCTAGCTGCAAAATTTGATGAAAACCTTAGTAAATGGAATGTATCAAAAGTTAAAAATATGTCGAATATGTTTTATTTTGCAGAAAGTTTTGATGGCAAAATAGGCTTGTGGGACGTATCTCAGGTTGAGAATATGATAAAAATGTTTTATGGTGCAAAAAGTTTTGAACAGGATTTGGATAGCTGGAATACATCAAATGTAGATTTTATGAGTGATATTTTTACAAACTCACCAATGGAAAAGAACCTACCAGAATGGTATAAAAAATAGTTGATTTAAGCCTAAAATTATATGCCTTTTGTATGTGTTGCATGGATAAATTTATGTAAAAGCTTAATAATTTTTTATTATAGACAAATATTTTATATATAATTATACTAGTATTAGTTCGTTTTTTAAGCTTTAATAATTAAAATAATCTTTTTGGGGTTAGGCTTGTATATGAAAAAAATATATGTGCTTATGATAATTTCAATTATTGCAACTATATTTGTGCTGCTAAGTCTTAATTATAAATTTACCCCAAAAGATAAAGCACAGCTTATACGGCTAATTAACCAAGAATATATCAGCCTTGAAGATATTGATGTATCAAATATTACAGATATGAGCCGTCTTTTTTTAGCAAGCTCAAGGAAAGATTTTTCAGGAATAGAAAACTGGAATGTATCCAATGTGGAAAACATGTATGCAATGTTTAAGGGTGCAATATATTTTAATGCAGATATAAGTAACTGGGATACATCTAATGTTGTAAATATGGAAGAAATGTTTGAAGGAGCATATAACTTTAATCAAAACATTGGCTTGTGGAATACATCAAAAGTAAGAAGTATGGCAAGAATGTTTGCATATGCAGAAAGTTTTAACCAAGATATAGGGCAGTGGGATACATCAAATGTATTTGATATGCAGTCTATGTTTTATAATGCTATTTCATTTAATCAAAATATTAATAACTGGGATACATCTCAAGTGGAAACAGCAGCTTCCATGTTTGAAATGGCAGATAATTTTAATCAGGATATAAGTAGCTGGAATGTATCAAATGTGCGTGATATGTCTAATATGTTTTTTCTAGCCGTTAAATTTAACCAGAATATAGGAAGCTGGAATACGGAAAAAGTAAAAAGTATGGAAGGCATGTTTTTTGGAGCAGTTGATTTTAATGCTGATATTTCATCATGGAACACAAAACAGGTTGAGAGTATGTCATATATGTTTTATAATGCATACAGCTTTAATTATAATTTATCTAACTGGAAAACTAATAATTTATTTTATAAAGAGAATATGTTTAAAGAAAGCCCGCTGGAAAAAAATCCACCAGTATGGTATAAGTAATAACAAAAATGGAGATAAAGGGAGTTTTGTATTATGAAAAATAGCTATTTATTATGCTTTTTAGTAATATTTTTAATATTTACAGGACTAGGTTGTAATAGTATTTCTAAACATAATCCTAAAACAAAAGAAGAATTACAGGTATTAGTTTGTGATGATAATATTACTTTAAATAAAATTGATACAAGTAATATAACTGATATGTCTTCTTTATTTGAAAAATGCCCAGATAAAACAGAATTTAAAGGTATAGAAGAATGGAATGTGTCAAATGTTAGTAATATGTCTGGTATGTTTGCACATGTTCCTATATTTAATGGTAATATAAGTAACTGGAATGTATCTAATGTTACTAATATGGACGCAATGTTTTTAAATAATAGAAGGTTTAACCAGGATATAAGCTCTTGGAATGTATCAAAAGTTAAAAGTATGAAATCTATGTTTGAAGGGGCGCAGGAATTTAACCAAAATATAGGTTCTTGGGATACTTCAAATGTTAAATATATGACAGCTATGTTTAAAAATGCAAAAAGTTTTAATCAAAATATAGGTAAATGGAATGTATCAAAAGTAAAAAGCATGAAATCTATGTTTGAAGGGGCAGAAAGTTTTAATGCAGATATAAGTATGTGGGATACTTCTAACGTGCAGGATATGAGCAGTATGTTTTTAAAAGCAAAAAGCTTTAATGAAGATATACGCCTGTGGAATGTATCAAAAGTATTAATAATGGATAAAATGTTTAAAGGTGCAGTAAATTTTAACCAGGATATAAGTAACTGGAATGTTTCAAAAGTGAAGTATATGCGAGAAATGTTTTTTGAAGCTACAAGTTTTAATCAGGATATAGGTAACTGGAATGTAGGCAGTGTTAAAGATTTTGGTGCTATGTTTTATAAAGCAGAAAGTTTTAATCAAGATATAGGCAACTGGGAAGTATCAACTGCAATGAATATGGAAAATATGTTTGCTTATGCAAAAAGCTTTAATCAAAATATTGGCTACTGGAATGTATCTAATGTGAAAAGAATGAGTGGTATGTTTGAAATGGCAAAAAGTTTTAATCAGGATATAAGTAGCTGGAACGTATCAAAAGTTCATTTTTTTATGAATATGTTTCATGGTGCATCAAGTTTCAATCAAAATTTAGATAATTGGATACCTTCAAATGTAATAATAACTACAGATATGTTTACTGGCACTGTATTAGAAAATAACCCACCTGCATGGAGTTTAGAATAATCTTTTATATATTAATAGTTTATCTAATATTGTATGGTAATATAATTTGGTTTTGCTAATGTATTTAAAAACAATAGCCGATAAAAAAAGTAATTGTTTATAATGAGTTATAAAATTATCTATTGCAAAACATTATAATTTAATGTAATATTGTTAAGCTATGCAGTTTAGTTTATATGGCTAATATTGTATATTATAATGTAGAAGTATCAGATGTAGTTTATTGTTTGTAGAATAAGGAGCATTTAATGAGTACATTTAGGTCATTTGTTATCAAGGATAATAATGGTAAACTTTTTAGTGATGTAGTTTTGGAAAATACAGAAAACTTACCAAAAGGTGATGTTTTAGTTAAGGTAATGTATTCTACAATAAATTCGTATGATATACTCTTTTCCAGAGAGAATACACCATTTAGGAAGCCAACCTTTCCATATACTCCCGGAGTTGATGCAGCAGGTATTGTTATAGAGTCATCAAGCCCCCATTACAGGGAGGGAGATGAGGTTTTAATTTTTGGTAACGGGCTTGGTCAAAGTGTGCCGGGTGGTTTTGGTCAGTTTGTGAGTGTTCCTGAAAGCTGGATTGTCAACCTTCCGACTGGTCTTACTATGCTTGATGCTATGACATTAGGTTCTGATGGTATTGCTGCTGCAATTGCTGTAATGGAGATTATGGCAGCAGGTATCCAGTCTAATTCAAAGGATATTATTGTTGGTGGTTCATCATATGGAATTGGTGTTTTTGCTGTTAATATATTAAAAATGTGTGGCTATAATGTTACAGCCGTTACTGCTCATGTTGAATATGAAGATTTTATTCGTGAAATAGGGGCAGATAAAGTTTTAAGTTTTGATAAGTTTATCGATAAGTCTGATAATCATCTACTTGAAGATAAATATGTGGCAGGCATAGATACTTTAGGTGGTGATGTATTAAGCACTATGGTTCGTTCTGTAAAAGGTGGGGCGACTATTGCTGTTTGTGGTGCAGTTTTAAGTGAAAGTTTTTCATCATCTTTACTGCCTTTAATTTTAAGGGGTATCAATCTTGTTGGTATTGATTCTTTAAAATGTTCTCAAAGCTTAAAAAGAGAAGCACTTTATAAGCTTGCAGGAGACTGGTATATGAAAAACATTTCTTTTATGTGTAATGAAATATCCATATTTGAAATACAAGAATATCTTACTAAAATGAGTGAGAATGCATTCAAAGGCAGGATAGTAATTAATCACGAAGTGTAATTCTTTATTGATTAAAAATTTATACAGGCTGGTAGCTTATGACTGGTTTTTTTGCTTTCTTGTTGGTAATGTTTATAGCAAACACATCATTTGCTAACCCTGTTGTTGATTTTATAGAGTTTACCCCTATTGCTGCTGTTTCTGATGGGTATGATTTTGGTACATCAGAAATAAAAATCGATAATAAAACATTTTATACATTAAGTTTTAAGAAAGGTAAAAATGTTTTTGCTCTTGTTCCTGAAGATATGATTGATGGTGTGTATCCTGTTTTGGAATATACTGGGCTGGCTATAAATAACAGCCTTATTATAGTTGGTGGTGTTGAAAATAAGAAAAACGGCTCATCATGGGTGTTTTTATTTCAAGTTCAAAAAGATAGAATAGCATTACTTGATATTTTAAGAACAGCATCAATTAATCATTATGTATTTAATTTTGATTATGACTTGCCAAATATTCATGCTCCAAAAGCCATAGAAAATACAGATAAAGATAAGCAGGTGGAATTTGGACTTAATTTTTATGATTTAGGTGTTACTATTTATATTGAAGTAGAAAATAATTTATTTAATATAGACTATTCTTCATCACAATATAATAAAATTTTTAATCAGCTTGATATAATTGATGAAAAAGATGATTACCAGTTTATGCAGTATTTAGTATATGGAACGCTGGCAAGAAGATTAAACAGTTATCAGGCAGAAAAAATGTATTCTAATTATCTTCGTGAATCAAACTATAAATTAAAACAAGTTATTATGAATATGAGAAGAATTAAAGAACTTTCTATTAAATATAATGTTGTTAATAATGTAATGGAATATTTAATGCATGATTTAGAACAGGAAATTCTTTTTGAAACACTTAGTAATATAAAAGATACTAATGAATTTAAACAGCGTGTATTACTATTAGACGAGCAGTTAAAACTTTTGAAAATAGATGAAGTTATATTGAATGATTTTTCTACATATATTGGTGGATACCTAGATGACAGAGAGTTTGAGGATTTATTAACAAGGGCAGTAACACCGTTATATATGGACGTAAAAGTTATGCTTTCTAATATTTTAATTCTTAATAATATATTACATAAATACGGTTATAAAATGATATATTTAAGGGCAAGTATATAAAAGTAGGTGAGTTTATGGTTAAATCAGATAGAATGGCAGGTTTTTTTATAATAATTGCAGGTATATATTATTCTTGGAATGCTTTTGTTTTACCAGTTCGTGCAGATGAGGCTTTTTTATTTTTAAAAAGTATTGGCAGTTCATGGTCTACAATTGGACCAACTGGATTAATGGAATATATTATTCAATTATCAACATACCTTGAACATTCTTCACTTAATTTACGAATGCCTTCTATATTATTTATATCAATAAGTGCATTAATTGTTTTTCAGTTTACATATGGGTTATCTGGCAGGCATGGTGCATGGTTTAGTTTAATAATATTTTTTGTAAGCCCGCCAGTTACATATGCTTATATGTCTGCCACTTCTTCATCACTTTTTATTTTATTTAGCTGCATATATATTTATTCTTTATATGTAATTACAAATTCGGAAAATGTGCATATTAAGTATTATATATGGGCATCATTATCTCATATTGTATTAATAAGCACGCACTTTTCAGGTATTATTTTTATAGTTTTACCATTTATTTATCTTATTTTCCAAAGAAAACTTATATATAATAAAGCATATATGATTACTGCATTTTTAGGCATAATATATACTGCTGTATTTAGCTTATTGCATATATTTGGTCTATATGAGCTGTTTTATAAATATCCATTAGCCATAACAGATAAGAAAATATATATATATCTTCTTCTTTTTATTGTATCTCTGCCAGTTATATATATAATTTTAATCTTTATAAAAAATAAGAAAATCGATAACAAAGTATATTTTCTATTTATTTCAGCATTATTTTTATATGCAGGAAGTATTTTATTTAATATATTTAGCACATTTGATATTCGTATTATGGGTGCTTTTTTAATTCCAGCAGTTATATTGTCAGGTTATTATTATGAACAGTTTGGTTATAAAATATTACTTGGTATATTTACCACAGTGCTTGTCTTAACTTCTGCATATACAAATATATCAAAAACATCTGAATTAACACCAAGATTTATGGAAAATACAAGGCAGTATGAATCTATACGCCATTCGATTCAAGATTTTGCATCTTTTGGAGAAAGTATTTATACATATGATGCTGGTTTTTCATCTATATTAGTTTATAATACATTTCCATTTATTGAAGCATGCACTCTTTATGACTGTATTGGTAATTCTGGTGTATTTGTATCACAAAATAAAGAAGATAATTTAAGTAAATATTTTTATAATGTGAAGGAAGTGAATATATACAGAGGTATGTCAGTAGATAGAAAAAAAACTTTTAAATTATATTTTTATAGAGTAGAGGGGTTAAAAATACCACCTGAAAATAAAAATACAGGGCAGTAAAATATAAATTAATAATAAGTAATGTTCTATATATTAGGCTGTATGGAATATATATATTCATTAAAATATGCATAAGTAACACTACAAGCAAAAATATATATTAATATATAAGGCTGTAATTTAATTATTTATTATATTACATCTCTCAAGCAATAAGTGAAATAAGTGAGCCTGCAACTTTTGTTAAAGCATTAGCATTTTTAATGGCAGACATTCCAGTTCCTTCAAATGCTTGGAATAAACCACTACTTGCCACATTTACTTGCGGAATTCTTACAGCATCAGATTTTAATGACTGAGTATTCATTGATGGAGTTTCAACAGGTTTTGGTGCACTTTTTTCTGTATTATCAGAATTATTGTTACCTGTATTATCTATTTTAATAATATTATCCGCCTGTTTAGTATTACTAGCATTAGCTGCACTATTTTCAGTATTATTAGAGTTTGTATCTACTGTATTATCAGTATTGTTGCCACTATTTTTTGAATTGCTGTTTTGTTTATCATTTTCTACTTGAGTATTAGACTGGCTGCTTTCATCTGGATTTGTTTTTTCAGCCATTAATTCTTTTCTAGCACTAGCCATCATCTGCCTTGCTTGAGAAGCTACAGATTTATCCTGCCCAGATGGTTCTGCTGGCGCAAGAGCAGCTTTTAAAATAACTTGAGCTTTATAAATAGTAGCCTGAGGGTCACCTTCCACAGGGGAAGTATCAATACTTACTTCGCCACCTACTGCATATTTTTTGCCATCTGGCCCTGTTTGATAATCATAGCTTGCACCACCCCTAACGTATGAACCACCTGCAGCAATATGTGCCTGCTCGTGAGCTTTTACTTCTGCATCTCTAGCTTTAAGCTCATCAACTTGCTTTTGTTCCTCTTCTGTTAGAGTTTTACCTTCTGTAGATTTTTTATCCATAGCAGCAAGCATTTCTTCTCCAGTATATACTGGTGTATCGCTGTTATCTAACTGAGTATTGGAATTATCACTTGAAGTATTTTCTTGATTAGTGTTATAAGTTGCTGGTGTTTCTTGGATTTTAGTGCTATTCTCATCTGTTTGTTTAACTTGATTAGTTTGAGTAGAATTATTAGCAGCAGCTACATCATCAGCAGTATTAGCAGCAGCCGACCTTGAATTAACAACAGGAACATAAAAATTAGTATTTGATAAAGCAGAAACACTCATATACTCACCCTTTATGGAGTAACCAGACGTGCTGCCTTAATAACACCAATCAATTATATTTTATGATAATATATTATAAATAATCTATTTTTGCAAGTTTTTTTTAAAAAAATAATATTTTTTTATATTTCCCAAAATTAGTATAAATAATACTAAAATTATCTTGATTGACTGTTGTATTTTCTTATAAAAATTTTTAAAAAAAGTAGAACAAATGTAGCATTTTTTCTAAGTATATCAATAAAAAATTTAAATAAAAAAAATTTTTTTTAAAAAAATTATGAAGTTTATAGTATAAATTTATTTTACATTTATATCTTATTGATAAACCAAATAAAAATATAAAAAAATTATAGTAATTATTTTTTAATACATTTTGATATAAATTAAATTATAAGAAATTATATTTATTATAAATTAAAATTTAATATTTTATATAATGAAAAAATAAAAAAATAATTAAATACTATTCATGTAATATTTTTAAAATTAATTATATTACTTGACTAATTAGTAAAAATTTATTACAAATGGGAAGAGATGGCATAATATGTATTAAAATGTCATAAATTGTATGAAGGTAATTAAGTGGGATTTTCAGGCAACTATCTTAACAAATTTGATGATGCTGGTAGGTTAAGTCTTCCTGCGAAGATGCGGGAGGAATTGCGTGCAAATTTTGGCAGTGATGCATTAATGGCATACTGTGTTGCTGGTGTTGTGAAAATCCACCCTAAAAATGTATATGATGCAAAAATGAAAGCCATGTTTGAATCAGCTAAAGCTAACCCAGAGGCTTATAAAGTATTTAGAAAGTTAAATGCATCTGCCTATGCTGTTGAAATAAACAGTTCCGGCAGAATGAATATACCTGCTCAAATAAGAAATGCTGCTTCATTAGGTGATGAGTGTTACGTAATTGGCGCATATGATGTAATTGAGCTGTGGAATAAAGAAAAATGGGATAAAGAAAATGCAGAGGTTGATTTATCCCTTGATAGTAATGCTGCTATTTTATCAGGATTTATGGATATGATTGTTTAGGGGTAGCTATGCATATCTCTGTTTTATACCATGAATTAATAGAAAGCTTAAATGTTGAGCCTGACGGCACATATGTAGATTGCACTGGCGGTGGAGGAGGCCATGCTGCATTGCTGCTGCAGAAACTTTCCAGTAAGGGCAGGCTGATTGTTTTAGATAGAGATATGGAGGCTGTTGAAAGGCTTAAGGTAAGGTTTGCAGAAGATAGTAGAGTATTTGTTGTTCATAGTAATTTTGCAGATATCGATAAGGCACTGCATGATTTAGGAATAAAAGAGGTAGAGGGAGTATACGCAGATTTTGGTGTTTCATCTTTTCAGCTTCAAGATGGCAGCCGTGGTTTTTCTTTTAGAAAGGACGGACCAATTGATATGAGAATGGATACATCGTGTGGAGAGCCGGTAAGCGAAGTAGTTAATACTTTTTCTGAAAGCAACCTTTCTACAATTATTTATAAATATGGTGAAGAACGGTTTGCAAATAGTATAGCAAAAGCCATTGTTAAACGCAGAGCAGTTAAACCCTTTACAAACACACTGGATTTGGCAGATGTGGTGCGTGGAGCTATCCCTAAAAAGTTCCACAAAAAAGGGATAAACCCTGCAACAAAGACTTTTCAAGCATTTCGTATATACGTGAATGGCGAACTTGATGCAGTTGATGCTTTAATGAGTAAAATTGCTTTACTTATAAAAGAAAAGGGGCGTTTTGCTGCCATTTCTTTTCATTCTTTGGAGGATAGAATAGTAAAAGAATGGTTAAACCAATATGCCCTTACATGTGTATGCCCAGCTGAATTTCCAGTGTGTGTATGCAATAAAAAAGCTGAATTTAAAATAATTAATAAAAAACCTATTTTGCCTATGGAGAAAGAAGTGGTAGAAAATCCACTATCAAGAAGTGCAAAATTAAGGGTTGCGGAGCGATTATAATGAGAGTGATGAGTCAGGAACGTGTATCAAGTCTTGGGGTTTCTCTTGCACCTATTGTGGTATTTGGTACACTTATTATTATTTTTTGCATGGCTGTGCTTATGATATTTCGCCACAAGTGTTTTGAGGAAGGATACAAAATCTCTGCACTAACTATTAAGCTTGATGAAAAAACCCTTGAATATGAAGCTGTTTCACAAAAATATTCTGATGCATTAAGGTGGGAAAGCCTTTTTACAAAAGCTAAAGATATGGATTTTATTTTTCCTGTAGGCGGTAAAGTATATTATGTTCAAAGATAGCACAATAGTAAAAATTTTCAGTGTTTTCTCTTTTGTAATATTTGCCATAGTGATTGGTAAACTTTTTTACCTGCAAGTATTAGATGCAGAAAAATACACACAGTTTGTTCAATCTCAAAGTGACCCTAAACTTACCGTTTTAACTGATAGAGGGTATATTTATGATAAAGAAGGTAAACTTTTAGCAAGAAATAAAAGTGCAGGTTCTTTATTTGCTTATAGAAAAAATATACCTAATAAATACGAATTTTTTAAAGCGTTAGAAAAAAATGGTATAAGAGTTAGTTCTAAAGCTAAAAAAAATCTACAGGAAACTGATACTTTTACATATATTGCACGCCAGATAGATTTAGCAAAAGCTGTTAAATTATCTCAAGAAATAGAAGGGCTTGAATATTTTGTAGAAGATGCAAGGTTTTACCCACAAGGAAGTTTGATGGCCAATGTTGTGGGTTTTACTGGTTCTGATAATATTGGTAGAAGTGGTATAGAATACTTCTTAAATAACAGGCTTGAAGGTAAACAGGTAAATATTGCAAGCTTAAAAGATTCTAGAAGAAGAATTATACTTTTTGAAGATAAGCTGGAGCTTTCACGACCTGATACTCAGGTATATGTTACAATATCTTCAAGAATACAGGCAGGAGCAGAATATATTTTAAGAGAGGGTGCAAAGGATTTTGGGGCAAGAAATGGCTCTGTAGTAGCTATGGATATTAAAACTGGAGAAATAATATTAGCTGCTAATGTTAATGGTTTTGACCCACACAATTATTGGAAATATAAACCTGAAACATGGTCTAATCATGGTTTTAATTATGTATTTGAGCCAGGTTCTATTTTCAAAACTGTTGCATTTAGCTACCTGCATAACTCAAATAAGCTTGATAGAAACAGACTTATAGATACAAGTAAAAAAATTACTATAGGTAAATATACATACTCTGATACAAAATATTACGGCACATTAACTGTTGATGAAGTTTTTACTCATTCTAGTAATATTGGTATGACTCAGCTTATTAGGGGAGAAAACTCAAACAGGCAGGGGTTTTATGACTTTTTAGTTAACTCTGGCTTTGGTGAAAAAACAGGTATTTATGGTGCTAATGAAGAATCAGGCATTGTAAAGCCTGTATCATCATGGTCTAAAACAAGCCTTACTTCTATGGCAATAGGCTATGAAGTGCTTGTTACTCCATTACAGGTTGTTCGCTTTTATGCTGCTGTTGCAAATGGTGGCATTATGGTAAACCCAAAAATTATATCAAAAATAATTAAAGGTAATGAAACTGCAATACCAGAGCATACAGAAAAACAAATTATGTCAAAAGAAACTGCAAGCTATATGCTTGATTTAATGCAGCAGACAGTTGTGGCAGGAACAGGGCAGAAAGCAAATACAGAGCTTACTAAAATTGCAGGAAAAACTGGCACAGCAAGAGTATATGATAACAAGGCAGGAGCATATTCTACACAAAACTATTCAGCAAGTTTCGCAGGTGTTTTTCCTGCTGAAAATCCAAAAGTTGCTATGATAGTAGTATATGAATCTCCAAGAAGTTCCATATATGGTGGTTCGACTGCTGCAAATGTATTTAGACAAATAGCAGAATTTATATCCACTGAAAAACATTATTTTAATGAAGAAATTAAGGTGGTATCAAATGAAAATTAAAGAGTTAGTAGATAAATTAAATGTAGAAAGTGTCCATTTTAATGGTACTGAAAATATAGAAATAGAAAATATAGCAACAGATTCAAGAAACCCTAATGGCACAATATTTTTTGGATATGCTGGGGAAAGTTATGATTCAAATAAAGATGTGAAAGACATTTATAATAAAGGTCTAGCTAAATTTATTATATCAGAAACTAAATTAGATAGTAATATAGCCCATGCAGTTATAAAAAATGGTAGAAATATTCTTCCAAAAGCAATTTCAGCCTTTTATGATGAGCCTATGGCAGAATATCGTTCTATGGCAGTAACTGGCACAAACGGAAAAACTACATCCACATATATTATGGATTCTATATTTGCTACAGCAGGCTATAAAACTTGCAGAATAGGCACAACTGGTATAAAAGTAGCAGATGAATTTATTGAAACAGATAATACTACCCCTTCCCCTGCTTTAGTTTTTTCAAGCCTTAAAAAAGGGTTAGATAAGGGTTGTAAAGCACTTACTATGGAAGTATCAAGCCATGCTTTAGCTCAAGGGCGTATTAATGGTGCTTTTTTTGAAACTGCTGTTTTTACTAACCTTACAGGCGACCATTTAGATTTTCATAAAGATATGGAGCATTATTTTCAAGCAAAAGCAATACTTTTTACTGATGATTACTCTAAACACAGGGTAGTAAACACAGGACATGAATACGGTGAAAAATTAGCAAAATTAGTTAATAAAAATTTAATTACTTATAATGGGCTTAATAATAATGCAGATATTTACCCTGTTAAATATTCATCTACAGTTCATGGAATAGATGCAGAAATATCTGTATTTGGTAAAATTATAAATATTCATTCATCATTAATAGGTGAGTATAATTTAGAAAATATTTTAGGTGTAATAGGTGCTGCTTATTCTTTAGGTATCGATTTAGATATAATAGCAAAAGGTATTAAAGCATTAGAAAATGTGCCAGGAAGGCTTGAAAAATATATGAATAAAAATATTACTGCCTTTGTAGATTATGCTCATACTGATGATGCATTAGTTAATGCCATATCATCATTAAAGCAGGTTGCAAGTGGTAGAATAATTACAGTGTTTGGTGCAGGTGGTGATAGAGATGCTACAAAAAGACCACGTATGGCTAAAGCTTCCACATCACTTTCTGATATTACTGTAATTACAAGTGATAACCCACGAACAGAAAACCCTGAAACAATTATTGATGATATAGTAAAAGGTGTAGTTGCAGGAAGCACATATTATGTAGAAGTAGACAGAGAAAAAGCAATAGAAAAAGCAGTATCTTTAGCAAAAGAAAATGATATTATTTTTATAGCAGGCAAAGGTCATGAAACCTACCAAATAATTGGTAAAGAAAAAATCCATTTTGATGACAGGGAAATGGTGCAGAAATACTTGGGGAGGCTTTAATTGTTAGTATCAGAAATTATTAAAGCTGTTCCATGTATTAAAAGCAGCATAGTAAATGATATTGAAATTAATGGAGCATTTTTAGATTCAAGGCTTGTAAAAGAAAATTCATTATTTTTTGCAAGTAAAGGTGAAAATGTAGACGGTAACCTTTATGCAGAAAGTGCCATAAATAAAAAAGTTGCTGCTGTTATTATGGATAATGAAAAAGAGTATGAAAAAATAAATGGTAATAAAATACTGGTAAAAGATACATTAGAATATATGCAGGCAGTAGGAAAACATAACTTTGAAAGAGTGCATAAAAAAAATGTTAGAATTATTGCTGTTACAGGTTCTTTTGGAAAAACTGGTATGAAAGAAATGTTGAAATATATTTTTGAAGAAAATGAAAAAGTATATGCAACAGAAGGTAATAAAAATAATATGCTTGGTGTGCTTTTAACAGGCTGCGGTATAGATGATAATGCATCAACTATAATTATTGAACTTGGTTCAAATAATTTTGGCGAAATAAAAGAATTAACTGAAATAGTCCGTCCAAATATGGCAATTGTTACAAATGTAGGACATGCTCATATTGGCAGATTTAAAACTTTTGAAAGGCTCATATTTGAAAAAATGAGTATAAGTGACGGGCTGGTTGCAGGTGGTGAATTTATTATACCTACTATGCTTACTCCATTTGTTCCAAAAGGTGATTTTAAATTTAGAACATTTGGAGAAAGTGCTCATTCTGGTATAAGAATAACAGAATATAAGCATAATGGAGAATATATTACTTTTAAAACAAACCTTACTAAAATAGAGTTTAGGCTTAACCACCCATATTTACATGTGGCAGAAAACTCACTGTGTGCCATATATGCGGCACTTCTTTGCAATATTAGTGAAGAAAAAATTGCAGCAGGATTATTAAAATATAAAGTAGCAAAAGGACATGGAAGTATAGAGAAAATAGGTGATATTTTCTTAATAGATGACAGCTATAATGCGGGTTTTGAATCATACATTAAAAGTGCTGAAAGCTTAAATTTAATTAACATTTTACCAAAATATGCAGTATATGGAGAAATGGCAGAAATTGAAGGTTTTGAAGAAGCATTTTATAATGAGATAACTCAGCTTGCTTATACTTATAAAGATATTACATTTTTTTTAGTAGGTAAAAGCTATGAAAAAGCAAGTAATCTTGAAAATAGAATTATATTTGCCACAAAAGAAGAATGTATTAAAAAAGTAAAAGAAATTAAAAGTGGTGCAGTAATCGTAAAAGCATCACGTGCTAAAAAGTTTGAAGATATAGTTAATGCTATAAAAGAAAAGTAGAAAAAGTGAGAGAGAAGTATGCTTTATAATTTATTTTACCCATTATCAAGTCAGTTAAGTTTTCTAAACGTATTTCAATATATTACATTTAGAACTATGTTTGCCACATTGACGGCTCTTATTATTACCATGCTTATAGGTAATGTTGTTACAGACATGTTAAGAAAATGGAAACTTTCTCAAATTACTAAAGGATATGAGCCAAAACGTCATAAATCAAAAGAGGGCACACCTACTATGGGTGGCATCATGATTATTGGTACAACAGTTTTATCTACCTTATTATGGGCAGATATTACAAACCACTATATTATTCTACTTTTAATATTATTTGTAGGCTTTGGGTTGGTTGGTTTTGCTGATGATTATATTAAAACAATAAAAAGAAACCCAGAGGGTATGCGTGGTAAAAGTAAACTTTTTTATGAAATACTTCTTTCTACAATTATAGTTTTTTTACTTATACAACTTGATAATTCTGGTAAAGTAACTTCAATTACTCTGCCATTTTTGAAAAATTTTATTATTGATATTAAATGGTTATATGTACCCTTTGCTGTTTTTATAATAGTAGGAACTGCAAATGCAGTAAATTTAACTGACGGCCTTGATGGGCTTGTTACAGTGCCAGCAATCACTGCTTTTGGAGTGTATGGTTTATTTGCTTACATTATGAGTAACTATACATTTACAAGCTACTTATATCTTCCACATCTTCCACAGACTGGTGAGTTAGCAGTATTTTGTGGAGCTATGTTTGGTGCAGGGCTTGGGTTTTTATGGTTTAATACATTTCCTGCTACCATATTTATGGGAGATGTAGGCAGTCTTTCAATAGGCGGTTCACTTGGTTTAATTGCCTGCATGGTAAAACAGGAAATTTTACTTGCCATAGTTGGCGGTTTATTTGTAATGGAAGCATTATCTGTAATATTACAGGTTAGTTACTTTAAAATAACCCATGGTAAAAGGCTTTTTAGAATGGCACCCCTTCATCACCATTTTGAATTAAAAGGCTGGAGCGAACCTAAGATTATTATTAGGTTTTGGATAATTACATTTATATTAGCAATACTTGCTATTAGCACATTAAAATTAAGGTAATATTATGAAAGCAGCAATTATAGGATATGGCAAAAGCGGTGCGGCAGCTGAAAAACTGCTTAAAATAAAAGGCTATCAGGAAATAGAAATATTTGATGATAAAAATGAAAATTATAAAAATATTTCTGAGTATAAAAATGAATATGATGAAGTGGTTGTAAGTCCGGGTATTGATTTAAGTAAATATAAAAATATATGTGGCAATATTACAAGCGAAGTAGAGCTTGCATATAACCAAATGGATAAAAATGCAAAAATTATTGCAATTACAGGCACAAACGGCAAATCTACCACTACTTTTTTAACAGCACATATTTTAAATAATGCAGGTGTAAAAGCTTGTGCTTGTGGTAATATTGGTTACCCATTTGGAGATGCTGTCCTTGAGAAAAAAGATACAGAAGTATTTGTAATAGAGCTTTCAAGCTTTCAAATAGAGCTTTTAAAAAGATTTAAAGCTGTTGCAGGCTGTATTATAAATGTTACACAAGACCATTTAGATAGATACGGCACTATGGATAAATACTATGAAGCAAAACTATTGCTTTTAAATTTTATTGAGAAAAAAGGACTTTTTGTAACAAATACTGATACTAAAATTGTAAATAAAGCAATACTTTATGATTTTCAAGCTAGATATATTGATGATAGTTTTAAAAGCTATCCAAAATTAAATAATAATATATTAGATTTTGGAAAATATATTGTTGATTTATCAAAATATAAATTATTTGGAAAACATAATATTACTAACCTTTCATTTGCATTAACAATGGCTGATAAAGTATGCAGTTTTGAAGGGGATATTACTAATTTAATAGAAAATTTAACAAGTATGCCACATAGAACAGAGCTTGTGGCAGAAATAAATGGTGTTAAGTGGATAAATGATTCTAAAGCAACAAATGTAGATTCAGTTTACACTGCATTAATAAGTATGAAAAAACCTGCTATTTTGCTTATTGGTGGCAGGGATAAAAAAAGTGACTATACACCGCTTGCAGATTTAATAAATAAAAATATTAGTAAAATTTGTTATTTTGGTGAGGCAGCAGATTTAATAAAGGGGCAGTTATCACCACTTTTACAAGGTGTTTTAGAAGAAAGTTATAGCAGTTTAAAAGAATGTGTAAATGCATTAGCTAAAAGAGAGAAAGATATTACAGTTTTATTATCACCTGCCTGCACTAGTTTTGATGAATTTAAAAGCTATGAAGATAGAGGATATAGATTTAAAGAATATGTGCTTGAATTTACTGGAGGAAAGTAGATGATTAATATACGGGATATTCGCTTTCAAATACTTGCAACATGTGCAGTTTTAATAATGATAGGTCTTATTTTTATTTATAATACAAGTGCAACACAAGCAATACGTTTAGAAAAAAATGAGTTATATTTTTTTATAAAACAATTTATTCATGTAATGCTTGGGTTTATTGTTCTTTTGGTAGCGTATAAAATACCACTGGAAGTATATAGAAAATATGTTATGCCAATATTTTTTATAACTTTAGTGTTGCTTATAGTTGTGCTTTTTATGCCAGGGGCAAATGGTGCAAAAAGATGGATATATCTTCCGTTTATAACTTTCCAGCCATCAGAACTTGCAAAGTTTACAGTGATTTTATATCTTGCCCATTATTTAGATAAAAAACATGATAAAATGTGGGATTTTATGACAGGTTTTTTACCTGCCACATTACTTGTAGGGATACTTGCTTCATTAATAATTATAGAGCCAGATTTTGGAACAACTTCACTAATAGTAGCAGTAGCATTTACTATGTTTATAGTAGGCGGGGCAAGAATAACTCATATTTTAGGCATTATAGGAATAGTTCTTCCTGTAATGGTGGCAGCACTTTTAGCAGGGGAATATAGAAAAGCTCGTCTTTTAAATTTCCTTGATCCATGGCAGGACCAGTATGGGCAGGGTTATCAGCTTATTCAAAGCCTTGCATCAGTTGGTAGTGGTGGAATATTTGGTAAAGGAATAGGTAATTCTACTCAAAAATTATTTTTCTTACCAGAAGCACATACGGATTTTATATATGCTATTATAGCAGAAGAAACTGGGCTTATTGGTGCAAGTATAATATTTTTAATAATAGTATTTTTATTTAGAAAAAATTTACAGGCTGCATTTATGCATGAAGATAAATTTAAAAGACTGCTTGTATTTGGGCTTTCATTTTTACTATTTGTGCAAAGTTTTGTTCATGTATTTGTTGTAATGGGCATACTTCCAACAAAAGGGCTGACACTTCCTTTTATATCATACGGTGGTTCTGCCTTAATTGTTACCATGTTTTTCATAGGCGTAATACTTAGAAGTATTGATGAGGTAGAAAAAGAATGAAAGTAATATTTGCAGGTGGCGGCACAGGTGGCCATTTATACCCTGCTGTTGCAATTAGTGAACAGTTGAAAAAAAATAATATAAGCTTTTATTTTATGGTATCAGATAGAGGTATTGAAAAAAATATTCTAACCCCTTTAGGATATGAGTTTGAAGAGCAAAAAGTTAGTGCATTTATGGGAGTATCAATATTTGGTAAAATAAAGGCTGTTTTTAATATGTTATCAGCTACATTAAGGGCACTTAAAGTGGTAAAAAAAGGTGATAAGGTAGTTCTAACTGGTGGTTTTGCTGCAGCACCTTCAGCCATAGCTGCCATAATAAAAGGGTGTGATTTATATCTCCATGAGCAAAACAGTGTAATGGGGCTTGTTAATAGAATATTTTCAAAGTTTAGCAAAAAAGTATTTTTATCTTTTGAAAATACTAAAAATGCAAAAGGAAGAATTATTGTTACAGGTAACCCAGTAAGAGAAGTATTTTACAGCCTTGAACCAAAAAAGGATTATACAAACAGTATATTAGTTCTTGGTGGTTCTCAAGGCAGTAGAAAAATAAATACATTAATTTGCAATAGTATTGATGAGCTGGTAAATAATGGGTTTAATATAGTTCATCAGTGTGGCAAAAAATTATATGATGAAACAATGCAAATGTATGGCGATAAATTAGATATTTATGATAATAAAATAACACTATTGCCATATATAGATAATGCAGCAGAAGAAATGAAAAAAGCAGATATTATAATATCACGTTCTGGAGCTGGTGCTGTTTTTGAAATAAAAGCATTAAAATGCCCTGCTATATACATACCTTTTGCAGGAGCTAGTGAAAACCACCAGTATTATAATGCATTAAATGAAAACGAACGTGGCAGGTGTATTATAATAGATGAAAAAAATGCAGATACTAAAGCATTAATAAATGGATTAAATGAAATAAAAAATAATATAGAAAAATATAGAGCAGCTTTTGGTAAAGATGTAGAAAAAAGCAGTGAGATAATATTTAAAGAATTAGAGTTAGTATAAAATATATTTGTGGAGTGGGAATGTGAATAGTGTGTTTGGAAGGTTTTCTCATATTCATTTTGTGGGCATTGGAGGCATTGGTATGAGTGGTATTGCTGAAGTGCTGCATAATATGGGGTTTAAAGTTAGTGGTTCAGATATTAGTGAAAATGCCAATGTGAAAATGTTAAGAGAAATGGGTATAAATATATGTATAGGTCATAAGGAAGAAAATATAGAAGGTGCTGATGTAATAGTTTATACAAGTGCAGCTAGAGATGATAATCCAGAACTTGCAAGAGCAAGGCAGGAAAGAAAACCAGTTATTAAACGTGGAGAAATGCTTTCTGAATTAATGCGTTTAAAATATGCTGTTGCAGTTGCTGGTTCTCACGGTAAAACTACTACTACTTCTATGGTAGCAGAAATTGTAAAAGCTGCAAAATTAGATCCGACTATATTAATCGGTGGAAGACTTAACAGCACAAATAATAATGCAAGCTATGGTAAAAGTAATATAATGGTTGCTGAAGCTGATGAAAGTGACAGGTCATTTTTAATGCTTTATCCATCTATTGCTATTATTACAAATATTGACCATGAACATATGGAAAGCTATAAAGATTTTGATGATGTAAAAATGAGCTTTACAGAATTTGCCAATATGGTTCCATTTTATGGTGCATCTGTTTTATGTATTGATAACAATAATGTGGCTGATATTATTCCAAACATTACAAAAAGGTTTGTAACATATGGCACAAAAGCTCAAGCAGATGTTAGGGCAGTAAATATTAAAAAAGATGGGTTTAGCGTATCTTATGATGTGCAAAAAGATGGTGAAATATTAGGGCATATTGAAATTATGCTTCCTGGTGACCATATAGTGCTAAACTCCCTTGCAGCATTAACTGCTGCTATGGAAATGGGTATAGAATTTAATGTAATTGCAGAAACTTTGAAAAACTTCTCAGGTGTGCAAAGAAGAATGTCTATACGCCATAAAAGTGATAATTTTGTGGTAATAGATGATTATGGCCACCACCCAACAGAAATTGCAACTACATTAAAAGCAGTGCGTGAAGCAAGCCCACAAAGTAAAT
Organism: uncultured Mucispirillum sp.; assembly: GCA_944325215.1. Taxonomy (GTDB): domain Bacteria; phylum Chrysiogenota; class Deferribacteres; order Deferribacterales; family Mucispirillaceae; genus Mucispirillum. The sequence goes on along the minus strand of CALUZC010000020.1, from coordinate 26,002 downwards.
TAATAGTGGTATTTCAACCACACAGATATACAAGAACTCAAAATTTAATGAGCGATTTTGCAAAATGCTTTATGGACGCTGATAAATTATATATTACAGATATTTATGCAGCATCAGAACAGCCAATTGAAGGAATAGATGCTCCAAGATTAATTAGTGAAGTGCAAAAACATGGTTTTAAAGATGTAACTTATCTTCCTAACCTAGATGATTTTCTTCAAACATTAGAAAAAGAAGAAAATAATGCAATTATTATAACATTTGGGGCAGGAAGTATTACAAACTTTTCATTTAAAATTGCAGAATACTTAAAGGACAGGGGTTTATAAGATGGATAAAAATACAAAAATATGTGTAATATATGGTGGAATGAGTGCAGAAAGGGAAGTATCTCTTAAAACTGGTAAAAATATGGCAGATGCACTTTTAAAAAATTTTCCTAATACTCACCTTGTTGATGCTGATTATACATTAGCAGAAAAACTTGTAAATTTAAAGCCAGATATTTGTGTATTAGCTCTTCACGGCACATATGGAGAAGATGGCTGTATTCAAGGTATGCTTGAAATGATGGGAATACCTTATACAGGTTCAGGTGTTGCTGCTAGTGCTGTTGCTTTTGATAAGCTTTTAGCAAAACAAAATTTTACTGATTATGGGCTAAATACACCAAAATATGTAATAGTAAATAAAGGCGATAAAAAAGCACCATTTATACCTTGTGTTGTAAAAGCTGCAAGGCAGGGTTCAAGTATTGGTGTAACAATTGTTCATGATGAAAAAGATTATGAAGCGGCAGTCCAAGAAGCTTTTAAATATGATAATAAAGTAATATGCGAAGAATTTGTTGAGGGTAAAGAATTAACTATACCTGTAATGGACGGCACTGCTTTTCCACCTATATGGATACGCCCTAAAAAAGGTTTTTATAACTATGAAAATAAATATACTGCAGGTATGACAGATTATCTTTTAGATACAGGTTTAAGCCCTGCAAGAATAAGAACATTAAAAAAATTAGCTGTAAAAGCATATAATGCTATAGGCTGTCGTTCTATGGCTCGTATTGATTTTATAGCAACAGATAAAAAGTTTTATGTAATAGAAGTGAATACTGTTCCTGGAATGACTGCCACATCACTTGTACCAAAATCTGCAAGTAAGCTTGGTATATCTTTTGAGGAAATAGTTAAAAAGATTGCTGAAAGTGCAGCACTTGATAATAAAAAGTAAAAGGGGTATAAGGTAATGAAAGGCGGCATTATCAAATTAGTTTTACTTTCTGTTTTAGTTTTTTGTATAGGCTTTGGAGCTGCTACAGTTGTTGAAAAAATAAAACAGACGCAGGTATTTACTATTAAAAGTGTAGAAGTAAAAGGCGTTATTAATGCAGACAGGCAGGCTATTAAAGAGATTGGGGCAAAATTTATAGGGCTTAATCTTTTTGACAGCAGGCTAAAAGAAACAATTGTATCAAACGACCCATGGGTGCAGCGTATTCAGGCAAGCAAAGTGCTGCCTGATAAAGTAAACTTAATAGTTTATGAAGAAAAAGCACTGTTTGGGTTTGCAAATAATGGCAAATGTTTTGTATTTACAGGCAGTGGAAGGGAAATGCCTATTGCATGCAATAATATTAATATTACAGCAAAAAATAAAATACATATGGAAAATGCTATGAGATTTGCTGTTATTTTGGAGAATATGCCAGAATTAAGGGATAAAAAAATAACATTAAAAGATTACAGTTTTGAAGTAGTGTTTGATAACCAAGTGCTTCACTGTCCATACGATTATGAGCTTTTAAAAGCAAATCTTGAAATTTATAATAATTCTATAAAATCAAGATATAAAACTATTGAGTATGCTGATTTGACTATTGATAAAAGAATATATGTAAAGGGGGTGCTTCATGCCTCATAAAGATAATATATATGTGGGTTTAGATATTGGTACAACAAAAATATGTACAGTTGTTGCAAGGCAAAATATGGAAGGTGGAATAGATATTATAGGTTTAGGTTCAGCCCCTAGCACTGGTATTAGAAAAGGTGTGGTTGTAAATATTGATTCTACTGTTAAGGCTATAAAAGATTCTATAGCAATGGCTGAACGTATGAGTGGTGTTACTGTAAAAAGTGTATGTGCTGGTATTGCAGGTGGCCATATAGAAAGCTTTAACTCACGTGGTGTTGTAGCTGTTAAAAGTGGAGAAGTAACTCAAAATGATATAGATAGAGTTATTGAAGTAGCTTCTGCTGTTAATATACCAATGGGTTATGAAGTGCTGCATATTCTTCCACAGCAGTATATATTAGATGGGCAGGACGAAATAAAAGATCCAATAGGAATGAGTGGTGTTCGTCTTGAAGTGGAAGTGCATATTGTTACAGGTGCAGTTTCTTCTGCTACAAATATTACAAAGTCATGTTCAAAAGCAGGTATTGCTGTTGAAGATATATACTTAGAACAGTTAGCATCAAGTGAAGCAGTATTGACTGAAGACGAAAGAGAAATAGGTGTATGCTTAATTGATGGTGGTGGTGGCACAACAGATATGGCAGTATTTAATAGAGGTGCATGCTATCACACAGCAGTATTACAGATTGGTGGAAATAACTTTACCCGTGATTTAACTTCTGGGCTTTCCACTTCAGAATCAGAAGCGGAAAAAATAAAAATTGCGGAAGGGTGTGTATTAACTGATTTAGTAGCACCTGATGAAGTAATAAATGTTCCTTCAGTTGGTGGCAGGCCACCACGCACTATTTCAAAATCTGTTATGGCTCAAATTTTACAAGCAAGAGCAGAAGAAATATGCGAATTATTTTTAGGTGAATTAAAAAATAAAAAATTAATAGACATGCTTGCAGCAGGAGTTGTAATGACAGGTGGTATGTCTAACTTTAAAGGTATGGAAGAACTTGCTTCATCTGTTCTAGGGTTAAATGTGAGAGTTGGACACCCTGTAAATATTGGTGGTCTTTCAGACCAGGTAAATAACCCAATATATGCAACAGCTGTAGGGCTTGCAAAATTACATGCGAAGAATGGCCATTCCCAAAATATAATTGCTTCAGGTAATGAAGAAAGCACATTTAAGCAGGTTGGGGAGCGTATGAAAAGCTGGTTAAAAGAGTTTTTCTAAAATTTAAAAAAATAATTAAATATATAATATAATATAGTTTAAATTCTTTTAAAAGGCGGCGTAAAAGAATTTAAACGGAGGGGATATTAATGGACGATTTATTTCTTGATGAACAGATACCGTATGTAAACGGTGCAGTGATTAAGGTAGTAGGAGTTGGTGGTGCTGGTGGTAATGCAGTTGCAAACATGGTAGCAGCAGATATTGGCAATGTAGAATATATTGCCGTAAATACTGATGCGCAGGCATTAAAGGTGAGCGGTGCTGGAACTGCAATACTTATTAGTAAGTTAGGTTTAGGAGCAGGGGGAAGACCAGAAAAAGGTAAAGAGTATGCTCTTGAATCAATTGATGAAATTCGCAATGCTATAAAAGGTGCAGATATGGTATTTATTACCTGTGGTATGGGCGGTGGCACAGGTACAGGAGCAGCACCTGTAATTGCAGCAGAAGCTAAGGCAAGTGGTGCTTTAACTGTGGCAGTAGTATCTACACCTCATACAACAGCAGGCAGCAGAAGAATTAATATTGCAAAAGAAGGGCTAGCAGAGCTTATAAACTATGTAGATTCATACATTGTAGTTCCAAATGACGGTATGCAGGACGCAGGGCATAAATTAACTCATAAAGAAGCATTAAGAATGGCCGATGATGTTCTTCGCCAAAGTATTCAGGGAATATGCGAAATAGCAGGTGTTAGAGGCCATATTAATATTGACTTTGCAGATGTTAGAACAGCTATGGGGCAGCAGGGTAAAGCAGTTATGGGTATAGGCACAGCAAGTGGTGAACATAGAGCAAAACAAGCTTTTGAAAATGCGTTAAAAAGCCCACTTTTATCTGATACTAATATTAAAGGTGCTTATGCAGTTTTATTAAATATTACAGGTAATGAAGGCGATTTATTAATGGACGAAGTTTCTGAAATCCAGGCACTTGTTAATGAACATGCTGGAAATGATGCTTTAATTATTGATGGTATTAGTTATGATGATAGAACAGACGGTACTATTTCTGTAACTATTGTGGCAACAGGTATTGCAGGTGGTAAAACAATAGAAAACTTAACTAAAGTAGAAGATATTAAAAAAGCAAAACCAACTGGTGCAATAGTTGCAAATATGCAGGATAAACTTAAAAGAATATCTAAAGAGGACCATAACCTGCAAGGCATTAGTAACAGATTAAATGAAGATTATTTTGAAATACCAACGTATTTAAGAAAACAGTCTGATTAGTATGAATATAGTGCATTTAATAAATGTGCGGTGGTTTAATGCTACTGCATGGTATGCTTATAAACTAGCAGAAAGTGCAATATTACAAGGGGATAAGGCAGCAATAGCAGGCCTGCCTTCTTCCCCTGTTATACATCATGCAAAAGAACTTGGAATTAATACTCTTGAAGCTCCATTTACTTCAAATAATCTTTTTACGTTTTTTTCTAATATGAGAAAACTTCACAAATTTATCCGTGAAAACAATGCAGATGTGCTTTGCTGCCACAGGGGAGAAATGTTTTGGATAATAGCACTGGATAAGTTTATATTTAGAAGAAACTATAAATTAATAAGAGTGCGTGGTGATGTTCGCCCTCCAAGAAAAGATATTTTTACTAAATTTACCCATAATATAGCATGTGATAAAATTATAACATCAGCTGAGTTTATAAAAAAATATTTTAAAGATATAGTAGGCTCAAAAGATGACCATGTAAAAACCATATATGGTGGTGTTAATAGAAAAGTGTTTTTTGAAGATAAAGCAAAGGGAAAAAGATATAGGGAAAAATATAGCATAAAAGATGATGATTTTGTAGTAGGTATAGTAGGCAGGTTTGACCCAGTAAAAGGTCATAATGTATTTTTAAAAGCCTGCAGGAAAGCATATGACAAGGGAATGAAAAATTTAAAAATTATATTAGCAGGCTTTCCTGAAAATATATCAAATGAAGAAATGCAGGAAATGATAAAAGAAAATCATTTAGAAGATATTACAATTATTACAGGAAAAGTAGAAGATGTAACTGGAGTAATTAATGCTATAGATTTAGGTGTTATATCATCTTTAGGTAGTGAAGCAATATGCAGGGTGGCAATGGAGTTTATGGCTTGTAATGTGCCTGTAGTATCTAGCAATGCTGGAGTTCTTCCTGAAATGTTACCTAGTGAATTTATATATGAAATGCAAGATGATGAAAGATTATCAGAATTAATGGTAAATAAAAAAGGCTTTATAAAAATATATGATGAAATAGATTTTTATAAAGAATTTGTAAATAAAATAAGCAAGTAAACTTTAAAATGCCCCAGTTTGAGGCATTTTATTTAATTATACAATTACATTATGGTTGAATTTGAGAGCATTCTTCTTCTTGAAAAAACTTTAAATAGTCTATAAGAACATCTATTTGTAAATTTATTGGTGTTGTAAGAGTTGATGAAGTTAATGTAGCATCATTATACGTTGCATTAATATTTTTAAATTCATCTGCTACGTCTATAGAAAAAAAGCATGATGATTTACCTTGTGGCAGGCTTATATCCGTTGCTGTAACTGTGCAGCCATCAAATGGTGCAGGGATAACTTGAAATTTAGAAGCATCATTTCCTTCAAGTTTATAATCCATTGGTTTATCTATTTCCATTACGTTATATTTAGGAGAATCAAATATATTATTATAATCTTTAAGGTATTCTGTATGAAATAAATTATTCCAAGAAGAAGATTTATTAACTATAACATATGAAATTTTAGATGTATTTTTTAGTTCTAAAGTATAGTTTTTTGTAGTGGACTCAAGAATAACGAATATTTTGTTTAACGTAAGAGCAGTATAATCAAACTCTAATTCACATGTATTGCCAGTAATAGATTCTAAAGTATTACCAGAAACTGTGCAGTTTGTATCTTTTGGTGTAATTGTAATTTGTTTATTTAGCGTATCATTATAAGTATAAGTATATGTTCCTTTATCTAAATTAATAGTTTTTGTAGTTTTATATGTTGTCGTTGGTATACCTGAAATAGCATAATCAACATTAAAGATAACTTCTTCTACTTCTGGAGATTTATTGCCGTTATTATCTAAAGCATAGTTAATAATTCTATAATTTTCTATAACAGATAATTTTTGAAGATTTTCAGCAGTTAAATTATTACAAATTTCAACAGGGTCCATATTATATAAAACCTGTAAAGGAACAACATCGGTAGAAAGGTTTGTTGGAGTAAAAGTATAATTTACCACACATTCTTGATTACCTGTTAACATGCCAGTAATAGCGTTTCGGCTGCTGTCAATTTTACCACATGTAGTATCTGTGATTTTAAATGTATTTGTTTGATTGCTGATATTAATATAATCAACATTAATCACCACTGATGCACTGTTTGGGTTTTTTAATGTTATGGAATATTTGCCAGTTTTACCAATTGTTGTTTCATGTGTAATCTCATTTGGGTTAGTTGGTGGAGTAATTGTGCCATTATCATTATTACCATTCCCAGTATTTTTGTTTTCAGAACAGCCTGCCATTAGAGCTATAAAAGAAATAATTATTGTAACATATAAAAATTTTTTCATAAGAATATCCTCTTATAAATATATTATTTAATATCTATTTTTGTTGGAGTATTTCTATCTACTTTATCACCAACACCTAATTGACCAGCATCATTTTTACCCCATGCATAAAGAGAGCCATCATCTAATAGTGCCAATACAGAATAATTATATATTATTATATCAACTATCTTTCCATTAATATTAACTTTTGTTGGCGTATTTTTATCCATTTTATCACCAACACCTAACTGACCAACATTATTTTTTCCCCAAGAATAGAGAGAACCATCTTCTAAAAGTGCTAATATACCTTGATAAAGCGGGAATAATTTTTTTACTTTTCCATTTATTCCATTAACTTTTTGTGGTGTTTGCACTTCAAATGTATTACCAATACCTAGTGCACCATTACCATTAAAACCCCATGCATAAAGAGAGCCATCATCCATTACTGCATATATTGCATTAATTTTATGATTATCATATGCAACTATAATATCAGCTACATTGCCACTAATATTAGGAACTTGATCTGGACTTTGTGGAGAAAATATTACATCTCTACCTAACATAAAAGGGTAAGTTCCATTAGTTTTTTCGTTTCTACCCCATGAAAAAAGCATGTTATTTTTTAAAATTCCATATACAAATCCATCAAAAATAAATAACCTTGCAATTTGGTTATTTATGCTTGCTGTTGTTGGTGCAGGTTGTCGCATATCACCACCACTAACATAATTTGTCCCTAATTGCCTAAAATTATTTTTACCACAAGTATATTCGCCTTTATCTTGAGTAAATAAAAATAAAGAACCGTAGCCTGCAGCTATATCTGTAGCAATTACTGGGTCTAAACCATTCATAATTTTTTCAGGGGTAAAAGGATCTAATAGATTACATAATTGAGCGGCGTTATTACTGCCCCAGCCGTATAGAGTTCCATCTTCCATTAATGCATATGAACTAGTATATATACCATAAGTTGACATAATTATTTTTTTTATTTTTCCACTAATACCAGTAACCTTTGTTGGAGTATTTCTTTCTATTGTATCACCAACACCCAGTTCACCATCAGAATTATTACCCCAGCCATAAAGAGAACCATCTTCCATAAGTGCTAAATAAGAATTATCTGCACTATATATATCAACAACTTTTCCGTTCAGGTTAACTTTAGCTGGTGTATTTCTATTTTTATTATCACCAACACCTAGTTGACCCAAACTATTATAACCCCAACCATAAAGTGAGCCATCTTCCATAAGTGCAAGAACATGTTGGAAATCACTAAAATTAGTAGATGTAGATGTGTATGGAATCAATTTTCTTATTTTTCCACTAATACCAGTAACCTTTGTTGGAGTATTTCTATCTATTGTATCACCAACACCTAATTGACCAGCATTATTTTTTCCCCATGCATAAAGAGAGCCATCATCATAAACAGCATAAAAGCTAACTCCTTGAGAACTGCTCCCACCACTATATATACCTATTATTTTACCTGTAGGTGTAACTTCTGTACTACCATCTTCAGAACTACCGCTTCCTGAACTAATACTACCTTCAGAACTACCGCTTCCTGAACTAATACTACTGCTACTATCACTGCATGCAGTAACAATAAATAGACTAATACAAATACTAAATAAAAGAACAATTTTTTTACTCATACATTCCTCCATAGTCATTTACTACCTCATTTTATCACAGGGGGGGGAATGTCAAGATTTATTTAAGTATCTAAAATTTATATGAAGTCGTAGTGGTAAAATATAAAATAAATATATTTATTAATGAATTATAAGATTTATATATTCTACTGTGCAATATATCTATAATATATAAAATAATGTAAAGACTTTGTAGTTCCTATAAATTATTTTAAAAATTCGTCTAAACTTTTTACTTTTAGCACTGCTTCTTTATTTATTCTGCCATAAATATGGGGAAAATCCTGCTTTAAAGATGAAGAAAATTCTATTTTTACTTAAGAAATAAGTTTAAATTTTAGTTTTTATTATGCACTTTGTATTTTTTCTCTTATAGCATCTTGTAATAATTTAGAGAGTTTTAATTTTTTGGCTTCTGCCATATCTGCCATCCACTGAGGTATGGTAACCATTTTTTTAACAGATTTATTGAAATGTTTTTCTGCATATTCTGCCACATTTACAGATATAATGTTTACAAATACTCTTGATTTATCAGTATATAGTTCTTCTAATTCATCTTTTATAACATTATCATCAATATTTTGTATATTGCTTGCAACAGGTATTTCTTGATTATTAAGAATTAAAGAATGTATATAGCCTGCTAAACAGTCAATAGCCATTCTAATACTGTCATCTAAATCTATTCCATATGTAGCTAAATGGTTTAAGTCCGGAAATATAACAGAATATCTACCATCATCTTCCTTATAAAATATAGCTGGATAATTATATAATTTATTCATTTTTTCCATATACAACCCCTAAGAGTTTTAAAGTCCTGCTTGTTTTTTGATACTTTTTAATGTGCCTATTGGTATATCATCATTTAACTTGTGATAAGCAACTGTTACAGTTCCTTTTTTTACAGAGTGGTGGAATTGTTTGTGAGAGCCTTTCTGGTTTACCTGATACCACCCGTCATCTGTTAATAATTTTAATATCTCTCTATACTTCATATAATATCTATACTATAAAATATATATTAAATCAATATGTGTTTTTAAAATATATACAACTGAAGAATTGCAATATTATATCTATGATATTTAAATAGTATGTAAATAAGTGCTGACTAATTGATGATTTAATATAAATATAAATGAATAATTTAAGTTATGATATAAACTTACTCATACTTATAAATTTTATTACTGCTTCTTTATTAATTTTGCCATAAATATGGGGAAAATCCTGCTTTAAAGATGAAGAAAATTCCAGCCTTACTTCAGATATAAGTTTATCTGTATCTATTTCCATTACAATATAATTTTCTTCTTTGCCCTTAAATCTTGGTGCAATTAAATGAAACTGTTCCTTAAAACAGCCATGAATAAAGCCATCATCACATATTAAACTTTCCCCAAAAATAGACCTGTTCTTTATTTTTTCATAATATGATTTCTCCATATTAATAATAACTACCATATTTTCCTGCCTATATATTTTACTGCTTTAAATACTAAAATTAAAAAGGCAAGTATTATAATAATATCACTTCCAGTTGACTTACCCTTTGCAATAGAGCAGCCACCAGGTGAACTTTCGCCGGGAAGTGTTCCATCATTTGTATTATTATCCTGCCAGGTTTGACCAGTGATTAAATCAATATTAACTATATTTTCACCATTTACAAATACATTATCTAGTGGATAGTTTTCACACTGGTTTTCAAAATGAACATCTTGAATATTATATAAAAACCTTATTTTTCTATAATTATCTTCTGGTATGCAGTTATATGTAAACCTTAAGGATAAAATAGGTGATACTATTGTAATATCCTGCAAAGAACTTACATCTGTAATACTGTTATAGTCAAAAGCCATACTTTTCATAAATGACATTTCAGAAACTGGAGAAATATCTGTAATATAATTATGTTTAAATGAAATTTGAGCAAGTTTTGGTAAATTTCTTAATGGCTCTATTGAAGTTATTAGGTTATGGTCTGCTTTTATAATATTTAACATTGTATTATTTGTAAGTGGCGATAAATCTGTAATTAAATTTATAGTCATATCAAGCCCTGATAATATGGTCATATTATCAAGAGCAGCAATAGATGTAATCCTGTTATCTCTAATACTTAAATATTTTAATGCTCTAAAATTAGCAAGAGCTGAAATATCTGATATTTTATTGCCTTGTAATGATAATGTCTGCATACTGTTTGACATATACGCCATAGGTGTAATATCCCTGATGTAATCTGACCCTTGATAGCTTAAATCAAGCTGATTAAGTGGATACATATATGGCAGATAAGTTAAATCTGTAATATGGTTGCCTCTTAAATTAAGAGTATTAAGCATAGGAAGCCGTGTAAGGTATTCTATATTTGTTATTTCAGAATTTGGAATTTCAAGCCTTTGTAAATTTTTAAGATTACGAACAGGCATTAAATCATCAATTTGAGTGCCTTGTTCTCCCATATCTAAAAGTTTTAAATTTACAAGTTGCTGGATACCTTCTAATGAAGTAATATTTGGATCATCACATTTCAGCATTGTAATGTTTTCAGCCTGAGCACAAGATATTGGCCACCTTGTCCATGATGTATATTCCCTAACACATTTTTCTAAATAGGAACCTTCAGGAAATTTTAAAAGTTTTGATTTATTATCACATACACTAAAATCTGTTGCCTGTAAAAACATTTGTTTTAAGTGACGAACAGTTTCATTATCACATGTGCAGGCAGCACAAGTTGATTCATATAGTTTATCGTATGGATTATTAGTTATATCAAATGCAGAGCAGGTGTTACATGTGCAATCACTGCCGCTTAAAAGCTCAGACAAAGTGGCATTATCTGATTCATAATCACATGTTTTGCAGGAGCAGTTACCCAAATCATCACAAGAGCAGTCATAACATAGGTAGGAGCTTAAATTTTGGAGCGTGTCAAGTTCGGAGCCTGCTGCTACCTGTGGTGATTTGGGTAGTAAAAAAATAAAAGAAATTAAAATTAAAGTCAAAATATAATGTTTTGCTTTCATGACTTACTTATCGGCACACATTAAAAAAATATTAGAGAAATTTTATTGTATTTAATAAAAAAAAAGTATAAGATAAAAAATGTATAAAAGGCATAGTTTTTGCTAGTTAAATTAGTATATTTTATTTGAGGTTATGAATATGAGAAAAATACATATATTATTACTTTTACTGCTTTTAATAGTTTTATCTGCCTGTGCTCCAAAAGCTGCCAAGCCTACTATTAAAGTATATACTTTAGAAGATAATAATTACCCATGTATTAAAGTAGATTTTTCTGACCAGATTAGATATATAGATATGAGTAAAGTCAAAGATGGTGATAATATTGCACTTTTATATGAACTTGTAATGCCCGGCTATCAAATAGAAGTTATAAAAATGTATGCATTAAAGGGGACTTTTAGCACAGAAAGTCTGCCTTCATTATATGATGATCCTTCTAAACTTTTTGAAATATCCAGCATGGAAAATCCTGATAAATCAGCCGTTATTACTCTAGAAGATACTAGAGATGGTATGTTTTTAAGAGGTTCTGTTGGTTATTTTATACAGTCTGATAGAATGGTTAGGGTGAATGTATCACGCTTAATTAAAAAATCCGGCACATTTAAATATTCTGGCCTTGAAGACTGGAGTAATTCTACCATAGGTAAAAGAACAATAGAAAATATGAAAACAGTAGTAGATTCTGTTTATGCAAGCTTAACTACTACACAGTGCCCAAATAAAGCAGACTTAAATACAGAGTGGTGGAAATAATTATAGTTTTATATCTACTTGGTTATTTAATATAATAGAGTCTTTTGATATTAAACAGTCATAAGCTAATATTTTAACACCTTTTGATAAGGCATATTGTAAAGCTTCTCCAAATTCTTTATGGGTTTTATAATTAGGGGTAAAATATTTAACTTTTTCCATTTGGATAACAAAGATAATATACGCCATATATCCGTTTTCATAGGCATCAATAAGCTCACGTATATGTTTTATACCACGTTCAGTAGGTGCATCTGGAAACATAGCAATGTTGTTATCTTCTAATGTAACACCTTTTACTTCTATAAATATTTTATTATTATTACTTTCTGCATATATATCAAAACGAGACTGTTTATATTTTTGCTCCATTTTAATATAAGTTACAGGGTTATTTAAAGATAATATGTTCCTGCCGCTATTTATTGCTTCATATACTACTTTATTAGGCACTTGAGAGTCCATATTAATAAGCCTTTCACCTTTATATACAGAGATTAAGTCGTATTTTGTTTTCCTTAATGTATCAGGAAAATATTCTAAAAATACATTTGCATTATTAGTAAGCAGTTCTCTGCACCTGCCTGTATTTTTTACATGGACTATTACATTTTCATTATCTATAACACATTCAGCAATAAATCTGTTTGGTCTTTTTTTGAAAACTGCAGGCACAATATTTTTATATTCCATAATTATGTAACCTTAAACTAAAATATTGCCCAGATAATACCATACATCAATATAATATTCAAATAATATTATTATAAAATAAGACTAAAAAAATGCATTTGGTATTAAAAAACTTGACAAAATTAAATTTATTAGATATAAGTTTGTAATATAGTGTTTATATCTAATGTAAATATTGAGGGTTAGAAATGAGTCAAAGTGGTGTAGTAAAATGGTTTAATAACTCGAAAGGTTATGGTTTTTTAACAGATGAAAATGGTGCAGATGTATTTGTACACTTTTCAGCTATTCAAAGCGAAGGTTATAAAACTCTTAAGCAGGGCGATAAAGTAGAGTTTGAATCAGTTGAAGGCGAAAAAGGTCTTCAAGCAGTTAATGTAAAAAAACAGTAGTATAAATTATTACATAGTTTCTGGTGCTTTTTAGTATATTATATGTAGTGTATGTATTATTTACGTTTTTTAGTAACTAAGTATATGTCTATGTATCATCTATTAATATAAGCACCTTTCTTATATTTGTAGTATTTTTACATATGATTTTGTTATATGTGTCAGTGTTTTTTTGTCTATTTTTATAATCTATAACTTCATTTATTATATATACTTATCTTGACAATGTATTTATATTAATATATTTTGATATTGGTGATTTATGGTTCGAGTTATAAATATTGCTGTAATATTATTTTTCTTTATTATTTCTATTATATTTATATTTAATCCATTTTCTTATAAATCATCACAGGAAAATGGAACCAGTAACAAAAAACTTATACTTGTAGTTGAGCAGGATACTTTTTATATACCATTTAAAGACGGTGAGTTTAATCTTTATTCTAATGTGGTGGATATTAACGGCAAAAAACACCCAGCATATAAAAGTATTGATTATATAATTAAAGATGAAACTGTTAGTGTAACCCATTCAGACTGTGCTAATCAGATATGTGTTAATACGCCAGCTATTTCAAAATGTGGTGATGCCATAGTATGTGCACCTAATAAAGTAGCATTTATTATTGACTGTAAAGACACTTTAAAGGCTGAATAATGAAAATAAATATATATATTCTTACAGGGCTTATGGCTTCTTTTAGCATAGTTTTGGGGGTGGTAGAAAATTTTATTCCAAGCCCTGTGCCTGCTATTCGTCTTGGGCTTTCAAATATTCCTATACTTATTATGCTTTGTTTATCAGAAACACCTTATGCTTTTTTAACTGCCATGTTAAAAGCATTTATTGTTCCTATATTTTCATCTAATATTATATTTAAATTTTCGTTAAGTATGCCTGCTACTTTTGTATCATTTATATTTATGGCTTTATGTTATAGATTATTTAAGAATAAATTAGATATAGTAACAATAAGCGTAATAGGTGCAGTAAGCCATATGATGACTCAGATTATTGTAGCAAATTTTTGGATTGTTAAAGGTATATTATATACAAGGCTTGTAGGTATATTGCTTTTGTCTGCTGTTATTACTGGTATATTAATGGGTTTAATAGTATCAAAAGTTATTCACCACTCACAAATCAAGAAAATGTTTGAAAATATTTAGAAGTAAAACTGCCATTCAACACCAGTAGTAGTATTAACCGGTGTATTATCACTAAAAGAATGCATGTTTGTAACAGCAAGGTTTCCATTGCGGTTATAGCCTAGCTTAAATTGAAATGTTGTATAGTTAATATTATATTCTGATATATAAGAATAAGAAAACTGCATATTTCTAAATGGTTTAACTATTGCTTCAAAACCTGAAGTATATGCAATATCTGTAGAGCTCCAAATATTTAAGCCAAATATATTACCTGTAAAATAACCAAGCAGAGAGTTTAGTAATATATTTGAAACATCATCAGAAAGAAGTGTATTTTCACTCTCTTTGTTAAAAATTGCCATACTTTTTGTGGTAAACCTTGTAATACCTGTGCTAAAACGTGAAAGTGGAGAGTTTTGATCACCATAATATGTAATATTACCATAATATGGCAGTGCATAAGTTGTTAAAGTGTTACCTGCTATAGTAGAGCTAAATGGAGATATAACAGGGCTGTTTAAATACCCTACAATATCATCTTTATCCATATAGCGTTTTACTATTTCCTGATAGTAGTTTTTACCAGCCGAATAGTATAGGGCGTTGGCATTATCAATGCTGCCGTCAGTTATTTTAACACTATTATGTGTTGGCACTTCTTCACTACCTGCTGCACTTTCATTATCTGCCATTTTTTCACTGCTTTTTATACCAGTATTATTACCAGCATACAAACATGAAAAGCTAAATATACAAACTGTAATGGTAAATATAATAACGAGACACACTTTCATATGGTAAATATTATATAAAAATAATGAAAAATCAATATAAAATTATAAATAAGTATATAAAATAATATACAAATTCCTTTATTGTGTTAATATTACTTGATTACTCTCAATATGAAATATGTATGTTTCTACTTGTTTATTATATATTTTTCTTAATATATTGGCATATTTTCTTAATTTATCAGAATAATCATTTATTCTATTATTATCTAAAAATCCAGTTTTATAGTCCATTAAAATTATTTTATCATCTAATTCACTGTATATATCAACAGCATAAAGGGTGTTATTTTCTCCAATACGTCTTTCTTTAAAAACACGCCCTGTAAAAAGTTTCTGCCAGGCAGTATTGTTATATACTTTTTTAATATATTCACATATTAAGTTCATATTATTTTCTGATAATAATGCACCAAAATGAGCCATCATATGTTTTTCTGCCATTTTAATAGTTGCATCATTTTTATATTCTAAAATATTTAATCCAGCATGCAAACATGAGCCAAAAAGTGTCGCTTCGTAACTTTGTGTTTCCTTTTTATCTGTATCAAACCATGCATTGTCAGTGCCAAAAGATTTTTCTTTCTCTATTTCCACATTAATTTTTACGCTTTTTCTTTCAGTTACTTTTTCTTTCTTAAGTGGCTTTAATTTCCCATATATTTCATCTTCTACTATAAACTGGCTTACATACTGGGAAAGGTTAGTAGGTGTATCTTTAAAGTATTTAATATTCATAAAAAGTGCTTGTTCGGCCCTTGTCATAGCAACATAGAGCATATTTATATTATCCTGCATAATAAGGTTATTTTCATTATTCATATATTCTTCTGCTTTTGTGCCAGAGATATATGTATGGATATCCTTTTTATAAACAGAGCACAGGTCTGAATTGCCAAACTCTTTATTATCAGATACAAAAAGATGTGTATTTGCTGCATTTAATTTTAAATCAACTTCTAAGTTTGGAATTACTACAACAGGAAATTGTAAACCCTTTGATTTATGTATGGTCATAATGGTAACAGCATTATTGCTTGATGATGAAGATGATTGTTTATCTGCTGCTGCCTTATATACTTTTTCCATAAATAAACTTATATTTTTTTCGCCATATGCTCCTTTTTCCATAGCATCAATAACTGCATAAAAATCTGGGTTATTACTAAATCTGCTTTGTAAATCAAGTGTATTTATAAGGTATAATATTTTTTCAAAAATAGAGCAGTTAGTCATATTTTTTATATAGTTTTTTATTCTATTCATATCTTTTATAATATTTTCTTTATTTTCTATAAAGGAATTATTATAAGCTTTAGGGTGGGAAAGGGCGTAAGTAAGATAAGAAAAGGTATCGCCAGTTTCTATAAATACAGCAAGGGCAGATAATATTTGAAAGGCTTGGCAGCTTGTTAGTTTTGATGATGTTTCTACCTGTACAGGAATATTATTTTCTTCTAAATAGTCAATTAAATCTCCACCATGTTTATTAGATACTGTAAGCACTGCTATATCTTTATATGTATAGCCTGCTTTAATACATTTTTCTATTTTTTCTTTTGTATAATCAAGGTAATATTTTTTTTCATCTAATGCGTGTGTTACTTCTACATAACCATCACCATTTTCAGGATATGCTTTCTGGTCTATATTAAATATGGAAAAAAGCTCTTTATTGCTTTTATATATATTATTAGAAAGATTGTTTACAAACTCTACAATATGACTGCCACTTCTATAATTTGTATTTAAAGTTTCTGCCTGTAATTTATCTTTATATTCATGTAAAAGAGTTCTAAAAAGGCTGGAGCTTCCACCACGAAATCTGTATATATTTTGCTTAGGGTCTCCCACATAGAAAAAACTGCCTATTTTATCTTTTTGGCCAAGCCCAGCCATTGCTTCTTCGGCTAGTGGTTTTAATGTGAGCCACTGAGAAATGGAAGTATCCTGGAATTCATCTATTAATAAATGGTTTATTTTACCATCAAGCCTAAAATAAAGGTAGTCTTTATCTATTTGTGAGTGCTTATCTGAAAGCATATAATAAACTTCTTCACTAATATCGCTGTATGTTAATATATTTCTTTCTTTTTTTATTTCTTTCATTTTTTCATAAAGAAGTCCACCAAGATTTAGAGCAAGCCCTGTAATAATATCACCTTGCAAAAGGTAATATTTTTGCATATTATCTCTTATATCTTTTTGTATATTATACTGGTTTTGGGAAAAATCATATTTTTTAAAAGAAGGTGCATCAGATAAGTTTTCTACTTTTATTAAATTATTGCAGGCTATTTCATCTATTTTTTTAGTGTTTAATTTTTCATATGTTTTTAACTGGTTTATACCAAGCTCATCTGCTTCAAAAGTATGCATAAATTTTATACACTGAGTATTAATATTATTTCTTAATTCTAGTATTTTATTAAGCATTTCATTAATTTTATGCTTATCTGGTGCATTCTGCATAGTAATTTCTAGGTTTAAAATATTATTTGTGGTATATTCTGTATAATTTTGAAGCCATGGTATAAAATTATTGGCAGCGATATTGAACACACTGTATAATTTTTCAAGAATTTCTTTCCAAACTTTATCATCTAAAATATTTGCAATAATATTATCAAAAGCTTCTTTTTTTATAATATCTATTTCATCATCGCTTTCTATATTAAAATCAGGGCGAAATCCAGCTTCAAACGGGAAAATACGAAGGATAGTATTATTAAATGAATCTATTGTTTTAATATTTAGTTCAGAAAAATAAGTAAATAAATTATTCCTTGCAATAATGGCTTTTTCTTGAATAAACTCTTTTGAAAATTCAACCTTAAGCTGTTTTGCATATTTTTTCATTAAAGGTGTAATAAATTCTATTTCACTTTCACTGGCAGTATTTTCTGCCATAGAGTTAATAAACTTAATAATGCGTTCTTTCATTTCTGCCGTTGCTTTTTTAGTAAATGTAAGGCATAAAATATCACGCGGGGCAACACCTGTTAAAAGCATTCCTGCAACACGCATAGCAAGTTGAAAAGTTTTACCAGTTCCAGCTGATGCTTCTAAAGCAAGGTTATCATACTTATTTAGCGAAGAAGCCATTATTCCTCCCACATATATTGTTATATGAACAAAAATCACAATTTTTAAGTTTATCTGTTTGAGTAAAGTTTATATTTTTATCTACAATCTCATTTAGCATATTTTTTATATGCACTTTGTATTTATCATATAATTCCATATCAAAGCCCTCAAAATATTTAAAATCTTCTTTTATGCTAAAGTAAAAAATATTTTCAGGCAGCTTTTTCATTTCTTTTTCTATTAATATGGCATATATTACAAGCTGAATATCATCTACATTATCAAAATTATCATCTTTTATTATTTTTATGTTTTTTATATCTTTATATTTATAGTCTGTAACATATATTTTATTATCTTTGATTTCTACCTTATCAAGAAAGCCTTTTATATTAAATCTATTAAATGTTGCAGTAATACATTTTTCTCTATCTAGTATTTCATAACCTTCATTAGTATGTGTTATTTCTGCATTAACTATCTGCTCTAAAGTGTTGTATATAAAAGTTGCTATAAATTGTTCTACTTTACTGTGGTTATAAGCATCATATGATTTTATTAATTTAGTAAATTCTTTTTTAAATTCATCTTTATATTTATCACTGTGTGGGGTAATACCTTTATTATGAAGTTCTTTAAAAACATTATGAATAATAATACCAAATATTTGGTTATCAAGGCTTTCTACACTTTCTACCCCTTTATCAATATTTAATATATACCTAAAATAAAACTTTAATGAGCATGATTTATATACATTTAATGCAGAAGCAGAATATGTAAAGTTTTTTAAATGGTTTACTACATCATCAGTTTTTTCAATGGAGATTTCATTATCTTTTATATTATAGTGGTAAGTGTCTGTTTTAATAAGAGATATTTCTTTTGGTGAAAAATATTCTACTTTTAAATTATTTTTTACAATAATTTCTTCAATAAATGAGCTTCTGCGAATAGAAGAAAGCTCATCAGAATATGAAAAGATAGTAAGTTTTGCATGGTTAATAATTTGAAAACAATAGTTTTTCATTAAATTTTCCCTGTCTATATATGTAGGCAGGTTAAGCTGGTTTCTAATTTCTGTATTAATAAATAAATCTTTACTGCTTTTAGGTGGGAAAAGTTCTTCTGTCATAAAAGGCATAAAGATAATATCATAATTCATATTTCTTGTTTCTAATATTCCTGTTACTGCTATTTCCCTTTTTGGCAGGTCAATGGAAAGGCTCATTATTTCTGAAAGTATAAGGTGAGATGATTCTAAAAAACTTACTTCATCTTTAATATTTTTATAAGTTGTGCTCACTTTTTCAACGGCAATAATACATTTTTGTATTTCATCTTTTTCTATTGTAAGTATATCTTTTAAATTTTTTAAAAGTGTTTTATATATATTTGCAGTTTTATTTATAGTCATAGTTTTATCTGCATTTAAAAGCTCATAAAAATATTTTTTGATAAAGCTTATATTACACAAATCATCTTTATTGATATACTGCCTGTTATTTTCTATTAATTTATTGCACTCGCTAACTATATTTGATATTTCATCTATAGCAAGTAAAAAGCTGTCTGAAAATAGTGTAATAATATTATTTATAGGTGTGTTATTAAAGCTATATAAATCTTCATAAATATTTATAAGATTTTCAAGCAGGGTATATATTCTAGTGTTTGACATTTCATCACCTGCAGAAACATCAAACAGCTTATAAACATCAAGCAAAATAAAGTATGGTTTACAGCTTGTATCAGGCATAACAACTGCCATTTTATTAAATGGAATATTATGTTTTTTATTTATTTCAAATGCTTTTTTAGTGATTAATTCAATTTGAGATATATTTGAAGCACATTCATAAATCTGCACATTATTATTATTTAATAAAGGCATATTTTTATCTTTAAGTGATGAAGTATTAAAGAATTTTTCATATTCTTTATGCTGTTTATAAAGGCTGCCCGCATAGTTAAAAACAACACATACATTTTGCATAGTGCCTATATTTTTAATAAAGGTAAGCTCATATTTTGTAAGAAAACCGTTAATTAGAAATATATATTCACTATATGAATTTATAAAATACTCATTTAATTTAAAATTATTATATGTTTCCCACTTATCCATATAATTATCTTTATGAATAAGCTCTAAATATATATCCCAAAGTTTTGTAAGTATATTTATCTGCATTTCATAATCAGAATAAAGGGAAGCTTTTGATAAATCTTCCACGGATACATGTTCTGCAAAAAGTTCTCTGTAAAAAGAAAATATGTTATTAGTGTTTTTTGCAAAGGAAAGAAAATTATTAGTAAAATCTTCATTATTATTCTTAAAGACAGCATATATTTCATCTTTATTTAGTTTTTCAACGGCTTTGAGAAGATAGTATGGGCGCAGCTCTTTTGGCAGCAGTATATTATCATATTCAATTGCCAAATCATAAAAACTAGAAAGGGATAAAATATCTGTATACATAAACCCATATGATGCTAAATGACGCACATTACGCTCTGTTGGCACTATTAAGCATGTTTTATTTTCATATACATCTTTAGGCTTAGTAATTTCAGCAATATAATTTAACGCTTTTTTATCTTCTGGTATATATAGACAGGTAATCATATTTATCCCTTTTTTAAAATTTATTATATTTTGTATATATAACAGGGTTGCGTCAATAGATGACGCATATTATTTCATACCCATAAGTTCAAGAAGTTTATTTTCATCTGGTTTTCTGCCCATAAATTCTGTAAAAAGCTGCTGCATAGTCTGGCTGCCACCTTTTTCAAGAATATGTTCTTTAAAACTTTTAGCAATTTTTTCATCAAATACACCGTGTTTACTAAATTCAAGGTAAGCATCGGCAGAAAGCATTTCAGCCCATTTATAACTGTAATATCCAGCAGAATATCCACCACCAAAAATATGGCTGAAGCCGTTTTCAAATATTACATAATCAGGTGGGGTAATAACAGCAGTTTCTTTGCGAACTTCTTTTATTATGTTATGCACTTCTTCATAAGTGTAGTCTTTTTCATATATTTTTAAATCAAATATACCAAACTCAAGCTGGCGAACTAAAAACATACCTGACTGAAAGTTTTTATTTTCTATTAATTTATTAATTAATTCATCAGGTATAATTTCCCCAGTTTTATAGTGGCGTGCAAAAAGTTTTAATACTTTTTCTTCATAAGCAAAGTTTTCTAAAAACTGGGAAGGAAACTCAACAGCGTCCCACTCTACACCATTAATACCTGATACATCGTTTTCACTGCATTTTGAAAATAAATGATGAATAGCATGTCCTGCTTCGTGAAAAAGGGTATGCACATCATCATGACGTAAAAGAGAAGGGTTGCCGTCTTTTGCAGGTGGAAAGTTTGCCACAATAAAAGCATCACTTAAATGAGTAACACCTTTATCATCAACTCGCCTTGTGTGCCAGTTATTCATCCAGGCACCACCGCGTTTTTCAGGTCTTGCTTCCAAATCAATATAAAGCCTAGCAAAAGGTTTATTATCACTGTCTAATATGTTATAACACTGCACACTTTCATGCCACAATGGAACATTTTTTACTTCTTGAAAGTTAATATTAAAAAGTTTTTGTAAAAATAAGAAAAGTCCATTAACTACATTATTTTTTTCAAAATAAGGCATAAATTGCTGGCTGTCAAAATCAAGCACTTCTTTTTTCAGCAAATTTGCCATATATGCAGTATCATAGCTTTCTATTTTATCAACCCCTTTACTTTTTGCAAAGTCCTGCATTTCTTTTAATTCTTTTAGGGCATAAGGTTTACCTTTATTACTTAAATTTTCAAGGAAACTTAATGCATCATCTGCACTAGGGCAGCTCATAGTTTTATTACGCATTTCCCTGTAATTTTTATATCCTAACATGTGTGCTTTTTCATTTTTTAATTTTAATATTTCTTCAATAATACTGCTGTTATTTTCTGCTCTTGTCATATAAGCATGGTAAACTTCTTCCCGTAACTCTCTATTGGAGCAGTAAGTCATAAATGCAATATATGATGGAGCTTGCAGTGTAAACCTGTAACCTTCTTTTACTTTTGCTGCCATTTTATCACTTTCAGGCATATTTTTAATATGTTCGTCATCTTTTAAAATAAGCTCAAAAGCATTTGTAGCATCAAGCAGGTTTTTATTAAAATTATCAGAAAGTTCAGAAAGTCGTGTGTTTATTTCAGTTAAACGTTGTTTTTTGTTATCATCTAAATGAACGCCACCTAATTCAAACATGACAAGGCTGTCTTTTATAACTTTCTTTTGTTCTTTTGATAAGTTTTCTTCTTTTGATATTTCAAGCACAGCATTATATATATTTTTATTTTGAGAAAATTCTGAAGAATATACGCTGATAGCTGGTAAACATATGGAAAAAGATTCTCTTGTTTCTTTGCTGTCACACACAGAATTTAAATGTGCTACAGGTGTAAAATATTCATTTAACTTATTATCAAGCTCCATTAATGGACGCATAAAATTAATATAAGTTTTCTTTTTGATACTAAGTAATTTTTCTATTTCTTTTTTATTTTCTTCAATTATTTTTGTTACTTTTTCCAGTGAGTTTTTAGTGCAGTTTAACGGAAAATCTATAAACATATTTTATCTCCTTTTAATAAATATCATCAATTTTTTTAAGTGTTGCATTATACATTCTTTCCCTTTCTTCTATCATATCTCTTAAATGATGGTATGAGTAGGGCAGGCTAAGGACAATAGCAGAAGTTGCATTATCCTCTGAATCAGTATGCAGGCTTGTTATAATTACCTTTGTAGTTAAATCTTTTGCTGCACGAACTAAAGTCATATCTTCTTCTGATATGGAGTTAACATAAATATTTACTCTAGAGCTTGCATTTACGGGAATATATGGCTCTATTTTTTTAGTAAATGCTTTAGAACGGGCAAGCATAGTATCTACAGCCGTAAAAAACTCAACTTCACCTGAAAACTGCCATACATTGAAAGGTGTATTGTTTTCTATGGTAAAACCAATTTGTATAATATTATCACTGCCTATATTTGTATGTATATCTTTAATAACAATATCTTTTGCAAAATGTCTTGTTTTTTTGTAAGTTTTTTCTATATTATCAAGAGTTTTCGTAACATTTATATCACGTTTTATATCATTATCAAGATTTTGTTTTAACATTTTTTTATATTCTTCAATAATCTGCTCTGGTGTTTTACCATTTAATCTTTTATATAATTTTTCTGCTACAATAGCTTCATCACCTGATAATATATATCCTGGTGTAAATGAGTCTTTAAGATATAAAGTAATAGGTCCTTTTATGTAATTGCATATTGTAGAATTAATTTGAGTGCAAACTAGTGTAATATTATTTTGCAGTGTGTAAAAATCTTCTGCTACAATAGGAACCTTCATAATATTAACTTTTTCCTTTTTACAGCCTGTTATGCTTATTAATAATAATAGTGTTAAAATTATTGTTTTTTTCATCTATTTCCTCATATAATATAATAGTTTATACTTTTATCATAAAACAATAATACAAATCAAGTATATTTAAAATATTTCATTATAATCTCTTGACAATATGCAGCATAGTTATTACATTATCTTTGGCACTCGTCACTTGTGAGTGCTAATAATAGATAAATTATTTTGTTTAGGAGATAAATTTATGGCACAAACTATGGAGTTTAAAACAGAAGTATCTAAGTTATTAGATATTGTTATTCACTCACTTTATTCTAATAAGGATATTTTTTTAAGGGAGCTTATATCAAATGCCAGCGATGCAATAGATAAAGTTCGTTACGAAGGTCTTACAGACCAAAGTAAATATGAAAATGATACAAACTGGAAAATAAAACTAACACCAAATAAAAGTGCAGGCACATTAACTATATCAGATAACGGTATAGGTATGGATTATGATGAAGTAATAAATACTTTAGGCACAATAGCAAACAGTGGCACAAAAGAATTTATGAAGATGCTTGAAGAAAAAAATGCAAAAGATGCAGTTGAGCTTATTGGTCAGTTTGGAGTTGGTTTTTATTCTGCATTTATGGTAGCAGATAAAGTTACTGTTATTACAAGGAAAGCAGGCCATGAAAAAGGCGTTAAATGGGAAAGTGCAGCAGATGGTAAATTTGAAATAGATGAGGCAGTTCGCCCAAGCCGTGGAACAGATATTATTCTTCATTTAAAAGAAGATGATAAAAATTACCTTGATGAATGGACTATTAGAGATTTAGTTTCTAAATATTCAGACTATATAGAACACCCAATAGTTATGGATATTGAAAGACCAAAACGCGATGAAGAAGGCAAAGAAACTGGCGAAAAAGAAGTTAAAGAGGAAGTGTTAAACTCTCAAAAAGCTATATGGTTAAAAAGTAAATCAGAAATCAGTGAGGAAGAATATAATGAGTTTTACAAACATATTACTCATGATTATTCAGACCCTTTAAAAACAATCCATTTTAAAGTGGAAGGTACTCATGAATTTGCAGGGCTTTTATATATACCAAAAATGAAACCTTTTGATATTATATATAAAGAATATAAGTCAGGACCTATGCTTTATGTAAAAAGAGTGCAGATTATGGAGCACTGTGAAGAACTTTTCCCACCTTATTTAAGATTTGTAAAAGGTGTGGTTGAATCAAACGATTTACCGCTGAATATTTCAAGGGAAATACTGCAGAATAACAAACTTATTGAAGTAATGCGTAAAAACATTACAAAAAGAGTGCTTGATGCTTTAACTGATATGAAAAATAAAGAGTATAATAAATACGTATCATTTTTCAAAGAGTTTGGAAGAATATTAAAAGAAGGGCTTCATTTTGAGTTTGAGAAAAAAGAAAATATTGCAGATTTAGTATTAGCAGAATCTACTGCCACAGAAGATGGCAAATATACTACATTTGCAGAGTATGTAGAAAGAATGAAAGAAGGGCAGAATGATATTTATTATATTCTTGCCCCAACAAAAGCAGAAGCAATGGCAAGTCCATATATGGAAGGCTTAACAAATAAAGGCTATGAAGTTTTAATATTAACTGATGATATAGATGATATTGTAATTTCAGCTTTAAGAGAATATAAAGGCAAAACTTTCAAATCAGTAGTAAAAGGCGATATAAACTTAACTGATGAAGAAAAGGCAGAAAAAGAAAAGAAAAGCGAAGAATTAAGCTCAATATTATCTTTTATTAAAGAACAGTTAAAAGATAAAATAGCAGATGTTCGCCTTTCAAGCAGGCTTACAGACAGCCCAGTATGTTTAGTAAGAGGGGAGAATGATTTTGACCCACATATGGAACAGATTATGAAAGCTATGGGGCAGTCATTTATGGCATCAAAACGCACAATGGAAGTAAATGCAGACCACCCATTATTTATAAAATTAAATGAGCTTTTTAATAAAGATAAAGAAAGCGAAGTATTAAAAGAGTATGTAGACCTGCTTTATGATGAAGCATTAATCTTAGAAGGTGCAAAACCAGTGGACGCTTCACTTTTTGCAAAAAGAGTGGCAAACTTAATGATTAAAGGCTTAGAGTAATAAAAAGGGGATTTATATGATGCGAACCCCATTTATTGGACAAATAAATGGGGTGTTTTTATGTCACGTAGAACAAAGTATTCTTATGAATT
>CALUZC010000019.1 GCA_944325215.1 uncultured Mucispirillum sp. | reverse complement strand
AATCGGCTAATGATATTTTTTATGAGAACTTTAATGACTGCTTAATTTGTTGCAATCGTTTTTAGAATTTACCTTTAAAATATTTATAGTGTAAAAAGATTGACTAATATTATAATTTATAGTAAAACTTTATAGATATGTTGTGTGCTTTTTATGTGCATAAACAAGAGTTGATAAATTATTAAAGGCGTAAATTAGTTTATATAAATTTATGTGGTGTAAAAATTGTAATATAGAAACGAATGAAGAAATTTGTCCTATTTGTCAGCAGAAAACAGATGAAGTTGTATCTGTTGAAGTGTTTTGGTGTGATAAATGCAATATACCCATTATTGTAGAGTTAAATCAAGCAAATAAAAATGTTTGTCCTATTTGTGGTCATAATATTAAGTTTTTAGCAACTGATATTCGTCCTGTTTTTCCAGAAGAACGTTTATTACTAGAATTATTATTAAAAAAAGAACCACATATTTATTTAAAGGAATCTATATGGGCATCTAATAATAGATACTACATTCAAGGTAAGCCTATAGTAATGTCTAATCAAATATATCAAGAAGCAAATATAGATAAACTTATTGTACAATTGGAAGAATACAAAAATAATAATTCATATGAATATTTTAATCATTACGTATATAAGTTTATTGATGCAAATAAAAATAGATTATATTATTTAAAAGACGAAGCTTATTCATTCATTCACGAAGCATCTAAAAATTTTGCGGAGGAGCATATTGTTCTATCTTTTTCTGGTGGAAAAGATAGCACTGTAACTGCTGATTTAGTAATCAAAGCTTTAAGTAATCCTAGTTTAGTACATATATTTGGTGATACTACTCTTGAATTTCCATTAACAATTGAATATGCTAATAGATACAGACAAAATCATCTAAATGCAATTTTTCAAATTGCAAGAAATAATGAACAGAATTTTATGGATGTTTGCAAAGATATTGGTCCCCCTGCTCGTATGATGAGATGGTGTTGTTCTATGTTTAAAACAGGACCTATAACCAGAGTAATTAATAGTTTATACAGAAATCAGCGTATTCTTACATTTTATGGGGTTAGGAGGGCAGAGTCTGTAAGCAGGAGCAAATATAATAGAATAGAAGATGACGCAGAATCAGTTAAAATTCAACAACAAACTGTTGCTTCTCCAATATTTTTTTGGAAAGATATTGATATTTGGCTATATATATTTTATGAAGGCATTGATTTTAATGATGCATATAGATTAGGGTATGATAGAGTAGGCTGCTGGTGTTGTCCAAATAACAATATAAGAGCTCAATTTTTATCTAAAATATATATGCCAGAGCAAAGTGCTGAATGGAGAAATTTTTTAATAAATTTTGCAAGACAAATAGGGAAGCCAGATGCTGAAAATTATGTTGATAATGGTATGTGGAAAGCTCGTCAAGGTGGTAATGGATTACGTTCTGCTAATGATATTAAACTAAAATTTTCTAATTGTACTTCAGAAGAATTCGCAAAAATTTATCAATTAACCCATGAAATGAATGATGATTTAATTGGCATGTTATCACCATTTGGTGAGATTACACATGATTTAGGTCAGAAACTTTTAAATGAAGTAATAGTTCTTGATAAACATACTAAAGTTCCAATTATTTCAATTCAACCTTTCGGCAAAGAAGGATATGAATACTCTGTAAAAATAAAAACAATGAATGTTTCTGATCATGATAATTTACAAAGAATGATTGGTTATCAAATTAGAAAATTTAATGCTTGTAGAAAATGTTTAAAATGTGAATCACTATGTCAGGCAGGAGCTATTTCTATAAAAGGTGATAGTTATCAAATAAATGAAAATAAATGTATTCAATGTAAAATGTGTGTATCATCTAAATATTTATCTGGTGGTTGTATGATGGATAAGTATTTACGAACAAAATAAAATAATTATAAGGATAAGATAAAGTATGAAATTTAGAGCTCATGATACTTTCTTTATTAGAAAAGGTTGGCTTGACAAAGGAATGAAATATATAAAATCTAAACCTAATTTATTTGTTGATAAAGATGAGAATCCAATGGATGTGTTAGGAATTGGTTCTAATATGGTTAAAGCTTTACGATATTGGCTTCAAGCTGTTGGATTGACACAAGAGACTAATTCTTCTGGTAAAAGGATTCAAACATTTACATCTATTGGTAACTATATTTTTAAATATGATAGATATATAGAAGAATTAGGTACTTTACATTTACTTCAATATAAGTTGGCAACAAATAAAGATGAAGCAACATCATGGTATTATTTTTTTAATGAGTTTACTATGAATCAGTTTACTAAAGAAGATTTTATAAGAGGCTTAGAAAATTATATTAAAATGTTAAATAGTGATGTATCTGTAGCATATAGATCTCTAAGTGATGATTTTATATGTATTATAAATACATACTTAGCAAAATATAAATTATATTCACAAAAATATTCTCCAGAAAATAATTTAGAATGTCCTTTAAGTGAATTAGGTCTGATTGATTTCGTAAATAAAGATAAAAAAATATATAAAAAAGTAGTACCAAGTGCAAAAAGTTTTAACCCATGGGTTATGATGGCAATAATTACTGATAATGCTAATGGAGCTATAGAAATTAATTTAAATGAATTGCTATTTGGTAAATGCAATATTGGTAAAATCTTTAATTTGGATGCAGTAACAATGCTTGATATTTTATATCAAATTGAAAAGCATGGAGAATTAAAAATTATTAGAACAGCAGGTTTAGATGTGATTCATCTAAATCAAAATAAAACATTTGAATATTATATTGAAAAATATTATAGCTCTATTGGCTCTGTTAAGGATATAAACAATGAATAAGATGATAAATATTATCTCAGATTTTCAATATTCTGTTAATATTAATTATGATATAAATAATGAAAATAAAATTAGAAACTTTATCGCAACAAATGCATCATTAAAATTATTAGAAGATATTTTGATAAGTACTCAAAATTCATCTACAGAGAGAGCTAGAATTTTAATAGGAGCATATGGAAAAGGCAAATCTCATATTATGCTGATGATCTTATCTTTTTTAATGCAAAAAGATATTGTATTATTTGATAAAATACTGCCAAAAATAAAAGAAAATTTGTTTTTATCTGAATTACTTAATAATTATTATACTCATAATAAAAAACTATTACCAGTTATTATTTCTGGAAGCAATACTTCCTTATCACAAGCTTTTATTTTATCCTTACAACGAACTCTATCTGAAAATGATTTGTTAGATATTATGCCAGAAACAAATTATTTTGCTGCAGTTGCAGTTATTGAAAGATGGAAAAATGATTATCCTGCTACATATAATGAACTAGAAAAATTAGTTGGTTATCCATTAAATCTTTTTCAAGAACAGTTAACCAATTTTAATAATACTGCTTATGAACTATTTGAAAAAATATATCCTCATTTGACAGCAGGTAGTATATTTAATCCTTTTCTAGGATTTGATGTAGTAGAGTTATATGAAAAGGTTGTGCAAGGGATTAAAAGAAAAGGATATGCAGGAATCTATGTAGTATATGATGAGTTTAGTAAATTTTTAGAATCTAATATTACAACTACTACAGTAAGTGATACTAAAATGTTACAGGATTTTGCAGAGAAATGCAATAGAAGTGGAGAAAATCAATTACATATAATGCTTATTTCTCATAAAGAAATTTCAAACTATATAGATTCGCTTCCAAAGCAGAAAGTAGATGGTTGGCGTGGAATATCAGAAAGATTTTTACATATTCATTTAAATAATAATTTTTCTCAAACATACGAAGTAATATCATCAGTTATGCAAAAAAATAATTTTATATGGGAGGAATTTTGTTCGAAAGAGCAACATAAATTTCAATATCTTATAGAATATTATAGAAAGCATCCTATCTTTTTGGAATCTACGGAAATAGAAAGTAATACATTATTTTATGGATGTTATCCATTACATCCAATATCAACTTATATATTACCACGATTATCAGAAAAAGTTGCACAAAATAAGAGAACCTTATTTACATTCTTATCATCTAATGGAGAATATACTTTATCATATTTTCTTGAACAAAACAGTGAGTTAAGTTTTAATTTGATTACTCCAGACTATATTTATGATTATTTTGAATCATTATTAAGAAAAGAATCTTATGGTAGTACTTATTATGATATTTATAAGTTAACAAGCTATATTGTATCTAAATTAAATCCATCTAGTTTAGAAGTAAAGATTATAAAAACTATTTCTTTAATATATATATTGGAACAATTTGAAAAATTACGACCAACTCAAGATGAAATTATTGGTATCTACTCTATGATTTATGATATTGAAGCAATTAATGCAGCAATTAAAAATCTCATAGAAAAAGAATTTGTTGTTTACTTAAAAAGAAGTAATAATTTTTTACAGTTAAAACAAACTACTGGAATAGATATCAAAAACGAAATTATAAATACTGTGGATACTATAAAAAACAAAATAACAATAAAAGATGTTCTTAATGAAGCAAATACAAATGCTTACTTATATCCATCACTTTATAATATTGAACGAGATATGACTAGATTTTTTAATTTTCAATTTATAGAAGAACATGAGACGATTGGAAATATTGATTGGGATATTAAAAGTGAGCAACTAAATTCTGATGGAGTTATATATGCTATTATTCCATCATCTCAATCAAGTATTGAAAATATAAAGAATCAATTGTTATTATCTAGTAATAATACAGAAAGGTGTATGTTTATAATACCAAAAAAATATATTGATATAAATGATATTGCTATTGAATTTAAGGCAATATCTATATTAAAAGATAAATATATTAATGATAATCTATTATTTAATGAATATGATATGATTTATGATGATTTAAGGGAAGTATTGGTTCAGTATATTTCATATTATAACCATCCAGAATATTATAAATCAATATATATATATAATGGATTTGAAATAAAAATAAAAAGAAGATCAGAATTATCTAATTTATTATCTAATATTTGCAATAAGTTGTATTCCTTAACACCAGTAGTTAATAACGAGGCTATCAATAAAAATGAAATAACTACTATAGCTAGCAATAGTCGCTATAAAATTGTATCTGGACTATTAAGGAATGAATTAGAATATAATTTAGGACTAACAGGTGTTGGACAAGAAGTATCTATAATGCGTAGCACTCTTATTAAGACAGGAGTTTTAAAGTATGAAAATGGCTATACATTTATTAATTTTGATGTAAGTGATAATTATATAAAAGGAATGTTCAATAAGATTATTACATTCATTGAAGATTTAAAACTTAATGGACCTACTAATGTAAAAGAATTATATTATATATTAACTTCTCATCAACATCATATAGGTTTGAGAAAAGGCTTAATCCCAATTTATTTAGCTGCTGTTTTTCATAACTATAAAAAATATTTAGTATTATCGGATAGATATAATCAAGTAGCAATAAATGCAGATACACTTATCCAGATGAATATTAATCCAGAATATTATACTTTATCTTATTTAGATTGGAATCCAGAAAAAGAGGAATATATAAAATATTTAGAAGGAATATTTGATAAGTATATTATAATACAGGAAAAAAATCTGAATACTTATGATTATGTCTTATCAAGCATGAAAAGATGGTATATGGAATTACCTTCTTATATTAAACAACTTAAGAAGGATTATAATAATAATTATATTGATATAAAATATACAACTTTCTTACGCCTATTAACACAAAATATGGGAAGTAATGATTTTTTCTTTAATAAATTACCTAACTGCTTTGGTTATGGACAAGAAGTAAATAAAGAATTATGTATTGATATTGAAAATGCAAAAGATTATTTTGATAAATATTTATATAATTTCAAGCATTCATTGATATATAAACTAAAAGAGATTTTTATTCAACCACAACATTTAGATAACATACAAAAATATTCTTTATATTCAATAATTCATGAATGGCTAGAAATATTATCTCCTAGAGTTTTTGAACAATTATTTAATGATGGAACAGATAAATGTTTAAAAATATTTAAGGATATATCTTATGATGAAGAAACCTTTATTTCTCGATTAGCATTTCAAATAACAGATTTAAGAATCGAAGATTGGCGTGATCATACAGTAGACGAATTTATTAATAAATTAAGACAATATAAAATAACCGCAGAGTTATTTGAAGAAAAAAATAATACTGAGAAAGACGAAAAAATATCAGGTTACGAGATTTCTTTTATTGGTAATAATGGAGAGTATATTACAAAACGTTTAGATAGTATTGAAAGAACTAAACGTGGTACTTTATTATATAATATGTTAACTGATGATATAGCATCAATGGGAAATTCTATTTCTGAACAAGAAAAAAGACAAATTTTAATGGATATATTAAAAAATCTGTGCATGTAAGAGGAACTTATGGCTTATTTTAATAATGCAGCAACAACTTATCCAAAACCAGCCGAATTATATGATGCTATGATTTCATATTATCGTTATAACGGAGTTAGTATTGGACGTGAAGATTCCTTGGTATCTAAAAATGCAGAAACTATTGTTCAAGAAACTAGGAATCAAATTAAGATGTTGCTACAATGTGATGCAAAAGAAGTAATATTTCAATCATCAGCGACTATGGCTCTAAATATAATAATTCAAGGAATTATAAAATCAGGTGTTTATAATATTTATATTTCTCCTTTTGAACATAATGCTGTGACAAGAATATTATACAATTTTGAGAAACAAAATATAATAAAAATACATAAATTATTAATTAATCATGATTTAACGTTTGATTTTGAACGAATAAAATATCAGTTTGATGCTATCAAACCTGATTTAGTAATTGTAAGTCATGCAAGTAATGTGATTGGCTTACTATTACCAGTAGAAGAAATATTTACATTAGCAAAAAAATATGATAGTATTACACTAATTGATATGGCACAAACTGCTGGATTGGTAAATTGTAATTTAAATAATGAAATTTTTGATTATGTAGTTTTTGCTGGACATAAAACATTATACGGTCCAACAGGGATATCTGGGTTTTTGATGAAACCAGATTTAAAATTAACACCTATCTTATTTGGTGGAACAGGTTATGATTCTGCAAACCAAGATATGCCACATCAATTACCTGAAAGATTTGAAATAGGAACTATAAATCTTTTAGGAATAGCAGGGTTATATTCATCTTTAAACTGGATTGAAACTGTATCCATAAATAATATAAGAACGGTTGAAAAAGATAATCGTAAAAAACTTGTCGAACTATTATCAA
The DNA here is from genome assembly GCA_944325215.1 of uncultured Mucispirillum sp. GTDB lineage: Bacteria > Chrysiogenota > Deferribacteres > Deferribacterales > Mucispirillaceae > Mucispirillum. The sequence continues at coordinate 46,876 of CALUZC010000019.1, read as the reverse complement.
AATATTGGTTTATAAAATTAATAGGTAATAATGAAAGTTTAGAATATGTTGGTATTGTATCTTGCTTAATCGATGGGATTAGTAGTGATAGTGCAGGAGTATTACTTAATAAATATAATATACAAGTAAGAACTGGTTTGCATTGTGCACCACTAGCACATCAGTTTTTAAATACTTATCCAACGGGCACTATACGGTTTAGTGTTAGCTATTTTACATCTGAGAAGGATTTTAATGAATTAGAACATGCATTAGATAATATAAACAAAGCTTTATAAAAAGGGTATTTCAATGAGTTTAAAAGATTGTGTTTCTATATATTACGAGTTTACTAAAAGTGCTACACCATATTGTTAAAATTTTGTTATAAACTATACATTACATCAATTAATTAGAACTATATTGGGAGAGTATGTGGAAGATAAATTGGTATATATCCCAGAATTTTTGAATGATAAGAGAATTATTGATACTAGTAATTCCATACTAGAAGTATTCTGTGAACAAGCTAATATTGTTTTGTTTGATGAGATAACCCAGGATATTATTAATTTATTTTATTCTAAATCAAAATCAGAAACCTTTATTAAAGTTATGCAGATACTTGGTTTATATGGATTACAATTTTATAATTCTCATATTTCATTTTATTCTATAAATAATTTTGATAAACAAGATTTCATTATTTGCAATAAGACAGAAGAACAGATTGTATATTATTCTGGTATTTATAGTAAAGAAGCAAATATATTGTCAAAATTTTTTCAATTATTAGAAATTATTAGTTATAAGCATTTATATGGTTTAAGTCTTGATGTTATATCAAAACTTACTGATATTCAAAAAAATATTATTCAGAAAATATTACAAGTTAATTTTAAAGAACAGAATACTAAAGCTAAATTTACTAATAATACAGACATTAATTCTAATTTAAATAATATAGATTTACCTCTAAATGTCTATGAAGTTTTAAATAATCATAATATAACAACATTATCTCAATTTATATCATTAACTGATAATGAAATATTATTAATAGCAAAAAGTAAAAGCAAACTTATGAAGGATATCAAGTATCAACGAGATAAGTTGCGTGTAATACCAACGGTAGAAACCTTTGTTGATTCTGATACTCAATCTTTACAAGACAAAGCGAATTTTCAATATCTAGATTCTTATTTATTAGAAGAAAAAATAATATTTTATAAACTTCCAAGACTTAAAAGAGTTTTTAGAGCTAATAATATAAATACTATTGGAGATATTTTATCAAGTGATTTATCAAAAATTAGTGGTATTGGTAAAAATAAAATAGAATCTATAAGGAGTTATTTAAAAAATAAGGGTATAGAATTTGGTGTTGCTTATCAAGTGAAAGAAACAGAAACATATCCTTATACTATAAAAGATTTTAAAGTTGAACTTGATTTATATGTAGCGCATTTAGATGGTATTGAAAAAGATATATATGATTATAGACTGAGCATATATGATGGTATGACATTACAAGATTTGGGAGATCAGCACAAGCTTACACGGGAACGTATTAGACAGCAAGAAAAGAAGATTATTGATGAATTAATTGATATCATTGATGTTTTTTATTTTACTTTAGAAGATTTATTTATGAAATATGGTGATGTAATTTCCTATAATATTATAGAACTTGAATGTATCAAGAGTTATATTCCATTGATTGATAATGTATTAAGATATATAGATGAAGAAAATATATTGTTTGATAGACAATATGAGCTTATAGGTTTAAATTTTCAAATGACAGATATAGAGTTTGATACTGATGATGAAGAATCATTTAGTGATGAAGATATCAAGTCTATGGTATATAATAAAACTTGCGAAATATGTAATAATAACGATAAAGATAAAGAGACAAATTTTAACAAAGTATATGAACAAATTGACTCATATATTAAAGATACATTTTTGATATATATACCAGAAAATAAAAAATATATTCTTAATCAAAAAGTTAATTATTTATTATATACAGCATTTAAAGAGTTATATCCATCTGGAGAGTATATCCAACAAAATATTTCTGCAATATATGAACAATTTTCTAATCGTTATCCGGATATTGATTTAGGTTCACAACGTGCTTTAATTGGAAGGTTAATTTCAAAAAAATCACCTTTATTACTTACAAAAAGAGGATATTATCAACATAGAGATTGTATTAAAATTGATGATGAAGTAATTGATTATGGTATTAAATTATGTCTCGAAAAAATAGAAAAGACATTAACACCATTTAATGTTTTAGGTATTTATAAGCAGGCAGAAGAATATTTTAAAAAAAATGGTATTGAGTCTGAATATTTATTATATTCATTAATGAAAGAAAAACAACATGATTTATTGAAATTTGATCATTTGAATATATGTAAGAATGATATTTCTCAAATTTCTAGGATAGAAATATTTGAAGAATATTTTGAAGAAAAATCTGGATTCGTAAGTAAAGAAGAAGTTGAGGCTTATTTTTGTAAAGAATTGGGATGGGCCAAATATAGATTGGATAACTGTTTGTCAGATTCTCAAATAATATATAAAGGTGATAATGAGTATTTTAATATAAACAAAGTAAATATTAATATAGATAAAATAAATAATTTAAAAGCATTAATAGATAAAAATATAAACAAAGGTGTTGCATTAAAAGGAATACAAAAGGATTATTGGCAGCTTTGGTTAGATTGTGTTAATGGAACGGATGTTAGTGTAAAGGTAATGCGTTCAATTTTACTATATTACTTTCCAGAACTTAATATAAGTCCGGCAGGTTTTATCACGTCATTGCAGAATGTAAAAGAGCATGTTATACGATGGATGAATGATGAATGTATAAAAAATGGATTTGTAAATGCATATAGTATATCAGAATATTGTAATCAAAATTATCTTATAAAACATAATATACTTACTGCTTTAGAGAAGGATATTTTACAAATAGATGCTAATAGTTATATAACACGAGAGCATGTTAATATTTCTGATGAATTTATTGATAATGTTTACAATAAAATAAATAGTGAATTCCAAAATTATTCATTTATTATTATAAATGAACAGTTTTTAGAGCTTTCACAATTACCATTTAATGAAAATATACTATGGAATCCATATACAATAATGAGTATATTAAAATTTAAAGATGGTAATTATAAAATGTTTTATAACATTATATATAAATCTTCTTATGAAATATCATGCATTATTAGAGAAATTATAAAAAACAAATATCAAAGAAAATTAATTCCATATAGTGAATTTATTGGATATTTACTTGATAATGAAATAATAAATTCTAAACGGGACAATATAAAAGAATTGTTTAAGACAGGTTATATCAAAGTAAGAGATGAAGGTCGCTTTATAGAAATATTGAGTGAGTAGGAAAAATTACATGAGCTTTAAATCATTACAATTAAATAGAACATATAATTCTACAAATGTCAATATCATCAAAAATGTAATTAATGATATATTGAAAGATACAGTTAAATATGATAGGGAAGTTGGTTTTTTCTCTTCGTCATGGCTCAAAGAAGTTGCACATGGTTTGTCACATTTTATAGGTTTAAATAATGGTAAAGCAAGAATTATAACATCTATTAAACTTTCTGAACAAGATAGAGAGGTTTTTTATAATAGTGCAAATGTAGATGAGGACATTGAAAATAGAATAAATCAAGTAATACAAAATTCAATAGAGGATTTAGAAAAGCAGCTTGAATATGATACTTTAAATATTCTAGGAACATTAGTAAAATCAAATATTTTAGAGTTTAAATTTGCTATTCCTGTTGGCTCCTTACAAGGAGGAATGTTTCACTCAAAAATATCTATATTTTATGATAATGAAAATAATCATATTGTAATATCAGGATCACAAAATGATAGTTATCAAGCATCTATAAATGAAGAAACTGTTACTCTTTTTACAAATTTTGGTGAAGGTAAATTATATGCTTTAGACTTAATTGAAACATTTGAAAAGAAATGGAATAATAATATAAAAAATCTAAAAATATATACATTACCAGAAACAATCAAAAATAATATTATACAATTGGCTACAGATTATTCAAATTCTAGTATATATACTATAAATAATAAGAAGCACATGAAACAAGAACGTATATTACGGGATTACCAGGCTGAGGCAATTGATGAATGGACTAGAAATCACTATATTGGTTTTTTCGAGATGGCTACAGGAGCTGGTAAAACATTTACTGCTATTTCAGCAACAAAAATACTTTATGAAAAATATTCAAAAATAGCTATGATTGTTATTGTTCCATATCAACATTTAGCACAGCAATGGATTAAAGAACTAAAGGATATGGATTATAAACCAATTGCTTGTTTTGGCAGTATAAATTTATGGGAAAATAATTTACATAATAAAATAAATATGTACATAAATGGGTTTGAAAAAAAATTATGTATAGTTACTTTATATGCATCTGCATCTCGTGATGAATTTCAAGATATTATTAATACCAGATTAAAAAATATAGATTATCTGCTAATAGCTGATGAAGCACATAATACAGGTAGTCCAATGTATCGAAAAACTTTGTTTAGCAGTGCAAAATTTAGAATAGGATTATCAGCAACACCAATTAGATGGTATGATGATATTGGAACAAACATAATAAAAGATTATTTTAAAAAAACAGTAATAGAATATCCAATAGAAAGAGCTATTAAAGAAAATAAGTTAACTCCTTATTATTATGAACCCATATTAATAGACTTAACAGAAGATGAATTAGAAGAGTTTATAGAATTATCCGATAAAATTTCTAATTTAACAATAATTAATGATAAGACAGAATTTGACAATGAATTATTAAAAAAACTACTCATAAAACGTTCTATGGTAATAGCGAAAGCTGAAAATAAAAAAATTAGTCTACAAAAATTGGTCAAAGAACATATAAAAAAATGTCATGAAAATTATGAAGAATATAAATATAATATTTTTTATGTAGCTAATGAACAAACAAAATGTATCACTAAAATATTGAGCGATATTGGTTTAAAAGTCCATGAATTTGTTGGGACAATGAATATGCAAGAGAGAGCAAGTGTTATACAAAGTTTTTCTAATGGCGAAATAGATGGTATTGTAGCGATAAAATGCCTGGATGAAGGAGTTGATATTCCAGCAACAAAACGTGCATATATTTTAAGCAGCACAACTAATCCTAAAGAATTTATACAAAGAAGAGGTAGAATTCTAAGGATATATTCAAATAAAATTAGAGCATATATATATGATTTTATGGTAGGACCTTGGAAGTTAATAAATAATGTAGAAGATAAATATCTAAAAAAACTTTTAATAAGAGAATTGCCTAGATTTGCTGAGTTTAATAGTTGTGCTGAAAATAAAGCTAGCAATCGTCAACTGTTAGCTTCTTATTGTGAACATTATGGTTTTATAGATGAACTTGACAAAACACCATATGACATTTATAATGAAAGCAAATTATTAATAGAAGATAATGATTTATATGGAGACTATGATGGATAAAGATTATAAGCTTGATCCTGCACAAATAATTAACAACTTAGAGGAAAATGAAATTAATGTGTTGTGCAAAAAAATATTAAAAAGAGCATTTGAAATGAAAAATGAGAATAAGCAAAAACGAGAAATGGAGAACATATTAAGTACATACATTGATAGAGCTATAGAGGAGAAGTTATGAAATGAAATTTTTATCATTACATTTAAATAATTTCAGACAGTTTAAAGGAGAACATGAAATTATTTTTGATGAAAATAATGTTACTGTTATTCTTGGGCAAAATGGTCATGGTAAAACTAGTATTCTAAGAGCTATATTATTTTGTTTATTTGGTCAGACACATTTAAAGCGAGATAGTAATGAACAAAATATAAATAATAATATTTTAGTTAATAAAAATTTAATTGAAGAAAGTGATAATTTTGTTTCTGGTAGTGTAAAATTAAGATTTGTACATAGTGATATTCAATATGAATTGCAAAGAACAATTTTATGTATGAAAAATAAAGAGGATTATATTATACGAAATGGTGAAGCAATATTATCAAAAACAAGTGCAGGTAATACAATCATTATAAGAGATATAAATGAAATTAGGATAAATATTGATAGAATAATTAGTGAGCAATATAAAGATTTTTTCTTGTTTGATGGAGAACAAATGGAGGCAATTACAGAGCAGACTACACAAGCAATGGAAAATATAAAAAACAGCATAATTAAATTTCTTAATTTAGATGTATTGACTGTTACTAAAAATGTGATAGATAGATTAATAAAAGATACCTCAAAAGTTATAAGAGATTTTTCAAGAGATGCAGAGTTAGAATCATTGGCTGATGAAATTTGTAAGATACAAAAAGAAGCAGAAAGTAATAATATTAAATATAATGCACTAGAAAATTCATTATCTATCAATAATGATGAATTAAGAAAATATAATAAATTATTGAGAGAGTCTAAAGAAGGTGCAGACAAACAAAAAGAAAAAGATATTCTTTTAAAAAAATATAAAGAGCTAGATAATAATATAAACAATGTCAATAATGACTTAAAAAAAGATTTATCAATAGTATCTCTTAATATTGGAAATACTATTATAGAACAGGTATATCAACTTTTATCATTAAAAGTAGATAAAGGTGAACTGCCTGGGGATATAAAAGAAGATTTTATTTTAGAATTAATTAGAAGAGGAAGATGTATCTGCGGGAATGAATTATGTGAAAATAGTGAAGAAATAAATAAGCTAAAATCTCTATTAGAACAGAAAGCTCCTAAAAGTTATGATGCTGCATATAAGCTTTATTTAAAATTATATAAAACTAAATCAACTATTGATAATCAATATAAGCCTGATCTGGATAGACATATAAAAGAATATTGTTCCTTTATAGATAGTAAGCAAAATATTGAAGAAAATATAGATGCTATAAATGAAGAACTTCAGAGATATGCTGATACAACAGATTATACTAATAGAGTATTGTTACTAGAAAAAGAAATTGAAGATTATAAATACAAGTTGATTGAATGTACATTAATCAAAGAACAATTGTATAAAAAAGAAAATGATTTACAGTTAAAACATAAGCAACTATCTGTAAATAATGTCAAAATACAAAGATTGCATAATAAAATAAGCATATTAAATAAAATAAAAAATATAATAGAAGAATTATATAATGAGTATGTTGATAAGTTATTAATGAATTTGTCTGAATGTGCAACAGATATTTTTAAAGAAATTGCTGATGAAGAAACTAAATCTATCATAGATAAACTTGTTTTAACGGAAAAATTCTTTCTTAATGTGATAGGTAGATATGGGAATAATATTTTACAAGATATATCAAGTGGCCAACGACAGATTGTTTCTATATCATATATTTGTGCTTTAATGCAGGTCTCTGCAAAATTAAATATGCCATTATTAATGGATACTCCTTTTGGTAGACTATCAGGGGAACATAGGGATTCTATGCTAGAAAAATTACCTTTATTATTAAATCAATGGATATTGTTAGCAACTGATACAGAATTTACTAATATAGAAGCAGGTGCATTAAAAAAATCTGGTAAATGGCATAAAATATATGAATTACATAGTGTTGATGGCGTATCTAGTATTATAGAGAAAGATATATATAGCTGGCAACCTACTAGGAGGTTATAATGGCACAGGCACTAATATCATCTGATGAAAAGTCTCCAATTATATATACATCAAAAAGGTCAAAACTTGTTTACCAAACATTTTGCACTAATAGAAACAATACTTTGAGTGAAAATTTACCGTTATTTGACCAATATACTAATATCTATTCTATATGCTGTGTTTTAGGATTTAAAAGTGGAAACCGCACCCCTCTTGAAAGTAGAGAATCAATTTTTACTCTAGAACAGTTAAGTGAGGATGAATGGTCTTTACTTGTATCTATTGCTTATGTATCAAGCAACATGAATAATGAATTGCTATGTAAAACAAAAGAAATACTTGATATATGTAGTGAATATGCTGAAACAGGGATGAATTTACTTATGAATACAAGATTTTTTAAAGAAATTTATCCAAATGGAAAACTTAATACTTTACAAATTAAGAGTGAAATGTACAATAATATATTACAAGAAATATTAGCGTTAAATACTTTATAGAATTCTGTTATTATAATATATAAAGAATAAATTGAAGTATTTGATATATATTTGTATTATTATTGCTTGAAATTGTTTTGCCAGCACTATATACTATTTTTATTATCATATATAGGTTATGTTATGGTTTTAGAGAATAAGTTAGGTATAACAGATGCTTCAATTCTTGCAAGAGAAGAAGAGCGGCTTAGTAAAAAGCGTGCATTAGAGCTTTTTGATAATAAAATATTAGATAAATTAGAAGCTGGTACATTTAAATCGTTACAGGCAATACATAAGTATTTATTTCAGGATATTTATGACTTTGCAGGCAGTATTCGGCAAGTGAATATCTCAAAAGGTAATTTTCGCTTTGCCCCTTTAATGTATTTAGATATTTCTCTAAAAAATATTGATAATATGCCACAATCTAATTTTGATGAAATAGTAGAAAAATATGTGGAAATGAGTATTGCTCACCCATTTAGAGAAGGTAACGGCAGGAGTATGAGAATATGGCTTGACTGCATTCTAAAAAAATCACTATCTAAAGTGATTGATTGGAGCAGGGTAGATAAAAACGATTATCTGCTGGCTATGGAAAGAAGCCCTGTGAAAGATATTGAAATCAAACATATATTAAAGCAGGCATTAACAGATGCTGTATCAGACAGATTCGTATATATGAAAGGTATAGACCACAGCTATTATTACGAAGGCTATAACACATTTAAACTGGAAGATTTGTAGAAGTGAAACACACTACTTTTTATTTTGCTGCTGTAATGCCAGCCTAATCAGCTTATCAGTATAATCTGCCATAAACAGCGGAATATTAAGCACATCATCATCAAGTTTCAGATTATCTAATGAAAACCGAATGCGAAGCTTTACCTTATCTGGGAACAGCTCTTTAAATTTCTTAAGGCTTTTACTTGTAGTATTAGCTTCTGATTTAACTTCCACTGGGAAAATATCGTTTTCATGCTGAATTAGAAAATCAACCTCATAAGGTGGATTTGTCTGTGTCCAGTATCTTGGAGTTACTTCAAATTGTGTAATTAAAGTCTGCAGAACAAAATTTTCGGTTAATGCACCTTTAAACTCAGTAAATAACCGATTACCTTCACCAAAGGCAGTGGGTGCAAGTTGTGCCAGTCGACGAAGCAGTCCCACATCTACAAGATAAATCTTAAAAGATGAGAGGTCATCATAAGCAGATACAGGCAGACCAGGAGCAGAACTGCGGTAGATTTTATGCACAAGTCTGGCATCTACCAGCCACTGTAAAGCATCTTCATATTCACGAGCACGAGCACCTTCTTTGACCACCTTATATATGAATTTTTTATTTTCTCTTGCCAGTTGTGAGGGTATAGACTTCCATATCATTGAAATCTTAGGAAATTCACTGATATTGGGGTGTTTGGCAAAGTCACGCTCATAAGCACCAATAATATCAGACAGTGCTTCCTGCATTGCATTTACATCTCTTGCCTCAGTCCACATTTTAACAGGTTCTGGCATACCACCAGTTACATAATACATCTTCAGTTTTTCATACAGAGGATTAAAGAATGCATCAGGAATAGGCTCAATAGTATCTACTGTTTCAAGATAGTTTACCAGATTCTCATTTCCGTTTGCCAGCAAAAACTCTGTAAAGTTCATAGGGTCTATCTGCATGAAATTAATTTGACCAACTGGAAAAGAAGAAGGTTTTGCTAAGGCAATCCCTAATAAAGAACCAGCACATGCAATGTGATACTGTGGAGCATTTTCACAGAAATATTTCATGGAATTGATAACATTAGGGCAGTCCTGAGTTTCATCAAAAATAATCAAAGTCTTATCAGGCATAATTTTCTGACCACTTGCCAGCATAAGATTCTGTAAAATTCTGTTCACATCTTTTGTGGTTTCAAAAAACTGCCTGTATTCTTCATTTTCATCAAAGTTGAAATAAGCAGTATTTTCATAGTATCGTTTGCCAAATTCTTTTAGCACCCATGTTTTTCCAACCTGACGCACACCTTTTAAAATCAAAGGTTTACGATAGGGAGAATTTTTCCATTCCAGCAGTTTTTTTAAAATCAATCGTTCCATGCATATACCTTATCACATTTTTATTGCATATTTAGTGTATATAAATCACACTTTTATTATATATATAAGTAATGAAAAATACAAGTCTATTTATATTATATAAAAAACTATTATCAAACTAAATTTACTATATTATAATATACTAAATTATAATATAGTAAAATTGGTGAAGTGAATATATTTATAGGCAGGCAGAAAGAATTATCGGTATTAAATAAGCATTATCAGACTGATACATTTCAATGTATAGTTATGTATGGCAGAAAGCGTGTAGGCAAAACAAGTGTTATAAAAGAGTTTATAAAAGATAAAGATGCTGTATATTTTACAGGTATAGAAGGTAATGAAAAACAGAATTTAGAAAATTTTAGTAAGGCTGTATGGGAACAGACTGAAAATTTTTACGGCACAGCACCAGTATATGATTCTTACCAGTCTGCATTAGAGTTTGTGTTTGAGAAAGCACAGCATAAAAGATTAATATTATGTATTGATGAATACCCATATATTGCAAAAGAATCTAAAAGTCTTGCCTCTACACTGCAATATCTAATTGATAAATATAAAGATACATCAAAATTATATATTATCTTATGTGGTTCATCTATGTTTTATATGGAAGATAATGTTTTATCATATAAAGCACCTTTATATGGCAGGCGGACAGCTCAATTACAAATTAACCCATTAAATTTTTTTGAATCAGCTGCATATATAGAAAATTTTTCAAATGAAGATAAAGCATTAGCTTATGGAATTGTAGGAGGCACTCCACAGTATCTGTTGCAGATAAATGATAAGATTACATTAGAAGAAAATATCAAAAATATATTTTTAGATACATCATCTTTTATGTATGAAGAACCAGTGAATTTTTTAAAACAGGAAATGAGAGAGCCTGCTGTTTATAATTCTATAATATCAGCTATTGCAGGTGGATATATGAAACGTTCAGAAATATCTTCTAAAACATGGGAGCAGACAAGTATATGCTCTATGTATATAAAAAACTTAATATCATTAGGTATAGTAAAAAAAGAAATACCGATAGGTGAAGATAAAAGCAAAAAAACAACATATTCTATTACTGATAATATGTTTAGGTTTTGGTACAGGTTTATTCAGCCAAATATGTCTGCCATATCTAAGGGTGCAGTAGATAATGTATATAAATATATAGAGCAGAATATTTCAAAATATATGGGCTTAGTATTTGAAAATATATGTATTGATTATATGTGGCAAATACTGCGTATGGGCAAAAGTGAAGTATCTTTTAATGATATAGGCAGATGGTGGGGTACAAGTAATATTAGTAAAACACAGATAGAGATAGATATTTTTGGAACAGATAATGAAAACAGAGCTCTATTTGGCGAATGTAAATGGACTAATAAAAAAGCAGATGTAGATGTGCTTGATAACTTGATAGATAAAAGCATGAATTTTAAATATGAAAAGTATTACTACTTATTTTCTAAATCTGGCTTTACTGATGCACTCAAAAACAGAGCAGAGAAAATGGAAAATGTGCGGCTGGTAACATATGAAGATATGGTTGCAGCATTAGATGGGTAGATATGTGGTATAGGTGGTTGTGGGTATTGGATAGGATTAAAAATAGAGATATTTAGCTTTATTTTCTATAATATAGTAATTTAAAGTATATATATGTATTTTTTAATTAAGCGGTATATTTATCCAAAAGAAGAAGTTATAGAATTGAAGTTACTCAATAAGTATTGTATGTTTACTAATTATATTAAAAACAATATTTGTATTCTATTAAGGTATTAAAATAAAGTTGTTTAATATTATTTTTATTATTATAAGATTTATTGTAGACAAAATAATAGATATGCATATTTTTTCTTGACACTTATAACAAAATCGTTTATTGATATAGTATATTTATAAGGAGAAAAATTATGACAACCTTAAATCATAATAAAAACTTTATATCTTCTTCAGTAGAAGTATTAAAAAATGCATATAAAAATGCAAAAGCTTATGGTATAAAGCAAGGATATACCAAAATATATAATAGCTTCCATTCTATTTTTACAGATGAGCTTAATAAAAACATAGATTTACTATGTGATAATACAGGATTGAAATCTCATATTTTTAGAAGAGGTCAATGGGATATATTATATGTTTTAGATGATACCAATAAATGTGTTTATTCTTTTATGTCAGAGTCTACTTATAAAAGAACAGCAAAAAAAGTAGGAGTACAGCCTCATTATTTGCAAGCAACCTTAATTATGCAAAATAATAATACCGGTAAGCTTAAAAAATATATTGCTACAACACCTACTGTAGAAGATTTTTTAAATGAATTTAATACAGCTAATGTTGGAGAAAAGAATTCAATTAAATGGGTGTATGAAACCATATATGGAGATTTAGTTGAAAAAATGAAACAATATACTCATTTTATTATAGTGTATAAAAAAGACAAGAATGGCATTGTGTATGTTAATCTTGTATTGCATAATAGTGAAACCAATAGAACGATGAAGATGCAGATATTCCATAGAGATTCAGATTTTGTTTATGAAGATACAGTAAATAATACAGAAAATAAAGTATCTATTAAAGAAAGTATAAATACTTCTCCAAAAGTTACAATAAAAGATACTGCTGTATAGTATCTGTAATAAATTGTTGATATTTTTCCTATGAAGTGATATTTCTTCATAGGAAAATTTTTTGACTGAGGAATTAATAATGGATATAAATATTGGTGCAAATATAAAAAGTGCTCGTATATATAGAGGGCATTCCATTACTGAATTAGCTGAGTTGACTGGTATATCTAAACAAACATTGTCTGCATATGAAAACAATAAAAGAGCTCTTACTCCAGAAAATAAAATGAAACTTATGCAAGCATTAGATTTTCCTGTAGAGTTTTTTGATAAAGGTATGATTGCAAAAGTAGATAATCAAACGGTATTTTTTAGAGCTTTAAAATCAACAATAGAAAAAGATAGACAATCAATAGCTGAAAGTTTGTTATATATAACATATATATATGAAGTATTAGAGAGTTATGTCAATTTTCCAGTATTCAATATTCCTAATGCTTTATTGGAAAAGTATGATTTTAAAGCCGAGGATAACTTTAATGTAATAGAAGATATTGCTATGTGTTTAAGACAGTTTTGGGATATAGGTGATAGGCCAATAAACAATATACAAGATTTGCTTGAGCGTAATGGAATATTTATAATAAAAAATTATAGTAAAAATGAAAAAATAGATGCTTTTAGTACAAGTGTTAAAGTCAATAACGGTTCTATTGTTCATTTTGTAGATGTATTAGAAACAAAATCACAAAGTCGAATAAACTTTGATATTGCACATGAACTAGGTCATATTATATTACATAAAGGACTCTCAAAAGAACAGTATTCAGCATATTTTAATAAGATAGAAAAAGATGCGAATAGATTTGCAAGTGCTTTTTTAATGCCTGCCAGTAATGCTTATGATAAATTATGTAATCTTATAGCATTTAAACCAAGATTTTTTATACCTGTAGCTAATTATTTTAATGTATCTATTCAAGCTGCCGTTCGTAGAGCTAAAGATTTAAATATAATAGATGATTATACATATTCTTCATTATATAGAACTATAAGTGCAAATGGTTGGAGAAAGCATGAACCAATTGATAGACCAGGGGTAATACATGAAACATTATTACAAGCAGCGATTAAGTTGTTATTTGAACATAAAGTTTTAACGCCATCTCTTTTTATAGAACAACTTAATATGAAAGGAGTATATTTAAATCATAAAGAATTAGAAAAGATTTTAGATTTACCAGAGGATATGCTAAAAGTTAAAAAACAGGCAGAAATGCTGTCAATAAAAGATATTAGGAGATAATTAAAATTATTATGTTTAGTCATTATAATGTGGATAAGGTATAATTATGGATAATTACATAATACAAAAATATATAGAAAATGAAGTAGATTTAAACCCAGATGTTGTTACTAAAGCAAAAAAAAGCAGAGATAATTTATTGAAAAATTTTGCTAACCTTGGTAGAGATGGAGCATTTGATTTTATGGGTAGCAATGAACAATATTTTACTGGTCACTTTGGTTCATTTGCTAGGAAAACACAATGTCAACAACTTGATGATATTGATCTTATGATTATATTGCGTGCTAATGGTGCGATATATACTGAATATAAGTGGGATGATATAGAGATTCATATCAATGAGATGTATGCAGATGAATTACAAAAATCATGTTGTGATGAAAATGGAATGTTAAATAGTTCTAGAGTTTTAAATAGATTTAAAAAAACGGTTAAAAACATAGCTTTCTATACAAAATCTGATATACATAGAAATGGAGAAGCTGTAACATTGAATTTGACAAGTTATGAGTGGAGTTTTGATATTGTACCAGCTTTTCATACAGTGAAAGATGTATATAATAGAGATTATTATATAATACCAAATGGAAAAGGAGGATGGAAAAAAACTGATCCAAGAATAGATAAGCATTATATTATAAGGATTAAAAACAAATATGGTAATTATGCACTACAATTAATACGATTTATTAAAAAGTTAAATGAAATATATGGCAAAAAAATACAGTCATATTTGCTTGAATCTTATATTATTAAATACTTATTATCTTCTGATTGTAAATTGGTGTATAGATATTATCATGACACTATAAATATTTTAAACTACATTATGAATAATATAGGTAATGATTTTGAAGATTTAAAAGGAATTCAAGGCAATATAAATAATATAGATAATAGAGATGCGTGTTGTGATTATCTAAAAGATATATTGAAAAATTTCTATGTTGATATTTATTATGACATTATGGATGATTTAGGTCTATGCAGTATGATGAAAAATTAGTTAATTAAAGAGTTATTAGTAATGAGGATAAAATATGAGTGCTTTATCTGATGTACAAAATAGTACTGACATACTTCGTTTGATAGCAGTTCAGAATAAATATTATAGTGTAAGTAAAAGAATAGATTTTATAAATAAATCTATTATTTTAGTTTTAATTATAGTTTCTGTTATTGTGCTACATCAAAACAATTATAAAGAGTATTTATTAGTAATTAGTTTGTTTGGTTTTGTGTTTAATATTGTTTTACAACAAATGAGAATAGAAAAAATAGTAAGAGGAGCGACTATTCAAGAATATATTGATGTAGTTATATTTAATGAGTTATTGCAACAAAAAAGTTTTACTACAAATTCTTCTATTGTGTATATTCATGCTTTATCTGGTAATTATAATAATACAAGTGAAGCTTTTATGGATTGGTATGAGGATAAGCAATATTGTTCTAATTATGAACAGATATTTTATTGTCAACTTAGTAATATTAATTGGAGTTACCTCATGAATAGATTGTATATATTATTTGTATATATATCTTTTTTATTAATAAGTATAGCATGTTATATTATAGGTGAAATTAATTTTATTGATTTTGCATTAATACTAGTACCTATTATGCAATATGTATTTGTTTTAACTTTAAACTACCTAAAAAAAGCAGCTTTATATCAGAATACATATATAGTTATAAATAGAATAGAGCAAGAAATGAATAAGCAGCATAATGAGTTCATTATATTACAGCTTCAGATTTTACAAGATTTTATTAATCAGGCAAGACGAGAGAAGTTTGTTGTTCCAGATTATTTTAATAGAATATATAGTAAAATATTTGATTAGCTTATGCTATATATTTTTAAGGATACATTATGCCAGAAAACAGCCATAATATTACAAAAGCATTTGAGCCAGATTATTTAAATAGAAAAGCATTGGTTGAGGAATGGACTGACGCATTACTTTCTACTAGAATAAATCATCATTTAGTAATATCTGTTTCTGGTGACTGGGGAATATACTATGCCTAAACTTGCCGCAAATGCATTTATAGGATACTCATTTCAAAATAAAATAGGTTGTTATTTTGTTTTTATGATGGATTACCATAGAGAAATGCAGAAAGTTGAGATAGAAAGAATATCAGAGCCTGATGATAAGTTTGATGATATTACTATATATGATAATGATAACATATATAAGATTCAAGTAAAAAATTATAAAAATCTAACACTTGATAAAATAAAAATAGGTAACAATACTATCAAAATTTTAGATAAATGTATTCAGTTGCTTGAAAATGAAAAAATGGTTGTCATTTATCATTCTAGTGAAGTTATTGAAAGTAATTATAATTTTTATGGTTTACCTGCTATAAAACAGGGAAATGTTATTATTATTCCAATTGATGATACAAAAATAGTAACTATACTTGATAATCTTAAATACCCAGATGAGCGTATACTAGAAATAACTAGATTTTATGATAAACAAATTCATAAACGTAACCTAAAAATTGAATTAAAAGATTTACCTCCAATACAATTATTCTCAACTGACTTATTAGATAAAACAATATATTTTGATAAATCTTATCTAAATGAATTTAATGCATATATCAATTTTGTTGTTGGTGAACCAGGTAAAGGAAAAAGTCACGTATGTAGTATGATTGAAAAAACACTAAAAGAGAAGAATAGGGAATCTGTATTATATAGGTTTTGGATAAATAGTACTGATCCTGACTATGATGCTAGACTTCACTATGAAAATTTTTTAGAAGATATAGGCAGGCAGCTAACACATACTTATCAAATATGCTCTGAAGAAGAGATAATAGATTTATTAGCTAAAAAGCAATGTGTTTTACTTATTGATGGTTTAGATCATTTAGAGCGTTACGGTAAATCTGAAGATTTTAAGAGCTTTATGAAATTAATAGAAAAATTAGAGCAGCATCATATTCAAGCTATAATATTTTCACGCCCACTTGCTTTGAAAATTAAATATAAACAATACCAAATGCAAAACTGGCTAATAGATGATGTTTATAAATTTTTAAATGAAATATATAATATTACAGACTGGAGTATATGCTACCAAATATATGAAATATCACAAGGTTATCCACTTATTACAAAATATATTGCTGAGGATTATAAAAAAAATAATAAAGTATCAGATATTGATAAATTAAATAGTTTAGATGAATATTATAGCAGTGTTGTTGATTCCAAGCTTTCAATATCATTAAATGTTTTTCTTTGTAATAACTCATTCTATACTTATGAAGAACTTTCAAATATATTACAAAATGAATATAAATATATAAAAGAATTTATTGATAAATATCCATATTTTTTTACATACTTATTAAATAGAGTATCTTTATTTCATGATAGTTTTAATACTTATCTTAGAGAACGTTGTAATGATAAGACAGAATTAATTAATATGCAGAATAAGGTATCTACTTATGTGAAGGGCAGTGTTTTACAAGGAAACATCAATTTTATATCAAGATTAAATCATTTTAAATTAGGAACTGAATTTATAAAAGAACTTATAAAAAAATATTCCTCTTTTACTGCATTAAAAGATTTATTAAATAATACATTAGATATTGAATCTATTAAAGAATTTTATAATTATTTACGTATTCAGTTAGAATATACGGAAAAAGTATTAGATATATATGAATCTTATACTTTTGTATTGATTTATAATACATTAGATAGAGTTGATTTGGAAGGATATGAAAATTTAGTGTATAATTTACTATTATACCAGCAAAAGAGTCTATCTAAGGAGAATAATCTTGAAGACACTGTATATAGTCAAGGAGTTATGTGGAACATATTATATGAAATAAAATCAAATATCATACTTATGCAAGAAACAAATTATAATATTTATATAGAATCTCTTTTAATAGATATTGAAACTCATCAAGAGAAAATAGAAGATATTTTATCTCGTTTGATGTATAATAATATATATTCATATGATATTTTGGATAATTATCTTATTTCTTTAAATTTTTTACATAAATCAAATAATATATATTATAGAGAATTTCAGAAATATATTGATAATGATAATACATATTTCCATGCCTTGATTGATAAAAATAAAATAGATAAACTCTTTAGTGGTAAATTACGTATTATAAAAAATGATATTGATATGATAGCACCAAATCATATTATTGATTGGAATGAACCATTTCTTCATAAGTTACAAGCATGGTCGCATTTACGGTCATATAAAGTATTACATTTAGCAAATAACCTAATTAGACTCGCATATCTTTTAAATAAAGATATAGATATTTATGCATTAAATTATGCATGGATAATGTATTTTTTTAGGAAAGATTATACGGTAATAAATATATATCGAGCATTAGATTTATTTGAACAGAAAAAACAAGTACATTGTCATGCATCATTTGAAATATTAAAATCTTTTATGGAACGGTCAGAAAAAGGAATTCGTCATATTTTTACATCATATTTAATTAATAAAGATACAAAATTTTGGGAAGATAATATTAATCAAATACGGAAATATATGGATTACATTAGAATAGATGAATTAAAACCTGAGCAGTTAAAATATTTTAATGTTGATGAAGTTCTTCATCAAGTAAGAAGAAGTGTAGGTAGTGCTATTCGGTATGATGATATTGTTAATATCATGTATTCTATTCATAAAGAAAGTTTAATAATCTTGTTGACCATACATAAGTTCGAAGTAATAGAAGTTGATAAAAGCGATAAAGAATTTATAAAAGAACTAGATAAACATAATATTTTATACACACTGCACGAAGATAATAAAAATTATATAGATGAAGATAATCAGACATATAAATATCTTAAAGAGTCTAATCTAAAATATTATATTGATAATGGTTATTTGGCGGAGCAGGTTGCAGATATGGTTGATGGAAATTTGTGCTGCCTGCCATATCCTGAAATTTTTGGATATTTTAAAGATATTAACTGGAATGATGAATATATGCATATCCTTCATCGTAGCTTATATTCAAAAACAGAATATATTGATATTAATGGTTTATGGTTTGGACTGCTGAGCAATATATTAGAGTTTTTAAATATTATAGATGTTAATGTAAAATGGGATAAACTGTATAATATTTTTAATGAGTTTGTGTATTTATCATTATTACTTCATTTAGATAAAAATAGCTATAAAAGCATTTAAGTCTTTCCCTTTTTTCCGCCCTTGAAAAATCTTATAAAAACTGTTATAATACCTTGTCAGTAAAGGAAAAGCGACAGTGAATGTCGTTATACTATGGTATTGGTGATAGATGAACATATTTGATAACAATGTAAACAGGTTATTTGATGATTTAGTTGTTGAGATAAAGAAGGGAAGTGTATTGTCTATTGCCAGTGCAAGTTTTTCAATTTATTCATATCATGAGCTTAAAAAGCAGCTTGAAAGTATTGATGAGCTGCGGTTTATTTTTACATCTCCTGTATTTGTTAAAGACAGCATACAAAAGGAAAAGCGAGAGTTTTACATACCAAAGCTGGAGCGAGAGCGTAATCTTTATGGCACACCTTTTGAACTTCGCCTTAGAAATGGTCTTACTCAAAAGGTTGTAGCAAAAGAATGTGCAGAGTGGGTAAAAAGTAAGGTTAAGTTTAAGTCAAATATATCTAATAAGCAAATCACAAATTTTATGGTTATTTCCCATGATGGTATAAATAAAGCCTATGCACCTATTGATGAATTTTCCACTGTTTCTTTAGGGCTTGAAAAGGGCAACAATTTACTTACAATTATTAGTAAAGTGGAGCATGAAAATGCAAATACTTACCTTTCTCACTTTCAGCAGGTGTGGCAGGATAAGGATATATTGCAGGACGTTACAGAATCAGTAATAGACAGCATTGCAAATGTATATAAGGAGAACTCACCAGATTTTATATATTTTGTTATGCTTTATAATATTTTCCATGAGTTTTTAGAGGACATATCAGAAGATAATCTTCCAAATGAGGCAACAGGATTTAAAGACAGTAAAATATGGAATAAGCTTTTTGATTTTCAAAAGGAAGCCTTTACGGAGATATATAACAAGATTGAAAAATATAACGGCTGCATTTTGGCAGACAGCGTAGGTCTTGGTAAAACATTTACGGCTTTGGCTGTTATTAAATACTATGAAAACCGTGGTAAAAATGTATTAGTATTATGCCTTAAAAAACTTTCAGAAAACTGGCTTACATACAGGGCAAACTATATAAATAATCCAGTAGCAGAAGACAGGCTTAGGTATGATGTATTATGCCATACAGATTTATCTCGCAATGGTGGTATGTCTAACGGGTTAGATTTAAGCCGTGTAAACTGGGGTAATTATGATTTAGTAGTAATAGATGAGAGCCATAATTTTAGGAATGGTGGCAACCTGGTAGATGATGAAAGGCAGAATCGATATACTACTTTAATGAGGAAAATCATAAAAGCTGGTGTTAAAACAAAAGTATTGATGTTATCAGCAACGCCAGTAAACAACAGGTTTATAGATTTAAAGAACCAGCTTGCCTTAGCTTATGAGGGAGATACTGCCTTTATAAACAGCAGGTTAAAGACGGAAAGAAATATTGATGATATTTTCCGTTCTGCACAGGCTGCTTTTAATAAATGGAGTAAAAATCCGCCTGAGGAAAGGACTACTGCTAATTTATTAGATATGCTTGATAATGATTTTTTTGAGTTATTAGACAGTGTTACAATAGCCCGTTCAAGAAAGCATATAGCAAACAGATATAATATGGCAGATATTGGAAAGTTTCCAAAAAGGCTTAAACCTAAGGCTTTAATGCCTAAGCTGACTGATTTAAAGAATATTATAAATTACAGTGAAATATATGATACTTTAAGCAGGTTAAATTTAAGTATCTATACGCCGTCATTTTTTATACATCCATCTAAAATAGATTATTATGAGGAGCTTGCAAACACAAAGGGTGTAAACCTGACCATGCGGGGCAGAGAGAAGGGTGTCCAAAAGTTAATGGCAATAAACCTTTTAAAGCGTTTAGAAAGTTCAGTTTATTCTTTCAGGCTTACGTTAAAGCGGATAATGGATTTAATAGATGAGGCTGTTCGTCATATTAATAATTATGAAACTAATTCTGCCTTAGATAATATAGATGTGGTGGAAATAGTAAATAACGATTTAGATGAAGATGATAAAAATACTGATTTTTTAATATCTGAGAAATCATTTAATATTAAATTAAGTGATATGGATTATATTACATGGCGTCAGGATTTACTATCAGATAAAGTATTTTTAGAAAATCTATATAGTAAATTATCAAGCATTACCCCAGAGCATGACAGCAAGTTAAGTATGCTTAAAAGCATGATAGATGATAAAATAAATCACCCAATAAATGCTGGCAATAAGAAAATATTAATCTTTACAGCTTTTGCAGATACAGCGGAATATTTATATAATAATATCAGTAAAGAAGTGAAAGCAAAATACGGCTTAAATACAGGTATAGTTTCAGGTTCAAACCAGTGCACATCAACTGCCAAAGGTATAAAATCAGATTTCAGCAGTATATTAATGAATTTTTCTCCCCTTTCAAAAGAGCGTGATATTATCTCACCAAATTCAAAGGAAGATATAGATATACTTATTGCAACGGACTGTATATCAGAAGGTCAGAACCTGCAAGACTGTGATTATTTAATAAATTATGATATCCACTGGAACCCTGTCCGCATTATCCAGCGTTTTGGCAGGATAGACAGGATAGGCTCAAAAAATGAGTGTATTCAGCTGGTTAATTTCTGGCCTGATATTAATTTAGATGAATATATTAATTTAAAAGCAACGGTAGAAACCCGTATGCGAATATCTGTTATGACTGCCACAGGTGATGATGATTTAATAAATGAAAATGAAAAAGGTGATTTAGAATACAGGCGTTTACAGCTGGAACGGCTAAAAAATGAGATAGTAGATATAGAGGATATGACAGGCGGTGTATCTATTATGGATTTAGGCTTAAATGAATTTCGTCTTGATTTATTAGATTACATGAAAACCCATAACGATATAGAGCATGCTCCTTATGGTATGCATGCAGTGGTGCAGGCAGGCGAAGAATTTAAAAGGGGAGCAATATATATCTTAAAAAACAGGGTAAACGATATAAATATACAGGGCAGAAACAGGCTGCACCCATTTTATATGGTATATATATTAGAGGACGGCTCGCTTTTATATAACCATTTGCAGCCAAAAGAGCTTTTAGATGTGGTCCGTTATATGTGCAAAGGTAAAGATATAGACAGGCGGGCATGCCATATATTTAATACAGATACGCAAGACGGCAAAAATATGGCAAAATATTCATCTCTTTTAACAGGCAGTATAGAAAGCATGGTAACGGTGCAGGAAGAAAGCAATGTGGAAAGTTTTTTAAAGGGCAGGCCTGTAAGTTTTATAAAAGAAAATATTACTGGTATTGATGATTTTGAATTAATCTGCTTTATAGCAGTGGTATAGGTTGAAATATTATGCTGATACTTCCAAAATCTACTGAAATAAAAGTAATGGTTTCAAAGCAGAAAATAAAAAAGATGCTAACCCAAAAGGACAGCTTTAGAAGTTTTGATAATGAAGTATCAAAATGCTATTTAATTCATGAAATATCAGAAAATACCACCCATATTTCAGCAGGAAAAGAAGTAAAAAACATATATGTAATGCAGTTTTTACTAAAAAGTGAAAGTTTTACAAATAAATTAATAGAATATTTTTCAAAAAATACAAACCAGAATATCATATTTCTATTAGATTATGGTGCATATTTTCAAGTATCAGTATATAAAGAAAAGGTTTTAACTACTGATAAATTAAGTAATGACATAATATTAGAATTAAAAGGGCTTGATTTATCAAAAGTATGGGATAACCTGATAATAGATATTTTTAATATCAGTGTGGAGCAGGGCAAAACATTAAAAGAGCAGGTGCAGAAAAACAGTGCTTATGATGCCCTAGCTTTAAAGGTGGAAAGGCTTAATAATAAAATGCGTAAAGAAAAACAGCCTTTAAAAAAGCGGGAATTATTTGAAGAATATAATAGATTAAAAAAAGAACTGGAGCTGTTAAAAAATATATAAAGTATATTTTATTGTTTTTTATTGATAATAATTTAAAATGATAATATAATATAATATAATATTAAGTGAGGCAGTATATGATTAACATTAATATATCAGACTTTAAAAAAAATATAAATGACATTATTAATCAAACAGTTAAATATAACCAGCCTGTTAGTATTAATACAAAATTAGGTAATGTGGTATTATTAAGTGAAGAAGATTTCAATAACATTAATGCCACTATAGAATTAAGTAATAATACTGAAATGAAAAATAAAATAATAGAGGGTTTAAATACACCTGTTTCAGAATGCATACCTGAAAATAAGGTGGAGTGGTAATTACATAATGTATAATATTGTTTACACAAAAAAAGCAGTAAATGATATTTTATATTTAAAATCTGCCAAACTAGATAAAAAAGCGAAAACTCTTATTGATTTAATAAAAAATAACCCTTATACCAACCCACCACCCTATGAAAAACTGCTAGGGCAGTTGCATGGAGCCTATTCTCGCCGTATTAATTTTAAGCACCGTTTAGTTTATGAAGTTATTGAAGATAAGAATATAATAAAAATTATTAGTTTATGGTCTCATTACGAATTTTAATATAAAAACTGGAGCAGTTAAAAAATGGATAAAATCAACATTGATAAGGTAAAATTAGAAAGCAGTAATATTGCTGATGAAAATTTTGAAAAATTAGCATCGCTTTTTCCAAATGTGGTAACAGAAACTATAGTTAATGACAGGGTAGAAAGAGTAATAGATGTAGATAAATTAAAGCAGGAAATAAATTCTCATGTGGTGGAGGGTTTAGAAGAACGCTATAATTTTACCTGGCCAGATAAAAGAAAAAGTGTAGTTTTAGCCAATGCTCCCACAAGAAATACATTAAGAGCCTGCAAAGAAGAAAGTAAAGATTTTGATAAAACAGAAAACTTATATATAGAGGGCGATAATTTAGAAGTATTAAAACTTTTAAGAAATACATATATGGGACAAATAAAAATGATATATATTGACCCGCCTTATAATACAGGTAAAGATTTTGTATATAAAGATAACTTTTTTATGAGTAAAGAAGATTATTTAGAAAACAGTGGTCAAATTGATGAAAATGGTAATAAGTATTTTCCAAATACAGAAACAAATGGCAGGTTTCATACAGATTGGCTAAATATGATGTATCCACGTCTTAAAATGGCAAGGGATTTATTAACTGATGATGGTGTCATTTTTATAAGTATTGATGAAAATGAAGTCAGTAATATGCGAAAAATATGCGATGAAATTTTTGGTGAAAGAAATTTTGTAGCTGATTTTATCCGTAAAACAAAAAGCACAACTAATGATGCAAAAACAGGTATAAATTATCAACATGAAATGTTATTATGTTTTGCAAAAAATAAAAATAATATTAATTTGCTTGGTGGTTCAAAAGATTTAAGTAACTATCAAAATCCAGACAATGACCCAAATGGTGCATGGATAAATGATAATCCATCTGCAAAAAGTGGCTCTTATGAAACAGGATATTTTCCTATAAAAAATCCATATACTAATAAAGAAGATTATCCACCAGAAGGACGATTTTGGGCTTTTTCTAAAAATACATTACAACAACATATAAATAATGGTCGTATTTGTTTTAAAAAAGAATATAAAGATAATGAACGGGGATTTATATATAAACGATATTTAAAAGATTTACAAACAACATTAGAAACATTTGATAGTTTAAAGTTTACTGATAATAAATTTATGAATCAAGTTGCTACTAAAGAATTAAAGGATTTAGAGTTGGTAGAATATTTTCCATATCCAAAAGGGTGTAATTTTTTAAAAGAAATTATTATTCATGGAAGTGATAAAGATTCTATTATCCTTGATTTCTTTTCAGGTTCTGCCACAACTGCCCATGCAGTTATGCAGCTTAATGCTGAAGACGGGGGGGGGGGAATAGGAAATTTATAATGGTACAGTGGCCAGAAAAAACAGCAGAGGACAGCGAAGCAAGAAAAGCAGGGTATAGCACAATATGCGAAATAGGTAAAGAGCGGATTAGAAGAGCAGGGGAAAAGATAAAAAAAGATTATCCTAATGTAAATATTGATACAGGTTTCCGTGTATTTAAGCTTGATAGCTCCAATATGGAAGATGTTTATTATAAAGCAGAAGATTTATCTCAGCAGGATATAAATAAACAAATATCTAATATAAAAGATGATAGAAGTGAAGAAGATTTACTTTTTCAAATAATATTATCAAATGCTATACCCCTAACTTGTAAAATAGAAATAAAAAAGATAAATAATAGAAAAGTTTATTTTGTAAATGATACATATTTATTTGTATGCTTTGAAAACCACATAGATGATAAAACTATTGAAGAACTTGCCAAAATGAAACCAGAAATAATGGTATTTAATCAAAATACAAGTGACAGCACTCTTGTAAATATTGAACAAATATTTAAACAGATTAGCCCAACAACTATTATGAATTTAATATAGGTAAGGAAACATATATAATGAAATTTAGGTTTAGTATTCAGCAGTATCAAAGTGATGCAGTAAAAAGTGTAACTGATGTTTTTAAAGGTAATCAAATTATTGATAATAGATATATTTATGATAAAGGTTATATTAAAACAGGAACAACAGAATATCTTTTAACAGATGATATAGGCTATAAAAACAACACTGTTACATTAAGCAGTAATGAGCTTTTAGAAAATATAGTAGAAGTTCAAAAAACTAATGGTTTACATATATCTACTGCTCTTTCAGAAAAATATGGAAGATGCAGTCTTAATGTTACTATGGAAACAGGCACAGGCAAAACTTATGTATATATAAAAACTATATATGAACTTAATAAACTTTACGGCTGGACAAAGTTTATAATAGTTGTGCCAAGTATTGCTATAAGAGAAGGTGTATATAAAAGTTTTGATATAACAGCAGAACATTTTTATGGTCAATATAATAAGAAAATTAATTATTTTATATATGACAGTAAAAACTTACACCAAATAGACGAATATTCTCAAAGTAATGATATTCAAGTAATGATTATAAATATGCAGGCTTTTGCCACATCTTTAAAAGAAGGCACAAAAAGTAAAGAAGCCCGCATTATTTATTCTAAGCGTGATGAGTTTGGTTCTCGCAGGCCAATAGATGTAATAAAAGCAAATAACCCTATTATTATACTTGATGAGCCCCAAAAAATGGGAGGGGAAGCAACTGAAAATGGTATAAAAAACTTTAACCCGCTTTTTTCCATAAGCTATTCTGCCACCCATAAAGAAAAAAATAATATGGTATATGTGCTTGATGCAGTAGATGCATATAAACAAAAACTTGTAAAAAAAATAGAAGTAAAGGGCATTAAAACAAGTAATGTATCCACAGGCAACAGCTATGTATATTTCAGCCATATTATTTTATCACAAGATAAACCACCAAGAGCAAAAATAGAAATAGAAGTATCTAATCAAAATAAAATTACTAAAAAAGAATTTATAGTATCAGATAAAAGTGATTTATATACTTTATCTAAAAATATGAGCCAGTATGAAGGTTTTATAGTGGCAGAAATAGACCCATTTAAAAATACTATTCGTTTTACTAATGATATAGAACTTACTGCAGGCTCATCTTATGGTGATATACAGGAAAGTGATATTAGAAGAATACAAATAAGGGAAACTATTATCTCCCATTTTGAAAAAGAAGAAAAACTTTTTTATGATAATATAAAAACATTATCACTTTTCTTTATTGATGAAGTTGCAAAATACAGAAAATATGATGAATCAGGTAATAAAGTAAAAAGCGATTATGAAAAAATATTTGAAGAAGAATATAATAATATATTAGAAGAAAAATTAAACACATTAGATAAGGAAAGTGCATATTATAAATATCTAAATGAGTTTGCAGCAGAAGATGTGCATAATGGTTATTTTAGCATAGATAAAAAAACTAAAAGAGAAAAAGATGATTTTGAAATAAAAACTGGACTTTCAAAAGATACAGATGCTTATGATTTAATATTAAAAAATAAAGAGAAACTTCTTTCTTTTAATGAGCCTACAAGGTTTATCTTTTCCCACTCTGCATTAAGGGAGGGCTGGGATAACCCTAATATTTTCCAAATATGCACACTTAAAAAAAGTGATAATACTATGCAAAAACATCAAGAAGTTGGCAGAGGTTTAAGGCTTTGTGTAAACCAAGAGGGCATAAGGATAGATGAAAACTATGCAAAAGAAAATGTTATGGATATAAACCTGCTGACTGTTATAGCATCAGAAAGTTATGAAGATTTTGTAGACGGTCTGCAAAAAGAAATAAGCGAAGAGCTTGTAACAAGACCTTTAAAAATCACAGGTAAAGAAATTTTTGCTGGCAAAGAAAATATAGAAACAAAAACTATTGTTACAGAGCAGGAAGCTACTGCAATATATAATTATTTGGTAAGAAATAATTATATTGATGATGATGGCAATATTACTGATATATATTTAGAAGCAAAAGCTAATAATACAGTTGCTGAAATTGGCGAAAAAAATAAACACTTACAAAAAACAGTTATTAATATTTTAGATGATATTATTACAAGAAAAGATATTCTTGAAAGAAATACAGGCAATAATGCCAGAAAAACAAAAATTACAAATTATTTAAATGATAACTTTTATAAATCAGAGTTCCAAAAACTTTGGAATATGATAAATGGTAAGTATGTTTATCGTATCAATTTTGACAGTAAAGAGTTAGTGCAAAACACTATAAAATATTTAGATGAAAATTTACAAGTAACTAAAACAAGATATACTGTTGAAACAGGTGAGCAAAAAGAAGATTTATCAACAGAAGAAATCAAAGCTGGCACAGGTTTTCAAAGCACAGTAAGCGGCACTCACCATTATGAAAAAGAAAAAGATTTTAAAAGCAGTGTAAAATATGATTTACTTGGGGAAATATCTACAAGGGCACAAATAACCAGAAAAACAGCCGCAGATATTTTGCAGGGGATACAGCCAAAAACATATAGCCACTATGCAGCAAACCCAGAAGAATTTATTAAAAAAGTAAGTAAAGCTGTCATAGAGCAAAAAGGCTCATTAATTATTAACCAAATCACTTACCATAAAACATCAGAAAAATATAAAACAGATATTTTTACAGAAACAAAAATAAATTTAGAAAGCAGCAGTTTAAGACTTAAAGATAAATGTCAAAAACATGTGCAGGACTATTTAGACTATGATAGCGAAATAGAAAATAAACTTGCAGACAATCTGGAAAAAGAAGAAATAGTGAAAGTTTATTCAAAACTTCCAAAAGGTTTTCTCATACCAACCCCAGTAGGCGACTACAATCCAGACTGGGCAATAGTCTTTGATGAAAAAGATGTGAAATACATATACTTCATAGCAGAAACAAAAGGCAAATTAGGTAGTTTAGATATTAGAGGTAGAGAAGATATAAAAATTAGCTGTGCACGCAAACTCTATGCAGCACTTTCATCAGTCAACCTAAAATATGATGTAATATCAGATTACAAGGGGCTTCTAGGGATAGTGAAATAATTATAAAAAGGTGGGTAAAATATGGCAAAACTAATTCCAAGTGTAGATAAAATTAAGTTATTTAAAAGAAAACCAACAGAAGCTGAAGTTTTTATATTAAATAAACTATCAAAATTACTTGATGATACTCATGAAATATTTTACCGCCCATTTTATAATGGTGATAGACCTACTATTATTATTGTTAAAAAAAATTATTATATTTATATTCTTGAAGTATGTGATATTAATATTAATGAATATGATTTTATAGATAATCAGTTCATTTCAAAAGCTGATCGTAAAATTACTTATGCACCTTTTGATAAAGTAACAACATATAAAAATAATATTTATGACCTTCACTTATATTCATTTGATATAGCAAAGAAAGAAAATAGTAAAGCGTATGGCATTGTTTACTGTGGAGTATATTTTCATAATATAAACCAAATAGATATGTATCATATAAATATCAATATAAGTGATGAAAATATAAGTGACTATATTGCAAGATTGTATGTTAATAATTTTGGTGAACATTTTAATGCATTAAGACACAAATCAAGAAATAAATATTTTATTGATTCATTATATAAAGATATTTCAAGACTTTTAAATCCACCAGAACATATTGCTGAATTGGGTATTGATATAGGTTATGGTGAAAAGCAAAGGGAAATAATAAATTATAATAAAAGAAATGAGCTTGTTGTAAAAGGTGGTATGGGGACTGGGAAAACTAGTGTTCTTGCTAAATGTGCTGTTCAAGAACATAAAAAAACAAATGATTGTGTACTTATCCTTACATACAATATTGCATTAAGGAATCTTATACATGAGAAAATAAATAATATTAAAGAACATTTTATGTGGGATAATTTCCATATAACACATTATCATGAATTTATAAAAATAGAACTAAATAATTTAGGCATTAGAATTAAAACTTCATCACAAGATTTATCTAACCAGGATGTTGAAGATGAATTAGATAAAAATTATTATTCTAATGAATTATTATTTAAAATACATGAACATAAAATAAATAAATATGCTGCAATTTTTATTGACGAAATACAAGATTATAAAAAATCATGGTTAAATATTATAAAAAAATACTTTTTAAAACCAAATGGAAAATTTATATTGTTTGGAGATATAAATCAAAATATTTATAATAGAGATACTATAAACAATAGAACATTTGAAACCAATGTTATAGGAAGACCAATAGTGTTAAACGAATGTTATAGGTCAGCTTCCAAAATAGTAATACTAGCTAATTTATTTAAAAAAGAGATTTATCATGAAAATAATACAGAAGATATTTTAGTATCTTCTGCAAAAAATAAAAGGGATACAATAGCTTCATATAGTCTTGGTAATATAGAAACTATTATATCTAATGAACATATTGAAGAGATATCAATGTTAAAAGTTGATATTCCTGTGATATATAATAAAATAAGAACATATATTAAAAATCAGTCATATCATCCTAATGACATTGCTGTTATATCAAATAAATTAAAAATTATAAGAGAATTAGAATTTTATTATCAATATTCATGCAGAGAAGAAACAAATGTTTCTTTTGAAAGATTTGAGGAGTGTATACATGATAGCACATA
This sequence comes from uncultured Mucispirillum sp., assembly GCA_944325215.1. GTDB lineage: Bacteria > Chrysiogenota > Deferribacteres > Deferribacterales > Mucispirillaceae > Mucispirillum. Next base: position 16,257 of record CALUZC010000019.1, on the reverse strand, counting down.
TAGAACTATATTTGATAGATTTCCACATCACTTTTTTGATGACACATTTAAAGAAGATATAACTAGTATGAAACATATTATATTATTATGTTTTTTACAAAAGAAATATAATACATTTAATATTCAATTACAAGATTACTGTTCTAATAATAATATAGATTACTATGAGCTGCTATCTTTTATAGATGTGCATAATGATATATTTTTGGATATAGAGCATGATGAACTTTTAGTAGAAAATACAAATTTAAGGCGTGATAGAAAACTTAATTTTATAGTTAATAAGGGAACTATGAAATTTTCTACAATACATACATTTAAAGGCTGGGAAAGCAAATGTGTATTTTTATTATTAGATACAAGGGATATTAATAATTTTGAAAAAGCAAATATATTTGAGTTAATTTATACTGGTTTAACTCGTGCTAAACATGACTTGCTAGTATTTAATATTGGTAATGATGAAACTAATATTAAATTAAGTGAATTAATCCATGATTTTAATCAATTAGGGAATTAATAAGAAACTGAAAAATACAAATATATCATATTAGAAAATTATGTATACAGTATAGTGATGATGTGTTTTATGGAAATTTAAATAAATTTTTTACAGTGCCGGATTTACTTTTGAATATCTTTTGCTGCTAATATGCTGAATAAAATTATTAAGGAGGAATGTACTATGAAAAAATTCTTTTTGCTTCCAGATACAAATGTATTATTACATAATAAAAATTTTATTAAAAAGTTTAATAAGATATTTAATATTGTAATACTTGAACCAGTTTTATATGAATTAGACAATATAAAAGATAATAAGCAGCAACAGTATGCAGTTAATATACAAAAAGATGCTGGTTATATTATTAATCATATTGCAGAGTATAAGTTAGTCATACATAAAATAAATATCAATCAAGTAACTAACTCAAATGATGAAAAAATATATCTTTATGCAGAAGATTTTGCTGCATATAAGCAAGGAGTATATCTGTATTCTTCAGATAAGATATATAAAACTTTTAAATCTAAAAAAATGAAAATTATTGATGAAGTTGAGTTTTTACAGTTATTAAAGCAACATCAGAATAATGAATATTCAAATATCGGTCAACAATATTATAAAGCAGTAGAAAATTCTGATTTAAATTCTTTAACACAAATAGGTCATTCTAAGGATATTAATTATATATATCCTCTTACTGATTACAGCCCATTTTATTTGGCTGTGAAAAAAAGAAAACTTGATATTATAAAATATATATTGAGTAATCCATACTTAGATATTAACCAAGTATGTGATAAACATAGTATACCTCCATTGTCATATGCAGTGCAGCAACATGAAATAAAAATTATAGAAATGCTTATTAATGCTGGTGCAGATGTTAATAGAGGTTCTGAAGGAAGAAATTATAATAATACTGCTCTTATGATAGCATCTTGGCATGGTTTTGATGATATTGTTGATATATTACTAAGGAATTCAGTATGCTGTAATCAACAAGATTCAAATGGATTTACTGCATTAATAAAAGCTTGTATAAAAGGACACGAAAAAATAATAAAAAAATTAATAAATAAAACAGATATAAATATTAAATCTAAAGAACAGTATACGGCACTTGATTATTTGAGTAAAGAACACAATGACTTGTATAAAAAATTTAAAAATCAAGGTGTAATATGATAGATAAAGCATGTATATCTTTAACTAGAAAATGTCAGCTGAAATGTAAATATTGTCATTTTGATGTTAATATGGAAAAAAAACATAAATATAAAGATTTAACACAAGAGAAATTGTATGTAATAGTTAATAATATACTTGAATATGCTTATAACAACAAACTGCCATTGTTTACAATAGGTATTGTTGGATCTGGTGAACCATTAATAAAATTTAATCTTATACAATCTTTATTAGAATATATAGAACAAAATGATAAAAAAAACTTAATTAAATTATATATAGTATCTAACGGGTTGCTTTATAATGAAGAAAAAGCTATGTATTTATATAAATATAAACATAGATTGAAAATTAATTTTTCTATAGATGGTCATCAAGAATTACACGATTTTGCTCGTATAAAAAAGGATAATCAAGGTTCTTTTAATTTAGTAATGAATGCTGTCAAACTTTATCAGTCTTTATATGGATATGCTCCAAAAGTTAATGTTACGATACATAAAAAGTCAATCTTACAAAGAGATATACTACTAAAATTTTTAGAAACAAATTTTGATAAAGTGACTTTTTCTCGTATGGTGGATTTTAATGATATTAATTTTACAATTACACATAAAGAATATGTTGATTTTTTAAATTATGTAAAAAATTATAAACTTAATGTTCGACAGAATAATAATTCTAATAAAGTTGACTGCACCTTATATGGTCATAATTGCGGCGTGGGTCAAACAAATATCTATTACAGTGAAGATGATATATATCATTGTGGTCGTTTCATTGATAGAAAAGAGTATATAATTGGTAAATATTATCATAAATTAAATGAGATAGAAGAAAATCTCTCAAAAGTAATTAAGCCTTTTAATAGAAAAGAATGCTTTTATGATAAATATGTATTAGGTGATTAAATATGAATATAGGATTATATGGATTACCTACCAGCGGTAAAAATACATTAATTGAAAAAATTATAGATAATAAGTTGTTTCATTTACCTGGTTCTGGAACATTAAAAAAGTTATCAAAATCTTTATTGTTTAAAGAATTTGACAAAACTGTTGAGTCTGAAAAGATTTTCTTAAGAAAAGAATTTATAAAATATGCCAGACAGCTTAACTATACAAATATCATTGTTGATGGACATTATTCATTTATGGATAATGTTGTTTATATTCAAGAAGATGAAAAATTTTATGATATTATATGTTATTTAGATACAGCGGTTAATGTTGTTATAGAAAGAATACAGCATTCTGAAAAAAATAGAAAATTTTCAAACTTATCATATGAAGATATAAATTGGTGGCGTAATTTAGAAATTGAAAATTTAAAAAAATATCTATTTATGGCAGATAAAGAATTTATTATATTAGATAATAATGAAAATGATTTAGTAGATTTTTTTACATTAATTAAAAACAATAATTTTGTGAAATCGTATGATATAGCTAGAACTATATGTAATAATATACTTTTACAGTGTGGTAATAAAGATGTAATAATACTTACTGATTGTGATAAAACACTTGCAAAGGAAGATATGACTGTAAAATGTTTTGATTATACAGATAAACATATGAATGATTTAAACAATATTTTTACAGATGATGCATATTCATTATATCAGTTTTGGAAAGCAAATAAATATTTCTCAATAGATTCTAAGTTACTAGATATGGATAGCATTATTTCAAATATTAACCTTAATAAAGAATTAGTTGATGATATTAAATTATCTAAAAAAGATAATAGTAATATTTTTGTTGCAGGGTTAACATCAGGTGTTTATGAAGTGTGGGCATATATAAATAATAAATATAATATATGTGATGAAATTTATGGAGGTAATTTTACTAAAGACTCTACAGTACTTATAAGTGATTTTGTTAAAGGATATATAGCTAAGCAATTGAAAAAATATGGTAAAAAAGTTATTGCGATAGGAGATAGTATGGTTGATATTCTTATGTTATTAGAAGCCGATACAGGTATTATATATGCACCAGATAAAATTCGTAATAAAATCAATAATATTCAATATACAAATAGATTATTTCAGCTACAATATAATTTACCTCATTATAACCATATTAAAATAATAGAGAAAATTGGAGATATAATATGATAGAAATTTTGCAGAATAATGAATATCTTAATTCTTTAATAAACATATGTAAAAGTAATTCTGGCTATACTGGTGCAAAATTACGACAAAGTCATTATGAATTAGGGCAATATTTAGCACTAAATAGCACTATTTTAGATTATAAAGAAAATTCAACAATAATTTCTTTAGCTAGAGCTGGCTTACCTTTTTCTTTTGGCATTGCCGATGTACTTGATTCATCATTTCTAATCTTGGATGAAAAGGATTCTAAGTTATGGGCAAAAAAATTAGAACGTTATAATGAATTTATTAAAAAAAATCTGTCTATAATTGATAATCGGAATATTATTATAGTAGATGCTGTAATCCATACAGGTAAAACGCTTTGTGCAGTAGCGAAAGAGATTATGCCGTATGCAAAGCAAATCATTATAGCAACAAATGTTATACAAAATGATGCAATAAATTTATTTAATGATTATAAATTATATGCAGTTAGAAGTTCATTCAATAGTTTTAAAGGTGAAAAAATATTGTGTCAAATTGGTGAAAAAGGACCAGATACTGGAGATAGATTATTTAATACTATATAATATGTAAAAAATGATAATTCAAATTAATAACTTTTGATTTTATATAAAATAATTTTTATAAAAATTCCATTCATGCTTTATTGATGCCCTAAAAATAGGGCAGAGAAAATGGGCAATGTGCATCTTATATGTTATGAAAATATGTTATACTTATTTCATATAATACTTTTAATAACTTAAAAGTCTTTGATTTGATGATGAATGTAGTATATATTAGTATTATAAGGTAGTTAGTATTTTATAAAATCTATTTCTATAGGGATAAAGCTGACAAAGAGCCTATTGCAGAATATTTTTTATATCTTGGTATAGTAATTCTTTTATTTTACTGCATTATTTTTTGAAGAAATCACAAAAAACACCAAGAAAAGAGATTGAAGCAGCAAAAAGAAAAATCAATGACTTAAAATCACGGAGGTAAAAAGATGAGTAAAAAAACAATATAAAGCATGAATCAGCTATAGGAAGAAGCTGGGAAGAATTTGAAAAAGATATTTATACTGCTGATGAAATTAGAGAAAGTGATTTAAGGGTATCATTAATAAGTGAGTTTATACGAGCAAGAGATGAATTAGGAATAAGTCAAAAAAAATTAGAAGAATTAAGTGGTGTTAAACAGCCAATTATTGCTAGAATGGAAAAAGGTTATTCAAATCCGCAAATAGAAACAGTTTTAAAATTATTAGCACCAATGGGTAAAACATTAGCTATTGTTCCAATTAAATAGTAATAATATTTTCAATTATAAGCATTCCTTATAAATGAATATATAAGAGAAATCCTCAGGTTTCAAAATAATTATTATTTGCATTTTTAATATATTTTATATATATTATATTATAATATATTAAATTATAGGTGTGTTATGGAATATTCAACTATTAGTGTTAGAATTGATAAAGAAAATAAGCTGGCTTTTGATAAATTTTGTGATGATGTAGGAATGAACACTTCTACTGCAATATCATTGTTTATAAAAGCAGTATTGCGAGAAAATCGTATTCCATTTGAAATATCTAATGACCCTTTCTATTCAAAATCGAATATTGAGCATTTGAAAAGAGGTATTTCTGCAATTAATCAAGGTAAAGGCAGAGAGCATGAATTAATTGAAGAATAACTGATATAATATATATGATTAAAATATATTCATAAAAACACTTGAAAAGTAACTTAATGTATTGTATATCATATTATGTATTGCAGGACATAATATTTTAAAATTTTAAGGAAGGAACAAAAACTGCAATACTTAATTTTTAGATGACTGCTTATATAATTTATAAGTAAACTCCATAAACGGACGGTGACCTAATATATTTATGGAGGAGTGATGGTCACTACACGTGTCAAAAATTCTACTATATTTCTTAGGTTTAGCTACTATGAGAATGGTTTTGCTAACAATGTAGAAGTGTCTTCAAATTTTAAATGCAGCGGCAAGGGCATCAGCACATGTCGTTGTGAAGGGCATAAAAGTGCTATTAAATTAGCTAATGCCGTTTCAACAGTAATTGATGGAAATACTTTTGTTTTTGAAAAGTTTTTTCCACATTCTTTGCGGGCACGCAAAAAATATTCATCTGGTTTAAAATCATCAAGTAAAAGTGAAACTGTATATGGTTTTAAAGCTGATAATGTTACTGTAAATAATGTAACTTACTTTAATGACAGCGACTTTACTAAGTTTACAAATAATTGGCTTCAAAATGCCAGCCTTAGTAAAGGCACTAAACATGGCTATAAGAATATTATTACAAATTATCTTATACCAGCATTTGGAAGTATGTCATTAAAAGATATTAAGCTTTCCCACATACAAAGTTTTCAGAATAAACTTGTTGATAAATGCAGTAATAAGTATATTAATAATATTATTGGCTGTTTGTCATCTATTATGACTTATGCTGTGCAAAATGATATAATTGATAAAAACCCTTGTTCGCAAATCAAAAAGCAGAAAGTAAAATTAGTTACAGTAATGCCATACAGCAGTGAGGATATTGATAAAATATTAGAATATTCAAAAGAATATTATCCAGGCTGGACTCTGTTTTTTGCTTTTGGACTGTTTGAAGGTTTACGAACTGGCGAAATATTTGCTCTTACATGGAATGATTTTAAACTGCTTGATGAGCATAATAATCTGATTCTATTAAAATCCAAAAAAGCTCTTGAAAGAGCTTTAAGTGATGAGGCAGGAGGTAAATTATGTATTGAAATATCTAAAACTATCACATCAGGAGAGTTAAAAAATAACACAAAAACAGATAGAACAAGAATACTTCCTATTCAATCAGTATTAAAGCCATACATCATGGAGCATTTAGATAAATTTTATAATAATAAAATAGATTATCTTTTTTATAATAAAAGTGGAGAGTATTATAAAAGATACCCTTCAGCTGCCAGGAAGTGGAATAAAATTTTAGAAGCATGTAATATAGAGCACAGGCAGCTTTATAAAAACAGGCATAATTTTGCAATAAATTTTTTAAAGGCAGGTGCAACATATAACCAGACTGCCCGTATGCTTGGTCATACATCTTCTGCCATGGTGATAAACAGGTATGGAAATTATCAGGAGGATTTATCTAATATGGATTTTTTGACTAATCAAAAAGATGAGTGAGCATTTTCCATGAAGTGTAATAGAGTGTTATAAAGCTATGAAATAACAGCTGTATTTTAGTGCTCATGGGAAAATTATGGGAAAATGAAACGTAACCGAGAGGGATTCGCCTTCCAAAGAAAATCATCCTAATTTTCTTTTCCAGGCCTGCCAGCTCACTGTCGCAGACATAAAAAATACAGGATGTATTTTCTTTAGTAAGTATTTACGAGGTTTCCTCGTAAATATGTTGATTTAAAAATTATAGGATGTAATTTTTAAATATAAACAGATAAGTTCTGCTTTTACTCCCTATTCGGTCGGCGTTCGCTTGAGCTTCGAATCCCTCTGTAAATACAAAAAGGACAGTATTTTTAACTGCCCTTTTGTATTTACGGAGAGAGAGGGATTCGAACCCTCGATACCGGTTTCCCAGTATACTCGCTTAGCAGGCGAGCGCCTTCGACCATACTCGGCCATCTCTCCATTACATATTTATTAGAAGTAAATATATACTTGATTTATTTTATAATGTCAAATAAAAAATATTATTTTTTAAAAATATTTAGGCTGTTATATATGCCTTACCTGTGTTTCTATACCATTTTGCTGTGCAAATGCTACACCTCTGCCACACATTGGTGCTACAAGCTCACACCTTCTAGAACACATTGGACAATGTGTTGGTGCACTACTTAAATTAATATTTGAGCTTTCTTCCTTCTTTTTTTGTTCTTCAAGCTCTTTAAAATATTTATCCATATCCATAACTACTATACCCCCATAATTATAGAAAACTTAATATATACCAAAAAGTTTTTTTTGCAAGAAAAATGTTAAAAAAGAATATGAATTATACACAATAAAAGCTCTCATATTACATGAGAGCCTAAAATATAAAATTTAATAAACAATATTTGCCAGCAAATACCCTATGATAGTAGATACAATAACAGATATAAGCCCCGGTATCATAAATGAGTGGTTTAAAAGATATTTACCTATTACCGTTGTTCCTGAACGGTCAAAGTTTACCGTTGCAATATCTGATGGATAGTTTGGAATAAAGAAATAAGCATATACAGATGGCAGAACACCTAAAAGCACATACCAAGGTATTCCAAGACTGTATGCTAATGGCATAATTGCAACCACAACACCACCTTGAGTATTAATTAAAACTGATACTGCAAATAAAACAAATGCAATAGCCCAAGGGTAAGCATTTACTATATCTTTCATTGCAGCCATCATTTCTTCTTTATATGCCATAAAGTAAGTATCTGAAAGCCATGCAATACCATAAATTGCTACAACGGCCACCATACCTGCCTGCCATACAGAGCCTGCTACAACTTTTTTTGGTTCTGCTTTACAAGTTAATACCATTAACCCTGCCACTGTAAGCATTACTATTTGGATAACTAAATTCATTTTTAACGGTTTTCCATCATAATGTGGTAAAAGCTGTGGAAATGTTGCAAGTGTAACAATCACTGCTAAAGCTGCTAAAAATAAATAAACAGATGCTTTTGCTGTTGCAGGGATTTTTTTATCTAATGTTGTAGCAGTTGAGCCAAACATGTATTCTCTTAATTCTGGGTCCTGTAATCTTGCTTGGTATTTTGGGTCTTTATCTAAATCAAGCCCTCTTCTAGAAGAATATAAAGCCGCCATCATAATTCCACATATACATGCAGGAATAGTTATCATTAAAACTTGTGGTATTTGAAGGTTTACACCAGCTACTTTTTCATTGGTAATAGTAACAAATGAAACTACAGCTGCAGCAATGGGTGAGCAGGTTATACCAACCTGAGATGCAATAGAGGAAACAGCACAAGGTCTTTCTGGTCTAATACCTTTTTTTAATGAAATATCTGCAATAATAGGCATTAATGTATAAACAACGTGGCCTGTTCCTACAAGCACTGTTAAAAAGAATGTGCAAAGTGGTGCATAAAAAGTAATTCTTTCTGGGTGTGCTCTTAAAAATTTTTCAGCTATTTGAATCATAAAATCCATACCACCTGAAGCTTGCAGGACACCAGCACATGTAACTGCTGCAATAATAATATATATTACATCAGTTGGTGGAGTGCCAGGTTTTAAACCAAATGCAAATACTAAAATTGCTAAACCTATACCAGAAATTACACCTAAGGCAATACTACCATAACGAGAGCCTACATATAATGCAAGCAAAACAATTAATAATTGAATTATAATCATATACTTACCCTCTACTGTTTTTTTTAGACTAATTCAAAAAAATAATAAATGCAATAAAAAGTTTTACAAAAAGATAAAAATTTTTAATAAAATATAACATAATTATATTATTATAGATATTAAAGCATGTATTTTCAAGAAAATATATATATAAAATTAAAATAAGATTAATAGTATCTTTTTTTTAGATATTTTATTGAAAAAAATTTAAACAATTTTATAATATTGTTATAATATATATGTGTGATATTTTTTATTTTATACAGTGTAGTATCGTAAAATATCTTTCTTGACAGTTTATATATTAGGTAGTAAATAACATGAAAATATAGTAAAGGGATACTAAAAATATTATTTATAGGAGATTTTATATGCATCTGCAGATTCATCCGGGAGTTATTACTGTATTAATGTTAATATTATCTAATGTTTTTATGACTTTTGCATGGTATGCACATTTAAAAAATTTATCTATGCTGCCATGGTTTGGAGCAGCTCTTGCCAGCTGGGGGATAGCATTTTTTGAATATATGATACAAGTTCCTGCCAATAGAATTGGTTATACTGTCTTTACTTTGCCACAGTTAAAAATAATGCAGGAAGTAATTGCTTTAGGTGTTTTTATACCTTTTGTAACACTATATATGGGAAAACCTTTAAACTTGAATTTCTTATGGGCATCTCTTTGTCTTTTAGGAGCTGTTTATTTTATGTTTAAATAAGTATCAACTCTTTATAAAAAGAGCAGCCAGCCCTAAAGTTATATTTTAGAGCTGGCCTTTTTTGTTTATATATTGTTTTATATTCAAATAATTATACTTGGAATCTGCTAACTAGAGCTTTTAGTTTTTCGGCTTTTTCCTGCAGATGTGTAACAGTAGATGCCACTTCATTTACGGCAGAGTTACTTTCTTCTACCCCTGATGCTACTACTTGAACATTATCACCAAGCATTTGGATATTGTTATACTGGTTAGAAATCTGAGCACTAACGTTATTAATATCGTTATTAGTGTCTGATATACTGCTTGCAATAATATTAAAGCCATTCATAGTTTGTTCAACACTTGTAACACCTTCATTTACGGCAACCATTGCAGTATCCATTTCCTGAGCTGCACTTTCTGTTTCATTTTGAAGTGTCACAATGATTTCTTCAATTTCACTTGTTGATTTTTGAGTTCTTTCAGCAAGTTTTCTAACCTCATCGGCAACAACTGCAAACCCACGTCCTGCCTCTCCGGCACGAGCTGCCTCAATAGCTGCATTTAAGGCAAGCAGGTTTGTTTGGTTAGCAATATCATTAATAACTGTTAATATTTCACCAATATGGTTAGAGTTTTCTGAAAGTCTGTTAATAGTGTCAGAAAGAACTTCAGTTTGAGTATTGATTTTTAAAATACTGTTTTTAACAGTGTTTAAAAGCCCCATGCCTTCTTTAGTCTGTTTATTTGTTCCTATTAAAAGGTTTAGGCTGTTATTTAGTGAGTGAACTGCATTATTGGAAATCTGAGAAACGCTGTCCATATTATTAGCAATATTACTGATTTCTTGTGCTTGAGTAGCAAATGTAATATTTAATTCTTCCATAGTAGAAGCCAGCTGGTTATTACCACTTGCAACTTCATCAGATGAGGCTTTTACATTTATAATAATATCTTGTATGTTTTCTATGAATTTATTAATACCACTAGATAAAGCACCGAGTTCATCTTTTGTATTCACATTAATACGTTTTGTAAGGTTACCGTCTCCATCTGTCAAATTAGCAACGTGGCTTACAAGTTCATCTAATGGTTTAATAACGTATCTTTGGAATACAATTAAAATTAGTGTATTTAAAACGATAGCAATAATTAATGTTAAAACAGATATTGCCTTTGTAGAAAGAACAACTTTATTTGTATTGTTTGCTCCGTCCATAATGTTAGTAACGTTTCTTGCAAGCATTGATGTAACTACTTCTGTAAATTCATCATTAACTTGCAGGCGTTCAGTTGTAAGTTTATTAAATTCATTATACTGGTTTTCAAGCTGTGTAATTGCTTTATTTAGTTCTTTATAAGCACCCTCTGCCACTGCAAAAATCTTCCTGTCTTCTGGGGCTGATATATTATTTCTTATTTCAGTAATGAGAGAAGGAACTGCTTTTGTGTGTTTATCAAATTCCTGTAATAAAGTAACATCGCCAGTTGTTGAGATATTTGTAAAAATATCTTTCATATCAATAATATGATACATAATTTCATTTAATTTAGCAAGCCTGCCTATTCTGCGTCTAATATTATCATCATTAGTAACGCCTAAATCTCTATTCATATCATTAAGAGTGTTTGTGTAAACATCGCCTAAAGCTTTTTCCATTTCATTTGCTTTTTGCATAAAGTTTGCTGTTAAATCTTCAATAGATTTACGCATTTTCATGCTATCATCAGATAATTGTTTATATCTGGCAGATAAGCTTAAAGCTTTATCAACATATTCACGCATCACATTCATAATAGATGCATTTTTACCTGTTTTTAAATGTTTATCAAGGTCATTAATAGCTACAATCATAGCATCAATAGACTGGTTTGCTTCATTGTATAATGCTTCATCATATTTTTGTGTAACCGTTCTCACATCTGCACGACCATCAGAGTAATGGGTGCTTATTTGGGAGTTGATAGTAAGTGCTGGTGAGTATGCTTTTAAGATATTATTAGATACATTTCCAATAATAAATGCAGAAGCATAAGCGAAAATAGCTGTCAACATTAATAATAGTGATAAAACCCCTGCTGACAAGTAGATTTTCTTTTTAATTGTCATTTCCATCTCCGAAGTTTTAAGTATTCAAATGCAACAGGTATTGTTACACATATATTATTTTTTGACAATGAAAAAATGAGATAATTATGTTAAAATTGCAAAAAATATATAGGTGTTTTATTTTGTATGACAATGTCATATTTCATATAACTTATTTATAAATAATCTTATTACATTTTGGTATGAGATATAAGTTTAGAAGATATTAAGAGAAAATTATACTAATAGTATAGTTCTTTTTTCTTTTACATAAAAATTGAAATTATAAAAAAAACCACTTGACACTTTTGCCACTGATTACTAAATTAGTTCTAGCACTCATAAGTGGTGAGTGCTAACAAATGGAGAAAAGTTATGGATATGCGTTTCTTAAATGAGCGTGAAGAGCTTGTTTTAAGGACAATAATTGATGAATATATTGATACCAGTGAGCCGGTAGGTTCTCGTAATGTTTCTAAAGTAGGGCCTTTAAAAATGTCACCTGCGACCATAAGAAATATTATGAGTGATTTGGTAGATAAAGGTTTTATAGCTCAGCCCCACACATCAGCAGGCAGGGTGCCAACAGACAGTGGGTATAGGTATTATATTGAAAAATTAGTTGAGATACAAAACATATCCCCAGATTTTATGGAGAATATTCAAAGGCAGATGAGTATAGACCCTTTGAATGTGATGAATTTATTTCGTCATTTTTCAAAAAAACTTGGGGAGATGACTCATGCTGTTGGGTTTATAGTATCTCCAAAAATGAACAGTATATCCTTAAAACATATAGAGTTTATTAGAATAAATAAGGAGACTGTTCTTGCAATAATAGTAGCAAAAACAGGTATGGTTCAAAATGTATTTATAAATGTGGACAGCACCATAACAGATAATGATTTAGTTCGTATGGCTAATTTTATAAATACAAATTATGAAGGTTTAAGCCTTTATGAAGTGCAGCATAAGATATTGCAGGAACTTCATAATGAAAAAGGTGAGATACGCTCTTTACTAGAGCAGGCTGCCAAATTAAGCCAGCAGGTTTTTAAAAGTGGAGTGTTTGATGAAGAGTTTATTTTTGAGGGTATGAAATATATTATAGATACTCCAGAGCTTATGCAAAACGGCAGGCTTACAGATGTGCTGCAGGCATTTGAAGAAAAGCATCATATTTGTTCATTGTTAGAAGGCTGTATGAAGGAAGACAGCGTGCAGATTTTTATTGGCTCAGAAATAGGGCTTGATAATACAGAAGATTTAGGCATGGTAATAAAACCATACCACAGAGGTGGCAAAATTGTTGGCACAATGGGTGTTATAGGACCTAAAAGAATGCGTTATTCCAATGTGGTATCTATTGTAGATTATTCATCAAAAATAATCTCAAAAATGCTTAATGATTTTTATGAAGGGGATAAATAAATGAGTGAAGAAAAAGAAAATATTAATGGCGAAGAAAAAGGTTTTAAAATAGAGATTAATTCACCAGAAGAGGCAGCAAAAGAATTTACAGAACAAATGGAAGCAGAAATTGCAGAAGATAAGGCAGCCGAAGAAGTATCTACAGAACCTTTAGAAGAAGAAAATATGGAATTTGCAGGTGGTGAGCTTGGCATATTAAAAAAGCAGGTAGAGAATTTAGAGAATATTTTAAAAGAAAAAAACGAAGAAATATTACGCCGTGCAGCTGATTTAGATAACTACAGGAAAAGGCTTACAAAAGAAACAGAAGATAAAGTTCGCTATGCTAACCAGTCAGTTGTAAAAGATTTTCTTCCTGTTATGGATAATATAGAAATGTCTTTAATGCATGCTGAAGAAGGAAGCCCATTAAGGCAGGGTATAGAGCTTACTATTAAATCATTTAAAGATGCTCTTTCTCGTCATGGAGTGGTGGAAGTAAATTCTGAAATCGGCACTATATTTGACCCGGCAGTACATGAAGCAATAATGATGGATAATAATCCAGAATTTGAAAACAACGCCATAACTTTATGTGTGCAAAAAGGCTACCTTTTAAATGAAAGGGTTATAAGACCTGCGAAAGTAAAAGTTAATAAAATATAAAGTTATAGGCAAATAAAATATAAAAAAATAAAAATTAATATATATAACAGCTAGTATAAGCTGTTTTGGAGGAACAATAATGGCTCAAGGAAAAGTAATAGGTATTGACTTAGGAACAACAAACTCAGTTGTTGCAGTAATGGAAAACGGTCAGCCTAAAGTAATAGTAAATGCAGAGGGTATGACAACTACTCCATCTATTGTAGGTTTTACAGATGGGGACAGGCTTGTTGGTATTTTAGCAAAACGTCAGGCAGTTACAAACCCAGAAAACACAGTATTTAGTATTAAAAGATTAATTGGTAGAAAAGCAGATTCAAAAGAAACTGCAAATGCTAAAAAACATTTACCATATAAAATTGTGCCTGCTGATAACGGGGACGCATGGGTAGAGATTAAAGGTAAAAAATATGCTCCACAGGAAATCTCTGCTATGATTTTACAAAAATTAAAACAAACAGCAGAAGATTATCTTGGAGAAACAGTTACAGATGCAGTTATTACAGTTCCTGCATACTTTAACGACGCACAGCGTCAGGCTACAAAAGATGCAGGTAAAATTGCAGGCTTAAACGTTCAGCGTATTATCAACGAACCAACAGCAGCAGCACTTGCTTATGGTTTAGAGAAAAAAGGCGAAGAAAAAATAGTTGTTTATGACCTTGGTGGTGGTACATTTGATGTATCTATATTAGAGCTTGGTGATGGTGTATTTGAAGTTAAAGCTACAAACGGTGATACATTCTTAGGTGGTGATGACTTTGATGAAAGAATAGTTAAATGGTTATGCGGAGAATTTATGAAAGATAACGGCATAGATTTAGCTAACGATAAAATGGCACTTCAAAGGTTAAAAGAAGCAGCAGAGAAAGCAAAACATGAGCTTTCAGGCACTACAGAAACAGAAATTAACCTGCCATATATTACAGCAGACCAAACTGGTCCTAAACACTTAGTTAAAAAATTAAGCAGGTCTAAATTTGAAGCATTAGTATCAGATTTAGTGGAAAAAACATTAGAACCATGTAAAAAAGCTTTAAGCGATGCAGGGCTTACAACTTCAGATATCAACGAAGTTATTCTTGTTGGTGGTATGACACGTATGCCGCTTGTTCAGCAAAAAGTAAAAGATTTTTTTGGTAAAGAACCACACAAAGGTATCAACCCTGATGAAGTTGTTGCAATAGGTGCAGCAGTTCAAGGTGGCGTATTAATGGGGGATGTAAAAGATGTACTTCTTCTTGATGTAACACCACTTTCATTAGGTATTGAAACTATGGGTGGCGTAATGAATAAAATCATTATGAGAAACACTACTATCCCTGCTAGAAAAAGCCAGATATATACTACAGCTGCTGATAACCAGCCATCAGTTACTATTCAGGTGCTGCAAGGTGAAAGGGAGATGGCAAGTGATAATAAACTAATAGGTCAGTTTGATTTATCAGGTATTGCACCAGCTCCAAGAGGCGTGCCACAAATTGAAGTAACATTTGATATTGATGCAAACGGTATATTACACGTTTCAGCAAAAGATAAAGGCACAGGCAAAGAACAGTCTATTGTTATTAAAGATTCTTCAGGCTTATCAGAAGAAGAAATAGATAGAATGGTTCATGATGCAGAAGCTCATGCAGAAGATGATAAACGTAAAAAAGAATTAGCAGATGTAAGAAACCAGGCTGATACTTTAGTTTACACTACTGAAAAATCATTAAAAGAGCATGGCGATAAATTAGATGCTGCTACAAAAGAAAACATTGAAAAAGAAGTAGAAAACTTAAAACAAAAATTAACAAGTGAAAATGTTGGTGAAATTAAAGAAGGTATTGATAAACTTTCAACAGCAGCACAAAAATTAGCAGAAGTGCTGTATGCACAAAATAACCAAGCAGGCGATTCTGGTGCATCTAGTCAAGGCAGTGCATATGCAGAAGAAGAAACTGCTAAAAAAGATGAAAATGTAGTAGATGCAGATTTTGAAGAAGTAAAAGACGATAAAAAATAAGCATATACTATATAAATAAAGAATAAAATCTACAAGCGTTCTCAAAACATTTTTGGGAACGCTTTTTTATTAACTCTTTAGAGAGTTGAGCATAGCGAAACAAAAAACTACTGGCTATGCCAGTAGATGATAAAATCT
>CALUZC010000018.1 GCA_944325215.1 uncultured Mucispirillum sp. | reverse complement strand
GCTGCTTTACTGCCCTGCTTACCTACTACTGTATCCATCTCCCAGTTACCATATATTCGCTCTGTTAACTCAAATGGGCGTTCTTCTATACTTCTGCCACGTGTGTTATTATAAGCTATTCTTGACTTATTTTTTACTTTCTTTACTCGTCTCTTATAACCAGCACTCTTCAGTATACCTAACGACATATAATTATAAATCGTTTGGGTACATATTGCATATATTCCTGCTTTCTTTAGCTCCCCAGATATTGCATCTGGGGAGTATTTATCATCTAATTTTTTCTGAATGTAAGATAATAACTCGGGGTCTAATTCTTTATATAATAATTTCCTGCCAGTTTTACTCATTAACTGTTCCCTTATGATTAATGAATAATAGGCACTGTATTCTTTTCTTACACTCCAATCACTGTTGCGAAATTCTACTGTCCCACGTTTGATTTCTCGGTATATTGTGCTTATAGCTCTATCTAATAACTTTGCTATCTCTTCCACTTTCATCTTAGATTTCAATAAAATTTCTAATTTATGACACTCCGATGAAGTTAAGTGTTTATTTTTTAAATTTTTTAGTGTACTATTCATTAGTGGTTGTTGTCTCCTTATTTATTTTTTTGGCTAAAAAATATTATTTTATTTAAAGAGATTTAACAACCACTTTTTTATTTACTACTTTTTTCGCAATCGTTTTTAGAATTTACCAATTTTTATGTTTTTAGAATTTACCTATACTAAAAATAAACCCAAACTAATTCTGCCTTATTAAATATACGTGGCATTATGGGGTTAAAACTTAAGCCCCTTGATACAATTAAATTTTTACCATTATCAATATTATATAACCCACCTGCATATTTTGGAAATAAGCCTTGGTTTGGAGCATAAAGTCCGTTTAATATAAATGGAATATTTACCTGCCCGCCATGAGTATGCCCTGATAAAATATATTCATATGGCAGTTTACTATAGCTTTCCACAAATTCTGGTCTGTGGGTTAATAACACTTTATGGCTGTTTTCTATTTTTTTAATATCTGCGTTTTCAACTATAATATTTTTAAGCCATAATATATTTTCATAACCATTTATATTATTAATCTTTTTTAAAATATTATCATATGTTAAGAAATTATTATAAAGATAATCTTCCACCCATTTATCCTGCCAGTTTTCTTCATAATCCTTTTTTATAAACCTGCCAAGATTATCATATTTTATAACATATGGGTCGCATATACCAGAAATGAGTATATTTTCATCTTTAATATTGATTAAAAATGAGGGGCTTAAATTATCTAAAACTACTATATTATATTTTTTTACTAAATCTTTAAATTCTACTATCCTGTTGCTCCAAAACTCATGGTTTCCTGTAACATAAAACTTTGGAATATTACTAAAGGGTGATTCGCTTAGTGTTTTTAATAATAATTCTGCACCGTAAACATCTTCTTCATCATCAATAATATCTCCACCTAACAGTATTATATCAGGTGTATTATTTATTAATTTATTTACAAGGCTTTCATAATATAAGGTAGCAGAATGATAATCTGTAATTAAGGCCACTTTTATATTACCTTTTCCAAAAGAATAAGTTTTTTCCACTAACGGAGCATAAAGGGCAAAAAATAATAAAATAATAAAGACAGTAAGAGCAGTAATTAATATAGATTTTTTATATTTTTTCATATTTTTCTTTTGTTATGCTGTAAACATTATGGGGCATATCTATATTATAGTAATGTTTTATAATAGTATCTTTTAATGTCATACCATTTTTTATGGCTACTTGTATACTTGGTGCATTATTAGTGCGTATTATAGAATATACTTCATCAGCATAGAGCACATTAAAAGCATAATCTTTACATGCTTTTGCACTTTCTATGGCATACCCTTTATGCCAGTATTCTTTTTTTAAAAGATAACCTGTTTCATAAACTTGATTTTCTTTATATTCTTGATAAGTTATACCACACTGACCTATAAACTTACCATTACTTTTTAATATAACAGCCCAAAGCCCAAAGCCATCTTTATTATATCTTTCTATCTGCTTATTATACCAAGAGATTACTTCTTCTTCAGAAAAGCCATGCTCATAAGCATACATTACTTTCCTATCTTGTAATAGTGCATGTAAATTACACAAATCATCTTGGTTTAAAGGGCGAAGATAAAGCCTTGTGGTTTCCAGTATTATATTATTCATTTTCAATAATTTCATCACTTCCTTTTACTCTGCTTAAAAATAATGAAAGTAATGCAGGTATTAAAAATAACGTAAATATGGTAGATAATGCCATACCACCAAGTATTACACTACCCATACCACGATAAAGCTCACTACCTGCCCCCGGTGCAACAACAAGTGGCAGCATACCAAAAAGTGATGTAGCAGTGCTCATAAATATTGGACGAATACGTGTCTTTAATGCATAACTAATGGAAGTTTTACCACTCATACCATACTGGATATTATTCAATGTTTGGTAAACTATTAATATAGGGTTATTAACAACAGAACCAATAAGCATAATAAACCCAAGCATAGTAATTACATCTAATGACTGGGTGGCAATAAATTTATTTACAAAATCAAGCCCAATAAACCCGCCAGTTGCAGCAAGCGGTACAGAAAAAAGAATTATTAAAGGGTATAAGAAATTATTAAGTAATGCTGCCATTAATAAATATGTAATTAATACTGCCAGTAAAAAATTACCTGATAGTGCATTTTTAGCATCTTCCAGCTTAGATGAAGCACCACTTGTATAGTAAGTGATACCTTGCAGCAGTCCTTCTTCTCTCATTGGTCCAAGCACTTCATTTTCCATTTTTTCCTGCAGCTGTTCCAAAACCATATCTTTTGGAATAGTTATAATAAATAAAAATGCCCTTTGGTAATTATATCGTCTAATTCTTTCTATACCCATTAACTCTTTACTTTCTGATAGGCCGGATATTGGCACAGGAAGCCCAGATGTAGAATTTACTAGTATTGAATATACATCTTGTGGGTTTTCAAACTTTTTTTGTTCCCCTTGCAGCATTATATCTATTGTGCCTACAGACGGGTCTTTAAATTCCCCTACCTTCCTACCATCAAGATATACATCTACAGAAATACCAAGCTCAGTTGCAGTTATTCCTGCTGATTTTAATGCTTCTCTTCGTGGAGTAATTTGCACTTCAGGATATACTGGGTTAGATGCTGGGTTTAACCTAAGCTGCACATCAGGCATAACAGTCATAATTCTTTCTTGAATAAGTTTAACAGTATTAATAAGGCTTTCATACTCCATATCACCTGCTACATTCATTAAAAATGTATTAGAAGAACCCCTGCCAATATTAAAAAGCGGCACTTGAGAAGTAGATGCTGTAATACCGGGGATTTTTGCAGCAACTGATGCCATTAATGGTTGTAATTCTGATACCCTTGCTTCATCTTTACTTGTTGCTCGCATGGCAACATATGTAGAGCTTGCAATAAATACATAATTATCTATTTGTGGGTAACCATCTTTTTCTGATTCCATGTATGGCTTTAACTCTCTATATATAAAATCTCCCATTGCTTTACGTTCATTATATGAGATACCTGGTGGTGGTGTAAAACGTGATTCCATCATGTTTTTATTGCCAAGTGGCAGATAGTCCATTTTTGGCATTAAAATATATGCAATTAATATGGAAAATACTGTTACAGATATAATAAATGAAACTTTTATAATTAATGATGAATTAATTTTATCTGATAAAGCTGTGATTTTATTAACACAAAAATCACCTGCATTAACAAGGGTTTTATCGATACTAAAATTCTTGATTTTTTCATTTATTTTTGGGTTAATTTTAAGTGATATTTTATTAAAAACAGCTTCTTTTTTATTTTTTAATTTATTTTTATAAATGCTTAATAGAGTATTTTCACTTTCTTCCTGTTTTTCTTTTTTATTAAAAAATATTTTTGCAAGAACAGGTATTACTGTAATAGAAGTTATTAAGCTTAACCCAACGGCAGCACTTACTGCTATGGCAATATCACCAAAAAGCTGCCCTGCCTCTTCTTTTATAAAAACAACTGGTAAAAATACTGCAATTGTAGTCAATGTTGAAGCAAGAACTGCTCCCCAGACTTCCTTCGTAGCTGTAATAGATGCTGTAAATGCATTTTTTCCTAAACGCATGTGCCTGTCAATATTTTCAAGGACTACAATAGAGTTATCTATAAGCATACCTACAGAAAAGGCAATACCCGCAAGACTTATAACATTTAATGTTCTGCCCAGCAGGTTCATAATTACAAATGTTCCTACTATACATACTGGAATTGTTACAGCAATGATTAATGTGGCTTTAATGCTTCTTAAAAATACTAAAAGTACAATAACAGCTAAAATACCACCCGTAATAATATTTGATTTAACAAGCTCTATTGCCTGTAATATGTAATTTTTTTGGTCTGCAATTTTTACTATTTTCAAGCCATTATACTTTAATATACCATTATTTAAATTTTCTATAACCTTTTCCACATCATTTGTAACATCAAGAACATTGGCACCAGCTTGAGCTATAATACCTATACTTAATGCATTTGTATTACCATAACTTACTATTGTGCTTCTTTTAGAAAAACCGTAATCAACATATGCAATATCACCAAGTTTTATTCTTGAGTTATCTCCAGAAATAACTACAATATCACGTATATCCTGTGGTGTTTTTGCTTCTGCCACCGTTCTAAAACGGTAGTCTTTTGCACCAAAATCTACATTACCTGCTGATATATTAACATTTTCGTTATTTAATGCACTAACTATTGATGATAAAGTAATATTATATGCACTAAGCCTGTAAGGGTCTACTTCTATTTGCATCTGCCTTGCTCTGCCACCCCAGTAGCTTACATCTGCAACACCGTTAATCCTGTCAAAATATGGTTTTATAGTTTCTTCAAAAAAACTTAAATATTCATCAATAGAACGTCTGTTTGTATCGTCTGTTAAAAGCATTAAATCAACTACAGATACAGCATCAGTATTTGCTGCCCTAATAGTTGGCTGATTCATATTATCAGGATATCCACTTACTTCATTTAATTTATTTGATACTAAAAGCATAGCATCACTAACTGATACATCAATATCAAACATTAAAGTAATATAAGCAGAACTTTCTTTGGCAGAACTTTCACAGTCTATTAAACCAGGAATTGTTTTTAATACTCGTTCCTGCCTGTCTATAATCTCTTTTTCTACTTCATAGGGGGAAGCACCACGCCAATAAGTGCTTACTGAAATTTGAGGATATTCTATACTTGGAATTAAGCGATATGGCATATTTAAAAAAGCCTGAACACCAAATATTACAAGAAAACATATACCTACTAATACTTTTACTGGATTTTCTACTGCAAACTTAATCATATAAAAACTAAACCTTAGCCTATTTTAGAGGTTATTTTAACTTTAACGCCGTTATTTACAACGTTGTTGCCATCTAGCACTATTATATCATCTTTTTTCAATGTGCCTTCTGTTATAGAACTAACTGCAGAATAACCTCCATTATAACCTATTACTTTCACTGGCACAAACCTAACTCTATCATCTTCTACTACCTTAAATACTCCCTTTACATTGTTGCGTTCCACTACTGCATCTCGTGGAACTAATAATGAGTTTATTTTTGAACCTGATGGTATTAATGCTGTTGTTAATATACCCTCTTTTAAATCTGGGTCCTGACCTAAATCTATCCTTGTTAAAAATAAACGTGTGGCTGGGTCGCCTTTAGAATTAATTGATAACACTTTGCCTGTATATTCCTTCCTGCTTGTGCGAACTACTACCTGCTGACCTGCCTTTATATAAGGTAGAACACTTTCTGGAATATATACTTTGGCTTCATAAGTTAAAGTGGCTACACCTGCTACCTGGCCGCCTGTTGTTACCCATTCGCCTACTTCAACATCTTTACTTATTACTACACCTTTTAATGGTGATTTAATTAACATCTTTTCTTTTTCTACTTCCAACTGTTTTTGAGATGCTAAGGCTGAATTATATGATGCTTGAGCGTTGGTATAGGTTGTTAAAGCATCTTGATACGCCTGCTGTGCTATGGATTTTTGAGCATATAAATTCTTACTTCTTGTATAATCTCGCTTTGCTTTATCTAAATTTGCTTTTGCTTGACTTGTGGCCGATTTTGCACTTTCTACACTAAAAGATAATAATGTATCATCTAAACTTGCAAGGGGTTGACCTATTTCTACTGCATCGCCTTCCTGAACATATACTTTTAATACCTTGCCTGCACTTTCTGCTGCTACTTGAGAACTTTCACTAAAATATGCTGAACCTGTTATCATCATGGTGGGAGATGTCATACCTTCTGTTACTTTCTCTACTGTTACAAGAACTATACGCTCTTTTTGTGCCTGACTGCCAGACTGTTTTGTTTGAGCTAATACTACTATGGGAATAATTAATACTAAAAATAATATAAACAGGTTTTTTAACATAACACACCTTAATATATAATATTCCTTTAATAATACAAGAAAATTACAAAAAAGAAAACAAAAATTTTTTAATATTTACATTAAAACTAAAAATTTAACTGTTAAATATCCCTGTTTTAATCGTCAATATACCCTTCTGGTAAGTGGTCGTTTCCTTCTACTTTTTCTAAAAAGAATGAAAGCAATGCAGGTATTATAAACATAGTAAATACTGTTGAAAGTGCAAGTCCCCCTAATATTACACTACCCATACCACGATAAAGTTCGCTGCCGGCACCGGGAGCTACCACAAGTGGCAGCATACCAAAAAGCGATGTGGCTGTACTCATACTAATTGGGCGAATACGTGTTTTTAAAGAAAGCCTTACGGCTGCTTTTCCATTCATCCCTAGTTTTATATAGTTTAATGCCTGATACACAAGCAATATTGGGTTATTTACAACTGTTCCCACAAGCATAATAAAGCCAAGCATTGTAATAATATCTAAAGGCTGTTCTGCAATAAATTGGTCTGTTAATGCAAGCCCAATAAAACCACCTGTTGCTGCAAGTGGAACAGAAAATAATATTATTAATGGATATAAGAAATTATTAAGTAAGGCAGCCATTAAAAAGTATGTAATAATAATAGCTAAAATAAAGTTACCAGATAATGCGTTTTTTGCACTTTCTAATTTTGATGATGCGCCGCTTGTAGTGTAAATAATGCCTTGTAATAAACCTTCTTCACGCATAGGGTTAATTACTTTATTCATTATCATATCATTTAATTCCTCTAAAACCATACCTTTTTGTAGTGTTATTTTAAATTCAAAAGAACGCTGAGAATTAAATCTTCTTATTCTTTCAACACCCATTACTTCCTTTGCTTCCACTAAATTTGAAATAGGAACTGCAAGCCCAGTTTTTGAATTAACTACAAATTCTTTTACTTCTGTAGGGTTTGAATTAAAATTGCCAGTTTCTCTTTCTTCATATGGCCCACGTAAAGAAATATCAATTGTGCCTATTTCTGGATCTTTAAACTCGCCTACTTTTCTACCATCAAGATATACATCTATAGCAATACCTACTTCCTCTGTGGAAAGCCCTGAAGCAAGTATGGCTTCTCTATCAGGCTTAAGCTGAACTTCAGGATATACTGGAGTAGCAGATGGGCTTATCTGCATCTGAACATCTGGCATTTCTTGATAAATACGTGACTGAATAAGCTGAACAGTATTTATTAATTCATCATAGCTCATATTTCCAGAAATATTTAACTTATACTCATTACCCTGTCCACCACCAACTTTAAATAATGGTGCTTGAGAAGTAGAGCCACGAATACCGGGTATTTGATTAACTATACTTTGAAGTAGTGGTTTATAATCCCCTGCTCGCTGCTCATCTGTGCTGGTTAAAAAAACACGGACATTTGAGCCACCTGCAAAACCATAGTTTTGTATTTGTGGGTATCCATCTTTATCCTGCTCCATATATGGTTGCAGTTTTTCATAAAAATAGTTACCAATATTTCTTCTTTCTGATAATGAAATACCCGGTGGAACTGTCAGCCGTGTTTCTATCATGTTTTTATTACCAAGTGGTAAATAGTCCATTTTAGGCATTAATAAATATGCACTAATCAGTGATGAAGCGGTAAGCCCTATAATAACAATTAACCTTGTACTTACTTTAGAATTAATTTTATCTGAAAGATTAACTGTAAAATCTACAACAATTGAGCCAATATCGCCTATTTTTTCATTAAATTTATGTACTTTTTCCTGTATATTTTTATTGCCTTTAAATTTCATTTTATCAGTTTTTTCATAGATTACTTTTGTGGCAACAGGAATAACTAAAACTGATGCTATTAAACTTAACCCAACAGATGAGCTTACTGCTATGGCAATATCTCCAAAAAGCTGCCCTGCCTCTTCCTTTATAAATGCAACAGGTAAAAATACTGCAATAGTTGTTAATGTAGAAGCAAGTATAGCACCCCATACTTCACGGACTGCGTCATAAGCTGCCTGAACAGCTTTTTTACCCATTTTCATATGCCTGTCGATATTTTCCAGCACCACAATAGAGTTATCTATAAGCATACCTACAGAAAAGGCAATACCTGCAAGGCTTATAACATTTAATGTTCTGCCAAAGGCGTCCATTATAAAAAATGTCCCTATTATACTAATTGGAATAGTAGTTGCAATAACTATTGTAGAACGAATACTTCTTAAAAACACTAAAAGTACCAGTATTGCTAATAAACCACCATCAATAATATTTGATTTTACTAAGCTTACAGCATTTAAAATATAACCACGCTGGTCTGCAAGCCAAATAAACTGTAATCCATTATCCTTTAAAACAGTTGCATTTAAATCATTTATTACTTTTTCTAAATCATTTGTTAAATCTAAAATATTATAACCTGCTTGAGCTATTACACCTATATTCATAGCGTTTCTATTGTTATATCTAACAAATGCATCTTTTTTCTCATATCCATAATCAACATCAGCCACATCGCCTAATGTAAGCCTGTTATTTTCACCACTAATAATTACAATATTTGCAATTTCTTCAGGTGTCTGTCCTTCGCCCATAGTTCGAAAACGGTAATCTTTAGCACCATATGACCTGGTTCCTGCTGATACATCTAAATTCTCTTTATCTATGGCATTTATAATAGTTGAAAGATTAATATTATATGAACCCATTCTATATGGGTCTACTGTAATTTGAATTTGTTTAGACCTGCCACCCCAGTACCATAAATCTGCCACACCTTGAACACGTTCAATATATGGCTTAATTACTTCTTCAAAATAACTTAAATACTCATCAACATTTCTAGGGTTATTATCTGTTGTTGTAAGCATTAATTCTACAGAAGCAAAAGAATCGCTGTCTGCTGAACGAATTGTTGGTTTATCTATATCATCAGGATAACCACGAACTTCATCTAATTTATTAGAAACAAGCAGTATTGCATCATCTACATTAACAGATAAATCAAAAGTAAGCTTAACATTACATCTTCCTTCCATAGCTGTGCTTTCAAACTCTGTTAAACCAGGAATACTTTTTAAAACACGTTCCTGCCTGTCTATAACTTCCTTTTCCATATCGTATGGTGAAGCACCTGTCCATGTGGTTCTAATAGTAATTTGTGGATATTCAATGTTTGGAATAAGACGGTATGGCATATTGAATGCTGCCTGCACGCCAAATAATACTACGAAAAATATACCAACTAATACTTTTACAGGGTTTTCTAAAGCATACTTTATCATACTTAGCCTATTTTAGAGGTTATTTTAACTTTAACGCCGTTATTTACAACGTTGTTGCCATCTAACACTATTATATCATCTTTTTTCAATGTGCCTTCTGTTATAGAACTAACTGCAGAATAACCTCCGTTATAACCTATTACTTTCACTGGCACAAACCTAACTCTATCATCTTCTACTACCTTAAATACTCCCTTTACATTGTTGCGTTCCACTACTGCATCTCGTGGAACTAATAATGAGTTTATTTTTGAACCTGATGGTATTAATGCTGTTGTTAATATACCCTCTTTTAAATCTGGGTCCTGACCTAAATCTATCCTTGTTAAAAATAAACGTGTGGCTGGGTCGCCTTTAGAATTAATTGATAACACTTTGCCTGTATATTCCTTCCTGCTTGTGCGAACTACTACCTGCTGACCTGCCTTTATATAAGGTAGAACACTTTCTGGAATATATACTTTGGCTTCATAAGTTAAAGTGGCTACACCTGCTACCTGGCCGCCTGTTGTTACCCATTCGCCTACTTCAACATCTTTACTTATTACTACACCTTTTAATGGTGATTTAATTAACATCTTTTCTTTTTCTACTTCCAACTGTTTTTGAGATGCTAAGGCTGAATTATATGATGCTTGAGCGTTGGTATAGGTTGTTAAAGCATCTTGATACGCCTGCTGTGCTATGGATTTTTGAGCATATAAATTCTTACTTCTTGTATAATCTCGCTTTGCTTTATCTAAATTTGCTTTTGCTTGACTTGTGGCCGATTTTGCACTTTCTACACTAAAAGATAATAATGTATCATCTAAACTTGCAAGGGGTTGACCTATTTCTACTGCATCGCCTTCCTGAACATATACTTTTAATACCTTGCCTGCACTTTCTGCTGCTACTTGAGAACTTTCACTAAAATATGCTGAACCTGTTATCATCATGGTGGGAGATGTCATACCTTCTGTTACTTTCTCTACTGTTACAAGAACTACACGCTCTTTTTGTGCCTGACTGCCAGACTGTTTTGTTTGAGCTAATACTACTATGGGAATAATAAGCAAAACAAAAAGTATAATTTTTTTTTTCATTTTACAAACTCCATAATGAAAGCATATTAACATAATAGATTAATATAAAATATAAAAGTTCAATATTATTTATATGCATTAATATAATAAGTCGTATATTTAGTAAAAAAAGTTACATTAAATTTGTATAAATGAGAATATAATTATAATTATATTCTCATTTATTTATTATTTTAGTGAACGCATAGAATTAAGCAGGGCAAGCAGTGCTACACCTACATCTCCAAATACTGCTTCCCACATAGAAGCAACACCAAATAAACCAAGTATTATAAATACAAGTTTTATACCCAGTGCAAATATTACATTCTGCCAAATAATTGTTTTTGTTCTTTTGGCTGTTTTTATTGCTTCTGAAAGTTTTAATAAAGAATCATTCATTATAACCACATCAGCTGTTTCTATGGCAGCATCACTTCCTGCTGCCCCCATAGATACTCCCACATCAGCCAGCGCTAAAACTGGAGCATCATTTATTCCATCACCTACATATATAACACTGCCATTTTTTCTATATTTAGAAGCAAACTCTTTAAATTTGTCTGCCTTATCTGCTGGTAATAAATCATGATAATATTCTTTTATACTTGTATCTTTTAATATGGTTTCTGTAGCATATTTATTATCCCCTGTTAGAACAGTTATATTATTTATGCCCATATTATTAAGTTCTTTTAATGCTTCTATTGTATCGTCTTTTAATTCATCACTTATGATTATATAGCCTGCATACTCTTTATCAATAACTACATGGGCTACACTTCCTAAAATATTACAAACTGCTTCATCATGAGTAATATCTGCAAAATGGAGAAGGCTGTCGTTACCTATCATTATTTCCTTATCTTCAATAGATACTCTAATACCCCTTCCACTTATTTCTTCATAATCTTTAATTGTAAAATCAATTTTACCTGCATATTCCACAATGGATTTTGCAATAGGGTGGTTTGATTTACTTTCTGCCATAGCTGCATATTTGATTATTTCTTCCCTGCTGTATTTGCTCATAGACCTAACTTCTGTAACAGTAAAAATACCTTTTGTTAATGTTCCAGTTTTATCACACGCTATGGCAGATACATTTGATAATGCTTCAAGATAATTTGCACCTTTTACAAGTATACCCTTTTTAGAAGCACCTCCAATGCCGCCAAAATAACCAAGTGGCACACTTATAATTAAAGCACAAGGGCATGATACCACAAGCACAACTAACGCTCTATATAACCACTCTTGGAAACTTCCCATATTAAAAAGTGGTGGCAGTAAAGCTATAATTAAAGCAATGAAAAATACTAATGGTGTATAGTAAAAAGCAAATTTAGTAATAAAATTTTCAGTTTTTGCTTTATTAGCTGCTGCATTTTCTACCATATCTAATATTTTAGATGCAGAACTTTCAGCAAAAGATTTTTCAACCTGCACTTTTATAATACCTGTTAAACTTACCATACCTGATAAAACCTTATCACCTATTTCTACACTTCTTGGCACAGATTCTCCTGTTAATGCTCGTGTATCAAGAGTAGTTTTACCATCAATTACTATACCATCTAGTGCTATTTTCTCCCCTGCTTTTATAACGATTATTTCACCAATTGCAACTTCATCTGGGTGAACTGTTACTTCCTTGTTATCTCTTAAAGTAACGGCATAATCTGGGCGAATTTCAAGAAGTGATTTTATGGAACGCCTGCTTCTATGAACTGCTAAGTCTTGAAAAAACTCACCTGCTCTATAAAATATCATAACACCAACAGCTTCTTCATAACTTCCTATTGTCCAGGCTGCAATTGTAGCAAAAGTCATTAAAAAGTTTTCATCAAATATTTTGCCGTGAAGGATATTTTTTAACGATATTTTTATAACATCTATACCTGCTGCAAAGTAAACTATTATTAATATTCCGTAACTAATATAACTTAAAGGTGTGTCAGTAAAAGTATGCTTTAAAAATATACCAGCAATAAATGCAGCAAGTAAAATAACAAGTAATATTATTTCTTTTTTTACATTAAATTCCTGTTCTTCATTTTTTTTGTTTTCTGTAAGTGTTACACCCTTTTCAATATTATCTATAGTAGACTGGACTTTTTCAATATTATCAGTATCTATTAATAAAGTTTTTGTAGCAAAAACCACTTTAGCATCTTTAACACAGCTTAAATCTTTAATACCTGCCTCTATTTTTGCAGCACACATTGGGCAGTCTAAATTATTTAATATATATTTTTTCATAACTACCTCTTTTCATTAATATGTTCTAAACCCATTAGTAGAACACCTGTAATATGGTCATCATCAAGGCTGTAATATACGTTTTTACCTTCCTGTCTTGATTTTACAATACCTGTCTGCCTTAAAAACCTAAGCTGCTGCGATACTGTAGACTGCTTTAATGATAATGCTGCACATATATCATAAACACATAATTCTACTTCCTTTAGGGCAAAAAGTATTTTTATCCTTGTAGTATCAGCAAATACTTTATAAAAAAGCTCTAAAGATACTATGGAATATTCCGATGGCAGCCCGTCTTTTGCTGCCTGCACTGCTTCTGCATCAATTATTTTCCCATCATCACCCATTTTTTACTCCCTTTACACAATTTCATAACATCATTTCATCATATCATTATATGATGATATATAAATCTAAAAGTAATACTTGTCAAGTAGAAAAAAAAATAGTATATATAATTTATGAGTGATAAAATTAATATACTAATTATTGAAGACGAAATTAAAGTTGCAGAAACCATCAAATCCTATCTGGAAAAAGAAGGGTTTAGTGCGTCATTTGCTATTTTAGGCTCTGCTGCTGTTAACATTTTAAATGAGAAAACATTTAATTTGATTATTCTTGACCTTATGCTTCCTGATATGTCTGGTGAAGAGATTTGTAAAATGGTTAGGAAAACAAGTGATGTTCCTATAATTGTGTTAACTGCAAAAAGTAGTGAAGATTCTAAAGTAAATGTATTAAACACTGGTGCAGATGATTACCTTATTAAGCCAGTTTCCCCTAGGGAGCTTGTGGCAAGGGTAAAAGCTGTTTTACGCCGTGCAGGGCTTTTTAGTGAAAATAGTGCTGTGCAGTATAATGATGGGCTTTCTATTGACTTTAACTCAAGGACAGTTAAGAAAAATGATGTAGAGATTACTCTCACACCAAATGAGTATAAACTGCTTAAGTTTTTAGCTCAAAATGCTGGCAGATATTTCTCTCGGGAGGATTTAATAGAGGGAGCAATTGGTGCTAAGTATGATGGTTATGATAGAGCAGTTGATTCTCACATAAAAAACTTACGTCAAAAAATTGAGGATAACCCTAAAACACCAAAATATATTGTTACACAATATGGTGTTGGCTATAAGTTTGCTGGGACAAAAGCATGAAATTAAGCATTAAAAAGCAGTTTCTTTTGCTTTTTCTGCTTGTGCTTTTAGTATCTTTAACTTTGCTCTCCTTTTTATTAAGAAATACAGTGGAGAACTGTTTTTATGATTATAAGTGGGCAGAGCAAAGTAAAATTTTTGATTTAATAGTATCTCGTCTTGAAACATACTATGCCGAACATAAATCATGGAAAGGCTTTAATGGCAATGAACTTGCCAAACTTGCCATGAAAGAAGGCTGTTATTTTACTTTAATAGATAATAATGGCGAACTAATATGGACTTCTGAACATATTATAGGTAACAGCCCTGATACATCATACAGATACTGGCGAAATATTTACCCAGTAAACTTTCATAATCAAATGCAGGGTAAAGTGTATATTGGGCAGTTTACTGATAAAATATATACACCAAATGATATGCTTTTTAAAGAAGAAGTATATACATACATTCTTATTTCATTACTTGCATCATTATTAATTTTACTGCCATTTATTATGATACTTTCATCTATGCTTTCTACACCTATATTATATCTTCAAAAATCAGCAGAAAATATGATTAAAGGTGATTTACATACAGAAATACGTGCTCCAGCATCATCATTAGAAATAATAAAACTTTCAGCCTCTCTTGACAGGTTAAGGAAATCTCTTGCTCAACAGGAAGACTTAAGAAAACAGCTTGCATCAAATATATCTCACGAATTAAGAACGCCACTTAATGTGCTGCAAAACCAGTTAGAAGCTATAATTGATGGAATATTTGAGCCTACTCCAGAAAGGCTTGATGGAATACTGCAGGAAGTTATACGCCTTACAAGTTTAGTAGCAGAGTTAGAAAATATTTCAGCTATAGAATCAAGTGATTTTATACCTATTATAAAAGATGTAAAGCTTGCTAATGTAGTTGAGAATGTATGCACTACTTTTGAAGCTGCATTTCAGAGAAAAAATATTGCACTTGTTGTGCAGATTAAAAAAGGCATAATTGTAAAAGCTCAGGAAGATAAATTAAAACAGCTTGTTATTAATATAATCTCTAATGCATTAAAATATACTGATAGTGGAAAAGTAACAGTTAAAACTTATATGCATAAAGATGACCATGCAGTTTTTGAAGTAAGCGATACTGGGGTTGGCTTAACAGATGATGATAAAGAAAAAATATTTGAAAGGTTTTACAGAGTGGAAAAATCAAGAAATAGAAATACGGGTGGTGCTGGGCTTGGTCTTTCTATTGTAAAAAATATTGCAGATGCACACCACTGGAAAATAGAAGTAGAAAGCGACGGTAAAACTGGCACAACTTTTAGAGTGCATTTTTAAAGAAAGTTATATTAATTTTTTTACGTCCTGCCTACTTTTATCGTATGTATTTGTTTTATTTGCAGCCACTAATTCTTTAAGTTTTTCTTCAGTTAGTATCTCTTCATTACCATATTTTTCTAAAAGAGCAAGTTTTTCCTGCAGTTCTTTTATTAAAGCACGTGTTTTTTCATCACTTAAATCACCATTTTCTAATAAAGTATTTAGCTGTTCTTCTAATTGCTTTTTAAGTTTTTGGTTCTCTGGAAGTAAATCATCATCTAATGTTGATGGATTTGTTTGAAAAGTAGTATGAAATAACAATGCCTGTAAATCATTTACATTAAACTTATCACTTTCAATGGTGGAAGATTTTTCCTGAGTGCTTTTAAAATTATAAGGGTTTGATATATTAAAATCTTCATTTACACTTTTTACAAAAGTATCCATACTAATATTTATGGGCGTATTTATACTATTATTACTACTTTTTTTAATATTTTGCACATTGTTTTGAATGTTAAGCTGAATACTTTCTATTTTCATATATTTCCCTTTAATAAGCATATAGCAATAAATATACCATAAAACATATAAAATGCTTATTTTTATTAAATAAATATAATCATAGAAAAATTATCATACCCTTGAAAAAGCTATTTATTATTTTTTATTTGAAATAAATATTTACTGCATTAAAAATTAATTAAAAGACTAGCAAAAGATATTTTGTTTAATATAAAAAATTAGGGAAGCTTAAAAGCTCCCCTAATATAAAAGATTACTTATTGAATGCTATAAACCTTGAACCACTACGGGAAAGGATTTTAAAGGCTACTAAATCGCCTTTTTTCACTTTATTATATGTTTGATAAAATTCATCAGGGTTAGCAATAGATTTTCTATTTACCCACACTATTACATCACCTTTTCTTAAACCTGCACCATAAGCATTTGATTTTGTATCAATATCTGTAATAACAACACCACTAGATACTCCAAGGCTTCTTGCATCTTCATTACTTAATGCTGTAACAGTAATATCACCTGCTCGTTTTTCCTGTTTTTTATTATTACCATAATTGCTGGCAACTTGCCCTTCCACTGGTCTTTCACCAAGTGTTACAGTAATATTTCTTTGCTTGCCGTCTCTTATAATAGTAAGCACTACCCTATCGTTAGGGCTTTTAGAACCGATAATCCCTACTAATGTTCTTGAATCATCTGCTTTTTTACCATCAACTGCAATTACAATATCACCTGCTTTAAGCCCTGCTTTATCACCTGGCTCTCCAGGGGAAACATCAGCAATTAAAACGCCTTTTGTATCACTTAAACCAAAAGATTTAGCAAGTTTTTCATCAAGTGGCTGCAGAGTTACACCTATCCAGCCTCTAGTAACTTTCCCCTGTTTTAATTTAGGGATAATATTTTTAAGCATATTTACAGGCACTGCAAAACCAAGCCCTTGAGCAGACTGGATAATTGCCGTATTAATACCTATTACTTCACCATTCATATTAATAAGTGGGCCGCCAGAGTTACCCGGGTTAATGGATACATCTGTCTGTATAAAATTATCATATGGTCCATCACCTAGCACTCTGCCCTTAGCTGATAATATACCTGCTGTTACTGTTCCACCAAGACCTAATGGGTTACCAATTGCCACAACCCAGTCTCCAATTTCTGCACTGTCAGAATCACCTAATAAAATAGGGGTAATAGAAGCGCCTTTCGTATCTATTTTTAAAAGTGCTAAATCTGTTAAAGGATCTGTTCCTATCACACTTGCTTTATACTCTCTTTCATCTTGCAGTTTTACAATAATTTCATCAGCCCCTTCAATAACATGGTTATTTGTAACAATATACCCATTCATATCAATAATAAACCCTGAGCCTAAAGCTGAAGATTTAAATTTTTGTCCACCACCATTACCATGGGGATTACCACCAAAAAAACCACCAAAAAAATCATCAAAAAATGGATCTATTTGGCGTGTTACCATTTTCGTTGTACTTATATTTACAACACTAGGTGCTGCTTTTTTAACAACTGGTGCAAAACTTTCCGGCATAGCATAAGCATTTACACTTAATAATGCCATTATACATACTAATAGAAATATTTTTTTCATCAAAATAATATCCTCCTTGATAAAGTATTTCTATTTACTATACTTATTTTTTTATTACATCTGATGTTAATATATTACCAGATGAAGCCATAGCAACTATATTTTTTTTATTTCTATGTATTATATCCACAATTTCTTCCATAAACCCAAAAGAAACCGTTCCATATACCGTATATTCTGTATCATCAATTACTCTTGAGAATAAATAATTTCCATAAACAATTTTACTTACTGCAGATATATTATTATTCATTGCAGGCTTAATAAATACTGAAAACCTGTTAACACCATCTTCAAAAGATAAATCTATAACATTAGTATTAAAAACTGTTGTGTGAAAATGACTAAAACCTTTATAAAATTCTGGCGTATCCCAAAACTTAAATTTATGACCACTTCTGCCTTTTTTTAATGCCTTTTTTGAATGTTCTCTGTTTTTATAACCATGCATTGCACCATCAACATAATCAAAGCCACTAAAGGCAAACATTAACGTATCAGTATTATCATAAACTTCAAGTTTTACAATATGATCCTTATCATCAAGCCATAATATAGATTTAAACCTGTCCTTATCTTTAGGGGTTATTACATACTGGGAAATATTAAAACCAAAATATGAAATATTATCAGACTTGATAACATCATAATACTGAGATGGTATTCTATCAACTGAAAAAAAACCACGTAAAAGCTGACGAGAAATAGAACCAAGCATGGAAGGATCCTTACGATAATCTTCCTGCATATTCATATATACTTCATATCTATCTTGATTTAAAAATTTAAATACTATAGCTTTCTGCCCTGCATATGCACTTACATGCAAAGCAAAAAGCAATGTAAAAATAAATAAAAATTTTTTCATTTCTCAAAATTAACCGATAAAACAGATGCCTGAGCTGTAGGTCCAGAATATGAATTTGCATAATGCTCTATAACATATTCTTCATATTTATCATAAGTTTGTGCTACAACTTCAGCAGAAACTGGTTTTGTTTTTTCAAAATAAGTAACCGTTGCACCTATTACAAAAACAATGAGAGCAGCCACTGCAGAAACATATATTAACTTACCTGCTACTATTTTTGAAATAGATGATACTTTTCCATATGATTTATTTACTTTAACTTTACTCTTTTCACTATATTTATTATTAAACTGAATGTTTGCCATTATTTTTTTAGAAAAATCTACTTCCTCTTTTGGCATATATGACATTTTTACCATATCTTTTACTTTATATATATTTGCAATAGTATTTCTACAATGGGCACATTCAGATAAATGAGAAGAAACCTCATCAAATTGCTCGTCTGTAAGCTCATTATCTACATAAGCATATAAAAGAGGTTGAATATTTAAACATTTATTATTACTTTTGCTGTTCATATTACCTTGCCTCCATCATTACTTCATCTGTTAAGCCCTGCTTAATAAGCCTTTCTTTTATAATCTGCCTTGCATTAAAAAGCCTGCTTCTAACTGTTCCCAGAGGAATTTTAAGCATATCAGATATTTCCTCATAGCTTAAGTCTTCCACTTCTCTTAATATAACAACAGTTCTAAGCCTTTCTGGTAGTGCATCAACAAAAAACCTAACGTATTTCCTAAGCTCATCTTTTATAATAAAATCTTCAGGGCATTCCCCTGTAGATAACCTTTCAAAATAATCAACATCATCTTCTTCATCTTCAACATCTACAAGACGTTTATCTCTTTCGTAATGGTTTAAAGAAAGATTTACAGCAATACGCTTAAGCCATGCATAAAAATGTTCTCTATCCTGCAATGTGTCCAGTTTTTCATAAGCTTTTAAAAAAGCATCTTGGCAAATATCTTCTGCATATTCTCTATTTTTTACAATATTTAATGCAGAATAAAAAATCTGGGACTGATACTTTAAAATTAATATTTCAAAAGCAGAGCTATCACTAGCTAAAACCCTTTCAATCACTTGTTTATCATTCATTACTATTCCCCATTATATATGCTAGACAGTATAAATTTTATTTTGTTCAAAATTATTATTAATTTTTACTTTTACCTTTATCTCTAATTACAAAAAATACTGATATAATTATAAAAACACATGCAAAAATTGTTACATTATTAATAGATTCTCCACCAAATAATGCACCAACAATTACAGCTACTATTGGCTCAACATAAGCATATGATATGGCAATGTGTGTTGGAGTATTATATAATAACCATACATAGCAAGTATAACCTATAATAGAACCAAAAAATATTAAGTGTAATGTGCTTAAAAATGCTTTTAATGTAACATCATTAATATTAAAACTATTAACTTCCCCTATAAAAAAGGCAAGAATAACCATAATTATACCACCTGTTACCATTTGAAAGCCCAAGCTTTTTATCATATACATGTTAGAATGTCTGCGTTTTAAATAAATAGAGCCTGCCACCCAGCCTGCCATAGATATAAATAATGTAATAATACCCATAACAGCATCATTACCCCCATGCACTCCTGTGGATACTGCAAGCACTCCAACACCTAAAAAGCCACCTATCAAACCAACAACAACAGAAAAAGATGGTCTTGCATCATAACTTAAAAGCCAGCTTACAATTACCATCCATAATGGAATAGAACCCATGATTAATGCAATTGTTCCAGAATTAATATATTGACCTGATATATTAAGAAATGCTCCACCTATTACTATCATCATAAAAGACGCAAAAAATATTGTAGTCATTTGAGATTTTGTAGGAAGCACCCTGTCCTTTTTAATAAAAAAAGAAAATAATAAAAATACGCTGCCTGCTGAAATATAACGGATACCTGAAAGCAATACAGGTGGAAATGATTCTAAAGCAAATTTAATGCTTAAATACACCACTCCCCATGTAGAATATAAGGCTATAATACAAAAAAGGGTTAACGCAAGTTTTTTATTTTTTATTAATGCCATAATATACCGAAAATGATTTTTTTCTTAACTACTACTAATTATGAAAAAAAGCAATTATTTTTTATAAAATTTAATGACATTTATATAAGCTTATGATATAAGGGGAGTAAATCTTATTTAAGCAGGTGTTATAATGACTGATAGTCTTGATAAATTTCACGATGAATGTGCCATAGCTGGTGTTTATGGCAACCATGAGGCAGCAAAACTAGTTTATCTTTGCTTATATGCTTTGCAGCACAGAGGTCAGCAGGGAACAGGTATTGCAGCTTATGATGGGGAGCATATCCATAGTGAAAAACGTGAAGGGCTTGTGGCTGATGTTTATACTAAAAAACGTCTTAAAAAATTATCGGGTAAAATTGCCATAGGTCATAACAGATACCCTACTGATGGTATTTTTTCAGCAAGAAATTTACAGCCAGTTATTGCAGAACTGCCTATTGGTGATTGTGCTCTTGCTTATAATGGTAACTTAGTAAATGCCTTTAAAATTAGAAAACAGCTTATAAAAGAAGGCTCTATATTTTCAACAGGGACAGATTCTGAAACAATTATGCACCTGCTTGCAAAAAGATTAAAAAATGAAGATTTAGTTACTGCCCTTTCAAATGTTATGAAAGAGATTACTGGCTCATATTCTATGGTATTTATGGCAGATAATAAATTAATCGCTATGCGTGACCCACACGGTGTTCGTCCGCTTGCTATGGGTATGATGAAAGATGGTTATGTATTTGTTAGTGAAACTGTAGCTCTTGATTTAATAGATGCACATTTTATTAGGGAAGTGGAACCTGGGGAAATGGTAATTGTTGATGCATCTGGTGTTAAATCAGTTTTTCCTAGTGGCAAAAACGAAAACCCTACCCCATGTGTATTTGAACATGTTTACTTTGCGCGACCTGATTCTTTTATGTTTGGCCAGTCTGTTTATGAAGTTCGTAAAGATTTTGGAAGAATGCTTGCAAAAGAATGCCCAGTGGAAGCAGATATTGTAATACCTGTGCCTGATTCTGGTATTACTGCCACAATTGGTTATTCTGAAGAAAGTAAAATCCCTTTTGAAATGGGTATTATTAGAAACCATTATGTTGGAAGAACTTTTATTGAACCATCTCAAAATATACGAGATTTTGGTGTAAAAGTTAAATTAAACCCTGTTAAAAGTATTATAAAAGATAAACGTGTTGTAGTAATAGATGATTCTATTGTTCGCGGCACAACAAGTAAAAAAATAGTAAAACTTCTTCGTGATGCTGGAGCAAAAGAGATACATATGAGAATATCAGCACCACCTACAAGTTACCCTTGTTACTATGGTATTGATACACCTACTAAAAAAGAGTTAATATCAAATACTCATACTGAAGAAGAAATTAGAAAATTTATAGGGGCTGATTCACTGGGTTATATTTCTTTAGAAGGTATGAAAAGCGTTTTAAAGGACCATAACTTTTGCTTTGCATGCTTTACAGGAAAATACCCTATTGACCCTGCTGATTTAATAGAGGATTAATATATATTGATGAAAAAATTTACACTTTTTATATTATTATTTTTATTTACTGCTAATTTTTCCTATGCAGATGATAGAACTGATAAGCCATATAACATAGGCTATGCAAAACGATATGGTATGGTTGGTTTATATGGTCATTTATCTGATTACATAGGAAAAGAATGGGGTGATTTATCTCCCGGTGGTGGTGCTTTTGCTTATTATAATATATTTAATAAATTTTGGGGCAATGTATCTATTGGTATTAGTGCTGATTACGTTGGTGGAGAATTTACTACAAAAAATGGTATAAAAGGTAAAACACATATGGCACCACTTGCATTAAACCTTGCTTATATGACATCTTCTAATGTGGTAAACGCATGGGCTGGTGTTGGTTTTTCTTATAATTTTGCCACATTTGATATTACAGGTGGCACATATAACAATACAGCTTATGGAGCTCAAGGCAGCCAGTCTGCCCAGTTAATTGGTGTTGATGCTTTTGCAGGGTTAGAATATCTTTTTACAAAAGATGGTAGATGGGGTGCTTTTTTTGAATTTAGATATACTTATTCACAAGTGCCAAATATAAACTTAAATATTTCAGGAATAGGTGCTGTTTCTGATAAGCTTGATACTCAAAGATTTAAATATACAGTTGGTTTTTCATACCATTTTTAAGGTGATATTATGAATAATTTTAATTATATTTCAACTATTATATTCTCAGTTCTCTTAATAATTTTTGGCGGTATAATTATTGCAAACCCTGAAGGGACTATGGCAGCCTTTGCCGTATTTATTAGTATTATCATGATAATTACAGGAATATTTAATATTACATTATACCGTTCCATGAAAGAATTTAAAGGCTCAATCTATTACTTAATAGAAGGTGCTGTTTCAATTATTATTGCTATTTTACTTTTAAGCAGTGCTGAAGCTTTAAAAAACTTTGTTCCACTACTTATTGGTTTTTGGATAGCTCTAAAATCTGCCACAGCTATCATTACGGCTGTTGAATTTAAAAAAGGTGATAACCCAAACTATAAGCCTGTTTTAACTGGTGGTGTTTTAGGTATTGCCCTTACTTTATTAATAGCTGCCTTTCCTAAAATTGTTTCTATTTACATAAGCTTTATTTT
Source organism: uncultured Mucispirillum sp. (assembly GCA_944325215.1). GTDB lineage: Bacteria > Chrysiogenota > Deferribacteres > Deferribacterales > Mucispirillaceae > Mucispirillum. The sequence goes on along the minus strand of CALUZC010000018.1, from coordinate 34,553 downwards.
AGGGATTGCATTTATTGCAGTAGGTATTTTTATTATATTTTTTGCTTATAAAATGCGTAAATAATAATAGATTAAGTGGGTATAAAAGCCCACTTTTTTTATAACTCATATACTATCATTCTTTTACTGTAATGGTGAGAAATGAGATATCTAAGATATTTAATAGGCTCTATTATTTTATCACTTACTTTCATAGCTGCTGGTATATTTATTATTATAAATCCAGAATTTGTAATGAAAATAGTTACTTATATGGTTGTCTATATGGCATTTGTTTATGCCTGCTTTAATATTCTTAATCTTATCTATTCAGAAAAAAATATAAAATCTTTAAATTATTTAATAAATGCTTCTGTTGTCATTTCCATATCTACCCTTATAATCAGTGATAACGAAATCATAAAAAATTATATACATTTTTTACAGGGTTATTAATGATTTTTATGTCATGGAAAATTTTATCTTTTGCTCATATGCTTGCAAAACAAAGATTTAGATACAAACTAATCAAAAAAATTGGAATTTATTGTATGACTTTAGGTATTTTTACTGCACTTTTTCCAAAATTTCTTTCTTTATACTTTGGTATTTTGTGTATTTTAATAGCTGCTGCAATAGATATAGTCAATATAATTTATATATACAGAACTAGAAAAAGTGGTAATATTGTAGATATATGTTAATAGAATATAAAAAAAAGCCAGTAAATAAAAGAAAATACTTATAATTTACTGACCTTTAAATTTATTTTATAATATAAAAACTTATATACTTACTTGTTTATAAAAAATGCAGCTTATCTAATATTTTTTTAGTGGCAGTAGAACGGTTTAAAGTATAGAAATGAAGCCCTGCTGTTCCATTTGCCACTAAATCTTCGCATTGATTAACTGCATAATCAATGCCTATTTTTGCAATATCTTCTTCGCTTTTGCCTTCCATACTTTTAATTAATTCACTAGGTATATGGCTTGAGCACATAACTTGAAATCTTTCAATTTGAGAATAGTTTATAATAGGCATAATACCTGCAACAATAGGCACATTAATACCAGCTTTTTCACAACGTTCCCTAAACATGTAAAAATATTCATTATTGAAAAAAAGCTGTGTAATAATAAATGATGCTCCCATATCCACTTTATGTTTAAGCATTTTAATATCTTCTTCAAAATCTTTCGATTCTGGATGTTTTTCAGGGTAACCTGCCACCCCTATACAAAATTTATTTCTTGATGCAATATATTTAACTAAATCAGAAGCATATTTAAAATCCCCTACTGGCATATTTGTATCTTTTGGTAAATCACCACGTAAAGCAAGCACATTTTCAATACCTGCCTGCTCCAATTTATCAAGTATGCCATCAAGTGTTGCTTTATTAAAACCAACACATGTAATATGCATCATAGTTTCATAACTGCATGTATCTTTAATATATTTTATCCAGTCAAAAGTTTTATCAGCAGTAGAGCCACCTGCTCCAAAAGTAACTGAAGAAAAATCTGCATGTTCTTCATGTAAAGAATCTATTGTATCAAAAAGCACTTTTTCAATAGCTAAAGTTTTTGGTGGAAAAAACTCAAAGGAAATAGAAGGCTTTCTAGTGCTTAAAATATTTGCAATACTCATTTATAATTTGCTCCACAAATTAAATTTTAAGTAAATATTGCACTAAAAATATATATTTGTAAATAGAAAATAATTTATATTTAAAATTAATAGCAGCTTTTTAACTCTTTAGAAAGTATTACTTTACCATTATTCCAAACTTCTAAAAAATTATCTCGTTTTACTAAATATTTAGTATCATTATTTATAAACTCATAATATAAAAAACTATAATTACTTTTAGAAATAACAGATTTTCCACCTAATGTAATATAATCACCTGTTTTTTTATTAAGCCCAATATATACCATTTTATCACAGGACATCTCACCTTCTTCACATAAGTTAATAATCTTTATCCATAAATCATCAGTTTCATATGAGCATTTTTCCATAATGGCAGCTTTTGCAGCAGTAAAAAAAGACACAATAAAAAAAGGTATTAATAAAATTTTCATAACACACCACATGTTTTTATATATATATTTAAGCAGCATACTAGAATATAATATTTTTAGCAATATCTAATATTTTAAAGGTTTTTTGATAATATCAAAAATAAATATATAAATTTATAAAATTATATTATAAAATTTTAATATATTTTTTACAGTAATATTTACATCTAGTAATACCTATATTTTTCATAATAATATAACACTTTTATAATTACAAATAACACCTATAATGTTTATAATATTGAAAAAATATGTAAACAAGATATTATAAAGCTTGATTAATTTAAAAAATAGTTCTATTATATAGCTTATAAATATAAAAATATTGGGGGTACGTATAATGTATACAATTCTATCATTTTTACCAATTATATTTATACTTGTTATGATGATTGGTTTTAAAAAATCTTCAAAGATATCTTTAAGTACTGCATTATTTTTGGCTGTGCTTATTTCTTTATTTTTTTGGAAAATGAATATAGTCAATGTTGCAGCGTATGTGCTTTTTGGTTTTTTAAAAGCATTCGATATTTTAGTAATAGTTTTTGGTGCTATTTTAATTTTAAATACATTAAAGTTTAGTGGTGGTATGGATTCTATTAACCATGCATTTAGTTCCATATCAAAGGACAGGCGTGTTCAAGTTATTATCATAGGCTGGGCATTTGGTGCATTTATTGAGGGTGCTTCAGGCTTTGGAACACCTGCTGCTCTTGCTGCCCCACTGCTTGTAGGTCTTGGCTTTCCTGCCCTTGCTGCTGCTATGAGTACATTAATATTAAACTCAAGCCCTGTTAGTTTTGGTGCAGTTGGAACACCTACAAACGGTATTCAAACATCAATTGCAAGCCTTGTAGGCAAAGGTGAAATATCAGCTTATATTCAAGATGTTACGGTATATACTGCTCTTATCCACTCATTTGGTGCCATGTTTATACCTACTCTTGTAGTATTTATGCTTACAAAATTTTTCGGTAAAAATAAAAGTTTTAAAGATGCATTACCTATTATACCATTTTCAATTTTTGCATCTATTGTGTTTATTATTCCATACTTATTAATTGCAAAATTTGGTGGTTATGAAATACCATCATTAATTGGTGGTTTAGTATGTTTAGGGATTTTAGTTTTAAGTGCAAAAGTAGGCTTTTTAACACCTAAAACAGTATGGGATTTTGATGAAACTTCTAAATGGGATTCATCATGGATTGGTTCTCAAAGTGCTCAAAAAGATTACAGCAACAAAAATATACATGTTTTTGTTGCATGGATTCCATATCTTATTATCTCTTTAATATTAGTTTTAACAAGAATACCAGAAATAGGCTTAAAACAAAAACTTGTTGCAATGACACTTAATTTTCCGCCGATTTTTGGTGTAGAAAAAACAGCTTACAGTTTTTCATACGCTTATCTTCCGGGTATTATACCTTTTATTTTAGTGGCTATTCTTACTATTTTCATACATAAAATGAGTAAAGATGAAGTTAAAAAAGCGTGGAATTTAACATTTAAGCAGGTTAGTGCTGCTATTATCCCGCTTTGTGCTGGTGTTGGTCTTGTGCAGCTTATATTAAATACAGATAATAACCCACAAAGTTATGATTCTATGCTTAGAATGATGGCTACATTTTTTGCAAATATTTCTGGGGAATCTTATACTTTTGTTGCTCCATTTATTGGTGTATTAGGTGCGTTTTTCTCTGGTTCTAACACAGTATCAAACATTCTTTTTGCTCCACTGCAATATGAAGCAGCTTCACTTGTTGGTTTAAAAACTCAAGTGATTATGGCATTACAAAATGTTGGTGGTGCAGCTGGTAATATGATATGTATAAATAATATTGTAGCAGTTTGTGCAACTGTCGGTTTAATAGGTAAGGGAGAGCATAAACTTTTAACATATAACATTACCCCAAGTTTTATATATTGCATTGTTGCAATAATTGTGGCAATGTTTTTATTATAAAAATATGAGGTTGTAAGATGAAAGTATATTTTTTTGGAACATGCATAGGCTCAGCAGCGTTTTCTGAAAGCCTTATATGCTCTATTAAACTTTTACAGCATTATGGGGTGGAAGTAATTTATAAAAAAGACCAGACATGCTGTGGTCAGCCAAGTTTTAATAATGGCTATTATGAAGAGACCAAAAAAACAGCTCTTTACCATATGCAGCTTTTTAATGAACCATACCCTGTTATTGTGCCATCTGGTTCTTGTGCTGGTATGATGAAACATGATTACCTTACACTTTTTGAAGGCACAGAATATGAAAATATGGCTAAAGAATTCTGCCAAAGAGTGTATGAATTAAGTGATTTTCTGCATAAAGAATTAAATGTAAAGCTGGAAGACAAAGGAAACCCTGTAAAAGTTACGTGGCATTCAAACTGCCATTCTTTGCGAGTTTCAAAAAGTGTTGCTTCTTCTAAAGCTTTACTGAAAAGCTTAAATCATGTGGAATTAATTGAACTTGAAAGAGAAACTACCTGTTGTGGTTTTGGGGGTACGTTTAGTGTAAAAGAACCAGAAATTAGTAAAGCTATGGTTGAAAGTAAAGTTAAAGATATTTTAAACCAAAATGTAGAATATTTAATAACTGGTGATGGTGGCTGCTTATTAAATATTTCTGGTGCTTTAGAAAAATGTAATGCTAAAGTAAAAACTATGTATCTTTTTGAATTTTTAGCAAAACGAATAGGTATTGCATAGGAGCAGGATATGAACCCAAGGCAATTAATACATGAAAAAGTAAACGATAAACAATTAAATAAAAACCTTGAATATGTTATGTATCAGCTTCAAGGAAATAGAAAAAATCTTTTAGCTGAAAGATATGGCGACTGGGAGGCATTAAGAGAAGAAGGTAAAAAAGTAAAACAGTATGCCCTTTCTCACCTGCCTGAACTTTTAGAAAAGTTTGAAAAAAACGCCACAGCAAATGGCATAAAAGTCCACTGGGCAAGCAATAATGATGAAGCTAATGAGATTATCCTAAATATTGCAAAAGAAAATAATGTTAATAAAATATTAAAGGGTAAGTCTATGGCCAGTGAAGAGATAGGCTTAAACCATTACCTTGAAAAGAAAGGGATAAAAGCTATTGAAACAGACTTAGGTGAAGTTATTATTCAGCTTATTGGTGAACCACCTGTTCATATTGTTGTCCCTGCTATTCATAAAAACCGTTTTGAAGTTGGCGAAATATTTGAAAAACATCTTCATGTGGAAAAATATACTGAAATTGAAGACTTAAACCGTGTTGCAAGAACATATTTACGTGATGAGTTCCACCAGTTAAAAATGGGGTTATCAGGTGTTAATTTTGCTATTGCTGATGAGGGTGCTATCTGGCTTTTAGAAAACGAAGGAAATGGCAGAATGAGCACTACTATATCAGATATCCATGTGGCTATATGTGGTATTGAAAAAATAGTAGAAACATTTGATAATGCAGTGCTTTTAAATACACTATTAATTCCTTCTGCTACTGGGCAAAGTGTTACAACTTACAATAATATTATTTCTTCCCCTAGAAAAGATGGTGATTTAGATGGTCCAAAAGAAGTCCATGTGGTATTGTTAGATAATGGCAGAAGTAATATATTATCTAAAAAAAGATATGCTGGTTCTTTAAGATGCATACGCTGTGGAACATGTATGAACCACTGCCCAGTATATCATAAAATAGGTGGTCATGCTTATGGTGCTACATATCCTGGACCTATTGGCGAAGTTATATCACCATTACTTTTTGGAATAGATAAGTATGGATATACTTTAAACCTTTGCTCTCTTTGTGGTAACTGTGCAGAAGTTTGCCCTGTGAAAATTCCTCTTACAGATATGATAAGGGATTTACGTAATGAAAAAGTAAAAGATAATAAAGATAATACTATTTTAGGTATCCAAAATGTTCATGCTAGCAAAGCAGAAAAAAGAAATATTGAAATGTTTACTAATATGACTATTAACCCTAAAAAATGGCAGCGTCTTATGTGGTTTATAGATAAGTTTGCATCACTTGGTAAACCTTTTGCTCCATTTATTAATGGTTTAAAACAGTGGACAAGCTGCAGGGCATATCCTAAAATGGACGCTTCTTTCCAAGACAAAATTAAAAATATGCAAGGGGTAAAATATGAGTAAAGAAACTATATTAAATAAGGTTCAAGAAGCATTAAAACAAAACCCTCTGCAGCAAAATGAAAGAGGTGTTTATACTGATATTTTAAAGCCTATTGAAAATGATATTTTAAGTGAGTATAAAAGAGGGCAGGAAGTTAATAAGGCAATATTAATAGAAAGCACTAAAGATGAACTTGAAAGCACTATTAAAAGTATTCTTGAAAAAGAGAATATAAAACAGGTTTTACTTCCTGTATCTTTAGAAAATATTAATATTAGTCAGGAAAAAATAATTTACAATAAGCCTGTTGATGAATTAAGGGATACGCTTTTCCAAGTGGAATGTGGTATATTTGAAGCAAATTACGGAGTAAGTAATCTTGGCATTTTCTCTGTTGCTTCAAGCAGCGACCAGCCAAGGCTTTTATCTTTAATAACAAAATATAATATAGTTCTTTTGAAAAAAGAAAATATTAAAGAAAATTTAGCCACCACATTAAAAGCATATAAGGAAGCAAATAAAGATAAACTTCCTACTAATATTTTATTTATTGCAGGCCCATCACGAACTGCCGATATTGAATTTAAAGTAGTTCTAGGGGTGCATGGCCCACAAATTGTATATGTAATATTATATTAGAAATAAATTAAAGCAGGCGTAAAAGCCTGCTTTTTTGTATCTAGTTAATAGGAAAGTTAAAAAATTATTCCCAGTATAATTTTTATTATAAAAAGTAAGAATAATATTTCCAAGATATAAAAAAATATTCTCTTTTTTTTCAAAGTAGAGATTTGTTTTCTAATTTCTAAGCAGTCATTAACAGATTTTGCTTTTTGATAATAATCTGCAGCTATATCGTATTTGCCTGATTTCTCATTACAAATACCAAGGGTTAAATATAAAGTGTACTTATCATCATAATCATCATTTAATTTATCTAAATATGTTAATGCTTTTTTATATTCTTTAATAGATTCATAATATAGCCCTGCTGAAAAATTTAAGTCTACATCATCTGGGTATAATTCAAGCCCTTTTTCAATAAATTCCTGTGCTTTTTCCTTATAACCTAAACTTCCAGCACTCCAAAAAGAATAATAATATATCCAGCTTTCATTCTTTCCGAGATTTATTGCTTTTTCAAAATTATCTAGTGCTTTTTCATACTTTTCAAGCTCATAAAGGTTAAGCCCTGCTTCAGAATATACCCAGCCGTCATTTCTGCCAAGCTTTATTACTTTTTCTATACATTTATATGCTTTACTATATTTCTTTTGCTCTCTATATAAAATTGCCTGATTGCTTTCAGATATTATTATTTCATCATTATTTAATTTGTTCATAAGCTTTCATTACTTTAGTAAATTTTCAATTTCTTCTCTATTTAACCCTTCCACTAAAATATAGCTTGCATCAATAAAGGAATACTTATCTTTTGGAATATTAGCTATAAAATCTGAATATTTAATACTGCCTAATACTTTATATGACTTTATATCATCAGGGTTGCCATCTATTACTACTAAATTTAAGTCCCAGTAATCAATCATATCATCTCTTATTAATATTTGTTGATTTTCTTTATTTACTACTGGTTTAAATGGAAGAATTGTTCTTACAGTTTCAGTTAAAGTATATACACCAATATATGAGCCAAGGTGTATCTCCTGCCTAGGGGTAGCAGCTTTTATTTTCTGAATATTTGTTACATATTCTGAAAAACTATCAACAGGGTCATTTGATTCCATAATTTCTTTAAATATTTCTTCATTAAATGATACATCTCTATTTATTCCTGAAAACTCTATGGTATCTGGCTCTTTTTGTTTATTAAAAGCTCTCATTGTCTGCTTTAAGCTAGCCATTATTTGCTCAATATATGGGTATTCTTCAATATTTTCTGGTGTATATTCTTCGCCTTTTTTTGTAATCACCTTATTACTTTCTAAAAATGCACATAATCTTTTTATATAATCAAAAACTACTTTAAAATCACCTGTGCTGCATGGAATATCTAGTTTTATACAGTAGCTTTTTTTCTTAGATTTATAAGAAAGTTCAAAGCCCATAGCACTTACATTTTCTTGACCTAAAAAAATAGATACATATTGTTTTATTTTATGATGACTATATTCAGCAAAGCCATCATAATGAGAAATATTTTGCCCTATTTCTACCATCTGCCCTAATGTAAGATTACCATTATATTTTAAATCTTCTATAAAAAACTCTACACTCATATCTTGCCCCTAATACTCTTATTATGGTAATAGATTTTCCATTTCTTGACGGCTTAAAGCTTCTATTAAAATCTGGTTTGCATCAATAAATTTATATTTTTCTTTTGGCAGTTTTTCAATAAATTCTGGGTATTTTATACTGCCTATTTTATGGTGAGTTTTTTCATCATTTATATCACCGTCAATAAATATAAGGTTTACTTCAAAATGGCTTATATCTTCTATTTTTCCTCTAAATACTGCATCTTTACTTAATTTTGGCTTAAAAGGAAGCACAGTAGCTTCATTTTCTCTTAATTTGTAGGTTGCAATATATTTACCACGATATAATTTTTGATTAGCAGAAAATGCATCTAAATTCTGAATATTAGTAAAAAAATCTGAAAAACTTTTCACTGGGTCTTCAGAATTAATAATATCTTGTATTATTTTTTCATTAAATGCCACAACTCTTTTAATACCTGCAATCTCCACTGGCTTATTATTTACCTGTTTTTTTATAGTTTCCAGCATTTCATTTAAGCTTAATATAATCTGCTTATGAAATGGATAGTATTCTATATAGGTAATATCATTTACTTCCTGTTCCTGCCCATTACTTTTTCCTAAAGCAGAAGCAATGCTGTTTACAAAACTAAAAACTCCCTTAAAGCCGTCTTTTTCTGAACTATATTCTTTTCCATCACCAGTTACCACTTTATTATTTCCTAAAAACACACATAGTTTTTTTATAAAATCAAAGACTACTTGAAAATCATCATAACTGCATGGAAGCTGCAATTTTATACAGTAACTTTTTTTTTCTTCATCATAAGAAAAATCAAACCCCCTGGCACTTACTCCCTTAATTCCTAGAAAACATGGCTGTTTTTCGTTCATTTTTTTATCCAAATATACATGTAAATATGCAAAATCTTCATCATGGTCACACTGAGTAACAGGCTTTACTACTTCTAATATCTGCTTTCTTGTAATATCCCCTTTATACTTGTTATCTTCAATATAAAAAGTTACTTCCATTTTTACTTCTCCCATTGCTGTTACACTTTATATTATGTTTTTATTAACCATTTAAAATCTGTTTTAATTCTTCATTATATAATGGCTGAACTAAAATATTTTTTGCATCTATAAAGCCATATTTTTCTTTTGGTAGTCTTTTTATAAATTCATTATAATCAACCTGCCCTATATTTTCATAACTTGACATATCTTCTGGGCTGCCATTTATTACAACAAGATTAATTATCCATTTTCTAACTTCTTCTTCTCTAACTATTTCTTGGTTTTCATAGTCTATGCATGGTGTAAATGGTAAAATAGTAGGCACAGTTGCTGTTATTGTATAACTGCCAAATATAGTGCCTTCTTTATCTTCATAAAATTTCTGCTTTGCTGAATATGCATTAATATACTGTAAACCTGTTACAAAATTACTAAATTTTTCAACTACATTTTCAGCATTTATAATAACATTTTCTAAAAAATCAGTATTTAATGTAACACTTCTATAAATTCCTTTAAATTCAAAATAAGCATCATCATTGCCTGATTTTAATAGATTAGTATATACTACTGCTAAATCATGCCTAATATTATCTTCAAAATGGTATGACTGTATATTATCAATAGTATATTTTTCGTTGTTATCTGTTATTATTTCATAACTTCCTAAAAAACTGCATAACTTTTTTATATAATCAAATGCTGCTAAATAATCATCATCACTGGAAAGTGCCAAAATTCTTACCATATAGCATTTTTTAGTGATGTTATAGGAAAGCTCAAACCCTCTGGCACTTTTTTTCTCAATACCAAGTAGTATACATTCAAAACTACTAAGCTTTTCTTTTAAAAATTCCTCATATTCTTCATCATCACTTTCTACTACATATTGAGAATAATACTGCCCAATATGTAATGCCTGCGCTACTGATATACTGCCAACATTATTTATATCATCAATAAAAAATGATACACTCATATTAAATCCTAATATGTTATTATTTAATTTACTTCATATATACCTTTATGTTATTTCCTGCTTTTGATAAAATATTATATATTTCACTGCTACTAAGCCCTGTTATTTTTCCAAGCCTTGTATAGCTCCATGAGTTATTACCATACATTATAACCATATATCTGCCTTGATATAATAAAATATCACCAGATGATGCACTAATACTCTCATCTTTTTTAGATAACTTTTTAGGCAGTTCACCCACCTTTTCAAAACCACCATAGTTTTCCATGTTTATGGTGATAGCACCGTTTTTTAATATTTCCTTTAATTCTTCTGCTGCCCTGCTTTCTGCAAACTCACAAGCTAATTCTTTTTCATCAAATGATATATAAAACATATGCTCACTTTCTCCATTATTTTTTCCAAAACTGTTAATAGATAATAATAAAATAATTAGTAATGTATAAACTATTTTCATATTTGCTCCCTAGTCCAATTTACTATTTTAAAATGCATATTGCAATAAAATTATGTATATTTAACTAGTCATACATATAAATATTTCATACAGCTTTTTAATATAATAATTATTATTAATTAAGGCTTATTTATATTGTCTTTTTCCTTGCATATATTACTTTTTAATATTACAATAAAATATAGTAGGTGATTTATGAAAAAAATAATATTTATACCATTTATAATTCTATCTTTTATTGGTTGTAGTAGTGATTTAACTATTAAACAAAGCACAAATAATGGCAACAGTTCCAGTAGTAATAACGGCAGTGTTCAATTACCAACAGAAAGTATAATAGATATATCTTCAGGCAGTGTAGCATCAGATACACCTGCACCAGAAAATGCATCTCTTTATACGATTTCAAGCCATATACCACAAACTCCTACATATGATACTAATACTGTTAACTACTCACTTACAGGTATTTATAACTCACCTAATGTATCTATGAAAGCATTTATTGAAAATAGTGCAGTAAATAAAAACATAAATAATGATACCATGCGCTATATAATAAAACAGCAGATAGATTTTAATAATACTGCAAAAGCTAATAATTATAAACCTATTACTGAAAATGATAATATAAATTATAAAACAGTGCCATCAAATATACAAATTGACACTAAATGGAAAAATGTATATGTAATAAATGACCCTGCAACACAAGTTCAAACTGCTGTTACAGCTACATGTATTGATATATCTAATAATGTTTATTTTTTTATAGATGATAGGATAGATAGAAGTCAAATAGATACAACTCGTCTAAATGATATAAAAACAGAATTTGAGAAGGGATATTTATTGGTCCATGAAAAATGCGGCAGTGAATCAGATATTGATAATAACGGCAAAATAATCTTTTTATTTACCCCAATAAGTGGTAATGTTTTAGGTTTTTTCTACACTGCTGATAAATATGCTAATAATATGACAATCCAAAGTGGTATATATTCTAATGAATCAGAAATAATGTATATTAATTCTTCATTTTTACTAAAAACTACAGATTTTCAAGCAAATAAAAGGCTTTTGATTTCCACATTAATCCATGAGTTTCATCATATGGCTTTATTTGATGTTCGTTCAAGGCAGGGTTATGATGCATTTATGGATTACTTTGTTAATGAAGGGCTTTCTACTTTAACTGCCTATTATACTGGTTATGCTGATGTAATGCGTGATTATGTTTTAAATTTCTTCGCATACGAAATGGATAGACCACTTGTAAATAATACACAAAACTTAAGCTATGGTTATTCATATCTTTTCATGCGTTATTTTTATTACAGATTTGGCGATGCAGGACTTCAAAAATTAATTAATTCTCCATATACAGATTATAGAGCAATTGAAGCAGGAAGTGGCATGGCTTTTAATGATTTATATAAAGATTTCTTAAAAATGGTTCTTGTAACTGGTAGAAATGTCACTACTGATGCTCGCTATAATGTGGACGAATTTAATCACAAAGAAGGCACAGCAGAATATGAAAAAAGCTATATTTCTCTTGCAGAAATGATGGATATTTTTATAGCTACCCCACCTTTTGATGAAACATTTACTACAACATATGGATATGATGCAAAAAATGTCCCACCATATACTTTTCAGTATAAAAAATGGCTTACTATGCCAGAAACTATAAAACTTCAAGGCACATATACCAATACTTTTTATACTTTATTCTAATATTGGCAAAAAATATATAATATTGCAGACTGTGGAAAAAAAATACTTTTTTCTACAGTCTTTTATCAGCCTAATAATGCTTGTAAGCTACTTTTTCTTATTTATCCTTATTTTAGTTGTCAAAAAGTATCTTTCTATAATATACTCAACGCATTTTATTAAGCTACAAGGGTAACTTAACTTGGATACAGGCTTTAAATTTAGTTCAATAGATTTATTTTTAATAAAGCTAATATTTCTTTTATAAAAGTAATCAATTTTTTTTAATAGTATGAATGTATATGCATACATATACATACCTTCATATCCTAGTAAGTTAGTATGATATTAATTTTAAGGACACAAAAGAGTTACTAAAAATATAAATTTTTAGGAAAAAATAGGCATAAGAACCCTTACGTATTATATAAGGGGATAATACGTGAGAAAACTGGTGGGATATAAAAGGCTGCCTTATAAAATTATAAGGCAGTTTTATATATTCAAAAGGGGGAAAATAAGCCCCTTAAAAAAGACTTATCTACATTTTAATTAAGCCTTTTTGCTCCAGTTCATTTTTGCATTCAGTGCAGTATCTTGCAAATGGCACATATTCAAGCCTTTTAGGGCTGATTTCGTCCTCACATTCAATGCAGACGCCATATGTATCATTTTCAATACGCTGTAATGCTTGATCAACAAGTCTTAGTTTAAGAGCATCAGTTTCAACTCTGCCAAGCATAATATTTTTATTATAAATATTATATGCCTCATCGGCAGTATCTTGAATACCATCAGAGCCAAGCTCTAATGCTTCATTATACTTGCTGTTAAGAGTTTCTATTAACTCTTTTTTCATAGCAAGAAGTTTCTCACGGAAGTGCTCTTTAGTCGCCTTATCCATCATACGCTCCTACTTGTGATAGGGGTGCCCAGTAATTATGGTTACTGCTCTGTATATCTGTTCTGCCATTACCATAAGACTAAGCTTATAGGAAAATGTCATATCAGAAAGTGACAAAAACTCAGTTGCAGCCTTACGTGCTGCCTGTGTTAACCCAGTTGCCTCACCTATTACAAAAGTTATATTTTTTGAAAGGCTGCGTTTTTCTTTAAACCACTCTGCAAACCCTTCACTTGTAAACTTTTTACCACCTGCGTCCATTGCAATAAATATTTCAGCAGTGTTTTGTTTATTTACCTTTTCAAAATACCTGCCACCCTCACCAATTTCTGCCAGCTCCAATTTAAAATAAGGTGAAAGCCGCTTTTGGTATTCTTTTATAAAATCTAATACTTCCCTATCCTTCACTTTTCCTTCAACAGCCAGCTTTACAACCATAAGCTACCTGCTAAAAAGCTCATAAAGGATAACAGCACAGCTCATAGATGCATTAAGAGAATCAATATCTGACTGCATACTAATCTTTAACTTATAATCAGCACGCTCTAATATACTTTCCCTAATACCTTTGCCTTCTGAGCCTATTATAACGCCAAGTGGAAATTTTACAATAGATGATGTTTCTTTTAGATTAACATCTCCATTAATATCAGCAGCAGCAATTTTAAAACCAATTTTCTTAAATTCATCAACTGCCTGCCCTAAATTTACCACTTGGGCAATATTTGTATAAAATAATGCTCCAGCACTAGATTTATAAACAGCAGGGCCTACTTGAGCCTGGTCATGTCTTGGGATTACTATATTTCTAATACCAAAACAATGGCATGCCCTTATAATTGCCCCAAAATTATGTGGGTCCTGTATTTTATCTAGAAATACAACACCTTCCATATTTTTTCCTGTTTTAAGCATATCTTTTAAATCAGTATACTTAAAATCATCTATTTCACAAACTACCCCTTGAGTTTCTGTGCCATACTTTTCTTCAAAAGCACGTCTTCCTAAAACCTCAAAAGGAACATTTATATTATCAAAATGAATACTTGCACCCTGCCGGACAATAATCTTCTTTGCCAAGCCGCATTTTTTAGCTTCTATTACTGGGTTTCTGCCTGATATTATCAATTTATCTGCCCAGTTCTTTTAATATTTTTTCAGCTACTTTTGCAGGGCTTAAGCCAAGCATATCATACACTTCATCGGCACTGCCAGATACTGGAAATTCCTCTATAGCATATGGAATAATATTCAACATTTGCTTTTTCCTTAATGATAAATTAGCAAGTGTTGAAAAAAGCCCTGTAGATAAAATATGGTCCTCATATATAAAAATATTTTTATAGGCTGATATATTTTCAAAAGCATTATCAGATAAATATGCAGGTGTTGGAACATTTATAACTGCACATTCAATACCTTCTGCCTTTAATATATCATGCACTGCACAAGCTCTATATAATGTAGCACCATAGGCTAATATAACATTATCTTTACCCTGCCTAACAGTGCTAACTTCACCATATTTAAATTCATAGTTTTCATCAAAGAATATTGAGCCGTCTTCTTTAGTAATTACAGGCACTTTAGACCTGCCCATAGCCACATGAAAATTACCGCTTTCTTTTGCCACATGCCTAATTACCACATCTACTTCATTAGGGTCTGCAGGGCAAATAATATTAAAACCAAATATGTTTCTTAAAAGCCCTATATAGTCTATACACATATGAGTTTTACCATCTTCACCAACATCTATACCCACATGTGTTGTAACAACTTTTAAATTAGTAGAGTTTATTTCATTTAACCTATGCTGGTTATAAACTTCATCAACACCAAACATACCAAAATCAGCAAAAAAACTAATAACACCATTAACTGAAGCTGCCCCTGCACAAACTGCCGTATGGTGTTCTGCTATACCACTTTGGAAAAAGTTTTCAGGGTATTTTTTTTCAACACCATTTGTTTTAACAGAGCCTGCCAAATCACAGTCAAAAACAATTATATCTGTTTGACCTTCTTTTTTATTAAGTGTTACTAAATCTAATAAAGCTGCACCAAATGCACTTCTATTATCAGTTTTTACATCTGCTGCATATAATATTCTATTACCTGTATCAATATTCATTTTTGGGTTTTCTGCTCGAATATGAGGTGCTGCCCACATAAAACCTTTACGCATTTCTTTATAATATTCAAGCTTCGGTTCAAGTTTTAACTCTTCCATAGCTTTATAATATAATTCTTCTGAAAGTGGTGCACCGTGATATGAAGCCACATGCTCCATAAATGAAACTCCAGAACCCATTTTTGTATTTGCTATAATACAAACAGGTTTTGGGCATGATTTTGCTTTTAATAAAGCACCTGTAATATCTTTAAAATTATGACCGTCAATACTAATAACTTCCCAGCCATCTGATTTATAACTTTCTGCAATATTCATAGCAGGCATAACTTCTGCAATATCGCCAGAAATTTGTAAGCAGTTATAATCTACAATAACAGTAATATTAGAAAGGTTATATTTAGAAGCAAAACGCCTTGCTTCAGTAATCTGCCCCTTTTCATGTTCACCATCACCCATGAACACAAAAATATCAAACTCATGACCAGAAACCCTGCCTGCAACAGCCATACCACAAGCTGCAGATAAGCCCTGACCTAAATTACCAGTAGTCCACTCAACACCGGGAATAGAACGCTCAATATGACCTTCATACATACTGCCAGCCTTTCTAAAATATGCAATATATTCTTCCTGTGGTAATATACCAATACGGGCAAGGCTTGAATATACAGCAGGGGAAATATGACCATGAGATACTATCACCCTGTCTCTTGATAAATCATGCAGATTAAATTTATTTATATTTGCTATATGGTAAACCGTCAATAAAGCATCAATAGTAGACATAGAACCACCTGGGTGGCCGCTTGCTGCTAGTGTAGTCATAGTAAGAATATCACCACGGCAAATAAGTGCTTCCTGCTGTAATTTATCATAATCAATATTAGCAATTCTATTTGAAAAATCTTGAAAATTCATTTCATTCCCTAAAATATTTTCCTATTTTGCAGTTTTTAAATATAACTACTTGAAATGGAAGATACAAATATATGAGCATTATGTCAACAAAAAAAGCACGCTTTTTAAATTTATTTTTTTTAGTTTGACTTTTATCTTTTTTTATAATATAATTAGTAAATAGGTGACTACTATGAATTTATATCCACAGGACTCATACTATTCAAAACTTTCTTTTGACAGGTTTTTTATTAAACCACCACTTTGTATCTGACAATATTTTTGTATCTTATTTTAATTTTTAAATTTTAAGCATTAAATTTTATTAAGGGTTAAAATAGCGCCTTTTTTGCGTCTATTTTGCCTAAAAAAGTGATAATCATGGAAACGAAGAAACAATCAAATATTTTATTAATAAATGAAACGAAACTTTTTTACAAGTTTGCCGTTCCAAATATATTAAGCCTTGTGCTTTTATCATCTGCTGGTATTGTAGATGCCATATTTATTGGTAATTATGTAGATGAAATAAGTTTGGCAGCAGTAAACACTGCAAACCCTGTATATAGTTTTATATGGGGCTTATCTATGATGATAATGATAGGTGGAGCTGTTGCTGCAGGCAAATATTTTGGAGAAAAAAATATAAAAGCAGCTAATGAAGTTTTTACAAACTCTATTATAGCAGTATTTTTAATTACTGTTGTTGTATCTCTTATTATATTTATTTTTACTGAAAATATAATAATGCTTATTGGTGGAAGCGAAAAAACAACACCTATTGCAGCTTTATATTTAAAAACCATAATACCTTTTATTCTTTTTACAACCATAGGTTATGGGCTATCTGTTTTTGCAAGAGTTGACGGATTTCCTATGCTTGCTTCACTTGCATTAATAATGGGTGCATTAACTAATATTATATTAGATGCCATATTTATTGCTGTGCTAAATATGGGTGTAAAAGGTGCAGCCTATGCTACAGGTATTTCTTTTATTGTAAGCTTTTTAATACTTTTTATCCACTTTGCAAGAAAAAAAGGAAATTTAAGAATTACACTTCAACTGCGTAATTTCAGCCATATTATTAAAACAAGCTACAATGGATTATCAGAATTTTTAAATGAAATATCTGTGGGTATTACTATGGCACTATTTAATATAATAATGATGAAATATGCTCAGGAAGAAGGGGTGGCAGCTTTTGCAGCTATAAACTATATTATGTGGCTTGGGAATATGGTAAACTACGGTGCTGCTGATACTTTAAACCCGCTTATTTCTACAAATTACGGGGCAGGAAAATTTGACCGCATAAAAAACATATTAAAAACTGGTGCTTTTTTCACGCTGTTAAATGGGTTTGGAATATTTTTAACAATACTGTTTTTCAGCCATGAGCTTACTTCTTTATTTATTAAAGATACATCATCTAATGCTTATAATATATCTATTGAATTTATGAGCTATGTAAAATGGGCGTTCTTTTTAAGCGGTATTAATATGGTGTTTTCATCATACTTTACTGCGATGCTTAGACCAAAAGAATCAGCAGTGATAGCTTCCCTGCGTTCATTAATTATGCCCTATTTTATGCTTTTACTGCTTCCAAAACTACTGGAAATTAAAGGTGTATATTTAACCATACCAGTTAGTGAAATTGTTACTTTTATTACGGCTTTAACATTATTTGTTTTAAGCTACAAATTTTTATTAAAAAGGTGATATTATGATAAAAAATAATGATTTAGAAATTGCTTCAGGCAATATATATAAAACTTTCTTAAAATTTAGCCTGCCTAATATGGTTGGGATTATGGCTATGAGCTCTGTTACGTTAGTGGATGCTTATTTTGTAAGCGAATACGTCAGCCCTGTGGCTTTGGCTGCTGTTAATATTATTATGCCGCTTATTACAATAGTATTTGGTATTGCTATTATGCTTACTATTGGTGCTGCTGTGCTTGTTGGCACATATCTTGGCGAGCAAAAAATAGTTAAAGCAAGAGCTGTTTTTACAAAAGTGATGATATCTATTTCCACTATTTCACTTTTCTTTTCCGTAGTGTGCTACTTTTTTAGTTATGAAGTAGCATCGTTTTTACATGCTAATGATGAAATAATGGTGTATGCAAAACCATATCTTGAAATGGTATCATTATTTTTCTTATTTCAGGCTTTAGAATATTCCTTATCTGTTATGATTAGAACAGACGGCAACCCATATCTAGCTTCTGTTGCTGTGCTTACTGGTGCTATACTAAACTTTATATTAGATTATATATTTATAGTAAAAATGAATATGGGTATAGAGGGAGCAGCCCTTGGTACAGGCTTATCTTTTATGGTTTCAACTTTTATACTGCTTTTTCATTTTATATTAAAAAAAGGCAATCTAAAACTAACGAAATATATAGGCAAATGGGAAGAAATATTTTTTGCAGCATATAATGGCTCTTCAGAGCTTTTCAGTGAAGCATCTGTTGCTATTGTTGCATATATTTTTAACCATATAATGGTTGAAAGCCTTGGCACTTATGGTGTGGAAGCTTTTGCTGTTATAAATATTTCATTATGGACTGTTAATATGCTCTGCTATGCTATTGGGGATTCGTTAGTGCCACTGATTTCCATAAACTATGGTGCAGGTCAATATAATAGAATTACAAAAATATTAATGCTTTCACGTGTTTCTGTGCTGATAATTGGTGGAGCCGCATTTTTATTATTTACTTTTATACCAGAAATAATAATCTCCACTTTACTAGATGGAAATGTTAATAAAGAAGCCTTTGCAATTGCATTAGCTTTTGCTGAATATACTAAATATGCCTTTTTATTTATTGGTTTAAATATTGTATTTAGCTCATCTTTTACTGCATTACAAAAACCATTTCATTCAATAGTGGTTGCTGCTTTAAGGGGACTTATACTTCCTGTAATATGTATATTCCAACTGCCATATCTATTACAGGAAACAGGGCTTTATTTAGCAGTACCAGTTGCTGAATTTATAACAATACTTCTTGCATATTACTTATGGAAAAATACAAAAGTTATAAGGGATATTAATACTAATCTTGTAAAATGTGTGTAAGTATGATATAAAGGTAAAAATAATATTGTTCGGAGGGGTAAATGAGCAAGATTAAAGTATTATTTGTTGCAAGCGAAATAGCACCATATGCTAAAACTGGCGGTTTAGCTGATGTTTCTTCTGCCCTGCCCATTGCATTAAAAGAAAAAGGTATTGATGTAATATCTGTAATGCCATTATACTCTAAAGTAAACAGAGATAAATATAAACTTAAAAAAGTTATGGATTCTGCCTGCTGCCATATGGGTAACTGTGAAGAATGGTATAGCGTTTACCACACTACAGAGCCTTTTGGTAATGATGTTTATTTTATTGAGTTTAATAAATATTTTGACAGGCCCGGTATTTATCACGACAGTGGTGGCGAATATGGTGATAACCCATACAGGTATGCATTTTTCTGCCGTGCTGCTATGCAGCTTGCAAAAGATTTAGAATTTCAGCCAGATATAATACACACAAATGACTGGCAGACTGCCTTTATCCCATATTACATTAAATGCGGCGAAGATGCTTTCTTTTGGGGCACTCGTTCAGTAATTACAATACATAATATTGGGTATCAAGGTAATTTTGATGCTTCAGTTTTAGACTATGCAAAAATCTATTTAAATGATTTTAATGCAGGTGCATTTGAATCTTTTGGAAGGCTTAATATCCTAAAAGGTGGTTTAGCATTTGCAGATAAAATTACAACAGTAAGCCCAACTTACGCTAGAGAAATAATGGGCCCTATTGGCTCAGGTGGTTTACATGATTTGCTTAGAAGCCGTTCAGCTGATTTATGCGGTATATTAAACGGTATAGATACAAATGTGTGGAACCCGGAAGTAGATACTTTAATACCAAAACAGTATAATATAAAAACGTATAAAACTGGCAAAAAAGCCAATAAAAAAGCACTGCAAAAAATGTTTGATTTAAATGATGCTCCAAATGTGCCGCTTTTTGCATTTATTGGGCGTTTTGCTTCCCAAAAAGGCTTAGGGCTTTTAGCTGGTGCTGTGGAACGTGCTGTAAACTCTATGGTGTGCCAAGTGGTAATTTTAGGCTCAGGAGATGAAGATGCTCAATGGTATTTTGGTGGACTTCCTGCAAGATATCCGGGCAGAATTGGTGCTTATATTGGTTATGATGAGCCACGTTCCCACTTAATTGAAGCAGGGGCTGACTTTTTCCTTATGCCTTCCTTATATGAACCATGCGGCTTAAACCAGTTATACAGCCAAGTATATGGCACCCTTCCTGTAGTTAGGGCAACTGGCGGCCTTGATGATACTATTGAACAGTATGATGAATATAACGGCACAGGAACAGGCTTTAAATTTTATGATATTGACCCACACGCTTTATATAACACTATGGGCTGGGCAGTATCTACTTATTTTGACAGACCAAAACATATGGAAAATATGATTAAGCAGGCTATGAAAAAAGATTATTCATGGTCAGTTTCTGCAGAACTTTATATTGGTATATATAAAGAACTCTGTGCAAAATAAATTTTATTTTTTGGGGCGTTATGCCCCAAAATTTATGATTATGATAGTATTACTTTGGAGTAGATATGCTATTTAAAAGCAATGGTAAATTTATAGATGATATTACAGATAGTTTTAATCGTTTTGGAATACAAACAAGACTATCTGAAAAAGGAACTTCAAAAAATACACAAAAATTTGAAATGTATGACAGCATACATGATTCTGGTTATGTAGCTGTTGCTGTTGAAAAACCAGCAGGTAAAACAGCAGTAAAAGAATGGGAAAATATTATTGAAAATGATTTACTGCCTACTTTAGTAAATGAAAATAATGCTTCCTCATCACCTGCTTCTGCCTTGATTGTTCCATCAAAAGATATTGATGCCGTTGAAAAAATGCTTATTAATAAAGGACTTTCCCCCTCTGTATATCAACTTTTTCCAGGTTATGTGGTTGCTGGTATTAATAAAAAAGATACTGCAAAACTTGTTAAAGATTATAATAATAGAAAAGAAAATGAAAGAAAGAAAGAAGAACAAAAAAAAGAAGAAACTAGTAAAAATAATGAACCTTTACCAGTAAAAAAAGAAGAAAAAAAACAGGCAGAAAAACCTGTTGATAATAAAGTAGAAGATATTGAGAAAAAAAAGGCAGAAACTTTAAATTCTCTTTCTAATATAGAAAATAAAAAACCAAACAAAGTTAGTGAGAAACCACAAAAACAAAACATAAAAGAACAAAAACCAGTAAATAAAGATAAACCAAAACCAAATTCTTCATTTGCAAAAAAACTAGCCGCTGCTGCTCTTTTAGGAACTGCAATTGGTGCTGGTGCTGTAGCTGCTCCAGAAATTAGCTCTCAGCTTAATAAATACTCAACACCTAAAGAAGCACAAATAGAAAAAGAAGTGCTGGAAAAAGCAGCAGAAAAATATTTTGACGGTATAAAAAATGGGTTTGATGAAAATGATGAGCTTTTAAAATTAATTTCTGAAAATCCAAACCTTGCCCAAGAATATATTAATGAACTAGCTAATACTCCAGTGCAGACATCGGCTTTAAAAAACAGCTCTGCAGATGAAAATTTATTACGAGAAAAAGCTAAATCAGATAATGAATCCATTAGGGCAGCCGTTGCAGAAAACCCAAATACTCCTAAAGATGTTCTAGAAGAATTATATAAAGATAAATCAAATAAGGTATTAAAATCATTGGCTAAAAATCCATCTATATCGAATGAAATGATGGATAATTTAAGTAATTATTCAGGGCTGCATAATGATATGATGGAAAACCCTGCCCTTACACCTGAAATAATGCGAAAAATTACGGCAGGAAAAAACAGAGACTGTGAATTTAATAAAAGATATATGTCTAACCCATGCATACCAACTGAAGAACTGCTGTATAACCTTAATAACCCTGATGAATGTATTAGGGAAGGCATTGCTTTAAACCCTAATACTCCAGCTGAAGCAATAGAAAAATTATCAGAAGATAAAAACCCTGTTGTAAAAAGTGCAGCATATAAACATAAAAATATGCCACAAGAAAAATTAAACCAACTGTTTCCTGAAAACTGGGTTAGAGAGCCTGATAGTGCTATGAAAGAAGCTGAACGTTTAGCAGCATTAGAAAACCCTAATATTAGCCCAGAAATACGGAAAAAAGCAGTGTTTATGGAGCCTGAAAAATATGGCATGGCAGTAGCAACAAATAAAGCTACAAGCCCAGAATTAATTAATAAAATGAAAAATATGGCTCAAGGCAAAAAAGGTGTCCATAAACTTTTATATGATATTGATAATATTAAAAATAACCCAAAAGAATTAGCAGAAATAAAAAAACAGATGGAACAAAATAAAGAAGCCTTAGAAAAGCCAGTTAGAAGGCTTATGAATAAAAAATTTGTGGAAAATGTTTATGATCCTT
Source organism: uncultured Mucispirillum sp. (assembly GCA_944325215.1). GTDB lineage: Bacteria > Chrysiogenota > Deferribacteres > Deferribacterales > Mucispirillaceae > Mucispirillum. The sequence continues at coordinate 11,498 of CALUZC010000018.1, read as the reverse complement.
ATGAATTAATTGAAGATATGAGAAGAATACCTTCAAGCAATAAGAAAAATAACTTAAAAAATAATGGTGTAAATACTGCAGCAAATACAGGAAATAATGCTGGTAATAGTGGTGGAAGTAACAGCATAGTGCCAGGAAGTGAAACTGTCTCATCATCAATTCTTGATAAAAATGGCAATGCACCAGAATTATTTTCATCTATGCCACTGCCTCCATTAAGTAAAGGTGCTGTTTCATATAACCCAGAAGCTGAAAAACAAGCATTAAAAACGGCAGATAATATTATTGAAAGTATGATGAATGATTCTGTTGCAGGTATTGAAAAAGCCCTGAACTCTCCATCTTTTAATAATAACGGTGGCTCTGAACAAAATAATGGCAGTTCTTTAGCAGATGTTCCAAATGGATTAGGTGGTCTATCTACAGGGCAAAGCATACCTTATAACCAGCAGTTAAGTGGAAAAAATAAAAAAATATATGAAAATGCATGCAGAGAGATTGACCAATTAAAAAAGATGTTTTAATATGCAATATATAGTGCAGGAAAATATAAGTATGGATAATAATAAGGAAATTGTTACAAAAAATAATTTTATAAAAACTATTGCTTCTACCATGCGATACATGGGGTTAAAAGTTCTTTTAAGTGGAGTTGATTATTCTTCCCCACTTCCTCATTTGGTGACAGTATATCCTGATAAAGAAAAATATTATTTAATAGAGCCTATTAGCCTTGAATGTTTCAGTGAAGAAAGCCCAAGGCTTTTTAAAGATGATGAACATAAAGATGTTCGCAGATACTGCCGTGAACTTTTTAAAGATGACCAAAAAAAAGCTGCCGTTGTTGCGTCTATTCTTTGTGATATGTCTGCAGGGGTTGAAATGTTTACATATAAGCTTGTAGGCACTTATGAGCTAATATCTATGGCAAAATATGCCTGCCTTGCTGTGCCCTGTGATTTAGAAAAGAAAACATGTGAAGCACTGCATTATTTAAAACTGGAGCATAGAACATTAAATGTGTTAGATAAATTTACTCTCATATTAATTGATAAAGCACAAACTGCTAAACTGCCAGAAATTAAAAAATTTATTAAGTTTATACTAAATAACAAGTAATTTTATATACATAGTAAAAGTTTATCTATAGCTTTTTTTAAGTAATTAATAGGTTTACTGCTTTTTTTAATTCCTGCCATATTGGTATTTAATGTAAACCCATATAAATTATCATTGTTTTCAATAATACCTGAAAGTAAAAACTTTTTTATACATATTTTAAAAACTTTCTGGTTTTTCTGCCATATATGCTTTATCTTTTATTGCATAATATTTTTTTAATTCTTGTGCTAAATATTCTTTAGATTTACTGCTTAATGAGCTATCGTCCATAACTAAATGTATAAAATTCTGCCCTGCAGGCGAAACCCATGTATCTACTGTTAAAATTTTACTGTCTAAACTATTTACTGCCTTAGCTGCAGACTGCCACAATATTCTTTTTTTCACATTTACATCTTTTACTGGTGATAATGTATCGTCTTTTACAATAGATTCCAGAGCTTTTCTAACCATATTATTTTTAAGGCTGGTTTTAGCAGAAATTAATGCATCTGCCTCACTGCCTGCAGAACCTACAGAATTATTTTGTGGAAGGTTTTTCCTGTTTGCCACCCAGTTTGGAACTTTTGATGCCAGTAAATCATCAATCTCTTTAACTTTTGGCTCTGCTGGATTCAAAGTAGTGTTTGGAGATGTAACATTAGGTTTGTGTTCTGCAATAGTAACATCACCTACATTTTTTACAGGCTCAACTTCTGGAACAGATATATTACCACCAGAAAAAGATATTTGTGGAATATTAACTTGTTTTGGCTGTGCCACCTCTGCAACTGGTGCTATTTGAACATCTGGCACGCTGTCTATTTCTACCTTACCAATATCTAAATTATTTGGTGAATATACTCCTGATACCATAGCAGCAATTGGAGCACATACTTTATCCTTATTATATTCACTTTTTTCAACAGTAGAATTGGCTGCTGCTGCAATAAATGAAGCTGAAATATTTGTGCCATAAGGCGTATCTGGTGAGAAAAAGTTTACAACACCTAGACTATCTACAGCAATAGTGCCTATATGTATATTCTGTTTTAAATCATATATTCTTATATAATTAAGCCCACTAAAAGCAGCAAAATTTGCACCATCACTTTTTATAATACTGCCATTAGCACCACTAAGCGACAGCACTTCACGCATAACAGGGTAATCATAAACGTTAAACCCTCTATCCGTCATTACCTGCAGCCTGCTTGAAAAATTTTCAATAAAGGCAGAAATTATTTTGCCATTAAGCAATTTCTCCAAAGTAAAACTATCTTTTGAAAGGTAATACAAACCTTTCGAAGATGCAGCTAAAAATTTACCTGTTTTTTCATCATAAATTATACTGGATATAGATAAATCAACAGATGCATTTTTCATTAATTTACCAGAAAATGACCATACAGATATTTTTCCATTTCTTTCAAATACATATAGTGAATTTGATTCCGTATCAGGATAAATGGCACTTATACTTCCAGAAAATTCTTTTGAAAATAACTTTGTAAGCCCTTCTTTTTTAAACTGGTATAATACAACTGATAATCCGTCACTGGCTGCAACAAACTCTCCCATATCTGACTGGCTTATTAAATAAACACTTCTTATATAATCATCAAAAGTCTGCACAACTTTTCCATTTTGCATATTGTAAACGAAAAGCCCTTTGCCACCAAGTAATGCATATGATGATATATATTCTGAAATAACCATAGTTCTTGTGGTATTAGGAACTTGAAAACCTTTAGACTGGTCGCAGGTTCTTAAATCTATTGGGATAAGTTTTTTATTGTTATTAATATCTGCTAAAACTATAAGTTTTGCTTCTAAAGAAATAAATTCTCCATTTATAATTCTACTGGCAGCAAACCCTTGAAAACTTATAAAAAATATAGTGATAATACTAGCTGTTATTTTTAATATATTTTGCAAATACATCTTTAAACCCTGTAAACTCATGGCCTGAAGCGATATCTTCATCAAACTTAATATACTCTTTACAACCTTTGTAAAAGTAAGGTTTTGTTAAATCATCATGGTTAATAAGTGGGTCATGCGTAACCCATATTGATGTTTTTTCAGCCTCATAATATTCATAAGCATAAAGAGAAAGTTTCTGCACTAAAACAACAGATTTCACGTCAATAACATCGGTAACTTTTGGAATAATTACCATAGGAATAAGTGCTGGATTTAATAATATAGTGTTACATTTTACTCTTGAAGCAATATTTAAAGCGAAAAGCCCACCTAATGAGCTTCCTACTATACATACTTCTTCTTTTGATGATGATATTTCATCACACAGTTTATCAAATAAATCAGAAATTTCCTCAGCAGATAAATTAAAATCAGGAACTATAACATTATCACTTCCTAAAACTTCTCTCATGGCTTTAGCTTTTTCTGCCATTGGTGAACTTTTATAACCATGAAAATAATAATACTTCATAAACTTCCTATCTTGATAATTTTAGTAATGCATCATGCAGCACTAATGCACCCTTTTCTATATCTTCATTTAAAATTGATTCATTTTTATGGTGGCTAATACCACTTACATTTCTAACAAATATCATTCCACACTCGGCTAATTCTGCCATATTCATAGTGTCATGACCTGCCCCGCTAATTGTGTGTATATATGGTATATTTAAATCAATACATGACTGCTCAATAGTATCTGTTACAATATTATTTAATGCACAAGGCTTTTCAGAACTTAGCAGTTCTATTTCAGATGAAGCTTTGTAACGAAGTGCAATTTTAGAAGATTCTGCCCTAATTAATCCAAAAAGTTCTTCGATAGTTTTTGCATGGATTCCCCTAATATCAACATACATTACAGCAGTGCCGGGCACAACATTTATAGCATTGGGGAAAATATCAATTTTCCCAACAGTAGCAACTGCCTGACGTTCATCATATGCTAAAGATATATTGCGTATTGCAAGTATTAATTCACTTGCAATAACTAAAGCATCTTTTCTGTCTCTCATAGCCGTAGAACCAGAGTGAGCAGCTTCTCCAAAAATAGTAACACGAACACGAAGTGGAGCTGCAATACCATCTACAACAGCAACAGGCACATTAGCATTCATTAATGTTTTACTTTGGTCAATATGTAATTCAAGAAAATATTTATACCTGTCCTTTTCTATAACACTTTTATTAATATCATAAAAATTATAGCCTGTATCTTTCATTGCCTGAACAAGTGATATACCATCATTATCTCTACTTTGTTCCCACTGAACAAAATTTTCCAGTTTTCCAGATATAATTTTAGAACCCATAGTAGAATGACCAAAACGGCTGGATTCTTCTGCTTGAAAAACTATTAACTCTAAGGGGTGGCGTATGTTTTCTTTATTTTCTTTAATTTCTTTAATAGCGGCAAGGCTTGTAATAACACCCAGTGTGCCATCATACCTGCCACCGTTTGGCACTGTATCAATATGAGAACCTGTTGCCACAATCTGATTTTCACTGCCAGTATTATAAAGGGCAAATATATTACCAAAAGTATCTTCCCTGTATTCTAAGCCTATTTGGTTAATAAGATGTTTTAAAAACTCCCTAGCTTTCATATCGTTTTCTGAAAAAGCAAGCCTGTTTTGACCACCTTCTACACTTTCACCAATGGACGATATAATATCTAGCTGTTCAAAAATCCATGCTGTATTCATATGCTATCTCTTCCCTTCTGCCAGTTTATTTATAAGATGAGCTTGATTTGCTGCACCAAAACCATTATCTATATTTACAACACTAACTCCAGAGGCACAGGAATTTAACATTCCAAGTAATGCAGCAATACCTCCTAAATTTGCACCATAACCAACTGATGTTGGCACTGCTATAACAGGTACTGATACAAGGCCAGCTATAACAGATGGTAATGCTCCCTCCATACCAGCAACAGCTATAATGCAGTTAGATGAACGGAGAATATCAACATTATCCATAAGCCTGTGAATACCTGCAACACCAACATCATAAAGACGAACTACTTTACTGCCAAAACTTTCTAATACAACGGCAGCTTCTTCTGCTACAAAAATATCTGAAGTGCCACCTGTTGCAATACAAACTTGGCCTATTAATTCTTTTTGCTCCGTTTCATAAATTATAATGGAGGCTTCCTGTATATATTTTGCTCCATTAACTTGTGATAAAACGTATTCTGCCATTTCTTTGTTTGCTCTTGTACATATTGCAGTGCTGCCATTTTTTACAATTCTTTTAAAAATCTCTGCTGTTTGTTCTTTAGTTTTACCAGCACCAAATATAACTTCAGGATATCCCTGCCTGTTTTCTCTATCGTGGTCTATTTTTGCAAAACCAATATCTTCATAACCTTTATTCATACTATATATTTATATTGCTTTATTTAAAAAGGCAATGAATAATTATAGAAAATTTTATTTATATTTTCTTTTTCTATAAATTTTACATAAATATTACTTTTAAATTTTATAAATTTATGCAATAATGATTTGAAAACATATGGAGTATATTATTTCTAATATGGAACAGCAGGAAAAGAAAACAGCGACTATCTTAGTAGTTGATGATGACCCTGTTATTAGAGGGCTTATTAAATCAGTCTTTTTAAATAAAGATTTTAATGTGGTGGAAGCTGACAGCGGAGAAATGGCTTTAGAAATACTGCCAGATGTTATGCCAGATATTATTCTGCTTGATATAATAATGGGTAGAATGGACGGTTTTGAGGTTTTAACTCGTATTCGAAGTAATGAAAAACTTAAATATATTCGCATTATTCTTCTTTCTTCTAAAAGTGATATTAATGAAAGGTTAAAAGGTTACGAGCTTGGCACTGATGATTATATGATAAAACCTTTCGTTGGTAATGAACTTCTTGCAAAAGTAACAGTATTCACAAGGCTTAAACGCAGTGAAGAACGTAATTTATCATTAACAGAACTTGTGGAAAGTGAAATCAAAAAACGATTAGAACAGGAAAAATATATCCAAAACCAAGAACGGCTTATTTCCATGAGTGATATGATTATATCTATTGCTCACTACTGGAGGCAGCCACTTAATGCACTTGGTATTACAGTGCAGGATATTTATGATGCATATATTCATAACGAACTTTCAGAAAGCTATTTAAAAGAAAGTGTGGACCAGTCTATGAGACATATTGATTTTATGTCTAATATTATTGACAGCTTTCAAAGTATAATTGATGCTGAAAACGACAGCGTTCTTGAAACTATTCATATTCCTGCTTTAATGCGTGAAGCTTTAATTACAATTAAAGATATTCTTGAGCTTTCTCATGTTACATGCACTATTAACGGTGTAGATTATTTAAAATATGCTGATATTTCTACAATCGATTTAATTATAGAATCAGAACCAGCAGCCTTAAGGCAGATTGTTACAAAAATAGTTATTACTGCAAACCACTTGATTCAAGCATACCAAAAATCATGTGTTGATGATGATTTTAAAGGTCTTATAAAAATAAAACTTTATACTACTAACAACAATATTATCATACAGGTTAGTCATAATGGCATACAGCTTACAGACAATGAAATCAAACATTGCTTTGAGCCATATTATGCGCTTGGAGAAAACAGGTTCAGTAGTGAAGGAGTTGGGCTTTTCTTTACAAAAATGCTAGTAGAACAGCATATAAATGGTAAACTTTTTATAAAAAAAGATGGGGAGTTAAGTATATTCCAATTGGAATTACCTTTTACTCCACCACAAAATAATGTTGAATAAACTAACCCACTATTTATATTTTGCTTCGTATTCTTCTGCTAAAATATCAAGCCTGTCTAATTCTTCCTGTGGCAGATTTTTCCTGCCAAAAGGATATACCACATTATCTTCTTTATATGCATGGCGTATAAGCAGGTCGCAGTATGATAAAGCATGAGTTAATATATCCAGTTTATTATCATCATTTGGATTTGTTTCATACTTATTTAATGCCTCATCAAGAGAATTAACATGGTATCTTGCTAAATCATGCTCTATAAGCATGCCATATTTTACTATATTTTCAGCACGAACACCTAAGTGTTCTACCATTGATTTAAATAAAAGCTGTTCTTCTTTTTGGTGGTGCCTTTCATCTGCATATGTTCTAATAAAATGGACACTTTTTCTAAATTCTTCAATATCTATTTTATTGTTATTAATAAACTCTAAGCACATCAAACGAAGACTGCCCACAAACTTAATTATTTCTTTATGCTCATTCATTAATATTTCTATAACTTTACTCATTTTACACTTCCATTATTTTAAATAAATTTAATCCAAGGCGGGAATACTCTATATTAAAGCTTCCTGCAAAAAAACCTTGAAGCCACTTATCACGCATAGTAAAAAAATGCTCCACATCAATATTTTCATTATCATAATATGGCTTATGCACTTCTAAATTTACTTCCCACATAATTTCTGAGCCGTCATCATTTTGTATAATTATACCACCATCACAAGGCATACCATCTAGCAAGTTTATTTGTAATATTTTAAAAAGCTCTTGCACCACAATTATATCAGCACATTCTAAACGATTATCCATACCATTAGAATAAAATATATCCGCCACCTTTTCTAATAACACTTTATCTTTTTCAAGTATCAGCTTTAAAGCATATGCAAGCCTGCCTTCAGCAATGTTTACTTGATTATTAAGCCAAGAATGAATGGCATTTTGGTCTATCACACTTTCCAATGCTTCCCTTTCATTTTCACCATATTTTTCCTTTAATTTAGATGATAAATCAGTGATAATATTATTATCCTGCATATATGCAATGACCTCATCAAGCAAATCATTTTGCTTTTGTATTTTATTATACATCATAAAGTGGATAGGACCTAAAAATGCACTCATTATTTTATACCTCTATTTATTTAATTTCTCTAAAACTTCATCACATGATACATTATGCACCTGACAGGCATCAAACAAACTTTCAGCTTGAGAAGCTGGGCAGCCTAAGCACATCATACCCATTTCTTTAAATACTTTTTCAGCATTAGGGTTATTTTTTAATATGTCAGATATTATCATATCTTTTGTAATACCTGATTTTTGAACACAACCTTCTCCAAAAAACATTTTCATATCTTCACTAACTGATGATATACCACCAATACCAAAATTGTCTACAAGAACTTTTATAACATTTGGTGATAAAAATGCTGGCAGTGTTGGTCCTAAATGGATATTTTTTACTCCAAGATGAAGTAATGCAAGTAATACAATAGCAGCTTTTTGCTCATACCATGCAATATTATATATAATAGGCAGTTTATTTATATCATCTAAAGCAAACACTTCTTTTAATTTTAAAGCTATTACTGCTAAAGAATAGCTGTCGTTACACTGCCCTGCATCTAAAACCCTAGGAATACCGCCAATATTTCCTAAATTAAGCTTATTATACCTGTATTTTGCACAACCTGCTGTTAATATAATAGTATCTTCTGGCAGTGCTTTTGCAAAATCTGTATAATATGAACGGCTTTTTTGTCTGCCGTCACAGCCTGCCATTACTACAAACTTTTTAACAGCACCACTTTTAACTGCTTCCACCACCTTATCTGCTAGTGATAATACCTGATGATGAGCAAACCCGCCAACTATTTTTCCAGTTTCAATCTCTTTTGGGCTTGGGCATTTTTTTGCGTGCTCTATAATAGGTGAAAAATCTTTTTGCTCACCAATTTTACCTTTAATATGAGTGCAGCCTTTAAACCCAACAGCACCTGTTGTATATACTCTGTTTTTATAACTTTCTTTTGGTGGCACAAGGCAGTTTGTGGTTAAAAGAATTGGACCATTAAAGTTTTCAAAATCTTCCTTTTGGTTATGCCATGCACTTCCATAGTTTCCAACAAAATGGCTGTATTTTTTAAAAGCAGGGTAATAATGAGCTGGCAGCATTTCAGAGTGAGTATATACATCTACCCCTGTGCCTTCTGTCTGCTGTAAAAGCATTTCTAAATCTTTTAAATCATGGCCAGATACTAATATGGCAGGGTTATTTCTAACGCCAATATTTACTTCACTTATTTCTGGATTGCCGTAGTGAGATGTATTTGCCTCATCTAATAAAGCCATAACATTTACGCCGTATTTTCCAGTTTCTAATGTTTTTGCTATTAATTCATCAACTGTTTTTTTATCATCTAATGTATCAGCTAGAGCCGACTGCATAAAAATATCAATATTTTCATCTTCTGCTAATAATGTGTTTGCGTGTTTTAAATAAGCAGCCATTCCCTTTAAACCAAAAGTGATTAATGCTCTTAAACTTCTAACATCTTCATTTTCTATTTCCATAAATGAAGTATGTTTTGCCACTTCATCATATTCTTCCCTTTTATAATCTCTTTTTACATATTCTGGTAAAGAGATTTCACCTAATTTATTTATATAATCCCTTTTAATACTTAATGTATAATCTATGGCATCACAAATTGCTTCATCATCAAAATTAGCATTAGTAATAGTAATAAATAAATTTTCAGATATTATATGATTAACTTCTTTTGGAATATTAATACCTTCTTTTCTAGCTAACCTTAATACGTATGATAAAGACTTTGTAGCAAATACAAGTAAATCCTGTAAATTTGAAGTTATATTATTTTTTCCACAAACACCATTAATAGTGCAGCCTTTATTTCCTGCAGTTTCCTGACATTGATAACAAAACATTTTAGTTTCCATTTTTTCCTCCGTTTTAAAATATATATAAATATACTAAAAAAATAAAAAGGAAAAATGATATAAATCAAGAAATGAAAATTTTTTATAAAAAAAGAGCTCTGCAATATTACAGAGCTCTTATTACATCATTTTATTATAACTTAAAATTAACAGCTTTAATCTTATGAGTTACTGTACAGACGGTTTATACCCTGCATTTTCAGCATCTGTTGTGCAAAGATATGGTAATGTTTTTTCCTCATAAAATCGCAGAGGGTCTATGATTATAGCTCCACTACATTCTGGTGCAATATTATCATTTCTAACTCTTACCCATGCGTGGTCAAATTCCTGACCGCCATGATTACCAAAGCCATCTGAATAATTTGCTTTTCCTTCAACATAGGCACATTGGAAATTTGAAGATATCTGGCAGGCAAAAGCAAATAATCGTGCCAGACCTTTTCCATTAAACTGCTCTGTTATTACACCAGTAATATCTGCAGCTCCATTTTCATTATACTTTTTACTATAACTGCTTCCTTTATAATTATAAACTAAATCATCAAAAGTATCAAATTTAAATCTAGTATAGTTTTTAATACTATAATACACTCGTTCCTGAATTTGATTCATTTGGCTTACCCACTGAGCTTTCAGTTCATCATTATTATTAAATGAAGGAACAGTCTGTATTTTATAGTAATTTAATATATCATATTTTGTATTACTAACTTGTCCACCAGCTTTAAAAAGATATAAATTACTTAAATCCAGCATCAGCTTTTCTTCAATTGATTTTATAATATCATTTACTGAAATCATATTACCTTGAGTATAATTCTGGAATACCATTGCAGCAAAAATATCTTTCATATCAAGAAAACCAACAGGAACACCAGTTGTTTGTTTATAAAGCCACTCAGCATATTTATAGTTATAATTTTCTTCGCCACAAACTGGACTACCATCTGAACCTATCCTAGGTTCTCCAGTTTCAGAATTGATACAGTGAGTATCAGCCCATTCGTTATACTGTTTCTGCACTTCTTCAGGTGTGCAGTATTCTTTATCTTCCTGACTTAAATTAGTCAGCTCAAATCCAGTTTCATCATCTATACATTTTGCAGTTACAAAAACATCAGTAGCATGACATAAAACACCTGCTGTACATTCTTCACTTTCTTCATTTCTTCCATAAAATGATTGAAATGAATCGTATAACCTGTCATAAACTTTTTTCTCAAGTTCAGATAAAGTAGACCTGTAATAAAGATTATCTCTGTTAATATAATCAAAAATTGTATTTGTAAAGTTGTTATATTCAGGGTCTTCAGTAGAAGGTGGAATTATTACTACAACATCAGAGCCATCTCCTGGTGCTTCAACATCTACTACTACATCACCTGTATTACCGCCTGGATCAACATCAACAAGTACATCACCTGTATTACCACCTGGGTCAATTGGGTCAATATCAACAAGTACATTACCGCCAGTATCGCCACTATCATTAGGATTGGAAGTGTTACCATCACCGCCAGATACAGAAGATTGACTACTTTCTCCACCAGTACCATTTCCGCCATTTAATGGGTAAATTCTAAAAACGATTGCGAAAAAAGTAGTAAATAAAAAAGTGGTTGTTAAATCTCTTTAAATAAAATAATAT
>CALUZC010000017.1 GCA_944325215.1 uncultured Mucispirillum sp. | reverse complement strand
TTCTACACGTTTTTGAGATTTTCGGCGTAAAAATATGGAAAGGTAAAAATATGGCAGTAAGATATTAATAGATTATACTTAATTTTAATATATCTGAAACTGTTATATTTTTTAAGTTTACAATTTCATTTTCTTACGCTCAATATTACACAGTAGTAATATCAATAATCTATTAATAATATTACAACCCTATACAATTAAAAAGGTTAAAAGAAACTGCTTCGCCTACTATCGTAGGCTCTGAATGACAGTTATTACAATTGTTTCTATTTTTACATATATTATCAAGTAGTTATAGCATATTATAATAAAAAATGGGGGTGAAGCAGTATTAAAATATTACAAATAATTTTAAAAAATTATATAATAATGCTGTATAAATTATTTAAAAGTATGTATTTATCTTAAAAATATATGAAATATAGAATTAATTGGTAAAGTTGTAATTGAGAAATTTCCTTTATTATGGTAAAATCACCATTTAATATAATTATTGGCAGGTATAATATGGAAGAAGTATCGATATTTTTAGCAGGTATAAGAGATATTGTGTGGGGAGTTCCTATGATAATATTGCTTTTAGGAACACACCTTTTTTTAACATATAAAACAAGATTTATTCAACGAAAAATACCACTTGGTATTAAACTTTCCATTACAAAAGATGATAATTCAAAAGGTGATGTCAGCCAGTTTCAAGCATTAACTACTGCACTTGCTTCAACTATTGGTACAGGTAATATTATAGGTGTAGGAACAGCTGTATATTTAGGTGGTCCTGGTGCTGTTTTTTGGTGCTGGATTACAGGTGTTTTTGGTATTGCTACAAAATATGCAGAATCATTAATTGGTGTTAAATACAGGGTTCAGTCAAAAGATGGTAGAATGTTGGGTGGAGCAATGTATGCATTAGAGCGTGGACTTAACTTAAAATGGCTTGCTGTTGCCTTTGCTTTTTTTGCTATGTTTGCTTCCTTTGGTATAGGCTGTGCTACACAGATTAATGCTATTGCAGAAGTTATTGATACGAATATGTCATTTTTAGGTGTTCCACGAATATTAGTTGGTATATTTTTTGGAATATTAACGGCTTTAATAATTATTGGTGGTATTAAATCTATTGCAAAAGTTTGTGCCAGTATGGTTCCATTTATGGCACTTTTTTATATTATAGGCAGTATAATTATTTTAATAATAAACTATGACTATATTTTGCCTGCTTTAGAAGCAATTATAACATTAGCATTTACTCCCGGCTCAGTTGCTGGTGGTTTAACAGGACAGGGCATTATTATTGCTGCTAAATTTGGTATTGCCAGAGGTCTTTTTTCAAACGAATCTGGTCTTGGTTCTGCTCCCCTTGTAGCATCAGCTGCACAGACTAAAAATCCAGTAAGGCAGGCTTTAGTTTCAGCAACAGGTACATTTTGGGATACAGTAGTGTTTTGCCTTATAACAGGTATTGTTGTAGTATCTACAGTTATGAAATACCCTGAAGTGCATATGAGTAATTTTTTAAATGGTGGGCAGATGACTACGGCTGCTTTTAACCAAATACCATATATAGGTTCATTTATATTGGTGGTGTCGCTTACAATTTTTGCATATTCTACTATATTAGGCTGGTCATATTATGGCGAAAGATGTGCAGAATATCTTTTTGGAAAAAAAGCAATATTACCTTATAAAATTGTTTATATTACAGTGCTTGTAGTAGCACCTGTTTTAGCTTTAGATATTGTATGGACTATGGCAGATATATTAAATGCATTTATGGCAGTGCCAAATTTAATTGCAGTGCTGCTATTATCATCACAGATTGCAAAAGATACAAAATATTATATAGATAATATAGACCACCACCATGAAGAAGAATTATACGTGGTGGATAAGTAAAATAATACTTGATAAATATTTAAAATAATCATATTATCAATGCAAATTTATAATAAGGAATAGGTAATGTTAAGTTCTATATTTGTTGAAGGTTTGATTTATGCACTTATGGTTTTAGGTGTATTTATTACATTTAGAATACTTGATTTTCCAGATTTAACAGTGGACGGTTCTTTTGCAACAGGGGCATGTGTAGCTGGTATATTAATTATAAATAATTACGACATGAATTCTGTGCTAATTATGGCTTTTATTGCAGGGGTTGGAGCTGGTGTATTTACTGCACTGTTACACACTGTTTTAAAAATACCAAACCTTTTAGCAGGTATTATTACCATGACAATGCTTTATTCAATAAATATACGTATTTTGCTTAATAAATCATATCTTTCTTTAACAGATTATAAAAATGAAGGCAGTATGATTGTTTATTCTGCTTCATCAGCTATTTTAGAGTTTTTATCTTCCATTGGAATTAAATTTGATGATACTATTGCATCAACTGTTGGTATGTTTATATTTTTCTTAATATTTGTTATGTTTATAAAGCTTTTAATAGACATATTCTTTAGAACAGATTTAGGTATTTCAATTGGTGCATTGGGTTCTAATGAACAGATGATACTTTCTCAAGGGGTAAATCCAAATACATTAAAAGTAATAGGTGTAGGGCTTTCCAACGGTCTTGTGGCATTAAGTGGTGCATTGTATGCTCAGTTTATAGGCAGTGCAAATGCTCAAAGTGGTGTTGGTATAATTGTAATTGGGCTTGCTGCTGTTATGCTTGGGGAATTTATTATACGTTCTAATAAAATATGGCTTATTACATTTGGAGTGATTTTTGGTTCTATTATATATAAAGGTATAGTATTCCTTGCTATTAAGTATGGTTATGTTATAGGCTTTGGCACAAATGATTTAAAATTAATTACTGGTATTCTTATAATAGTTATTATAGTGCTTGGCAAAATGAAGAAAAATAAAAAATCAAATGTATTTAAAGATAATAAAACTGGAGTTTTAAGATTTATAGTAAGTAAAATATCTGCTTTTGTTGACTCTTTTATTAATAAAACATATGTATTTTGGTTTTTATTTATATATGCAATAACTTTAGTGCTTACATTTAAAATGATGTTAAGCCATGCAGGAAAAGCTGAAACTTCATTATACATGAGTTTTGCAGGTTTTTATTACTGGGGGCTTTATTTACTATTTCCATTTTTAATGGTTATTACCATAAAAAAAGATGTTAGAGAAAAAATATTTGGTAAAATAAAAAATAAATTATTAAGTAGTTTTGTTGAAGGGTTTTTCAATAGAATAATTTTAATACTATGTATTGCTGTGCCTTTGTATATAGCAGTATTTATAGCTATTGTTGAAAATATTCTATATTTTATAAATGTGGAAAATAATAGTGTATATGCAGGTATATATATAGCTGTTTTACTAATATATGTTGCAGCACCATTTATTATTTTTAAAATATTCAACAGTAAAAATAAAGGTGCAAATAAACGTAAAGATGCATTAGCTGCAAAAGAAAATTTTGAAAGTAATGGTAAAAACATATTAGTCCTTGAAAATATAAATAAAAAGTTTTTTGAAGGCACACCTGATGAAAAACATGTGCTTCGTAACCTTTCATTAACTATTAATAAAGGTGATTTTATCACTATTATAGGTTCAAATGGAGCAGGTAAATCCACTTTATTTAATGTTATATCAGGAACATATGATGTTACAGATGGCAAAATTTTTTACAAAAATAGAAATATTACTAAAATGAAAGAATATATAAAAGCACATTTTATAGGAAGAATATTTCAAAACCCACTACTTGGAACAAGTGGAGATATGGCTTTAGAAGATAATATGATATTATGTAGAAGTAAAGGATTTAAACTACCTATTATCAGCTTAAATAAGAAAGTTAGAAAAGAATTTGCAGAGCATGTATCAAGGCTTAATATGGGGCTTGAAGATAGATTGGCTGATAATGTAGGTCTTTTCTCAGGCGGGCAAAGGCAGGCATTAACATTATTAATGACAGCTATGAGCCACCCGGAACTTGTGCTTTTAGATGAACATACTGCGGCCCTTGACCCAGATAACTCTAATAGAGTAATGGAACTTACTTTAAAATTAAGAGAGGAATATGGGCTTACGATGATGATGATTACCCACAATATGCAGCATGCTATAAAGTATGGTAACAGGCTTATTATGATGGATAATGGTGAAATTATTTTAGATATTTCAGAAGAAGAAAAGAAAAACTTAACAGTTGAAACTTTAATGGAAAAATTTAAAGCTATTAGAAAAGATGAAATAACAGATGAAAAACTTTTATTAACAAGGTAGAACATGTATTTAATTGATTTTTTAGATGGTTTTTTATTAGAACTAGGGCTTGTAATGACTGTAGGTCTTCAAAGTGCCTTTATTTTAAAGCAGGGAATACGCAGAGAGTATGTAATAATAGCAGTGCTTACATGTTTTTTTGGTGAAACATTATTAGTATCTATTGGCATTGCAGGTATGGGAGCATTAGTTCAGTCTGTGCCTCATTTAAAGCAGATTATTACAGGAATTGGAATTATATTTTTAATATTTTATGGTTTAAAATCTTTTTATGCTGCAGTAAAAAAATCTGATTATATAGTAATAGATAATGAAGAAAAAGGGCTTGCTACAAGTAAGGAAGTGTTATTTACTGGGCTTGCATTTGCCTTATTAAATCCACATGTAATTATAGATACTACAATTATGGGCACTTTAGCATCAAAGTATTATCCTCATCAGTGGGTGTTTGGTGCAGGTGTAATCAGTGCTGCTTTTGTTTGGTATACATTTTTAGGAACTATTGGTGCTACCCTTGCAAAACCTTTAAATAAACCAAAAACATGGAAAATTATAAACGTTATTATTGGGTTAATATGTATTTACATGGCATTTCAGTTTATAAAAAGTTTTAATGAAGATGAGCACACTCACAGCCATATTAATCTTTTTAGTATTTTTGGTATAGAAAGCAGTGTGCTGGAAGATATGCATGAACATGAACATGGTCATTCTCACGATGAAAACCATGATCATGAAGAACACCATAATCATGACGAACATAATCATGACCACGAAAATGATGAACATGACCATGACGAGCATCATAATTAAGCAGTTAATGATTTTTTTTCATTATTTTTTTATAAATATCTACAATAGTTATAATTAATGCAAAAAATGCAGGGAATGTATATATTAATATTTTATTCAACAGTGATATATCTGTCATTATATAGTGGATAATTATAATCACTTCAAAAAAAGATAGATAATAAAGCTGTTTATGAATTAAGCTGTATAGAAAGTGTTTTAAGTTTTTATTTTTTTCGTTTTCTTTATTTTCCTGTATTTGTTCTTTTATAATTTTATCTTTAGTTTCTTCACTTACTTCATTTAAAGAAACATACCTAAGTTTAAGCTTAAAATCAAAAAATAATACTATATATATAACCATGCTAATAAAAAATAATAAAGAAAAAGTAATAAGACCATAAAAAAGCACAGCTTCACTTTTTAAAATAAAATATTTTAATGTATAATAAAAACTTAAAGCAATAAGTAATAAATTAATTGCAGGTTTATATTTCATATAGATAATTTAAATTATTATTAATTATTTATCAAGCTAAAGAATTAAAAGTATAGTGAAATAGTGGGATTTTTGTGTAGAGTTGTGTATCATTATATAATTTTTTATTGCAATTTTTATTTTAAGGAAATATGATAAGAAAATAAAAAAAATGGAGTAGAATATGAATATATACAATAATATTTTAGAATTAATAGGCAACACACCAATAGTAAAAATAAATAAGTTAAATAATACAAAAGCTAATGTTTATGTAAAATTAGAATCATTTAACCCATATTCTAGTGCAAAGGATAGAATAGGTAAAGCTATGATAGAGCAGGCAGAGCGAGATGGTCTTTTAAAAGAAGGCAGTGTTATTATTGAACCTACCAGTGGAAATACTGGTATTGCTTTAGCTGGGGTTGCAGCAGTTAAAGGCTACAGGTTAATATTGACTATGCCTGAAACTATGAGTATAGAAAGGCGTATGCTGCTTGCTGCTCTTGGTGCAGAAATTGTGCTGACAGAAGGTGCAAAGGGTATGGGTGGTGCTGTTGCAAAAGCAGAAGAGCTTGTTAAAAGCACTCCAAATTCTTTTATGCCACAGCAGTTTAAGAATAAAGCAAACAGTAATATACACTATAAAACTACTGCTGAAGAAATTTTTTCTGCAATGGACGGTAAAATTGATTATTTTGTATCAGGTGTTGGAACAGGTGGCACAATTACAGGGGTAGGCACATTTTTAAAAGAGAAAATAAATGGTGTAAAGATAGTTGCAGTTGAGCCATCATCATCACCTGTTTTATCTGGTGGAAAACCAGCGCCACATAAAATTCAAGGTATTGGGGCAGGTTTTGTACCTGAAGTTTTAGATACTAAAATTTATGATGAAATAATCCAAATTACAAATGAAGAAGCATATGATACTGCAAAAAAACTTGCAAAAGTAGAAGGTATATTATCGGGTATATCATCAGGGGCAGCATTAAATGCAGGTTTAAAAATAGCTGAGCGAAGTGAAAGTGAAAATAAAAATATTTTAGTATTTTTACCAGATACTTTAGAGCGTTATTTATCATTATTATCATAATGTTACAGGCATATTTTGGATAATAAGTTACGAAAAAAAGCAGAGCAGATTTTACTTGAATATCCAAACATATCATCAAAAGAGCTTGCTGGTATATTAAGTATTGATGAACGGCAGGCAAGGAAAATTATAAAAAACCTTCCTTATGATATGATTGTGGATAAGATAAAAAGTAATAAAAGCACTGCTGTAAAGAAAGAGAATAAAAAATCATTATCTAATGGTGTAGGGCAGATTTTAAGAGGCAGTATATCTATACATAAAGACGGATATGGTTTTTTTATTCCAGATGATAAAAGTGTTGATGATGCTTTTATCCACCCTAAAAAGCTAAAAAATGCAGTGCATGGAGATATATGCACTGCTAGAATTTCCATATATAAAGGTAAACGAGAAGCAGAAGTAGTATCTATTATTGAACGCAGTATAGAAAATGTTGTGGGCATTGTAGATAAGTATAGAAACAGCACTCGTGTTATTCCTTTTTCAAGAAATTTTCATGGTCATATTATTATTAAAGGTGCAAAAGATATTAATGATGATGATGTGGTGCTTTGTAAAATAGAAAGATACCCTACATCAGATAAGTTTGCTGTTGGAAGAATAATTGAAAAAATAGGAACATTAAATGATAAAGATATAGATAATAAAATTGTAATGATGAAATACGGTTTATCATTTGATTATCCAGAAGAAGTAATACATGAATGCCAGCAAATTGAAACAGGAAAATTTAAAATTGATAAGAAAAATTTAACTGATTTTAGGAAGCTTTTTACTGTAACGATAGATGGTGAAACTGCAAGAGATTTTGATGATGCAATAAGTATTATAAAAAATAATGAATGTTATGAATTATATGTTCATATTGCTGATGTATCACGGTATGTGGTGCGAGGTTCATATTTAAACAAGGAAGCTGCTCAAAGGGGAACAAGTATATATTTTCCAGAATTTGCAATTCCTATGCTTCCAGAAGTGCTTTCAAATGGTGTATGCTCACTTAAACCAAATGAGGACAGATATACTGTTACATGCAAAATTGTATTTAATAGTAAAGGTATTAAGCAGCAAGTATCATTTTACCGTTCTATCATTAACAGTAACCACAGGCTAACATATAACTATGTAAATGATGTTTATAATAAAAAGGTAGAATGCATTAGTAATGAATTATATGAATTACTATATAATGCAAAAGAGTTATCAAATATATTACTTATTAAAAGAGAACAAGATGGTGTTATAGATTTTGATTTACCAGAGCCGGAATTTATATTTGATGATTTTGGAGAAATAGAAGATATAAAACCACGTGAACGGGGAGCAGCAGAAAGGTTAATAGAATGTTTTATGATTGCAGCTAACGAATCTGTTGCAGAATATTTAGAAAGTAATGGTTTGAAAGGAATTTATAGAGTGCATGGTGAGCCAGATGTTAAAAAAATAGAAGACTGGGTTGATATGGCAAGAAATTTTGGTCTAAAAATACCACCACTTGAATACCCTGTTACCCCAGAAGCAGTATCAGAACTTAGTAAAATTGCTTTATCATCAAAACATGCTGATTTATTAAGCTCTCTTTTAATACGTTCTATGATGCGTGCAGAATATACTGTAGAAAATCAAGGTCATTTTGGACTTGCTTCTAGTGCTTATACTCATTTTACAAGCCCAATAAGAAGATATCCTGATTTATTGGTTCATAGAGCACTTCTTTCAGGTTTAAAGCTGGGTAGTATTAATGAAACAGAGGAAGAGTTAAAGGAAATGGCAAGCCATTGTTCAAAACGGGAACGGTTTGCTCAAGATGCAGAACACGATATTGGTGCTTTTAAAAAGCTGGAATATATTGCTGCTCACTATGAAGATGTTTTTGAAGGTTACATTAATAGAATTACTACAACAGGTATGTTTATATATATTGAAAAATTAATGATGACTGGGTATGTAGATTACGGATATATTGATTTTGATATTTTTTATAAAATGGGAGAATCAGTAATTGGTGATAAAAGTGGAGAACGTTATAGAGTAGGTGATAAAATACGTGTTGTGCCTTTTAAAATAAATATAGCTGCTTTACAGGCTGATTTTACAATTTATAAAAAAAGAAAAAATAAAGGCAGATAAAAAGTTTACCTTACTTCAAACCGTTCATCTGCATTTAATTCAAAAACTGGAACTATTATATCATCATGCATTTCATCAAGTTCTTTTCCTTCATACATAATAGCATTAATTGTAATACTCATATTTATAAACTTATTATATAGTTCATCACGTTTATTTGTATCTTCATAGTTGTCAAATATTTCCCATACTGCTCGATATATCCTTGAATAATCTGCAAACTGAGTAAAATAAATTGTGCTTGTTTCTTCATCATTAAAAGAAAGAACCATATGTTCAGGAAATTCAATATTATCATACACATTAGCAGCAAATATTTCAGGTATAAAAATAAGAGCTTCAATACATAAAGTAAAATCATCAACACTTTCATTTAAAGTATCTAAAAGGTCATAAAATGTGTCTTCATCTTTATCTAAATCAAAAGGGTGTATAATACTGCATATCTTTTTTATATTATTTTTTAATAATATATAGCCTTCGCTGTCTGCATATAGGTAAGGCAGTGTTGTTTCTTCATGCTGAATAAGTATAAAATACTGCTTAATAGTAAAAAACTGAATATCAGACTTTATGTTATCATTAAGATATTCACCTACAATATTACTAAGTTCATTCATGAAAATATCATCAATACGGCATTCTGTAACTAAATTTCCTGCAAATTTAGCAGCATAAATTTTTACACATACCATTTTTTGATTACCAATATAATTTTTTAATGTATCATTAATAATATCCCAAAAATAGAAATCGTTTATTGTAATATCTAATTCTTTATCACTGGAAAAAAATGGTGTGTTATAAAACACATTCCATTTATGTATATGGTTATTAAATGAAGATGTATATTCCAGTGGGTTATTATTTGTAAGAGCATTTTGCACAGCCTGTAAAAGTGATGAAGAAAATATACCAACAGCCATATATACAGCTTCTTTTAAATTATTGCCTGCTCCAAATGATTCTTCTATAATACCATTATCAAATAAGGGGCATGATATGCTCCATTCAATATCTATCCTGTCTTCTGTAAAGGATAAAATATTTGGTTTAATAACAAGCATCCATTCAGGTATATATATACTGTTATCTGTAACAATATCATCAACAGGGTATATTCTATGAAGCAGTGTAAAAAGTATAAAATCTAAAATTGACTGTTCAGTAGCATTTTCGCCATTACCAAAAGCTTCATTAATCTTTTTTGCTTTAATAGAATCTTCACATTCGCTGATTAAATAACCAAGATTATATTCCCGCCATACTTCTGCCTGCTCTTTTGTTTTAGGAATAAGCTCTACTGCACGATTAAAATATTTAAGAGCTTCTTCTTCCCTATCAGTATAAAAATATCCATACCCAATTCTGTAATTCCATAATGGGTCATTAACACCTTCATCTTTAACTGACAGTAATAAATCGATACCTTTTTTAATAAAGTGGCTTGTATCATCTGAAAGCATATTCATATTGTTATATGCTCTTGCTAAAAGACAAGTTAGTTCATAATCTAAAGTAATATTTTCATCTTCAAGAAGTTTGATTATTTCTTCATGCTGGTTATTTTCATGGAGAAAGTTAATTTTACTGATAATATCTTTATTCATTTAAATTCTTACAATGCTGCTTTAAATTACTATTTACTGCTGTTATAAACCTGTTAAGAGCATCTGTTATACCATTTTCATATGTATGGCCATAACCTTCTATTGTATAATCTTCAACTTCATTATCAGGGTAAAATATTTTAAATGTAAGGCTTGCTCCACTTCTTCTAAGGTCAAAAATATCAATAGTAACTCTAATATTATATTTAGGAAAAAATAATTTTATATCATTTTCTTTTACAGATTCAACAGTTAAATCTTTATCTTTAGATGCATTTTCAAGTGTAACAAAAATAACAGCTAATGCTCGCTCATATAAACATTCCCTGCATTTTTTTTCAAAATGCTCTAAGTTCATAAATGTGGAAAGGTCGGGATCTTTTTGGCAAATTCTATTTATTTTTTCAAAATATTCTATGGCATATTCTTCAAAATTAGCATTAAAATATGTTCTGCCTATAAGATAGAGCCATCTTAAATCATGCTCCCCTTGGTCTGCAATTTGTTTAAGTATTTTTATAGCTTTATAGTGGTATGTATTATCATCATCATCACCTAAATCACTTAAATCGCTGTAAGAGGCAGCTAAAACATACAGCAAATGGTAGTTTTTTTCATTATCAGGCAGATTTTCCACTAAAGATACAACAGCTTCATAATCGCCAGATTCATAAAGAGCATCAACCTTATCACATAATTCTTGATTATACATTTTACAACCTTAAAATTTTTATATGATTTAGAATTATACCTGTTATTATAAAAAAAGGCAACTTAAGATTTTAAAAAATTGTAATAAAAATAAATCATATAGAATAGCTGTGTAGTATAATAATATTTAAAATATAATCCTTGTTATATTATAAGTTATAGTATAATATAGCCATTAGGTGAAAAAGTATGAAGCATAAAAACGATTTTAAAATTGACGGCAGGTTTTGGTTTACTAATAACGGTAAATATTTTGCAGGCAGTGGAAGGGTAGAGCTTCTAAAAAATATAAAAGAAACAGGTTCTATTTCTAAAGCTGCAAAAGTAATGGGTATGAGTTATAAAGCTGCATGGGATAGTGTTGATGTTATGAATAAAATAACAGGGCAGTCCCTTGTAAGCCGTGTAAGTGGTGGTAAAAATGGCGGTGGCAGTATTTTAACAGATGCTGGTATTAAATTTATTGAACAGTATGATAAATATGAAAAACTTTTTGAAGAACTGTTGCTGCTTATAGATGAAAATAGTGATATTGACCATATAAAAAATAATTTAAACTTAAAAACTTCTGCTGATAATTCCTTTGCTGCAACAGTTAAAAGTATTAGTGAAGGGGCAGTTTATTCAATGGTGGAATTATCTGCTTCCTCATTTACTATTTATGCTTCTATTTCAAAAAGCAGCGTAGAAAAAATGCAGCTGCAAGTTAATGATAAGGTGGAAGCATTAATTAAATCAAATGATTTAGTGTTAAGTATGGATACTTTAAATTTAAGCTGTAGAAATAAATTTGCAGGAACTGTAAGTGCTGTAAAAAAAGGTGCAGTAAACAGCGAAGTATATATTAATATAGAAGATAATCATAAACTATGTGTTATGGTTACAAACGATAGTGTATCATCATTAAATATTGATTATGGCAGCCATGTTTATGCATACTGCAAAGCTTCCTCTGTTTTATTAGTAAAAAGAGTTTAAAATGAAAAAGTTATTTTTTCTTATATTCATAATTTTTATCTATATAAATAATATATATGCTGTTGAGATTACACCAACGCCTTATAAAAAACATAAGATTATTATTTTATCAGAAAATGATGCATATTTTAACCAATATAGTGATAAATATTATTCGGCAGGTCAAAGAATAGGCTACATTTCAAAAGAATTTGATTTTTCAAGTGATAATAACAGCAAAACAAAATGGCTTAAATATGTTTCATTATATCCTAAAAATAATGTTACAAGTTTTAATATAGGTATAAACCAGGAAATATATACTCCAGAAGATAAATCTTTAAATGTAAGTGAATATGACCACCCTTATGCTGGCGGTCTTTATTTTACATTTGGAATAAACCAAAGGCGTGCAAACTCCCTTGAAAGAATAAATATACAAATGGGAGTAACCGGAAAATATTCTTTTGCACAAGATGTGCAGGATTTTATACATTCTTCAGTTAATAAAGACCATAACAAAAAACTTCCATGGATAAACCAGGTGGGAGATGAATTTATATTTAATTTTTTATACAGTTATACAGGTAGAATACCTATGGCAGAATCAAAAATCATAAGTATGCATATGCTGCCTACTGCTTCATTATCATTAGGCAACGGTTCTACATATTTTGATTTTAATACCCGTTTATTAATAGGGCATAATTTAGCCACATCATTTGGACCATTAAAAATGAATTATGGAGCAGATATGATAGGTGCTGTTAATGATGATTTTTCAATATATTTATATGGTGGCTTAGGTTACCGTTTTGTTGCAAGGAATATTTATATTCAAGGAAACACATGGGAAGATAATTTCAGGCATAAAATAGAACCTTTTGTATATTATTTTGAAGGTGGTTTAGTAATATCTTATAAAGGCTTTGAAGCATCTTACGGTATAACCCATAAAAGTAAAGAATATACATTTCAACCGAAAAACCATACCTATGGAACAATATTATTAAGTTTTGCCATATAGCTATGCATGGTGAATAATTAGTAAATCACCTTTTTCAATAACTGTGTTGCCTTTTGGAATAAGTATATTATCACCCCTTTGAATTACTAGAATTACCATATTTTCTTCTGTTTTAATATCTAATATTTTTTTGCCAATAAGCGAGCTTGATGGTGCAACTTTTTCTTCTTTAATTTTAACACCTTCCATATCAGCACCAGATTTACCGCATAATATTACTTCATCGTTTTCTAATAACACCGTATTGCCATTAGGTACAATTTTTTCACTGCCACGTTTTATCATAGCTATTAGTGTATCAGGGGGCATGATAATATTTTTTATCTGCACATTATTCCATTTATTATCTTTTGTAATCTTAAATTGTAAAAACTCAACAGGGATACTTTCAGAATAATCAGTAAATGTTTTCATTACATCTTCACTGTTATCAATCATATTAAGTTTACGTGAAACAAAAGGTAAAAGAGAGCCTTGAAATAAAATAGAAAACAGCACTATTAAAAATACTATATTAAATATAGCATCATTACTTTGATTGTGACTTGTTAGCTGGTTTTGAGCCATTATGGCAAACACAATGGAGGCTGCTCCTCTTAAACCTGCAAATGATATAAGCAGCTGCTGATTGAATTTTGCTTTTAATGGGCTTAAAAGTAAAAATACAGCTGCAGGTCTTGCTATAAATGTTAAAAATAGTGCAATGAAAAGAGCATAAAGGGCATACTGAGAAAAAACAGAAGGGAATGATAGCAGCCCAAGCAGGAAGAATAAAAGCATTTGCATTAAATCTGTTATACCGTCAAAAAAATATACAAGTGGTTTTTTATCCTGTATGTGAGTATTTCCAAGTATAATACCTACAATATATGCACTTAAAAAGCCGTTGCCGCCAAAATGAGCAGGTAAAGCATATGAAAGCAACGCAACAGCTACCATAAAAATCATTTTCATACCAGTTGATGAAAATATATAATATTTAAAAATTTTCACAGCTATATAAGCTAATATAAAGCCTGCAGCAAGCCCGTAAACAATTTGGGCAAAAATCATATATATAAAAGAACCAGTACTAAAATCACCAGTAAGCAGTGTACAAAGGATAATTGTAAGCATATAGGCAGCAGGGTCGTTGCTTCCGCTTTCAAGCTCTAACATAGGTGCTGTACCATATTTTAAGTTTAATTTTTTTGAACGAAGTATGAAAAAAACAGAGGCAGCATCAGTAGAACTTATAACCGCTCCCAGTAAAAAGCTTATTAATAAAGGCATATTTAATATATAATAGCAGAAAAGCCCCACAAAAGCTGCTGTTAATATAACACCTAATGTGGAAAGCATAACTGATTTTCCAAGCACAGGACGAGCTGTTTTCCAATTTGTGCCAAAACCACCATAGAATATAATAAATAATAAAGCTATTGTAGCAATATTTTCCATAATTATGTTGTTTTCAAAAGGTATTTTGAAAAGACCGTCAGAGCCAAATACCATACCTAAAACCATAAATGCTAAAAGCATTGGCATACCAAGTTTATTTGATACTTTTGAAAGAAGAATACAGAGTATTAATACAGCCGATAATACAAGAAGCGGAAATATCATAAAACACCTTTTATATGGAAACAATAGAATAAAAATGCCGAAGGCGGGACTTGAACCCGCACGAGGAAGCCCCACCACCCCCTCAAGATGGCGTGTCTACCAATTCCACCACTTCGGCGTTAGAGATATACTTATATATTATAAAAAAATTTTTGTCAATAATTTATCTTTTGCTTTTAAAAAAATATCTGCTCTTTTTTTGGCATTATTACATAAATCAGTATAATATAACTGAAAAAGATATCCTATGTATTTGTTAACAATTTTGTTTGTTTTTAACAGCTAATAAGAAATATGCATATACATGCTGCTGCAAATCTCATGCTAGCTTTCTTCTTTATTCTTTTTAAAAATACCTTGAAGCATTAGTGCTAATGCACCATCACCTGTTACATTACATGCAGTTCCAAAACTATCCTGTAGAGCAAAAATAGCCATTAAAAGACCAAAGCCAGTATCATCTAATCCTAAAACTGTTGTTACTATTCCAATAGATGCTGCAACTGTTCCACCAGGAACTCCGGGAGCCCCAATAGCAAATATGCCTAAAAGGAAAATAAATACAAGCATACTAGAAAGTGGTGGAAGCTCACCTAAAAGTATATAGCTTATGCCCATAACAAAAAATGTTTCTGTAAGAACAGAACCACAAAGGTGAATATTTGCACCAAGTGGTATGGCAAAGTCTACAATATCTCTATCTAACGCATCAGATTTTTTAGCACATTTTAAAGCAACTGGCAGTGTAGCAGCACTACTCATTGTTCCAACTGCTGTTAAGTAGGCTGGAGCATAATGCTTAAAAACTCTTGCAGGGTTTTTCTTAGATATTAGTGCTGCAATTGAATACAAAACAGTAAGCCAAATAAAATGACCAAGTAAAACAATTAATACCATTTTAATAAATACAGGCAGTTGAACAGTAATTTTTTCTAAATATGTTAGTTCAATAAATACTGTACATATAAAAAATGGCAGCATAGGAATAATAAGTTTTGTAACAATAAGCATTACAACTTTATGTATTTCATTAAATAGTTTTTCAAGCATTTCCGATTTTGTGTAAACTATTGCAAGCCCAAAACATATGGAAAAGAAAAGGGCAGAAAGCACAGGAAACATTGCTGGAATATCTAGTTTAAATATCATATTTTCAGGCAGCTCTTTTGTATTTACAGCATTTGCAATATCTAAGTGTGGAATAATTAAATAACCTGCTGCCATAGCAAGAGCAGCAGCTAACACTGATGATACATATGTCATTAAAAGCATAGTAGAAAGCATTTTATTTGTATTTGTTTTCATACCTGTAATAGCAGGCGTTACAAACCCTATGATTATTAAAGGAACCATAAATAATATGATTTGACCTAAAATATGCTTAATAGACATTACCACTTGTATTATTATATATTGAGTGCTTAAAGACCCATTAGATGATTCTGCACTTGTTTGATTAATTATCAACCCTATAACTATACCTAATATAACAGCAATAACAATTTTTCTTAAAAGATAATCTTTTTTTGCCTCTTTCATATATGTGCTCCCTTATACTATTTTAATTTATGAATTGTATCTTTTATATCCATATCTATATTAAACCATTTAAGAATATATGTTAAATCCTGATACAGATTTTTTTCAAGTAAATGCATATATACAGGATATTTGTCAGAATACTGTTTCCTAATATCAGCTGTTTTCTCTATTATATTATCAATAAGCTTTTGTATATCACCATATGTATACAGGTTAATTGTAATATTATCAATAAAATTTTCAAGTAATACTCTTATTTCATCAGCAATTATAACAGGCAGTTGTTTTGTTTGGTATAATAAATTACATAGAGTATATTCTGTATCAAATAGTTTTTGTGCTTCAAATATTCTACAGTTACTATAATGTGTGTATGCCAAAGTAACAAGAGCTAATGAATTATCAAAAAAACTATTTGTAAGGTTTTGTAAATAGTCGTTATCAACACGTTTAATATCTATTGATTCTGCCTCATAAATAATATTTTTACATGCTGTAAATTCTTCCCATACCATATCTATATATTTTTCTTCTAAAAAATTATTGTTGTTTTTTAAATATTCTGATGTTTCAATTTTTTCAAGTATATGAAAAAGATATTTGCTGCCAGTAGGACGGATTATTTTAACATAAGATTCTATCCCTTTATTTATAATTAATTTTATAGTGGAGTCTAGTAATATAATTTCACTAATCATAGATGTATCTGCAGCATTAAATACCTGCTTATTTTCAGTATCTTTTGCAAGGTTTTGGATAAAAACAGTCCATAAATCTCCATAGTCCATATCATCATATGATAATCCTCTGGGAAAAAGTATTGGCATCATACTTTCAGCTATATCTGGAGCTAATATATAAAGTTTATGAAAAGATGATTTCATATTATCATAAAGAGAAGTTTTATGGTAAATATAAGATAATAACTGATAACATTCAGGCATATTTCTTTTTATTGCCACTGCATTATTTAATGTAAGCTGAGCAGTATAAGTATGCTGCAGCCTAAAATATGTATAGCCTGCTAAATATAAAAATTCTGGATTGTTTTTTCCATCATTTTCATATTTTTTTATTATTTCCAGTGATTTATTAATAAAACCTTTCTGGTGGTATATTTCAATTACTTTAATGGCATTATCCAGTGTTAAGCCACTATATTTAATATTATTTACAGCATATATAATACTGTCATAATTTTCATTTTTAATATTTTCTTTTACAAATTTATTAATATTTTTCTTATTAATTTTAGGCTTATATATTTTTTTAAAATCAATTTCTAAAATACGCCTTGCATATATTCCTGTGCCGTCAGTATAATTATAATTGCTTGTTTTCGTGTTATGGTATGGGCTTAATGAAAAATTAGTCATTTTAGGACCGTTGAATGTTTTATAAAAGCCACCATCTCCACCTTTGTATATGTATTTATCGTCTGATACAATTTCTGGTTCATAAACATTATTGCATATAAATACACCAAATCCATTAGGTTTATTTTGTGCAATCTGGCTGTATAACACATCATCATTTATAAATAGGGTGGAAATACCTGATGAAGCAATATATTCCCACTGGTTTATATTTGGAATATTATAGCCTTCTGAAATATAATCAAATAGTAATTCTTCATTATTTACTTCTTTATATTTGTATACAAGAAGCCCTTTATCATCAATTACAAATTTTTGGACTTTTTTATTATTGGATTTTACAGTAGATTTTTTTATAACAAAATTTTTGCCTGATTTTGCAATTTCTTGGTATATTTTAAAATATGTAGGGCTGTCTGCCACATCTGAAGATTTAATATTTCTAACAAATTCCCAGTCAACACTTTCACTTCTTCTTTCAACAAGCATAGGTTTTATATCTACTTTTCTAATATATGAAGTATTATCATCAATAAGAGATAAAGTAAGCCTTGTAAGTGTTTTATCAATTAAATCATACTCTTTTTCAGTAGCATTATTTTTTATTTCTTCTAATGATGCATACCTTCCCCATTTAGTTACAGGGTTGCTTTCATCAAGAGATAAAAGTAAAAAGTCAAACATTGCTTCTTTAATATATTCAATTAAAGCAGTATCTTCCTTTTTACCAGAAATTGTTTTTTTCCAGCCTAAAGAAACACTTTTTGCTCCGGGAATAAAAACAAACTCTCTATTACTATCATCTGTAAAAACTGCAGTATAAAACTGTGTTTCATCACTTTTAAAGGAAGCAAATTCTTTTATATTAAAGCCGTAATGCAGGGCAATATTATTTAATAGTGTTTGTTTTTCTTCTATATTTAATGTATCGTATTTATTTTTATAAAGAAGTTTATTATCCATACTAAATTAATAATTTTTAATATGTAATTTGTAAAGAAAAAAATAGAAAATAATAAAAATATTTTAATAAATATATTTATTAATAAAATTATTCTTTTTCAATTTTACATACATCAGTAAAGCCTGCAACAGGTATTCCAAGCCCTCTAATTAACCTTGCCCAATAGTTTACTTGAGCAATTGTAGAAGCAATAATCACTATACCACGTTCAGAAAAATGATTATGTAATTTATTAACTAGTTCTTCAGAAATAATTACAGGGGTAGAAGTAACACAATGGACATATTCTATTATTACTTTTTCCTGTTCTGAAAAAGAGTGGTAATTATAATCATGGTCTTTAAGAGCATCTATTTCATCTCTTGTAAGCCCTGCTTCTTCATATTCAAAAGAGTTCATATCAATACAAAAAGGGCAGGCTGCCATAATTGATACCTGCACTCTTATGATTTTTAAAAGGCGTTTATTAATTTCTTTATCATCATGGGCAACAAGGCTTTCTAATATACCAGAAGAAAATGCAGTTTTAGGATACCATGCTAAAATCTTTGGTATCATTAAATCTTTTTTCACTACTTTTTTTGAAATAAATGCACCAAGCCTAATAAAAAGGGGAAGTTTTTTTGGTGGTTGAACGTAAGCTTTATCATAATCTTTAAAAAAATTATCTTTATTATTAAATGTAAATTTCATAACTCCCCCTAAATTTGAGCATTTTTTTTGGGAAGATTGCTCTTCCCAAAAATTTATGCAAATACTCTGTAGTCAACTCCGTAAAAAATTGAGTTTTTACTTTCAAGCCATTCAAGATACCCAACATCTATCCTGCCATCTTCAAGCATACCATATAGTTTCATAAAATTATATATATGCTCTTTCG
The DNA here is from genome assembly GCA_944325215.1 of uncultured Mucispirillum sp. GTDB lineage: Bacteria > Chrysiogenota > Deferribacteres > Deferribacterales > Mucispirillaceae > Mucispirillum. The sequence continues at coordinate 46,066 of CALUZC010000017.1, read as the reverse complement.
TTCTTTCTGTAGAATATTCTGTTGCAGTGCCTGTTGTAATTAAAAATGCCCAGTCACTTGCCTGACAAAGCAGAAGTTCCCTTAAAAGTTGATTTAAACAGCGAGTTTTTAAGGAATCTGTGCCGTTTCTATATTTATCAGCAAGCATTGCCATATTATCAGCCATAAAGTGTAAATGACGGTATATCCAGTCGTTGCCTGCATTAAGCCATACTTTATAGTAACCTTCATCACCCCAGGAAGATGGGTTTACATCTACCACTTGGTTTGTAGGAAATTCTCCAAGATATTCTAAAGCAGTTACAGCTTTTACTGTTTCATTTTTATCCATCTCTCTAAATACATTCATTAAGAAATCTGGACCTTCAAACCACCAGTGCCCATAAAGCTCAGCATCGTATGGAGAAATAATAAGTGGTTTCCTATCAATAATATCTGCCACTTCTTTTATTTGTTCCTGCCTGCCGTATACAAAGTGTTTTGCATGGTCTACTGTTTTATTATAAGCAATATCTGGTTGATATACTTCTTTATATTCAGAATCACCTGTGATTCTGTGATATTTAAGACCAGTAAAAACCCTTGTTCCATCTGGGCAGATATATGGTTTTATATATTCATAATCTAAATCATAACCAACATCACGATAGAAATCTCTATAATATACATCACCTGGATAACCTTCTTTTGAGCTCCATACCTGCTTTGATGAAAAATAATCTCTACCGAAAGCAGCAATACCATTTTTAGTGTAAACTGGAGCATATGTGCCGTAACGTGGTCTTGGTTTTGAGTATAAAATACCGTGAGTATCTACGAAAAAGTATCTAATACCAGCATTTTCAAGGTGGTATTCAAGACCAGAATAATATGCGCATTCAGGAAGCCATATTCCTTGCGGGCGTCTGCCAAAGTGTTTTTCATGAGTTTGGGCAGCTACTTCAAGCTGAGCTCTCACTGCCTTTTCATTTGTCATAAAGGGCAGGTAACCATGGGTAGCACCACATGTAATAATTTCAAGATAACCTTTATCTTGAAAATATTTATAACCATTTAAAACACTGCCATCTAAATCATTAAGTAGAAATCCTTTTAATGTGTTAAGACGGTCCCTGTACATCTCTACTACAGGTTTAAAGTAAGGGTCATCTTTTGTTCGCCATAACTCTTTGCCCACAAGTTCAATACTTCTGTCTAAATATTTAATATATTTATCACGCAGATTATGGTCCGCAAGCATTTCTGCCAGTGGTGGAGTTACAGAAGAAGTAAGCCTAAAATGCACATTTTCTGATTCCAGCCTTTTTAAATTTAAAAGTAATGGCAGATATGTTTCTGTTATTGCTTCAAAAAGCCAGTTTTCTTCTAAAAAATAATCATAATCAGGGTGCTTAACAAAAGGAAGATGAGCATGCAGCACCAGCATCCAGTATCCTTGTTTCATAACTATTTATCCTTCAACACGTTTGAGGAACCCATGTGTTGTGATAAGTGTTTTACTATTTCTGTATTAATAGTAACACTACTGTTTAAATCTTTTAACCCAACCCCAGAAAGCTCATAAAGCTTGTCTAAGTTGCCGCCTATTGTCATCCATGTTTCCTGGTCCACAATATCTGATACTTTATCAGAAGGCATGCGAACTTTATTTGATTTTAAAATAGGGTGGAATGCACCATTTGAGTCAATAAGCCCAATTTCTGACCAAAGCAGAGTATCTGGAGCGTATATATTAAAATACCAGTTACCTATTCTATCAACAGTAACTGAAGCTGCTTCAGATGTATAGTTATCAAGGTTAGAGAATATTTTTAACACTATTCTTGATTCTGAAAGCTTTAATTCGCTTTTTACTCTGTTTAAAGTATAGTCACTAATTTCCCAGTAAACATGCTCTTTAGAAGGGTCTACTGGCATAAAAGCAATAGTATCCTTATCGTAGTATGGTGGAATAGGGTATTCGTCACGTTTTACTTTAATTGGCTGCTGCTGTTCTGTATAAGTATAGCCTACATTTTGTTCCACTTTTTTTTCTGCATCTTCTGCATCTCGAGCAGGAGCAGGCTCATTATAGAACGGCTCCAGTGCAGCAATTAACTCCTCTTTTCCCATTTTGCTTCTGCCTTTTATTTTTTTGGCAGCAGCTAAATCCATCAATTCCTTTTTTGTAAGTTTGTCTAACTTCATCTCTCTAGTTTTCCTCCAGTAATCTTGTATATAATTTTATATATTCCTCTGTTGCATTTTGCCATGAATTATCTATGGCAAGTAAAGTTTTAACGGCTTCATCTCGTTTATCTGATTTTACAAGTTCACATGCTTTTTTAACAGCTTTCATCATTGCTTCACTTGTAAATTCATCAAAGGTAAAGCCAACACCTTGTTCAACTGCTTTTTTAGAGCCATCAACAAGGCCGCCAGTTTTTCTAACTACAGGAACAGCACCGTAACGCATACCTATTAATATACTGCTGCCACATGGTTCATACATAGAAGGCATAAGCACTATATCTGCTGCTGCATATTCCCTTTGGCTTTTATTTGCATGGTCACTAAATATTATTTTTACATTATCTGAATATTTAGTTTTTATTTCCTGAAATTTATGATTATAGTCACTAATATTATTTGGACCAAAAATAATTAAATTAATATTATTACTAACAAATTCTTCTACTGCATTTAATACTAAATCAAGACCTCTTTCAGGTATAAGTCTCTGTATAAATACTACTAAAGGCAGCTTAGGGTCAAGTCCAAGTTCGCTGCATAGACTATTTTTACACACATTTTTACCACTTATATCATCTTTTGAAAATGTGGCATCAATATTACTGTCTTCTTCCGGGTTCCATATCATAGAGCAGATACCGTTTAATATGCCCTCTAACTTACTGGTATGGTTAGAAAATATTTCTTCCACTCCAATGCCACCGCCATTTTTTATTAATTCTTTTGCAAAAGTAGGGCTTAAAGTAGTAATAGCATCTGCAAAAACAATTCCGCCTTTTAAAAAGCTTATATTATCATAATATTCTATATTTTCCATATTATAAATTTCCCAAGGAAGATTTAAGGCTTCTATGGTAAATTTATTAAAAACCCCAAGATTATCTACAGAATGAATTGTTAAGATAGTTTTACATTTTAAATCATTAAAATGGAGTTTTTTATAAACTGGTATAAGAGCAGTCTGCCAGTTATGGCAGTGTATAATATCCACATCTATATTATGGTATTTTAAAAAGTTAAGTGCAGCTTGAGAAAATGTGCCAAAACGTATATCATTATCAGCATAATCAAATGTGCCCATACCATAAAGACCTGCACGGTTAAAAAGTTCATCATTTTTGAAAAATATGTATCTAATATCGTTAAGGTATGTTTCAAATATTTCAAATTCATATACTGCAAAACCAGCATTAACCCATGTTTTAAGTTGAGTAGATTTTATATTATGTTTTGCTACATCAATAGAGGCATAAAGAGGGGATAAAATAGATACCTCATGCCCAGCCCTCTTTGTAGCAAAGGGAAGACAAAAAAGTGTCTCTGACATACTACCATTATTAGAGAAAGGAAGAACTTCTGATGTAACGTGAATAATATTCATACCTGATTAACCTCCCTTAAATGTTTAGCAGCATCTTCAGGGCTTACAGGGTTTATGCAAATATTTGCAGCCCAGTTACTGCCTGTTAAGTTTGCAACTACAGGGCGTATATCAATGTGATAGTGAAACGCCTGTCTAAAATATCTATATTCATCATTAAAATCTGGTCTGTTATTAACATAAGGGGCCAGTCTTAATGTTAAAGTTAATGCAGGATTGCCAAGCACTTGAGCAAGGCGTGAAAACATCTCTTTTGTAATATCTGCAAGCTGCCTAATAGAACCTTCTGATATGGTAGAAAAACAGCTTTCATGGTTTTTCGGGTATATAGATATTTCAAAAGGATATGATGAGGCATAAGGTGCAAATGCTATAAACTCATAGTTTTCAAAAATTATACGCACTTTATCATGTTTTTCCTGCTTGATAATATCACAATACATACAGCGCTCTTTTTTCTTGTAATAAGATACAACATCATGCATATAGTTGCGAACTTTATCAGGCACAATAGGCATAGCTATAATTTGAGCATGGGGGTGGTTAATTACTTCCCCAGCACCAAAACCAACCTTTTTAAAAGCTGCCACATACCTAAAACGCACATCTTTTTCTAAATCTGCTATTCTATCTCTAAAAGCAGTATATAAGTTGTTAAGTTCATCTTCTGTATAGCCTGCAATATCTACATTATGCCTAAAGGAATCAATAATAACTTCATGAGCACCAATGGCAGATATGCTGTCATACATACCATGGTCTTCCCTGACAAGAACACCTTCAATACCCATAGCAGGATACCTGTTAGGTGTAACAATTAATGCAGGGGAAGAACTTTCTGGTAAATTAATTGTATATATACTTCTTAGTTTTGTATTTATACCACCATTTTTATCACAAAAAGGGCAGGGCACTTCAGCAAGTTTATCTTTTGTAACATAGGCGTAACGATGCTGTCCCCTTTCTGGAGATATTATTGCCCATGTTCTTGTAACTGGATTAAATCGTAATTCTCCCATTATCCTACCCTATTTCAAGTGTTCCTTTAATATTTAAATCTTTTTCAAAAGGGATACTAAATGATACAGTAATACCTTGAACTGTTAAATCAACCCCCATTTCAGACTGCGAAACAGTATGTATAGTATACCAAATAAAGTTTATCTCTTTTTCTAATGTTATTGCAATCTTTTTATTTAAAAACTTATCATATATTTCAAATTTCTTAGTTTTAACACTTCCATGCTCAACAAATTCATTATTATTAATAGTGATTTGGCTAACATCAGCAAAATGGAAGTTAAATTCGCATGCATAATCAAGCGATACTTTTGATGCAGCCTTTGCTTTAATATTGAAATTGATTTTATTATCTTCTAATGTATATGTTTTTTCCATAGAAGTTTTAATCATATTATTATCAATATAAATTCCACCATTTCTTTTAAATAAAATTTTGCTTCCTTCAACATTTACAGTATCAGCAGGCTGGTTTGTAAAATCGCTAAACTCTCTAAACGAGCATTTTTCAAAAGTATCTAATTGAAACTTATCCATAAAATGGTCTACAAAGCAGTTTTTGTTATACCAGTCATATATAATACGGTCTGCTTCTTCTTGAGTAATGGAGTATTCCATATCATGAATAGAAGCTGTTTCATCATTATTTGCCTGTATTTGAGATTTATCTTTAATATTATTTAAAAGTTTAATATGGTATGCTTCTTTTTTCCTGCTTATTACATTTAAAAGATTAAAGTTTTTATCTTTTAATTCAATGGATGTAAGCTGTCCAAAATCTCTAGTTTCAAAAAGGCAGTTAAAGTTTTTGCCACGTGCATACACTTCATCATAACCATTTCTATCAATATCACATGGCTGCTCTATAACAGGAAGTTTTATTTTTTCTAATTTTTCATATAAACTTTCAGCCTGAATAAGCGGCGTCCAAGCATTATTTCTTAAATTAGGCAGGTAAAGTCCACCAAATACACCATGCCATAAAGAATCATTACATTGGCTTCTATAAAGCAGGTCTAAAAACTCTTTATTAGATTTATGTTTTTTACCTCTAATAGATAAATCAACAGTCCTTTTATGCAGCCTGTTACTTTCTGGATATTTAACAAGAAAGTTTTTCCAAACACTGCCCTTTAAAAACTGTTCTTGATAATCAGCATATGATGAGTTTTTAAGAAATTTTTTCACTTCTTCAAATTTTGCTGTAAAATCAGCAAAAAGTGACCACTCACCCATTTCTTCATAACTTGTGATAGGCAGATATACATGGCCTGAAGGACGCACTTTTTTAACTGCCTCATCATAGTGCATAAATTCTATTTCTTTTTCAGTATCAATTGCTTTTATAAAATCTTTTAACCAGCCTTTTTTATAAACCCATTCATAAGTATTAGGCCATACACCAAATTTTTCACCATCATCAAAACATGATATTAATTTCACATTTCTGTTTTTAGCATCAAGTATATGTTTAACAACTTCTTCTGTAGGTTTAAAAGGTGTTAAATACCTAAGCCCCATATCAATAGGGAAAAGGTTTATTTTACAGCCGTCCTGTTCTGTTGTAAAGTAACCTGTAAGAGATTCTTTTGGAAAGCCTGCAGCTATTAAATGGTAGTCATCTACAATAATGTTTTCAATACCAATTTCTACCATGTTAGGTATAACAGCAGGGTCCCACACTCTTTCTGTAAGCCATAAGCCTTTAGTATCTTGTCCAAAATAGTTTTTAATATAGTCTTTTAACATTTGAACCTGGCCAATTCTATCATCTTGTGGGATAGCAGAAAGTATTGGCTCGTAAAATCCACCTGTAAAAAATTCTATTCTTCCTTCATCGCTTAGTTTTTTTAAGTTATTAAATACATCTTCTCTATGTGTTCTAATATATTCTAACAGCCAGCCACTGTAATGAGCTGAAAAACGAAACTTCTTATTTTTAACAGCAGTTTCTATAAAAGGTGCGTAGCTTTCATTTATTGCCCAGTCAACAACATGGTAAAAGTTTTCTGCTGGTTGATGGCAATGAATACCAAATAAAAAGGGTATTTTCATAATTTCCTCGTCTATATATTATTAATTACACTATCCATTCTTCTTTAAAATCATCTGCTATATTAACTTCAACAGCATTATAAAGTGGTGCTTTTTCTATTACTACACCATTTTGGATAAGCTTAAATTCTAAATAAATCTTTTCTGCAGATTTAAAATTTTTCAGTGGTATAGATGCTTCTAATATGTGGCTGATAGCATATACTATACCGTGTTTTGAACCTTTCTTTTCATTTAAATCTATATTAAATGATTTTTTTTCATCACCAAAAGAAACATCTATTTGGCATATTGTATCAGTTAGTGTGGAAAAATCACTTTTTAATGCAATATATAAGTTTTTTTCATCAAAGCCGTATAAAAGCCTTTGGAGAGTATCCCCACCTGCATGCATAGAGCCAGCATCTGATTTTAAATCAAACTCACCAGCTCCAAGCCATTCAAAAAAGTTTGTAATTTTACCTTCTATAATAGGTGATACATATGATGAAGGCCTTGTAATAATACCAGAATTTTTTACTGATTTTATAGGTGTAAAAAGTTCTGATGGCACATTAAGCTTTAAAAGCCTGTGTATATTTACAAGGTGAGTTCTAAATAACTTATCAAACACATCAGCCTGAATAGAAAAATGGTCATCACCATACCACCAAAACCAGTCGCTGCCTTCTGCTGCGTGGTATTCTTTATTGATTTGTGCTGCTGTTTCACTGTCCACATTTGATATATGCTTTTCTATGGCACGTTTTGTTTTGCTTAAAAGCTCCCATGCTTTATTTTTTTCAGGGTGTCCTATCCATATACGGAAGTTACCCATTATCCATGAGCCTGCTTTTACATTATGCAGTGCTTCTTCTGGTATATCATAATTATTTATAATATCTGTAAAAGTTTGTGTATGAAGCCAGTCTGTAGTTGTAAGCCTGTGGTATAATTTTGTAAAAAATACATAAGCATTTTGGTTGTAATATTCCCATGCATTTTCACCATCTAATATAACTGCTACATGTGGTGAAAAATCAACAGAATCATATATATTCCTTAAATGGTGCATAAAGTCATTAACTGCATCATCTTCATTCCATGAAGAATATGTAAAGCCTATTAAATCAGATAATGCTTTATCTCTGAAAAATATATTTATTTTTTTACCATCATGGATTTGGAAATGCTTTTGGTAAAGCCTGTATCTGTTAGCTGGGTCTTTCATGTTAAGCTGCAGGCTGTTACCTAATACTTCCTCATCTGTGGCTATCCAGCTAATGTCATTAGCAGCAAATACTTCAACAGCTTTTTGGCTGACACTGCCTTCTGCAGGCCACATTCCTTTAGGGCGAAAACCAAAATGATGTTCAAATTCATTAAGTCCTTCTCTAACATGCCAGTGAGCATCATCATATAAATTGCCTTCAAAAACAGGCATATTCATATCAGGGCATGCTTCTTTTGCTGAATTAATATCAATTAAAAGTGGAAGAATAGGGTGGTAAAAAGGTGTGCATGATATTTCTGTCTGGTTTCTTTCCTGCAGGCCTTTATGAATATCTACAATTCTGCCTATCCATGAAGCAGCTCTTTTTAAAAGTTCCATTTTTTCTTCTTCAGTATATGATGTTCCCTTGCTTAAAAGGTATTGCAGGTGAGCATCTTCCTGTCTTAAATACTCCCCACACCATGCAACTATATACAAAACCTCCAAATCTAGTATATCATTATCAGAAAATTCAGCAGCGTTACCTGATACTGCCACAACTTTCTGGTATAAATCATAATATCTTCTTAAAGGTTTAATCATAGTATTTAAGTTTGCCATAAAGCACTGGTTTAGGACAGTCTGCCGTTCTTCTGAAGTTAAAGATGCCACCTGTTTACGCACTAATATTAAAAAATTATCTGCCACATTAACATCAGTATATTCTTCTAACTGAATAAGCAGGGAAGGCACGTAATTAAACACGACTCTAACGCCAGTTTTCTCCACATGGGCTGCCATTTCATAATAATCTTTTAAAGCATGGAGATAAACCCATGGCATATAATATCTTCCTTCACTATCATTTTTATAATATGGCTGGTGCTGATGCCATAAAAAACTTAAATACAACTTTTTCATAAAGCCTCGTAAATTTCCCTTTTACATAAAATAAACCAGTATAACATCTACTGGTATAAATTTAATACACTACTATAATATATAATACTTATAATATGTCTGCCTAAAAGACAGATAAAACTTTTAAAGCCATTAATTGTTTTTAAATTTCAAATAATTAATGTTTGTTATATTAAAACCAGCTTAACAAACCAAACTTGAAGCATATATCTTCGTTTAGTTTTTTTTGCTGCCTAATAAAATGTGGTAAGTATTATTAGGCTTTTAAATACTTGCTGAAAATATTTTATTTTTCAGCAAATATATACCTGCCCAAAAGGGCAGGTATAATGTTTTATTCTGATTCGTGTTCTGAAATCCATTTATTTATTTTATCAACATATTCTTTATGGATTCTTTCTCCGTCTTTTTCAGTATTACCTTCAATATAAAGGTGAACATTTGGAGAGTATTGGTCTGGAACCATGTGAGCCCAGCCACCATCAAGAACAACTTTAATACCATCAAGGAATGAAGCATCTCTTTCTCTTGCTTCTTCACTCATTTTTCTCATTAAGAAACCTTTTACTTCCACAGGGCAGTTAATAACAGCATGGAAAAATTTATATTCTGGAATTTCTGCCACAATCTCTGATAATGGTTTGCCTATTTTATTCATCATTTCAACTATTTTTAAAGATGAATACATAGCATCAGGTGTTGTATTGTGTTCTGTAAAGCAAATAAAGCTTCTTAAATTACCTGTAAAATAATATTCTCTTAAAAATGTTCCTTTAATGCCAGTAAAAGTTCCATGAATGATTTCAACATTTTTAAGTTTATTATCAAGCACATCTGGAGCAAATGCAGGCAGGTATACTTTTACTTTTCTATCAATAGATTTATCAATTAATAAAAGCATAAGCATTAAAAGCCTGTGGCCGCTTAATTTTTCTCCAGCATCATCAATAACTGTAATTCTCTCACCAGATGGGAAAATAATAAAACCAGCTTCAGCATTTAATACTTTCACAATATTTGCAGCCTGCTGTATTGCAATATCCTGCTGATGTTCTGTTCTTGAAAGTTTTAATTCATCATGGTTTGCATTAAGTATAACAGAATCTATACCAACTTTATTAAGAACTTTTGGAAGAATAGGGTCAGTAACACCGTTTAATAAATCAAGAACAATTTTTGTGCTTTTTGTTGTGAGAGCAGTTTGGTCTATACTTCTAAGCAAGCCTTCAATATAGAACTCTTTAACCATCTGTTTTTCATTAATATCGCCTATTTCATTGTGTGTTACACGTCTGAAATTTTCTCTAAAAAAAGCACGTTCTAAGTTTTTCTCAACACCAGAATCTATACTGTCGCCTGCATCATTAAAGAAAAGTATTTCTGTGTGAGTAGGGTCGCTAGGGGACTGCCTAAAATGAACGCCACCAACTTCTCCAAAAGTAGAAAGTTTATAACGCATAGCAGGTAAAGCTTCCATTTTTAAATCAACAGCATTAACACCAGTAGATAAAAGACCACCTAAAAATGCACGTTTAAGCATGCGGGAAGCTTTATGATAATCCCTTGATGTAAGGATTTTAGAGCCTTGTGGTAAAAGTGAACCGAAAGCTGCACCAAGTTTTGCTGCCATATCAGCAGAAAGCTCAATATTTGTCCTTGCACTAACTTTGCCACCTTCAAAAATAGAGTTTTTCCACTTATCGCCCCATATAAGATTAGAAGAAACAATAGAGCCTTCTTCCACTTGTTTATCAGGCCATGCCATAATGTCTTTTTCAAATACAACATTGTTGCCTATTTTTGTGCCTTCAGCAATAATCACACCCTGTGGGCATTTTACTTTACTACCAACAAGCACTTTATCACAAAATACTGCATTAGTAATTTCTGAATTACTGCCGATAGTAACTTTATTCCATAGTATAGATTTAGAGATGGAAGTATTATCAGATATTTTACAGTCATTACCTAAACAGCAGTCTGAAATTTTAACATTTTCACCGATAGTGCAGTTATCGCCAACAACAACTAAGCCAGTAACTTCAGCACTTTCTGCTATCTTAAAATTAGCACCATGGTAAAGAATACCTTCATTAAAAGTTTTCTTTTGCCCATCAAGTGGCAGTTTTATCATACCTTGAGCTATTTCTAATAAAGATGTCCTATAACTGTCAGGGTTACCAACATCTCTCCAGTATCCTTTTGCATTATAACCATAGATATGAGTTCCACTTGCCATAATGCTAGGGAATAAGTCTTTTGAAAAGTCAAAGTTTTTATTTTCTGGTATATAATTTAATATTTCAGGCTCAAAAACATAAATACCAGTGTTGATAGTATCACTAAAAACTTCTCCCCAGCCCGGTTTTTCCAAGAAACGAACGATTTTGCCATCACTGTCTGTAATAACTACACCAAACTGTAATGGGTCAGGTACAGAAGTTAAGGTAATAGTTGCTTTTGATTTTTTTTCTTCGTGGTATTTTATAATTTCTGGAATACTAAAATCAGTAATTAAATCACCACTAACTACTATAAATCTTTCATCTAAAAACTTTTCAGCCTTTTTAACAGCTCCAGCTGTGCCATAGTCATCATCTGGAGTAAAATATTCAATATTAATACCCAGTGACGAACCATCGCCAAAATGAGCTTTAATTATTTCAGGTTTAAAATAGAGCAGGATAGCTATATCTTTAATGCCTGCATCTCGCAATGACATTATGATATACTCCATCATCGGTTTATTATATACAGGAATCATTGGTTTAGGAACACTTGATGTGAGGGGCTGTATCCTTGTCCCAAACCCACCAGCCATAACAACTGCTTTCATAGTAATACCACCTTTTATCTCTTTTTATTTTTAAATAAAAATTTATAGCTTATTGATAAGGGGCAATTTTACACCCCTTATAATATTAACTTTCTTTTGCAAGCACTTTTTTCACTTCTTCTTTTAATGAGTCAGTGTCTTGTGATTTTACCCAATATCCATCAGCACTCCATGTGGAAAAATCATCTTGATAAGCTGAGTAAGCAGTGGCGAGAATAGTTTTCATACCTTTGTATTCTTTGACAATACGCTGCAAAATATCTATACCGCTTTCCCCTTTTAATTTAATGTCTAAAAGACATAAATCAATTTTTTCTTTTTCAAGTATTGCAAAACATTCTGCAGAATTTGAAGCCTCAAATGTATTGTAACCTTCTTCTTTTAATACTGATGAAAATAAAAACCTAATATCTTCTTCGTCATCAACTAGTAAAATATTATAAGCCATAATAGTCCTCCTAAAATTAAATACTTCATAACATTGTTATAAAGTATTTAATGTAGATATTTTTTTATATATACTTTATAAAAATAGCCTTTAATATTAACTTTTCTTTAAGTAAAATTAAATAAATTATATCCCTTAAAATGAGTATATCATAAAAAAATATAATTTGCTACAAAAATAAATATAAATTTTATTATTTTTTTTATATTAATCTTGCAAAAATAAAACACTAATTATACATTTGATGAAATTAACAAAAAACACTTTTTTTATCAGTAAGATATGTGTTTAGTGTTTTTTTAATGTATTAATAGGTATGGTATAGTCATTTGTGTTAAATATATAACTTCCTGCCACAGCAGCAGTCATTCCTGATTCGGCAAGTTTTGCTACCGTTTTATCATTAACCCCTCCATCAACTTCAATTATAAAATTATGTTTTATGTTTTCACCCATGTTTTTTAACTTTTTGATTTTATCATAACTTGTTTCAATTAAGCTTTGTGCAGGAAAGCCCGGGTTAACAGACATAATCAATACCATATCAAGAAATGGAAGAATTTCTTCAAGCATGGAAACGGGAGTGGAAGGGTTAAGGGATACACCAGCTTTTTTGCCTTTGCTTTTAATATATAAAATAGTTCTTTGAATATGCCTGTCTGCTTCAAAGTGTGGAACAATTATATCAGCTCCAGCGTCAATAAAATCATCAATAAATTTAGCAGGGTTTTCTATCATCAAATGAACATCAAAAGGTTTTTGTGTATGTTTTCTTAATGCTTTTACAACTGGTGCTCCAAATGTTATATTTGGAACAAATGAGCCGTCCATAATATCTAAATGTATCCAGTCAGCACCAGCAATATCTACAGCCTTAATTTCTTTTTCTAAATTTGCAAAATCAGCACTTAATATAGATGCAGAAACAATCATAATTTCCTCCAGTATATATTTGCAATTTATAATAAATAATATAAAATAGCAAGAAATTTCAACTTTAGGTAATTTTGTAAAAAATAAAATTTTTGCTTTTAATTTTTTAAATAATATGGTATAAAAAGTGCCTATGAAAAAGAAATTTTTAATAATATTGTTTTTTTTATTTACTTTTAATATTGATTCTTATGCAGAGCTTACTGCTGGCAAGTTTAAAAATAATCCTGATGTTGATGCTTTTATTAATGAAATGGTTCGAAAACATGGTTTTTCAAAATCATATTTAAGAGATGTTTTTGATAATACAATGCATTCAGGGTTTACACCAAAGTTTATGAATAAACCAGCAGAAACTGTTAACACATGGGAAATCTACCGTAGGAATATGGTAAACGATATTCGTATAGGCTATGGTGTAGATTATTTTCATAAACATCGTGGAGAGCTTTTAAAAGCACAAAATCAATATGGTGTTCCTGCTCATATTATATCTGGTATTATTGGTATGGAAACAAACTATGGACATTCTCCTATGCGTTTTAGAGCTATAGATTCTATAGCTACATTGGCTTTTTATTATCCACGCAGGGCAAAATATTTTCAAGCAGAGCTTGAAGCACTTCTTTTATTTGCAAGAAAAACTGATACTAATATATTTGATATAAAAAGTTCGTATGCAGGGGCAATTGGTATACCACAGTTTATGCCAAGTAATGTTTTAACGTATGCAGTAAGTGGAACAGGCAGCAAACATATTGATATAATAAATAATCATTTAGATGCATTATACAGCGTAGCAAACTTTTTAACAGAAAAAGGGTGGAAAACTGGAGAGCCAGTATCTATTAAAGTAAGAGTTAGTGGTAAAGGGTATAAAAAATATGTTGTTGAAAACCCATGTAAGGGTAATAAAGTAACTGTTGGCACTTTAAAAAAAGCTGGTGTTCGCTTTCCATTTCAGGTATCTAATGATTTAAAGGCTATTCTATTTACGGTAGAAGGAAGTTATGGCACAGAATATCATGCAGCATTTAACAACTTTTGTTCAGTATTTAGGTATAATCCAAGTATACATTATGTGCTAGGGGTTAATTATCTTGGTAATATTGTAGGCTCAAGAGCAGGTGCTGTTTTATATGGTAGATAGGCTTACATAGGTGATTTTATGGCTAAAGGTATTTTAGCACTACTTTTAACACTTCTTGTTGCAGGTTGTGGCGAAAGCATTTATAAAGGTGGAGAAAATAAAAGTGCAGATGTTTCAATAGAAGACCAAGTAAAGTTTGATTATATTACAGGTAAGTGTGCTCCAGTTGTCGACTATTATCGTAAAATAGATGTTACTGGTATAAGTCTAAGTAATAGAGAAGCCACCATGTATATATCTTCTCTTTTAGAATGTGGTGGATTTAATTATCTAAATATTATAAAAGCATTTGAAGGTCAAATAGATTATATTAAAACAATAGCATACATAGTAGGTGTTCATGATGCTTCATTTCAACAGCTTGATGTTATAACAAAAATATTTGACCAAGCCACTACTATATGTATAAATAGAAGTGTTGATAATGCTACAAATATTAATTCTGTTGACCATAATATAGCTACTTTATGTTCTTCTGCTGGTTTTGTTGGAACATTTATTAATTTATCAGAACTGGTAGCTGGTGTATCAAATTTAGATAATATAACTATTAGTGCACAAGGATTTAAAACTGCACTAGAAGGGGTAGATATTAATACTAAATTAGATGTATTTCTTAGTGAAAACCCATTATTTATATCAGAAATAACTAATACTATGAATGTATTTGTTAATTTATCTTCTAAATTAGAAAAGCTTACTGGTGAAGACTTAAAACCACTGCTTGAAAAATATACATCATATTTATACGATGAAAATAAAAAAATTTCTAGAGAAAGATTACATAATTTTCTAACTTTAGCACAATCTGGTGCTTTATGAGAAAAAGTATAAATATATTTATAATTTCTTTTTTTATTTTTATTTTATCACATGTAAATTTATATGCTCAACAAGATGTTTTTTCTCGTGAATATCCTAGAATAATGACATCGGTTCGTGCAATGGGTATGGGCAATGCTTTTTTTGGTGTTAGTGATGATAAATATGCAGCATTCTATAACCCTGCTGGGCTTGCTAGAAATAAAAGTTTATGGAGTTTAGATTTAGTGCCTTTAACGTTTGGTATGAATAGTGATATGTTTCAAAATATTGTTACAATTGTTAGTTTGGCAGATGATAAAAACAATGTAAATACCAATAATGTAGCAATGGCACTAGATAGTATGATTGGAACATATAACAGCTTAAATCCTGCTGGAATATTTCCTGCATTTACATATAAAAACTGGTCTGTTGGTTTGTTTGCTAACAGTAACGCAACCTTTATACCATATGGCAGGGCAATGCCTTCAGCTGGTGCAAAATTTCATGTTGATATTGGTGGTGTTGTTACATATGCACATTCATTTTTACCTGATAACTCACTTCATGTTGGTGCATCATTAATAGGTCTTTTTAGAATGGGGTATGCAGTAAATTATACATTTGCAGATATACCAACTATTGATGGAGATCAGCTTCTAAAAAATATATCAAGTAATCAAGGCTGGGGAATATATGGTAGTGTTGGTGTAATGTATGAACTTCCATGGTTAAGAAAGGAATTAAATCCTAGGGTTGGTTTATCTTTTAATGAATTTGGATTTTCTTCATTTGGTCCATGGCTGGAAAAAATTAACCCTACATTAAATTTAAGTTTTGCAATATCACCAAAATGGGAATATTTTACATCTAATATAGTTGTAGATTTTAACGATTTATTATTTATGGCAGGCAGCGACCAATCATTTGGTAAGCGAGTAAATATAGGTGCTGAAGTTGTTTTTTTTGAAAGATTATTTTTACGCACTGGGCTTCATCAAGGTTACTGGACGGCAGGTATTGGTATGAATATCTGGATATTGCGTATAAATTATGCTTATTATACAGAAGAACTTGGTGCATATGCTGGCCAGTTTGCAGATAAAAGGCATGTTTTAGAAGTTGTGCTTGGCTGGGACCAATTATTAGATGACCCAATAAATAAGTTATAAAATACATATAACTAAAGGCAAATTTATTTTTATAATTAATACAATTTATGTTAAATACTTGATTTTGGTCTGATTTTTGCTTATCATATTCTTGTATGCTTTAACATGTTGGAGGCAGTTAATGAAAAAGGTTAAATTATTACCATTTATAACCATAATATTATTATTCATTTCAGGTTGCGGGGAAAGTATTTATGATGGTGCTGCAGATAAAAGCACTTCTGCTGCAGTTACGGATCAGCTTGATTTTGATTTAATTAAAGGTAACTGCCAGTCAGTAATTAACCATTATGATAATCAAGTAAGTAGTAATATTATATTAAATGATGATGACCTTTACAAATATGTTAGTGCATTACTATCATGTAGTGGTTTTAATATTGTTAATGGTATAGACAGCATACTAATAGATGGTGGCAGCGATATATATAAAACTGCAGGAGCATTAATGGGTATAACTGTTATAGATATGAATAAAAGTGCATCTTTACAGTCATCTTATGATAAAGCCATTAAAGTATGTTTTGATAGAAGGACAGAATTAGAAAAAAATAATCTTAAATTAACTGAAACAAATACTACCTTGTGTGGTCTTGCTGGTATGATGGGTTCTATTGTTAATGTAACAGCAATGATGTTAAATACAAGCGGTGGTGGTGCAAATACTTTAGAACTTTCGCAAACTGGCTTTGAAAACTTTGCTCAAAATGAAATGGACGGAACTCTTGCAGCTCAAGGGCTTGCTTCTTATTTAAAAGAAAAAAATGATTTTATAATGTATTTAGATAATGGTCTTATTTTAGGTGAAGATGGTGCAGCTGCTGTTGGCACATTAATGGGACAGAATGATTTTAGTAGTGTTTTGAAAGATTTATCTACTAAACTGCGTGATAGTTCTGGTGCTATCACAGAAACAAGTCTTTTAGAATATTTAAAAACATCTTTAGGATTACAAATTCCATAGATTGTTGAAAGGGAGCGGCTATGAAAAAACATATTTTGTTAATAACAGCACTTATTTTGCTCACATATATAACAGATGCATACGCACAGAAAAGTGTATTCTCAAGAGAATACCCAAGAATAATGACATCAGTTCGTGCAATGGGTATGGGGAACGCTTTTTATGGTGTTAGTGATGATAAATATGCAGCATTTTATAATCCTGCAGGGCTTGCTATGAATAAAAGCCATTGGAGCCTTGATTTAATTCCAATAACAATGGGTATGAACAGTAATCTTGTAAATAATGCTGCTCAGATACTTGATGTGTTTTCCAGTGGAATGAATGCCAGCAGCATATCAAAAACTTTAAATGGTATGATGGGACAGTATAATAATATTAACCCAATAAGTGCATTTCCAGCATTTACATATAAAAATTGGTCTTTTGGTATCTTTTTTAACAGTAATGTTAATTTATTAACGTATAATCCATCTATGCCAACAGTTGCAGCAAAAGTACATGCAGATGCAGGGGCAGTAATAACATATGCACATTCTTTTTTACCTGATAAATCACTTCATGTTGGTATATCATTAATTGGGTTATACAGAATGGCTTATACTACTTCTTATTCATCAGTTCAATTAGTTAATGTAAATACAAATTCACTTCTTAAGGATGTTTTAAAACATAATGGCTGGGGAATATATGGCAGTGTTGGTTTGATTTATGAACTGCCATGGCTTAGAAAAGAGTTAAATCCTAGAGTGGGTTTATCTTTTAATGAGTTTGGTTATACTTCATTTGCTCCAGGACTTGATAAAATTAATCCAACATTAAATTTAAGTTTGGCTATATCACCAAGCTGGGATTTTATTTCATCTAATATTGTTTTAGATTTTAATGATTTATTATTTATGGCAGGTAGTGATGATTCCTTTGGTAAAAGAGTTAATATTGGTGCTGAAATTGGTTTTTGGAACAGGATTTTCCTGCGTACTGGGCTTCATCAAGGTTACTGGACTGCAGGAGCTGGTGTAAATATTTGGGCATTACGTATAAATTATGCATATTATACAGAAGAACTTGGTGCATATGCAGGTCAATTTGCAGATACAAGGCATGTGCTTGAAATAGTATTAGGTTGGGACCAGTTAAGCAAAAATCCAAACAATAAAATACTAAAATAAGTTTTTATACCAATTTTTTAGGGTGTATGAACTAATGCAAAAAATATTAGTAATTTTTGTTACGTGTTTTTTTATAACAAACTGTGCTGATAAATCAAAAATAATTACTAATATCCCTTTAATGCAGGCAGTTCAGCCTGTTAAGGCAGAACCTTCGCACCCTAAAGATTTTGAAAAATCTATTCCACAATCTTCTATGATACGAAACTCACTTGTAAGTTTTAGTAAATCATACCAAAAAGTATATTCAGATAACAGTGTAAATGATGTGGCAGCTGGAAAAGATATGATAGTTGTTTTAAAAGACAATGAAATAGGGTTTACTATGCCTTACTGTTCTGGTCTTGCATTAAAAGAAAAGTATTATAAAGTGCGTGTTTACGGATATGAAGCAGCAATTTATAACGGCGGCTATATTGATGTTTATTCTGCAAAAGAGTGTGCCAGTATTGGAGTATATAAACGAATACTAAATGGCAGTGTTGAGATTATACCAAACTATATAATAGAATGGGTTGGACAGACAGCAGTTTTAAGAAATTCTTATAATGGAGAGATTTTATACCATGGTGATACAGGTATTCCAATTGCAGCAGCAGGCTATATTAAAGGTATGCCGGCACTACTGCAAAATAATGGATATCTGCTTGTATATAATAATAAATTAAAATCTTTTGTAATATCTGGTCAGCTACCCTCAGGTTATAGTAAAATATACCATCAAGAAGGGAAATTTTATGGAACATTAAAAGATAAAAATAAATTTTTTGTTATAGATAATGAAACTGTTAAAATAAGTGATGAAACAGACTGTAAAGTTAGCAGCCATAGTATAGCAGCAGTATGTGGCAGCACACTTATTACAGATAAAGAAAAATATCACGATCTGCCAAAATCAAAAGATTTTGCTGCATCATCTACTACATTTATCATACTTGATAACAGTAATCTGCAAATATATTATCTTGAAACATTGTGGCAGCGGTTTTTATCAATGAGTTATAAACTTCCAAAAGTATGTAAACTTAATAATACCATTTATTATCAATCATTTAGTGGGTTAATTTTCAAGCAGACTAAGGCAAAGGAAGAGCAGGTATCATCATTTCCTAAAAAATGTAATTACAAAAATATTGTGTTAAATTACGGCGAATTTTACTGTAATGGTAAGGTTTGTGGTAAGTTTTCATCACCAATAAAAAATAACCATCAAGCAGTAATGTATCGCCGTATTGAAAATAATACAATATATTATTATTTTGATAACCTAAAGTAATTATCCTCTGTTAAAAAGTGTAGAGGAACGCTGGGCTGTTGGGGTTACCATTAAATGTTGTATATTAATATTTTCAGATAAAGTAGTCATAAAAAATATAATATCAGCAATATCTTCTGCCATTAGAGGTTTAAAACCTTTATAAACATTATCTGCCTTTTCTTTATCATTATTAAAGCGAACAAGGGAAAATTCAGTTTCTACAGCACCTGGTTCAATAGATGATACACGTATATTAGTTTTTAATAAATCCATGTTCATAGCCTGACTTAATGCACGGACTGCAAATTTTGTAGCATTATACACATTACCACCAGGGTAAACTTGTGAGCCTGCAATACTGCCAAGGTTAATAATACAGCCTTCATTTTTTTCAATCATTAAGCCAAGCACAGCTTTTGCAGCATATAAAAACCCTTTAATATTAGTATCTATCATTTCTTCCCAGTCATCAATATTGCCATCTTGAAGTGGTGAAAGTCCTTTTGCAAGCCCTGCATTATTTATAAAAATATATGGAGTGAGATTATTTGCTTTTAAATCATTACCAAATTTTTCACAGGCAAATCTATCTGTAATATCAAAGCAGTAGGGATAAACTTTTACTCCATATTTTATTTCTATATCATTTTTTATACTAATAAGTCTTTCTTCTCTTCTTCCTGTAATAATAATATTTGCACCATGTTTTGCATATAAGTAAGCACAAGCCTTTCCTATACCTGAAGTTGCACCAGTAATTAATACTATTTTATCTTTTACACTAATCATAAAAACCTCCAAATAAATTATTTAACCAATGCCACTTTAGGCATTCTAGCAGGACCTGTTAATGTAAATTTCAGTGGGAAATTTCCCATAGAAGCTTCCCCTTGAATATTTAAGATAGAAGTATCTATCTTTTGTTTATTTAAATCAACAAAACCAGTAACTTTTAATGAATTACTGCCTGTTGCAGAAAAATTATTAATAGTAAGTTTATTTTTATTTATATCTGCTTCAGCTTTTATATTATCAACTGCAATAGGCATTAAGGGGTGGTTAAAAGTTACTTTATTTGGTGCATCTAATGTAATTTTTCCTGTTTCATCTTTAATATTATATGTAATATTACTGTTAAATGAACCACTGCCTGTCATGTTACCCATTTGGGCAAGTGTGGCAATATATCCTTTTATATCAGCATTTACTTTACTGCCGCTAAGTTTTCCTGTTAAATTGAATGCAGTGGAATCAGCTTTAAAAGCAACTCGTTTAAATAATAAACCCAGTGGGTTATAATCAAGCTCTAAATTACTAATTACTAATGGACCTGTTTTAACGTTTGTAGCAGTGGCACCGAAAAATGTAACATTTATACTATCATACCTAATATCTATTTTTTTATTTTGAACAGTATCTGTAATAATATTAGTAACAACTGCATTTAATGGAAATTTAATTATAATAGTAATTAAAAAAGCTGCAAAAAAAGCAATTACGGAAAAGATAATTTGTTTTTTATTCATATTCTACCTTTACATTTTTACTACTTCAAGTGAAGCATCAATCATTTTTGGATTATCGTATCTTTTATTAAAAGTAATAACTTTAATTGAAAGATTATCATACTTTTCAATATCTCTAATAAAATTAATTAATTCATCATAATATAAGTTTTCCATTCTTAATGAAACATGTTCTATGCCTTTAGAAGCACTAATAGGGCGTAAATTAATTATTTTATCAGATATACCTATTGACGAGCCAGTATTTTGAATAAATACTAAAAGGCTTTGATTCATAGCATTTACGCCTCTTGATTTTGCAAACTGAATTTGACCTGCCATATTAGCAACATTTTCAAGTTTTTTATATGTATTATCAGCCTTTTCTATGGAAGATGCAAGTTTTGAACTTAAAAATAAATTAGTCCAGTAAAAAAGAAAAAATATACTCATTATTACAACAAATATAGTCAATATTTGTTGTTTATTTTGAATATAAAAATTCTTATAATCAAAGGTCTTAATATCCTGTAATGATATATTTTTTAAGTTTTTAATATTAAACTTAATACTAGTTTGCTGCGTATTATCAGCTAATTTAATATTTTTTAACTTATCTTTTACAGATGATAACTTTAAATCTTTTAAATTTATTTCTGTAGTTCTTAATTTATGAAAAATTTCTTTTAGTTTTTCCATGTTATTTACTGTCCTTTTCATACTTCATTGTAAAAGTAATGCCATCTTTTGATTTTTTTGTATCATCAATATTAATAGAATTTTGCAGCTGGTTTTCCATATTTTTTTTCACTTCTTCAACTTGGGCAAAATCAGAGGCTGTTCCAGATATTCTAATATCATTATCTCTAATATTTATACCTTCAAAAATAACTCCACTAACTGCTGCATTATTTAAATCATTTAATATACTTAGTATTCTTTTGGAAGATGAGCCACCTGAAACAGATTTTGACTGTTGTATAAGTGAACCGTATGGGTCCTTTGATGAGGCAACACCTAAATTAGTATAAACTTTTGCAAGAGCATCTTCATAGTATTTATTTAACCTGTTATTTGCTGATATTTCACTAATATAGCCAATTATGAAAAAAATATATATTATAAATAATAATGCTGCAGGTAATGCAATAGGAAGATTAATAGGTGATTTTTTTTGAACACCTGGCAGTATTATGGAATATTTTACAGTATCTAAAGTATCAAATAAATCTTTTGATGTAATAAAGTCACTATCTTTATTGTCTGAAAGAGTAACCATATTGTTAGATAAAGAATATTTTTTTTCTCCATCTGAAAAAATAAACTCATTATATTTAGTGCAAAACTCTAAAAAAGGTGTTGATATTTTTTTAAAAGATGAAAAAAGTTCTTTGTTATTATTAATAATATCAATTAAATTATTATTTATAATATATATAACAGTTTTAGAAGTATTTTGAAATACTCCATAATTAGCAACCATATCAGCAGGGAACATAACATTAAGGTAGTTTTGTGCAATTGCTTTCATTTTTTTAGCACTTGTTGCAATATGCTCAATTCCTACATAGAAAAAATACGTATCATCAATTAATAAAGCAGCTTTATTACTGTCATTTATTACATCTTCAACACTAACTCTATATGTGGAACTGCCTGTAATTTTATAAAGCAGCCCTTCTTTAAAGTAGTAGTTATGGTCCATAAACTTTTATTTCTCCAATTTATTTAAAAATAATCTATATTATTACCTTCTATATATTTTAAAGGTGATACACTGCTGCCATTTCTTTGAACAAGCAGATGATAGTATATATTATCATCTCCTATATTTAATTCAATTTTAATATAAAATAAAGAAGATTTTACATCAATATATGGTAAAATTTTACTATATTCGTCCTGCATGGCTGCTCCCATTATATTATATACAGCAGAAACATCTTTGAAAGGTTCTGTTTCTCTTGTAGAAATTATTTGGTCTGTATAAGGGGCAAGTTCTGGAACGTATGCATCAATTACTTCTTTTGAAGCAAGGTTTACATTTATTTTATTACCGTCTCCTGCAATAGAAATATAAGGTATTAATTTTTTATAGTCTGTTTGAAATGAAGGCAGCAGGGCAAGCTCTGCTAGAGTTTGTAACTGAGCAGATTTCATGCTGTAGGGGGCTCCATTTTCATCAAAACGTTCACCTGTTGGATCACTTGCACCAACCCATGTTAAAAGTTCATATATATCTGGCTCTGTAATTTCTAACTGTCTCATTAATTCATTTAATGCATTTGTTGCTCTTTCTTTTACATCTTCATCTTTTGAGTTTAAAGTAGCCATAGGCACTTTAGCATTAAGTGGTTTCATTGTAATTGTCATAAATCCATTATCAAGCGGGATAGTAGGTATTTGTGTCCATATATCATCAGCTGCATCATATGAAGCTTCATCATATTGAAACGCCATTTCTAAAGCTTCAATGGCAGTCATGGCATAAATTGCCCCTTGGTAATCATTTTGCAGACTTATAACAGTTCCATAGGCAGCAAGTGTTTTTTCATTAATAAAAAGAGCCAGCGATGTGCAGGCTGTTACAACAACCATAACTGTAACTAAAATGGAACCTTTTTTCATATTTTTATTCATTTATGTATTATCCATCGTCCTTGCAACTGGAATAGTTATCAGCTGCTCATTAATTTTCAATGAAATATTAAACATTTTTGCATTTGCTACTGCATCTTCTTTATATTCACTTCCATCATAAAATGTAGCAGATAATTCAGATGCATTAGGTAATATGCGCATTTCCATACTAAAGGCAGTATCTGCATTTTCTTCTTTTCTTACAAGATAATTTTCATCATCAATATAATATGTTACATCAACAGGTAAAGCTTTATTAAACCTTAAGCTGTTTTGTGTAGTAAAAGTAAGCCTGTATACCTGCCCAGATTTATCTACCTTAATAGAATCGCCCTGCATCATTCTTGCATCTTTATTAATAAGCCTTGTTAATGACTGCTGCAGCACAATATTTTTACTTTGAACAACAGCTCTATCTCTCGTGGTGACAACTGAAGAAAAAATGGAAAATAAACCTAATGCCACAATTGATGAAATAGCAGCAGCAATTAATAATTCAAATAAAGTAAACCCTTTTTTCATTACATACCAAACCCAGAGCTGCTTCCACTGGCTTTTTCATAATATATAAAACTAACTGTAGCCTGATCTGTGGAAACTGTCATTGTAACTTTCTGCACCATTTGAACGCCTGAGGCTTCTTTTAAAAATGAGTAATGAACTAATGTACCATTATAATCTTCTGTTTCTTCAAATGCTTTATCAGGAAAATTAATCTGCCTTGTAATTCTATCATATGCTCTTTCTATTACAAACATTTTTGCTTTAGAAGATGCAATGGCATTTAATGACATATTTTGAATAGAATAAATTCCAAGTATGCTTATACTTAAAACTGCTAAAGCAATCAAAACTTCTAAAAGTGTAAATCCTTTTTTTACTTTTTTATTGGTTTTCATTTTTATACCTGGTTGTCATTAAAAGTGGGATAGATTCAATTATCCGTCCATCATTTAATGTTAATTCAAAATAATCACAAAACCCATCGGGATATACTCTAATAGCATATTCATTGCTTCGCACTTCATATTTATTAATGGATACTTCACTTACTTCTTTTGTATCAGGCAGGGTTTTACTTTCCTTATCATGATTTAAAAGGTTTGCACTTCCTTTAAAACCAGTAATTGCAATAGGCTGTCCTAACTCAATGGAACGTGCCCATTCTTCTTTTATTAATTTATCTAAATATTCAAGACGAGGGTCTATGCCTACGCTTTTTGAAGTAAATCTAGGTGTTATACTCATAAGCCCTATGCCTATAATAAGCATAACAATCATTAATTCTATTAAAGTAAATGCTTGTTTCATATACATAAAAAAGGGGGAAAGGTTAAACCTTGCCCCAGAATAATTTATTTAACAATATTGTAGCTTGTAATATCAGCATTATATTCTTCGCCACCTTCCTGACCATCTGCACCATATGTTATAATTTCATAAGGTCTGTTTTCATCTTCAGTAGGGCTTCTATAAATGTAATCTCTTCCCCAAGGGTCTTTAGGAACAACTTGTGAGTTTAAATAACCACCAGGGCTCCAGCTGCTAGGAACAGGGTCAATTTCCGGTTTTACGACAAGAGCTTGTAAGCCTTGATCTGTTGTAGGGTAGTTACCATTTTCTGCCCTGTATAATTCAATGGCATTTTTTAATACTGTTATATCATTCTTTGCTTTTGAAACTCTTGCTTTATCTGGTGCACTCATTATTTGAGGACCAATAAATGTAGCTAAAAGACCTAATATAACTAATACAACCATAAGCTCTATTAAGGTAAAACCGGGACGCATTTTTCTTTTTCTCATGTATTTCTCCTTACAAACTATATTTTTAAGAAAGTATCATAAGATTATTTAAAAATCAATAAATCATTTAAATTTATTATAATTTATATTATAGTGTAATATGAACAGTAAATCGTTACATATTATTTTATATATTATAATACTTGTGTATATTATAAGCATAGCTTTTTATGGAGTTAAAAATATTAGTGTATACAATATTATTTTATTCTTATTTGCTTCTCCATTAGTAGAAGAATATATATTTAGGGGTTTAGTTCAAAAAAATATACAAAAATATATAAAATATACATTTTTTTCATATATTACTTTAAGTAATATTATAACATCAATAATTTTTACAGCCTGCCATTTTGTAGCAGACAGTAATTTTATTGTAACCACTTTAATATTTATACCATCTATATATTTAGGGATTTTATATGACCAATACAAAAGCATAAAACAGCCTTTTTTTGCCCACAGCATATTAAATATTATTGTGTTTATTAATTATCCTGTAGATTTGTTTCCGTCTATTATGAAAATAATATTAATACAATAAAAAAAATAATTGATTTTTATATAAATAATTGATACATCATATAACATGGTTAATTTTAAACTACCGTACCTTGTTTATCCTGTGGTAATAGGTATAGCTTGTGGGTATTTAGTTTCTGCCATTACAAGCAGTATATATACAGCACCAAAACCGCTTCCTGTTCCTAGAGTAAAAAAGGTAGAAAAACAACAGATTGATTATAATAAGACAGCATCAGATATTATTGATAAAAATGTTTTTATGCTTGATATTACACCTAGGCTTACAGCTGCTTCTCAAACAGGTGATAATGGTAGTATGGTTTTAAATTCTAGTGGTGCTCCACTAAACCCAGCACCACCATTTAACGCTAAGCTTATTGGTGTAATTTTTGATGAGGTTAATAATACTGGTATTGCCACAATTGTTCTTGATAGTGGAACAATAAGCATATCTTTAGGTGGAGAAAAAGAGGGTATAAAACTTATTGAATTATCATACAGCTTTGCAAATATAGCAAAAGATGGTAAAATATATTCAATAGTTATTGATAATGGAGCAGTAGTTCAGTCCATTCCAGCACCACAGACACCTATGGCATCAGCACAAAATACAGGTGTTAAGATACAGGATACTGGTGCAAATATAAATATTACAGTGCCTAGAGATGAGCTTAAAAATGACTTAAAAGATATTAATCAGGTGCTGCAAAGTGCCCGCGTTGCAACATTTTATGAAGATGGTCAATTTGTAGGATATAGGGTAGCAATGTTAAAACCAGAATCACCTTTACTAAAGTTAGGGCTGCAAGTTGGCGATATAATAACAAGAATTAATGGCAGTGAGCTTACAAACCCTGCTGCATTATTTAATATGTTTTCTCAAGTTGATGATATATCAGCATTAAATGTTGATATGCTTAGAAATAAAGAAAAAAAATCCTTATTTGTGGAAATTAGATGAAAGAAAAGATATTTATAGTTATTTTTGCATTATTATTAAGTTTTAATGCTTATGCTCAAGATAATGGGACTTATGCAGTTAATTTTAAAAATGTTCCCATGAAAGATTTTATAACGTTTGTATCAGAATTTACTGGTAAAAATGTTATATACAATGAGGCTGATTTACGAGGCAATGTAACCATATCTTCCCAAAAAAATATGGACGCAAAAGAAATTTTAGATATTTTTTATTCTGTTTTAAAATTAAATGGATATCAGCCTGTAACAAAAGGTGACAGTATTCAAATTATTGCAGAAAAAGATATTCAATCTTTTGATGAAGATTTATCAATGGGCAAAAATGGTTCTTATGGGTATATTACTACGGTAATTGCTTTAAAGAATTATAATGCAGCCACATTACTTCCTGTTTTAAATAGAATGAAATCAAAAACTGGTTATGTGGAAGTTGTTCGTGGCTTAAATATTATTGTTGTGAGAGATGATGCTTCAAGAATAGAAAAAATGAATTCATTAATTAATAGGGTTGATAATGTGGCAGCAGGCTATGAGTTTTATACGATGCCACTGGAATATTCTATTGCCAGCAAAATTGAACAGCAAATTACCAAATTTTTCAATGAGCTTGCAAAAAACTCTATAAATCCAACATCACCTGTTGTTATATCTGATGATATTTCAAACACATTGATAATAGCAGCCACAAAAAAAGATTATGACAGAATTGCGGCTATTGTATCTAACCTTGATACAAAGAGTATGGCAGTTAATACAGAACCTAGAGTTTTTTATTTAAAAAATGCAAGGGCAGAAGATGTGGAGAAAGTATTATCAAAACTTGTAACATCTCTTTCTCAAAAACCGGGTGCAGCAGGGGCAGCAGGTGCTGTTGCAACTACTACAGCATCATCAAAGGTCAGCATATCTGCAGATAATGCAACGAACTCTATTTTAGCCATAGGTGATAAAGAGCTTTATGATAATTTAGATTCTTTAATCAATAAACTTGATGTGCCTAGAAGACAGGTTTATGTGGAAGCTTTAATTTTAGAAACAAGTATAGATAAAAGCTCACAATTTGGAGTTGAGTGGTTTTTAGGTGGTGGTAATACATCTGGCACTATAGTAGGTGGCTCCATGCAGGGCGGAGGAGGTGGTCTTGGCAGTATTCTTGGTTCTATTAATCAAGGCGCCCCATCACTTACAGGGCTAGGAACTGGGCTTGGTGTTGGTGTTATTGGTAATATTATATCATTTCAAGGTGCAAAATTTCCATCTATTGGTGCTTTAATTTCAGCACTTAGAACTTCTAGTGGTATAAATATTATTTCAAATCCACAAATTTTAACGTTAAATAATTCACCTGCAGAAGTATTTGTTGGTGAAAATATGCCTTATCAAACAAGTACAAAATATGATTCAAATAATAACCCGATTCAAACATTTGATTATAGAGATGTTGGTGTAAAATTAAAAGTAACGCCTCAAATATCAAGTGATGATATGGTTACACTAACTATAGAACAGGAAATAAAAAAGGTATCAGGTTCTGCAGCAAGTTCTACTGCACCTACTACCCTTACAAGAAGTACAAATACTACTGTTAAACTTAAAAACCATTCCATTATGGTAATTTCAGGTATGATAAAAGATGATTCTACCACAACAGTATCTGGGGTTCCGGGGCTTTCTAATATTCCTATACTTGGCTGGCTTTTTAAGAAACAGACAACAAGTACCCAAAAAACAAATGTTATGCTTTTTATAACTGCACATATTATTGATACTGTAGAAGATAATGACAAATTAATGCAGGGTAAACGTGCTACAATGGAAGATTTTAACAGGCAGGGTGATAAAGAATTTAGTAAAGGTTCCTTTACTGATACTGGCAGGTCAATACAGCTGAAAAATGATATAGAAGGCTTAACTCCAGAAGAAGCTAAAAAAACACAAAGGCAGCGTGATAAAGAAAAAGCAGATAGAGAAAAAGAAGCAAAACGTCTTGAAAAAGAGCGTCAAAAAGCATTGAAAAAAGCTGAAAAAGAAAAAAATAGTGCAAAAGAAGTAAAAGAAAATAATCAGTTACTTACTCCAGTAGCTGTTGATGGTAGTGTGGAAGAAAATAATAAGCAGGAAGAAAATAATAATTCAGAAGTTATTACAATAGAGCCTGCAAATCAGGAAAATCAAGGTGAATAGTAATGAATGCTGAGTTTGAGAAAGTAAGAGCTCATTACATGAAATTTCCTGATAAAAGTGATTTTGTTCCTGTGGAAGAAGATGATAAAGTAAAGTTTTTTTACAGTGATGAACATGGGCTGCAAAAAGCTAAATTTATGAGCTTTTCTCTAGGCATATCCCCTGATTATGAATATGCAGAAAAAAAACATATATTAGAGATTTTAGAAAGCTTTGGTGGAGAAGTTGATGATGTAACAGCAGAAGAAAGTGATGATATTGATGATGACGCAAATATCTTAACTTCTTCTTATGATGACGCACCAGTTATTCGTCTTGTAAACCAAATAATAATTAGTGCTGTTAAAAATGGTGCCAGTGATATTCATTTTGAAGGCAGAGATGGAGCATTTTTAATTCGCATTAGAGTAGATGGTTGTTTAAATACCTTAAAAACATATCCAAAAAGTGTTCATGATCCAATTTTAGCACGTATTAAAGTTATTGGACAGCTTGATGTGGCAGAAACAAGGCGTGCTCAAGATGGCAGGATAAATTTAAAAATTGGTAACAGAGTTATAGATATTCGTGTATCTACTATGCCATCTATTAACGGTGAGAAGGCAGTTTTAAGGATACTAGAGCGTTCTTCAGATTTTACATCTTTGCAGCAGATAGGTTTAGATGGTGAACTTTATGAAAGATTTCGCCCATATCTTGACAGGCCAAATGGTATTATATTAGTAACAGGTCCAACAGGTAGTGGTAAAACAACAACTTTATATGCATCACTGCTTGCTATGAACAGGGATAATAAAAACGTGGTAACAATAGAAGACCCAGTGGAATACCATATTGATAATGTTACGCAGGTGCAAATGAACCCTGCTGTTAATTTAACATTTGCCCAAGCCATTAAAACTTTTTTAAGGCAGGACCCAGATATTATACTTGTTGGTGAAATTAGGGATAATGAGACAGCAGAAGCTGCCATACAGGCATCATTGACAGGTCACTTGGTTTTATCTACACTGCACACAAACGACTCACCAACAGCAATAGCACGTTTAATAGAAATGGAAGTTGAGCCATTTTTAATTTCCTCATCACTTGCTATTGTAATAGGTCAAAGGCTTGTTCGTAAAATTTGTCCACACTGTCAGGAAGAAGTGCAGGCAGATGATTTTATAAAATCCACCTTTGCTAAAGCTGGTATAACTATTGATAAATACATGGCAGGTAAGGGCTGCCCAAACTGTTTTAATACAGGCTATCGTGGCAGGATTGGTATTTTTGAAATGCTTGAAATTACTGACAGCTTGCGTGTTTTAATAAATAAAAGAGCATCAAGTTATGATATTAAAGAGGCAGCAAGGAAAGAAGGGTTTAGGACCATGTTTGAATATGGTGCGTCATTAGTTGAAAAGGGTATTACTACCCCTTCAGAAGTGCTTTCTGTTACAAAGGTTGATTAATGCCAAGTTATATTTATAAAGGAATATCAAAAACAGGAAAGGAAGTAAAAGGTGTCCGTGATGCATTAAGCAAGCAGTCTCTTACTAATGAGCTTTTATCAGAAGGGATTTTTGTTTCCAGCATTACAGAATCAGGCTCATCTAGTTCATCTTTAGCAAAGCTGCAGGAAATGTTTGCAAAAAAATTAAACTTATCAGATACTTTTTTTCAGCTTTCATTACTTTTAAGAAGTGGTATTCCTTTGGTAGAAGCAGTGAAAATAGTTGCAAAAAGCACGAAAGAACAGCATTTGAAAAATGCTTTAATGGAATCTGCTTCAAAAGTGTCTGAAGGTATGCGTTTTTCAGAAAGTTTATCTAAATACCCAAAAATATTTGATCCAATGTATGTAAATTTAATTAAAGCATCAGAGCAGGTTGGTAAACTTGCAGCAGTTTTAGCAGATATTGCAGTTTATGAAGATGATAAAAGGAAAAATACAGACAAAATAAAAACGGCTATGATATATCCTATGACTATACTTGTAATGGGCTTTGCTGTTCTTGGCTTTTTACTTGCTTTTGTTGTTCCAAAAATGGAATCAATCTTTTCATCTATGAAACAGCAGATACCAGCTTCTACTCAGTTTTTATTAAAAGTATCTGATTTTGTAAGTAATTATGGGCTTGTACTATTATTATTTTTATTATTTATTATATTTGCTATCAGGTATTTATATAAAAATAATCCAAAATTTAGGTTAGCAGTTGATAAAAAGCTTTTTAAGATAAACCTTATTTCCCATGTATCTGTTGCCAAATTTGCACATGTTTTATCATTTCAGCTAAAAGAAGGGCTGCCTTTAACAGATGCACTTCATTATGCATCTTTAGTAATAGATAATAAATATATGTATGATACTATTGCTCAAGTAAGGGAGGCTGTTCAGTCTGGAACAAAATTTTCAGTAGCAGTTAGAAATGCAGGGATTTTTCCAGAGCTTTTTCCAGCAGCGGTATCAACTGGTGAATCTTCAGGTAATATGCCTGAACTTTTAGAACGTGTAAATGAATTTTATTCTAAAAATGTAGATAAATTTTTAACATCATTTATTTCGGCTATTGAGCCTATATTTATTGTTATAATAGGTGTGCTTGTTGGTTTTATTGTAATATCAATAATGCAGCCTTTATTCTCTATGAATTCTTTGGTGCAGTAATGGAAAATATAACGGATTATTTAGGCTTTATTGGAGCTGTAATTATTTTAAGCATAACACCGGGTGCTGATACTATATTTATACTGACAAAATCAATAGCTGGTGGATACAAGCAGGGGTTTGCTTCAGTTGCTGGTATTATTTGTGGGTTATTTGTTCATACGGCTTTAGCTGCTTTTGGTTTATCTATTATTTTAATGACTTCATCTTTACTTTTTAATATTGTAAAAATTGCAGGTGCAGCATATTTAATATATCTTGGCATAATGGCTATTAAATCAAAATCTAATATTATTATATCATCAGAAAAAGCAACAGTTTCCATTAAAAAAACATTTAGACAGGGTTTTTTTACAAATATATTAAATCCTAAAGTAGCTTTATTTTTTTTAGCACTTCTTCCCCAGTTTGTAAACATTAATGCTTCTACACCTGTTCCATTTCTAATATTAGGTTTAACATTTATTGCTATAGGAACGGTTTGGAGTTTATTTTTAGTCGCAGCATCATCTTATATTTCTTCATCTTTAAGAACATCAAATTTTTCAAGCTATTTAAATAAAATATCTGGTGTAATATTTATTATTTTAGGATTAAATATTTTACGTATTAAAAATTAGTTTATTTACAATTTCTTCCACAAGCCTGATACCCGCAACCCCATAGAAATGGTCTGCAGTATCTTTTAAATTTTCTAAATTTATACCACCTAAAGCATATACTTTTTTATTTTTATTATAATCTATAATTCCTAAAGGTTTTACCTTATAATCTTTTGGTGTATCATATACTGGGCTTAATGTATAATAATCTGTATTAATTAACTCTAATTCATTTGCACTGTGGCTTGAATAACCAGTTATAAGTCCTTTTTCTTTTATATACTCTAAATTTTCAACACATGATTTATTAAGATGAACACCATTATATCCATATTTTAAAGCAGATACATAATCACAGCTTAAAACAAGTGGACATTTTTTTACGAGTAAACGCATTTTCTTTATTTTTTTTTCATAATTGCTATCTTTATTTTTAATCCTATACCATATAATATCAGCATAGTTTTCAATTTTAGAAGCATAAAAAAATGCATTATCCATAAAGTAGTTATCATCTATTACTGCTAAAAAATTAAAATTTAAGTACATACACTTTGTATCCTTATGTCTAATAAAATACATAATACTTAATAATGTATTTAAAAATCAATAAAATAATAGTAGTAAAATATAAAAATTATTGTATAATATATGTGGAATTACGAAAATATATTTGGTATGGTAATATGCAAAAATTAAATCAAATTGTTTTTTTATTATTTTTCTTTATATGTTTTTATAACAATGTAAATGCGTCGGAAGTATCATATGCTGAGGCATTAGAAAGGTTATACGGCACTCATGAAAGTATGGCTCAGGCAGAGTCTGATTATAAGGAAAAGCAGTATTTAAAAAAGGCAGCACTTGGGCTTTATTCACCACGTTTTTTTATTAACGGGGTATATACCTATTTTGGTAATGATTTAGTTATGGACGTAGATTTAACCCATGTAAAAAGCGGTATTAATGGAGTGCTTGGAGGACTTCCTATTCCTTTACCACCACTTAATTTTCCAGATACAACACAACAGGTTGTGCAACAAGAACAGTTTTTTACACTTAATGCAACTATGCTTTGGCCTGTATTTACTGGTGGTAAAATATTTGCAGCTAATAAATTAGCCAGTGCAAACCTTAATATTTCAAAAGCTGGGCAAAAGGTTCGCCATGATGAGCTTGGTGTTTCAATGGCAGAGAAATATTTTACATTACGCTTTATGCGTGAAGTAATTGAAGTAAAAAAGGAAGTGCGGGACTCTATGCAGGACCATTATAATAAAGCATTAAAACTTGAAAAAGCTGGTATGCTTGCAAAGGTGGAAAGGCTGCATGCAGAAATGGCATTAAGTGATGCAGAAAATTCATTAAATACTTCTATAAGAGAAGCAAAATTAGCAGAATCAGCATTAAAATCTATGATAAACAGTCAGGAAGATAATGTTACTCCGTCAACTCCATTATTTATTATTGCAGAAAAAGATGTGGAAAGCCTTGTATATTTTCAAGATATGGCAGTATCATCTAATGGTAAAATAAAGCAGGTTCAAGAAGCTAAAAACATTGCAAAAGCTGGGGTGATAAATAGTGTATCTTCTTTTATTCCTAAAGTAAATGCTTTTGGTATGGCAAATATTTATGATTATCAGCTTTCATCTATGTCACCAGAATATATGGTAGGTGTTCAGGTATCGTTAAACTTATTTGACGGTTTACAAAATTATCATCAATATAGAGCAAGCAAACAGGCAGAAGAAAGCACAAAATTAATGGTAGTCCGTGCAGAAAAAGATATTAGAACTCTTGTTGAACAGCAGTATTTAACAATGCAGAATGCAAGGGAAGATTATATGGCTTCACTTAAATCTCGTGCATTTTCTGAAGAATATTTAAGAGCAAGGCAGAAAGCTTTTAATCAAGGTATGGCAACTTCGCTTGATGTGGTAGATGCTGAACTTGCATTATCAAACTCAAAAATGTCTGCTATTACAGCAGCTTATAAATTTGATATGGCACTATTAGGTATGCTTGCAACTTCAGGAATATTTGATTCTTTTGAAACATATAGAGCACGTGCTTTTGTAGAACCAGGTCTTAAATAATTATTAGGAGACGTTTTTATGAAATATATTTATTATTCTTTAGCATTTATTGTGGTGGGAGCCATTATTTCTGTTAGTGTTTGGTATGCAACACGTCCTGTTCCACTTACTATACAGGGGGAAGTTCATGCAAAACAAGTGCAGGTAGCAGCAAAGGTTCCTGGCAATGTTTTATCTCTTTCTGTAATTGAAGGGCAGCATGTAAAAAAAGGGGAAGTTCTTGCAAAAGTAGATTCGCCA
This sequence comes from uncultured Mucispirillum sp., assembly GCA_944325215.1. Lineage (GTDB taxonomy): Bacteria > Chrysiogenota > Deferribacteres > Deferribacterales > Mucispirillaceae > Mucispirillum. The sequence continues at coordinate 11,294 of CALUZC010000017.1, read as the reverse complement.
ACTTTAAGAGCAAAAGAATTACAGGCACTAGCTGCTGTTAAAGCTGCTGAAGCTCAAGAAAATAAAGTAAATATAGGGGCAAGGCAGGAAGAAATTACAGCATTATATAATGTATATCAAAAGGCAATAGCAGCAGAAAGATATGCATTTAAAACATACAGCAGGGTAAAATCACTACACAATGATGGTGTTGTTACAACACAAAGTTTAGATGAGGCATTAACCCAGTGGAAAGTGCTGCAAAATGATGTGCGTGCTGCACAAGCAAACTATGAAATGGCAAAAACTGGTGCAAGAAAAGAAGATAAAACAGCAGCAGAAGCTATTAAAGAACAGGCTCAAGGCGCATTAAAAGAAGTAATGGTTTTACTTGAAGATACTATACTTTATTCTCCCATTGATGGGGAAGTATCAACAGTTGTTGTGGAGCAGGGAGAGCTTGTTACACCAGGATTTCCGATTATAAGTTTAATAGATATGGAAGATGTTTGGATAACATTTTACTTAAGAGAAGACTTATTAAAAAATATACGTATGGGAACAGTTATTAATGTGGAAATACCTGCACTTTCAGATACAGAAGTATACCCTTGCGAAGTTAGGTATATTTCGCCTGCTGGAAGCTATGCTGTATGGAGTGCTACAAAAACAAGCGCAGATTTTGATTTGAAAACTTTTGAAGTAAAGCTTTATCCAAAATCTAAAATAGATGGCTTAAGAGCAGGTATGACAGCACTTTTTTATTCTGATGTAAAATATAGTAAATAATATGAATATACGAGAATATTTAAAAACAGTTAAATATTTTTTTGACAGGGAGTGGGATTTTCTGCTTTATAAACGCAGGAAGCTTTTTTACTTTCTTATTTTTACACCACTTGTAATATGTGCATTGATTATTGGTGTGTTTTCTAACCCAGTAATTAGGGAAATCCCTATTGCTTTAATAGATGAAGATAATAGTGCCTTATCAAGAGAGATAACAGGTGTTATAAATGCATCGCCATATGTGGAAATTGTAGAAACTGTTACAAATATGAATGAAGCACGCTCATTAATGGTTAGTGGTAAAACATATGGTGTTGTCCTAATTCCAAGTGATTTTTCTAAAAAAGTGTTAGGTTATAAAGGTGCAGAAGTTGTGCTTTATTATAATAATGAACTTTTTTTAGTAGGTTCCCTTGTTAATAAAGGGGTTTTTACAGCAGTAAAATATTATTCTGATGTTTATAATAAAAAATATTTTATGAGCCATGGAGTGCCTGCTTATGATGCAGAATTTCAAATAAAACCTGTTGAACTTAGTGAAAAAATATTATTTAACCCATATTTAAATTACCAGTATTTTTTTGTATTTGGTTTAATCCCTGCAGCGTTTCAGCTTTTTGTAATAAGTTCATTACTTTATGGTGTTTTATATGAAGAACGTTCTGGAAAATATCATGATATAGCTCATATTGTAGATAATGCACCATTTTCTTACACAGTAGGAAAACTGCTTCCTTATGGTATAATTTATATTTTTTCTGGCACACTTATGCTTTTTATTTTATTTGTATATATGAAGGTTCCTTTAGTTGATGGATTTGGAAAAATATTGTTTGCTACCATGTGTTATATTTTTGTTTCTATGGCAGCAGGTCTTTTTATAGCAGTTATTTTAAGGCCGTTAGCATTTAGTGCAGCAGCAGTTTATGCAGCCCCTACATTTGCATATGCTGGTGTATCATATCCACAGATTGCAATGCCTAAATTTGCTTATTATTTAAGTGAATTTTTTCCCCTTACCCATTACCACAGGGTTTTAGTTAATGAAGCAATAAGGGGTAGTTCTCCATATAACTCTACATATTCAGAAATAATGTATATGATAATTCTTGGCACTGTAGCTTTTGCCATATCAATTGCAGTTATAAAAATATATACATATAAATATATTCGGAGGCAGTTATGAAAAATATATTTTCCATAATGCTTTTAGAATATAGAAGAATTATATTTGATAAGCTTGCAATTACAATTATTTTTGTAGGCACTGCTTTTTATTCCTTTTACTATCCATTTCCATATAAAAATGACATAGTTCGTGATATGCCTGTGGCTGTTGTTAATTTAGATAAGTCTGATTTATCTAAAACAGTTGTAACAATGCTTGATAATACAGAAAGTTTGAAAGTGATAAAGTATCCATCTATGGAGGAAGCAAAAAAGGGCATATATTTAAGAGAAGTTTTCGGTATTATATATATTCCAGATGAATTTTATAAGCTTGTAGCACGGGGGGAAAGCCCAAGTGTTTCAGTTTTTGCAGACGGCTCATATTTTATTCTTTATTCCACAGCCATATCAGCTGCAACGCAGATTGTTTTAACAACAGCAGCAGGAGTTAAAATACAAAAAATGAGTATGCTTGGAGTTCATTTTGAAGATGCTTTAAAGCTGCAGTCTGCTGTAAATTTAACAGCAAAACCAGTATTTAATCCAAGGGGAGGTTACGTTACATTTGTTGCCCCTGCCATATATGCATTAATTGTGCAGCAGATTTTATTAATGGTTATACTGCTTGTTCATGCAACAGGTTATGAAAATGGTTATGGGTATAAAGATAATATGAATACTGTTTCAATTTTATTAGGTAAAATATTAGCATATCTTCCAATATATGCAGCAGTATTTTCATATTTTTTTACAATAGGACCTATGGTTTTTGGTATTCAGCTGCACAATTCATTAAGTGATGCTGTATCTTATGCAGTGCCCTATGGGTTATCTATTATACTTTTTGGTTTATCTTTAAGTGTATTTGCTAGAGATAGAGATGCAATATTACTTGTATTACTTATGACATCTATTCCTTTTGTTATGATGGCAGGTTTTATATGGCCCCATTTTATGATGCCTGAATGGGTGAAATTATTATCATACTTAATCCCATCAACGCCGGGAGTAACAGGGTTTTTATACATTCGCCAAATGGGGGCAGATGTGTCAAATATTATGTTTATGTATGTAAATTTATGGATACAGGTTTTTATTTATTTTATCACTGCATTACTTGCTGTTAAATGGCAGCAGAAACAAAGGCAGTCTTTATTATAAATTTTCTTGCAAAAACAAAAAGATTTTTGTATAAGTTTAGTGATAATTTTATGAGGTGATTATATGAAATATTTAAAATTATTAATTATATCTTTACTACTTATTCCATCATTTGCATTTGCTGCACCAAAAGATGAGTTATCTGGTAAAGAATTTATTTCTGTTAAATATCCATCAATTATGATAGGTTTTAGAAATGGTGGCGTATATGGTTATGCTTTAGTTAATACATATATGGGCATGTATGAAATTAAAGGAAATAATAAAATTAATTTAAGTTATATGGCATCTACTAAAATGGAAGGCACTATGAAACAAAATGATGGTGAATATGAATATTTTGATTATTTAAAAAAAGCAAAAACTTATTCTTATGACAGTGCTACTGGTAAGTTAGTAATAGGACAGATGGAATTTAAACAAAAAAAATAAGAAAAATATATTATATATTTATTAACCACCTTTTTATAAGGTGGTTTTTTTGTATAAATTCACACCAAACTATTAATTACTACTTGAAAAATATTTTCATACATATTAAATTGCATGATTAAATTTGTGAGGGAAAAAATGAATGTATCAAAAGTGTTAATAGTTGGTGGTGTAGCAGGTGGAGCAAGTACTGCTGCAAGACTTAGAAGATTAAATGAAGATGTAGAAATAATATTATTTGAAAAAGGCGAATATATTTCTTTTGCTAATTGTGGGCTTCCTTATTATATAGGTGGCGAAATTAAAAATAAATCAGATTTAACTCTGCAGACTCCAAAAGGTTTTGGCAGACGCTTTAAAGTAGATGTTCGCACATTTAATGAAGTAATATCTATAAATAAAGAAGAAAAAACTGTGGAAGTTATAAACCATTTAACTTCTGAAAAATATGTTGAAAGTTATGATGCACTTCTTTTATCTCCCGGTGCTGAACCTTTCCGCCCTGGTATTGAAGGTATTAATCTAGATAAAGTTTTCACTTTAAGAAATATTCCAGATACATATAAAATCAAAGATTATATTACAGAGAACTCGCCAAAATCTGCCACGATTATAGGTGGTGGCTTTATTGGTGTAGAAATGGCAGAAAATCTAGTAACAGCAGGTGTAAAAGTTGATTTAATAGAAATGCAAAATCAAGTAATGCCACCTTTTGATTACGATATGGCATGCATTATACAAAATGAAATGCGTCTGCATGGCATAAATTTAATGCTTGAAACTGCTTTAGAAAAAATAGAAGAAAATGGCAGCAGCCTAAAAGTATATACCAGTAAAGGCGTTATAGAAACTGATATGGTTATTTTAGCAATAGGTGTAAAAGCAGAAAGTAAAATAGCTGTTGATGCAGGTTTATCTGTAAACCAAAGAGGCGGCATTATTGTAAATGATAATATGTTTACAAGTGATGAGCATATTTTAGCAGTAGGTGATGCCATAGAAGTATTAGATTATAATACAAAAGAAAAAGCAATGGTCCCTTTAGCAGGTCCTGCTAATAAACAAGGTAGGATTGCAGCAGATAATATTGCAGGAATAAAGAGCAAATACAGAGGCACTCAAGGCAGCTCCATATTAAAAGTATTTAATTTAACAGCAGCTTCCACAGGGATAAATGAGAAAACTGCAAAAAGACTTGGTATTAACTATGAAAAAAGTTTTACAGTGTCATCAAGCCATACATCGTATTATCCCGGTTCTGAAGAAATGTATGTGAAATTGATTTTTCATAAAGATACAGGAAAAGTATTAGGTGCAGAAATAGCAGGGGGAGAAGGTGTTGATAAAAGGTGTGATGTTATAGCATCAGTTATTCATTTTAATGGAACAGTAGATGATTTAACAAAACTAGAGCTTTGTTATGCTCCACCATATTCTTCAGCAAAAGACCCTGTTAATATGGCAGGTTATGTGGCAGAAAATATATTAAATGGCGTAAGTAAAATATTTCATCATCATGAAGTATCAGATTTAAAAAGAGATGGTTCTATTCATTTAATAGATACAAGAACTCGTGGAGAATATGCTGCTGGACATATTGAAGGCTTCATTAATATACCAGTTGATAATTTAAGGCAGCATTTATCAGAACTAGATAAAAATAAAAAAGTATATATTGTATGTCAAGTTGGTTTAAGAGGCCATGTAGCATGCAGGATTTTACAAGGTCATGGTTTTGACAGCTATAATTTAAGTGGCGGCTATGCACTATACAATGAGATATATAATAAAAATAAATAAATACCAATAAGTTAGTGAACTTATAAAAAAAATTAAAAAAAATAAAAAAAATACTTGATATTTGTATAAAAATATGTAAAAGTATCTATCCACGCATAAATGCGCTATACCTATATTTATGCCTAAAATTAAGGTATATATAGTAAATTATATAGTTAATTAAGGGCTTTTAAGCCTTTTTAATAAAAAAGATTTGTGCGATAAGCTTGTAAAAGCCTTTTATGCACAAATACACTATTTCAGGATAACCTATCTGAAAAGTGTGAAAAAATTTAGAGGAAATCTAATGGCAAAAATTGATGTATTTGATGTGAAAAACTCTAAAGTCGGCACAGCAGAACTGCATGATGCTATTCTTGATTATCCAGTGAATACTGTTTTAATCCATGAAGTAGTTAAAATGCAGCTTGCATGCAAAAGAGCAGGTACACATGCTACTAAGACTAAGGGTTTAGTTTCTGGTGGTGGTAGAAAACCATGGAAACAAAAAGGAACTGGTAGAGCAAGAGCTGGTTCATCTAGGTCTCCATTATGGAGAGGTGGTGGCACTATATTTGGTCCACAACCAAGAGATTATTCTTATTCTATGCCTAAGAAAAAGGTTAAAAATGCATTAAAAAGTGCAATCCATGCTAAATTTGATGCAGGCTGTGTAACAGTTATTGATAATCTTTTTGTAGAAAACGGCAAAACAAAAGAAGCAGTTGAAATATTAAAAGCTTTCAACGCAGACAGAAGAGTTCTTATTGTTGTTGATGCAATTGATGAGAAAGTAGCAAGAGCATTCAGTAATATTCCGTATGCAGATATTTTACATGTAGACGGCTTAAATGTTTATGATATTATGAACTCTTACAAAATAATTTTCCTCAAAAACAGTCTCCCTATGGTAGAAAAAGCCACAGGCGTTGCAGTGGAAGGTGAATAATGATTACTAAGTATGATGTTATAAGAAGACCCTTTCTTACTGAAAAATCAATGATGATGCAGGAAGATGCTAAAAAATCAGCAGTTACAAGAGTTAGAAGAGCAGTTTTATCAAAAGATAAAAAATCTGAAACTTCTAAAACTAAACGTAATGCAGTAAGCAGAAAAATGCTTGCTGATATAGTAGCTAAGTTAGATAAAAATGCTGCTAAAGCACAAATTGAAGAAGCTGCTGAAGGTTTAGTAGAAGCAAAAATAGTTTTCCAAGTTCATGTTGATGCTACAAAAACTCAAATCAAAGAAGCAGTAGAAGAGTTTTTTAAAGTAAAAGTTGCTCATGTTAGAACAGCAAACTACAAAGGCAAAGAAAAACGCTTTGGCAGAACTCTTGGTAGAAGAAATGATTGGAAAAAAGCTGTCGTTACTCTTAAAGAGGGCGAAAGGCTAGATTTAGTGTAGTGGGAGAGTGATTAATGGGTATTAAAACCTTTAAACCAACGTCAAAAGGCGTTCGTTTTAGAACAAACAGCGATTATGCAGATATCACATCTTCTGTACCTGAAAAATCGCTTACAAAAGTTATTAAATCAAAAGGCGGTCGTAACAATAGAGGCCGTATTACAGTTCGTCACCAAGGTGGCGGTAATAAAAGATTATACCGTATTATTGACTTTAAAAGAAATAAAGATGGTATTCCAGCAACAGTTGCAACAATCGAGTATGATCCAAACCGTTCTGCTCGTATTGCATTAGTTGTATATAAAGATGGTGAGAAACGTTATATTGTTGCTCCAATATCTTTAAAAGTTGGTGATATAGTTCAAAGTGGTGAGGGTGCCGATATTAAAGCAGGTCATGCTATGGCATTAAAAGATATGCCTGTTGGTACAGTTATCCACAATGTTGAATTAAGACCTGGTAAAGGTGGTCAGCTTGCACGTTCAGCTGGTTCTTATGCACAATTACTTGCAAAAGAAGGCGAATACTGCCACGTAAGGCTCCCATCTGGCGAGATTAGGCTTGTTAAAGCAGAATGTAAAGCTACTATCGGTCAAGTATCTAATACAGAACATGAAAACTTAAAAATTGGTAAAGCAGGTAGAAAACGTTGGAAAGGTATCAGACCAACTGTTCGTGGTGTTGCCATGAACCCTGTTGATCACCCAATGGGTGGTGGTGAAGGTAGAACTAGTGGTGGTCGTCACCCTACAACACCTTGGGGTAAACCAACTAAAGGTTACAAAACTCGTAAGAAAAATAAACCATCTAATAAGTATATTGTATCTAAAAGATAGCATGATAGGAGGAAGAAGTGCCAAGATCGCTTAAAAAAGGACCTTTTGTAGACGCTCATGTTGAAAAAAAGGTAAAAGAAGCTAAAGAAACAAACAGCAAACAAGTTATTAAAACTTGGTCTCGCAGAAGCACTATCGTGCCAGATATGATAGGCTTAACATTTGCTGTGCATAATGGAAATAAATTTATCCCTGTCTATGTTACAGAAAACATGGTAGGACATAAGTTAGGTGAATTTTCTTTGACTAGAACTTTTCGTGGTCATAAGAAAGATGATAAAAAGGTCAAAAGGTAAGACGTATGGATGTTAAAGCAACAGAACCATCTAAAACACCTAAAGAAAGAGTTAGAAGAAAAACTCAAAGACAATTAGAACAAGGTGTTTGGGCAGTAGCAAAGTTCGCTCGGGTATCCACACGAAGAGCCCGCGAAGTAGCAGAATTAGTTAGAGGTAAACCAGTAGAGGAAGCTATGGCTATCCTTAAATTTACCCCTAGAAAAGCAGCAGCTATCATAGCTAAAGTTATTAAATCAGCTATGGCAAATGCTGAGGAAAACAAAGGGATTCGTGATGTGACCCGCTTAAAAGTAGGCGTACTTAGAATTGAAATGGGCCCTCCTATGAAGAGGTATACTCCTCGTGCATATGGTAGAGCATCTCTTATCCGTAAACCGACTACTCACATTAAAGTAGTTTTACAAGATGAAACGGAGGTGAAATAGTGGGACAGAAGGTTAATCCTAATGGTTTTAGACTTGGTATTAACAAAAACTGGAACTCTGTATGGTATTCTAATAAAAAAGAATACAGCCAAAATTTAATTGAAGATATCAGAATTCGTCAGTTTTTAAGAAAACGCTTAAACCAAGCAGGTATTGCACAAATTGGTATTGAGCGTATGAGCTCTAAAATCAGAGTAACACTTAATACTAGCCGTCCGGGTATCGTTATCGGTAAAAAAGGTGCGGAAATTGAAAAGCTCAAAAGTGAGCTTAAAAAATTCACTTCAGCAGAAGTGCTGCTTGTAATCCGTGAAGTGAAAAAACCTGAGCTTGATGCAGCACTTGTGGCTGATTCTATTGCTCAGCAGCTTATTCGCCGTGTAGCTTTTAGAAGAGCTATGAAAAAAGCTGTGTTACAAACATTAAAATCTGGTGCATTAGGCATTAAAGTAATGTGTGGTGGCAGGCTTGCAGGTGCAGATATTGCACGCAGCGAATGGTATATTAAAGGACGCGTTCCTCTTCAAACACTTCGTGCTGCTATTGATTATGGCACAGCAGAAGCACTTACAGCTTATGGTATCATAGGCGTAAAAGTATGGATATTCACTGGTGAAATCCTTGAAGATAGAAGCGGCAAGGGGGCAGAATAATCATGTTAATGCCAAAGAAAACCAAATACCGCAAAATGTTTAAAGGCCGTATTAAAGGTAAAGCTCATAAAGGTAATACTGTAGTATACGGTGATTTCGGTTTAGTAAGCGTTGGTAAAGCAAAAATTACAAGCCGTCAAATAGAAGCGGCACGTATTGCCATCAACCGTTATTTAAAACGTGGTGGTGATGTTGTAATTAGAATATTCCCTCACAAACCAATTACTAAACGCCCAGCCGAAGTTCGTATGGGTAAAGGTAAAGGTCCATTAGAGGGTTATGTAGCACCTATTAAAGAAGGAACAGTGCTGTATGAAATCGGTGGTGTTGATGAAGCATTAGCAAGAGAAGCATTCCGCCGTGCAGCTCACAAACTGCCTGTTAAATGTAAAGTTATTACAAAAGCAGCAGCTGAAGAGGTGAAATAGTGAAAGCAGCAGAAATTCGTGAATTAAGCACAGAAGAATTAGTGAAGAAAGAAGCGGAACTTAGAGAAGATTCTTTCCGTCTCCGTTTCAAACTTTCTACTGGCGAGCTTGAAGATACATCTAAAATCAAACAAACTCGCAAAGATATTGCTCGTATTAAAACAATACTAGCTGAGCGTCGTAAGCAAGAGGTTGCAAATGGAAAGTAGAGGACGTAGGAAAGTTCGCCGCGGCATCGTGGTTAGCGATAAAATGCAGAAGACTATCACTGTTAAAGTAGAGCGTCAAATCCTGCATCCAATGTATAAAAAATTCATCAAACGCAGTAAAACATTTTTTGCTCATGATGAAGAAAATACAGCAAGAATTGGTGATTTTGTTCAAATCGTTGAAACAAGACCACTTAGCAAAAATAAGCGCTGGAGACTCGACAGTATCATTACTCGCTCTGTTGAATCTACAGGGGAGGAGACTGTTTAATGATTCAGGTTCAATCACGCTTAACAGTTGCTGATAACTCTGGTGCTAGAGAAATCATGGCTATTAAAGTTATTGGTGGCTCACGTAAACGCTACGGTAAAGTAGGCGATATAATAGTGGCTAGCGTAAAAGAAGCAAGCCCAGATAGTAACATTAAAAAAGGTGCGGTTGTTCGTGCAGTTGTAGTTCGCACTGCAAAAGAAAAACGCCGTGCTGATGGAACTTATATTAAATTTGACGATAACGCAGCAGTTTTATTAAATAAACAAAACGAACCAATAGGTACACGCGTTTTCGGACCAGTTGCCAGAGAATTAAGGGGTAAAGGCTTCCTTAAAATCGTATCTATGGCACCTGAAGTGTTATAGGAGATAAAAATGCCTATAAAATATAAATTAAGAAAAAATGACCCAGTGGTAGTTATCTCTGGTAAAAACAAAAAAACTGTATCTAAAATACTTGAATTAGATAAAGAGAAAGGTCAAGTGGTTGTGGAGAATGTTAATGTTGTAAAACGTCACACTCGTCCAAACCAAACTAACCCGGACGGCGGTATAATTGAAAAAAATATGCCGTTTTCCATCTCTAATGTTATGTATCATTGCCCAAAATGCAATACTGGCGTTCGTCTTGGCATTAAAGTTTTAGATAATGGCAAAAAAGTTCGCTATTGCAAAAAATGCAGTGAAGTTATTGATAAGGCATAGGTGGAAAGATATGACTGAATTAAAAGAGAAATATCTCAAAGAAGTTGTGCCACACATGATGAAAACTTTTTCATACAAAAACATTAACCAAGTGCCAGTAGTTGAAAAAGTAGTTTTAAACATGGGTGTTGGCGAAGCAGCTGCAAATGCAAAAGTTCTTGAACATGCTATTAGTGATATGACTAAAATTGCAGGTCAAAAACCTGTTGTTACAAGAGCAAAAAAATCAATAGCTGGTTTTAAAATTCGTGAAGGTCAAGCAATTGGTTGTAAAGTTACTTTACGCCATGACACTATGTATGAATTTTTACAACGCTTTTTCAATATTGCTCTTGCCCGCGTTCGTGACTTTAAAGGTGTAAACCCTAAATCATTCGACGGCAGAGGCAACTATGCTATGGGTGTTAAAGAACAAATTATCTTCCCGGAAATTGATTACGATAAAATAGATAAAGTACGTGGATTAGATGTTATTATTACTACAACGGCTAAAACTGATGAGGAAGGCAGGGAACTGCTGAAAGCTCTCGGTATGCCGTTTGCTTAAGCAGGAGGTATAAATGGCTACTACTGCGAAATATAACAGTGCTTTTGAAAAGAAAAAATTTCAAGTACGTAAAAATAATAGATGCCCACTTTGTGGTCGTCCACGTGCTTTTATGAGACGGTTTAATATGTGCCGTATGTGTTTCCGTAAACTTGCGTTAAATGGTGATATACCAGGCGTTCGCAAGTCAAGCTGGTAGGAT
>CALUZC010000016.1 GCA_944325215.1 uncultured Mucispirillum sp. | reverse complement strand
AATTCATAAGAATACTTTGTTCTACGTGACATAAAAACACCCCATTTATTTGTCCAATAAATGGGGTTCGCATCATAAAGGCAGCCTTTTTGTATTATTCGTTGTTATTACTATTATTTCTTAAATCAATAACAGGTAAAGCATTAGATGATGAAACATATGGGAGTATACCATTCCATTTTTGTATTTCATAATACCTTACAAGGTTTTTAGTTAATGATTTTGAAATCAGTTCATTTGCTTGAGCTTGAGATTCTGCTTCAATTCTTAAAGCTTCAGCTTTACCTTTTGCTTCAATAATTCTCATATTAGCTTCATTTTGAGCAACTGCTTCTTTTTTAGCATTTTCTGCTAAAGTAATATCAAGCTCCCTTTTTACTTTTTCAGCTTCTTGAGTTTTTTCTACTTTTTCATTAATTCTATCAACTATTTTTTGGTCATACTTTGGTGGGCGAACAAATGTAATAGTATCAATCATAAAACCTTCTGGTTCAAGTTTTGCTTTAGCTGCAGTATTTAATTCTGATAAAAATTCAGTTTGTTTTTCAATTAATTCTTCTACAGAATATTTATTGGCATTTTCAATTAAAATATTACGAATTTGTGTTCTTAAATAACCAGCTTGAATATCTTCTAATGGTTTTCTAAATTTTTTAAATAATTCAGGCACTTTCTCGCTGTTTATTGTATAGTTTACACCAACAGGAACAGATGTTGTAAGCCCTTCTTTTGTTTGAAACTGCATCATATTTTCATTATCATATACAGCATTTTGCATGAAAATAGGAAATTTATAAATTTCTTGTGTAAGTGGGTTATACCATACTCTACCTGAAACGATTGCTACATCGTCAACCCCTCTTTCAGAACCATATAAATTAACCCTAATACCAGTGTAACCTGCATCTATTTTTTCTGTTAATGTAAACATACCAATGATAATGACTACAACAACTAATAAAATAACAGCAGGTACAAGTGCAAATGAAAATCTCATCTCTATCCTCCAATTTTTTGATGGCATATTATATATATTATCTTGGAAAAGTCAATATATTCTTTTTAATTTCATATTTTAGATTAGACTAAAAAATTAAAAAATTTGATATAGTATTTTTTTGAATTAATAATAAATATTCTTTAATTATAAATTAGTTATATTATAAATAGTATATGATGTTTAAAATATATTGATAATAAATATCAAAAAATCTCTTGCAAATAATTATTAAATGATGTATATGTTATTGAGAAATAAAATCAATATAAAGGAAGTGAGCATGGATACTTTTCATAAAAAAATAGAAAATATAAATCCAGAAGATAATTTTGAAAGATATTGTGTAAATGAAAGTGATAATGTTATTGTTGATGCTTTTAGTAAAAAGTCGGCAGTGCATGCAGGACTTATGGATAGCTTTGCACCAAAAGAGCAGACTCAGGAAGTTTTAAAAAGTGTTTTAAACCAAGAAAGGAATAATAGAACTGCTGCATATATTCATGTTCCATTTTGTGAAACCCACTGTTTATACTGTGGATTTTATAATCAGCCTTATAGAAAAGAGCAGAGTAGAATATATACAGATGTTTTAATTCAGGAAATTAAACTTTGGGAAAATACTACTGCATTTAAAACAAAACCTATAAATGCACTTTATTTTGGTGGTGGCACACCTACAGCCTTAGAAGTGGAAGATATATCAAGGCTTTTAACTTATATTCATAATACATTTCCTCTTGCCAATGATTGTGAAATTACTATGGAAGGTAGAATTTCTAATATGACAAAAGAAAAAGTTGAAGCATACCTTCAAGGTGGTGTAAACAGGTTTTCTTTAGGAGTGCAAAGTTTTAATACTGATTTAAGACGCTCAATGGGTAGAAGAAGTGACAGAGATACAATTATAGAAAGAATTAATATGATAAAAGAATATAATCAGGCTGCTGTTGTGCTTGATTTAATATATGGGTTTCCTAATCAGACTATGGATATTTGGGTTGATGATATAAAACTTGCTCAAAGTTTAGAAATAGATGGGTTTGACTGCTACCAGTTAAATGTATTTCCAAACACCCCTCTTGGTAAACGTATTGCAGATGGCAGTATGAACCCTGCCTTAAATGTTAAAGAGAAAACAGAGCTGTTTATAAAAAGTGTAGAGCTTATGCAGAAGGCACTATACACAAGAATTAGTGTAAACCATTGGCAAAGAACTACAAGAGAAAGAAATATATATAACAGGCTTGCTCGTGGTTATGCCAGCTGCCTTTCTTTTGGTGCAGGAGCAGGTGGAAATATTAATGGTCACAGTTATATGATACTGCGTGATTATCAAGGCTATTTAGCAGCTGTGAAAAATGGCGTAAAACCAATTATGGGTATAAGCATACCAGGTGAAAATTACAGCATGTATAAAGAAATAAGTGAATATTTTGAAACAGGTTATTTAGATTTGGCATATTTAGAAAATAAATATAACCTTCCACTTACTGATATTTGCAGCAGATTATTAAAACAGTGGGAAAATGCAGGTGTTATTAAATATGAAAATAATAAAATTATTTTAACACTTGCAGGTCAGTTTTGGTTTGTAAACCTTTCACAGCTTTTGCAGGAATATATTAAACTGACTTTGCAGTTTAACAGTAGTAATAATTTAACAGGTGAAAAGGTGAGTTTATGATAAAGATAGTCGTTTGTACTGTTTTAATATTATTTGTAAGTTTTAATAGTTATGCTCAAGAAGAAAACCATATTAAAACAACGGCAGTAAAGGTGACAGCCACAAAAGTTGAAAAAGAGCTTTTAGAAGTGCCTTCTTCTGTTTCTATAGTAACAGAAGAAGATATTAAAAAATCATCAGCTAGAACAGTTGGTGAACTTTTACAAGATGTTCCTGGAGTGCAGATATCAAATTCTGGAGGGCAGGGGCTAAAAAGAATATCTCTTCGTGGTGAGGGAGTTAATAGAACTTTAATATTAATTGATGGACAACAGATAGTTGAAAATAAATCTATGGACGGCACAGCATTAATGATAGATACTGCATTAATTGAACGTATAGAAATTATTCGTGGGCCATCATCTGTGCTTTATGGCTCCAACGCTATTGGTGGTGTTATTAATATCATCACAAAAAAAGGTGGTAAAAAACCAATAGAAGGCTCTATTAATCTTTCCTATAACGGTGCTTCTCAAGGGCATTCTGAATCTGCTTCTATTTTTGGTAAAACTCATGGAGTAGAATACAGAGTTACAGCATCAAATAATATGCAGCAGCAGCTAAGAACACCTATTGGTTTAGTGCCGTATTCTGCTTTTGAACAGCAAAATTATAGTGCATATTTAGCGTATAATTTTAATGATAACTATAAACTAGGTGCAAGTTATGATTATTTTACTTCAGATATATCTTCAGGCAGTCAGGCTGTAGGATATGAAAAATTTTATGTAGATTTACCATTATGGTCTCGCCAAAAAGCAGCATTATTTTTTGAAGTAAAAGAAGCTGTATCTTTTATGCCAAAACTAAGGCTTGATTTATTTTACCAGCAAAGCCATAAAAAAATGCATAACCATGTGGAGCTTGACCCAAATGTAGTATTTATGCCTGCTACAATGGATAACTATGCAGATAATTATAATAACCAGTGGGGGTTGCAGCTTCAAACAGACTGGGCAATAAGTGACCATACATATATTATAGCAGGTTATGATTTTAATTATAATATTCTAGATGCTGATACAAGTGTTGATTCCACAAGCACTATTTTAGATGTTATGAATTACAATAAACATGTAAAAAACTATGGTTATGAACAGATACATGCTTTATATGCTCAAGCTGAATCTTACCTGCCTTTGGATTTTACATTATTCTATGGTGTAAGATGGACATATAACATTGCAAATATGGAAAAAGCAGCAGGGGTTAGAATAGATAAAATTACAGGAAGTTCAACGCCATTAAGTGTTGAAGATATAGGAAATACAGGTATATCATCAACCAACGCTCCAGTATTTGCAGCAGGTATTATGTGGTCTGGAATAGAAAATTTTAGTATAAGGTTTAATTTTTCACAAGGCTTTCGTTCACCTAATTTACAGGAACGGTATCTATTATCATCAATGGGTGGTGGCACCATTTACCCTAACCCTGATTTAAAATCTGAAACAAGCAATAATTTTGAGTTTGGTATTAGATATAATGATTACGGTGTTGGTTTAGATGCTGTGTACTTTGTATCACTGGCAGATAACTATATAGCACAAGTGCCAGTTAGTACAGGTTCTTCTGCTACAAAATATAAAAATGTATCAAACGCATTAACTCATGGAGCAGAGCTTTCTTTATCTTATACATCGCCTATTGGGCTAAAACCATATACTTCACTTACTATAATGCAAAGAAGATATAGTGATAATGGGGTTTATACATGGAAAACAGGAGTTCCTTTAGTATCAGGCAGGGCAGGTCTTGCTTATTTACATACATTTAATGATTATGTTGATTTATCCATTGATTTATTTAGCAGGTTTTCAAGTGAAACCATAGACAGTCTTGATTCTATCCATTCAGAGTTTACATCAGACTTATATTATGCACCATGGGGCACTGCAAATATAGCAATAAGTGTAGATTTTGGTAAGGATAGACAATATAGCTTGTCTACAGAAGTTTATAACCTGTTGAATACACTATATAAAACATCTGTAGATATATATGAACCGGGCTTATATGGAGCCGTAAAATTTTCGGCAGCTTTTTAAGAATAAAGGAGAAAAAATGTATAAAAACTTAAAACATCACTGGAGTATACAAGAGCTTGTAACAATAGGTGTTTTTGCAGCTGCTGCAAAAGTTATTACAATGGTTGTTGCTTTAGCAGGTGGTGGAATGAACCCTGTTACTCTGCTTATTAAAAACCTTATATTTACTACTTTTTTCATAGTTATGCTTTACAAGGTAAGAAAAAGTGGAACGATTATGCTTTTTACATTTGTATCATTAATAGTATCACTGCTTTTAATGGGGGCAGAAGCTTCCACCTCTTTAGGAATGTTTATGGCTTCATTTATTGGTGAATTTTTTATACTTCTTTTTGGTGGTATGAAGAATAAATATGCTCCAATTATTGGTGTAGCAGCTTTTGATTTATCTTACAGAGTGCTTTCTATGTTTTTAGCTTATATGGTTATGAGAGAAACACCTGAAATTGTATATGCTGTTATACCTATTATTGCTATAGGATATCTAGGGGCTATAATTGGGTTATATACAGGAATAAAAGCTGTTAAGGAGTTAAGGTATGCAGGAATCGTTCGCAGTTAATACAAGTTTATCTGTTAAAAATAATATTCAATTAAAAGGCTTATATTTAATAGATGTTAGAACAAAGCTTATTATTACAGCACTGACTTCGCTTGCTGCTATTATATTAAGCAGTATATATGCTCAAATAGTGCTTTTAGCTGCTTCATTTATATATGCATTATATATGAGAAAACCAAAAGTAATGGTTCTTACTTATCTTTTTGTAACTATTATTATGATAATCGCTGTTACAAGCATATATATAATAAATTATTTTACAAATTTTATGCAGGGCAGGTCATATTTTGCCATAACAGTTCCTTTTATGCGTATGGTCACTATGGTAAATGTAGTGCTTCCCTTAGCTTTTACTACAAATATACAAAGTATATTAACAGCACTAAAAAGTTTTAATCTGCCATTATTTATCTACCTGCCAGTAGCTGTAATGATAAGGTTTATTCCTGCTTTTATAAACGATATAAAGCAGATAATGCAGTCGCTTGCAACAAGGGGTATTGAAGTAAAATTTATTACTCTTTTAAAGCAACCTGTAAAAATGGG
Source organism: uncultured Mucispirillum sp. (assembly GCA_944325215.1). Taxonomy (GTDB): domain Bacteria; phylum Chrysiogenota; class Deferribacteres; order Deferribacterales; family Mucispirillaceae; genus Mucispirillum. The sequence continues at coordinate 62,351 of CALUZC010000016.1, read as the reverse complement.
ACGCTACCTTTTTATGCCACTGCTTTTTAGGTCTTTAAGAGCTTCAGAAGAATTGGGAATAGCTGCTGAATTAAAAGGAATAGGAAACGATGTAAAAGTAACACCGTATAAGAGATTATCGTTTTCTATAAATGATTTATTGCTTCTTATAAGTTTTGCAACAGTATTAGTAAGTGCATTTTTTGTACAAAGCTATATTGAAGTGCCTGAAAGCTTAAGGAGTTTACATAGATGATAAGGTTAGAAAATGTAACATACAAATACCCATATCAAAATAAAGAGGCTGTAAAAAATATTAATTTATCAGTTAAATCTGGTGAATTGGTGGTTTGTACTGGTGTCAGCGGATGTGGCAAAACTACACTTATTAGGCTTATTAATGGGCTTTGCCCTCATTATTATAAAGGCGAATTAAGTGGTGATGTATTTATCTGTAATGAAAATACAAAAGAAAAAACCATAGGAGAGCTTTCAAATTATACAGGCTCACTTTTTCAAGACCCAGAACAGCAGTTTTTCGCATTAAATGTGGATGATGAGCTTGCATTTGCTTTAGAGTGCAAGGGATTAGATGCAGATACAATAAAAAAAGAAATAAATAAAACAGCTCATGAATTTAAAATACAGCATATTTTATCATCATCTGTAAATGATTTATCAGAAGGGCAGAAACAAAAAGTTGGGCTTGCAGGTATAATATTACAAAAAGCAAAAGTCATTATTTTAGATGAACCTACTGCTAATTTAGATGTGGAATCAACTGATGAATTAGCAGAGAAAATAAAATATTTAAAATTACAAGGCTATGCCATTTTAATTGTAGACCACAGGCTTTACTGGACAAAAGATATAGCAGATAGATTTATAGTTATGAGTAAAGGTGAAATAGTAAAAGAAGGTGATTTTAGTATTTTACTTAATAATGAATTTAGAAAAATATATGGTTTAAGAGATATAGAAATTACTGATAATCGCAGCACGCTGGCAGATTATAAAAACAGCAGTAAAAATATTATTAATATTGAAAACCTTTCATTTAACTATAAGGGTAAAGAAAATCTTTTTAATAATGCATCATTTACTGTTCCTTTTGGAGTAACTGCCATTCTTGGTGAAAATGGGGCAGGTAAAACCACACTTGCAAAACTTTTAACGGGTATAAATAAAAATATTACGGGAAAAATAACTATAAATAATAAAGAGATAGATAAAAAAATACTTGTAAAAACTGCATCACTTGTGCTGCAAAATGCAGATTTTCAGCTTTATATGAAATCTACTTATGATGAAATATATATGAGTGTAGATGTTTCTCATAATAATATTACAGAAGATGAAAAAAAAGAAATAACAAATAATCTGCTTAACCAGTTTGATTTATATCATTTAAAAGAAAGGCATCCGCAGTCACTTTCAGGTGGAGAAAAACAGCGTCTTGTAATAGCCTGTGCCGTTGCAAAAGAGCCAAGCATTATAATACTTGATGAGCCAACCAGTGGGCTTGATGGAAGAAATATGATGCGTATAACAAATATTTTGCAAAATTTAGCGAATAAAGGGGTGGCTGTAGTAGTTATTACCCATGATTTAGAATTAATAAATAATATATGCCAGTATGCTATTAGACTGCCATTTAGTGACAGTTTAAAGCAACAGGCAGTTTAATAAAAAGGAGATAATATGAGCCATAAAGAAGAAAATCAACACGGTCATAAACATCAGCATGGAAAAAACCACGGTCATAAAGGGGAACATTCTCATGGTGAAAAACACCCTAATAGTGAAAATAAAATGGCAGGTGGGAAACCACCATTACCTTTTGATTATAAACCTCAAATAGAGGAGATAATAGAAGAAAAAGTGCTAGGGTTTGAAAAACTAAAACAGGATTTACCAAATTTACTACAGGAGAAAAAACCCTTTACTATTTCTGCTTTTGCAAAGATGTATGGTGTAAGTGACCTTGAAGTATGTTATGCACTGCCTAAAGAAATATGCACTATTACAAAAGGCAGTCATTTTGAAATGATTTGGAAAGAACTTGCCACTTGGGAAAAAGCAACAGTTATAGTAGAGTATAAAGGCTCTGCTTTTGAAATATCTACAAAAATAGATGAAGGCACAAATGCTCATGGATATTATAATATAATGGGTGAATCTGCTTTAGGTGGTCATATTAAAGCAGATAATATATACAGTATTGCCTTTTCAACTATGCCATTTATGACTCTTGAAAGCTGTTCTGTATTATTTTTTGATAAATCAGGCGGATTAATTTTTTCAGTTTATGCAGGCAGACAAAACAGGCAGATTATAGAAAGTGTAAAAACATCATTTTATAAAATGAAAGATGGGTTTGCACTGGAAAAATCGCTGGATAGAAAAAGCCTTGTGGTTTATTCATCTCTAACAGGTAATACTAAAAAAGTAGCAGAAGCAGTTAAAAGCGTTATACCAAACTGTGATATATGCTCTATTGATAATTTGCCTGAAAACATAGATGAATATTATTTTCTTGCCATAGGTTACTGGGTAGATAGAGGGCTTCCTGATGCAAAAAGTAAAAAGTTTATAAACTCTATTAAAAATATGAATATAGGGTTATTTGGTACTCTTGGAGCTTATCCTGATTCACCACATGCAAAAGGCTGTATAAGAGATAGTGAAAATATGCTTAAAATCTCTGGCAAAAATAATAATGTGTTAGGCAGCTTTTTATGTCTTGGGAAAATAGATGAAAAATTAATTGATTATATGGGTAAATTTATGGGGGACAGCCACCCTATGACTCCAGAAAGAAAAGAAAGGCTTTTAGAAGCTCAAACTCACCCAGATAATAATGATTTAGAAATGGCAAAAAATGTATTTACAGGGTTTGTAAACCGTTTAGGGTTATAGGTTATGGATATTGTAACTATTTATAATCAAATAGGTTATGCAGGTATAGCTTTAATTATATGTGCTGTAGCTGCTCTATTTATAGGGCTTAGAATATTAATATACCTAAATATTGTATGGCGTGGGTTTAAACATAACTTTTTAAATAAAGATTATGAAAGCCGTAATGATATTATTTCAGCGTGTAATAATACCAATAATCCATTAATAGCTATTATTAGGGATATAATAAACATACATGGAGAACATTCTGAAGATATAAGAAGTGAGGTTGCATACCTTTTCCATAGAAATTTTGAGCATGTATCAAAATCATTAGTATGGCTTAGGTTAATTTCAGTTATTTCCCCACTATTAGGGCTTTTAGGTACAGTTTTAGGTATGGTTGGCGTATTTCAGGTGATAGCAGTAGAGCAAAGCCCAGATGCTGCTTCCCTTGCAAGTGGTATATGGGAAGCATTGCTTACAACTATTATGGGGCTAACGGTTGCTATACCAGTACTTATTATATATTACTATTTAATGCTAAAATTTAGAGCATTTAATTTTGAAGCTATTGAGCACAGTTACAGAGCATTAGACATTTGTAAAAAACATAATGCTAATGGTTAGGTGATATTATGAAATTTGATATTGATGAAGAAATAAATATTGATTTGACACCATTAATAGATGTTGTATTTATGCTTTTAATATTTTTTATAATGACTACCACATTTTCAAAACCTGTGCTTGATGTAATACTTCCTGCATCTAAAATGGCAGAAGGTAAGGAAACTCAGACACAGGAAATTTTAATATCCGTTACAAAGGACGGTAATGTTTATTATAATAATACATTAATAAAAGAAGAAGAAATTAAAAGTATATTAGATGCAAATACTGATAAGATGTTAAATCTTTATATTGATAAATCAGCACCTTTTCAATCATTTGTAAATATTATTGATATTGCAAAAAAAGAAAGGAATGGAAAATTTATAATAAGCACTGATGTAGTGGAATAAAAAATTATGAATATTAAAGCAAAAAAAGCATATCCAATACATAACTATTTTGAGAGAGAGAAAGAATATATAAAAAGCAAAAGAATATCTTTTTTTATGCTTATTATATTATTTTTAGTACTTTTTATACTAAATATAAGTTTTGTATCGCAAAAAGTGCTTGAAGTAGCAAAAGCAGAGTTTTTAAAGGAGAGTATAGATACTACTGAGTATATAAAAATAAATAACCAAGAAAAAAGGAGGTTACTAGCAGATTACAGCGAATTTATAATCTATAATGGTTACAAAGAAATTAAAAAGAAGGAGGAAACAAAACAGGAAACAAGAAAAGAAAAAGATAAAAAGGAAGTTAAGAAAATTAAACCCAAAAATGAAAATGTAAAAGTTGCAAAATCATCACAAAAAGCAGTAGCAGGTAGTGAAGTAAGTAAAATAAAAGATATGAAAAACGAAGCTGCTGCCAATATTGTTTATATGATGGAGCGTTATAAAGAATACCCTAAGCAGGCTAGAAGGTTAAATGCAGAAGGTATTACAAATATTACATTTTCTATAGAAAAAAATGGGGTGGTACAAGGTGCAGAAATAACTAAAAGCTCTGGTTATACTGTACTTGATAATGCTGCACTAAAAGCAGCACAAAAAATTGTTGGCTTAAATGCTGTAAACAATAATTCTTATAATGAATATTTAAAAGTAACAGTCCCTGTGGATTTTTACTTAAAATAATATTCAAATTTTTTTGAGAGATATTTGATAAAGATTTTCAATATCAAAAAATTTTAATTAGAGGTAAAAAAATGAAAAAATTTTTATTATTTGCTTTTTTAGTATTTTTAGTAGCAGGTTGTGCTGAAGATACTACAAAGCCTACAGATGGACAGACATCCCAAGAGCAGCTTAATAAAGTTGATGATGCTTTTACTAATGAATTTAAAAAATATGTAACAGATGACACAGGAAGTGCAGCTTATACTGGCACATTTTCCAGCCAAGCAGAAACAAATATTAAAAGTCTGCTTCAAAACATTACTGGCAGAGGTGGAATGCCAGCAGCTTCAGGGATTGGTGAAGTAGCAAATGAAGAAATAGCAACAGCAATTGCAAAAATAATCGCAGAGAATCCTGTTAGTGCTGAAGTATTAAAATATAGTATTCTTAGCCAACCTACTAGTAGTTTTTTACAATCTGTTATGCAGATATTTATGTCTGGCAGTGGGTCAACTTTAATTACAACATTAAAAAGAGTTAATGATAACAGTCAAAGTATTATTACACTTTCTGATTCATTACAATCTGCTCTTAATGCCACTAATATAAGTGCAAATGCAAGAGCAAATGCAAGAGCAAATATTGTTTATCTTAATTCATCATTAATAGGTTATTTAAACAACAGTTCAACTGGTATTCAAGGTATTAAGAACGAATATGTTTTACCAAATGAGAAAGCAATGCTTGATGAAATAGCACAGGCTTTTATTGCTCAAGGTGATTATTCTAGTAATATTGTAAACTATGATAAACCAACACCAGAATTTAAAGTTATGCCTATTTTAGCAAACGGTGGCAGTATGCCAAGTGCTCTTCCTACTATGATGGCATTAATGGCTAAATTAACTGGTATTTTTGAAAAATATGGTTATGCTGAAAGTTCTTCAAGCGGAAATCAAGATGAAGAAGCAATCTCAACAAGTGGAATGGATGAAATGATTTTTCCGACAATGATATTATCTGGCTTAACAGGTTATGAGTCAACTACTGCAACTCAAAAATCTAAAAATAGAGCATTAGAATTTTATAGAGCATTAATAAAAGCTGGTGGAACTAAACTTGCAACATTTAATCCAGCATCAGATGCAGCTTATGCAAACGCAAGTATAGTACCAGTGATTATTACAGAATTACAAAAAAGTGGAGTAAATAATTACAGTGATTTTAATACAGATAGTGCATCATTTACTACAAATGTAGTAAGTAAATTTTTTAATGATACTACTCCAACAGCAGCAGGCACAACTTTAAAAGATAACTATAATGCTGCAGCTGCAAATTTACCTAGTGCACAATCAAATTAATAATATTTCCCAGACTGATTATCAGTCTGGGAGTAAAAAATATTTTAAATATTAAAAATCTTATAAATATATTTATTTTTTCATTTGGAATTAGTGAATTTATAAATACTAAAAGTGATATAAAAAAAATCCCTAACAAACAATAAATACAGAGCTGTTTTAAACAGCTCTGTATAATAACTTGGTGATAATATGTATATTTTAGAAAATTTTGGAAACCCTAAAGGTAAATTAGGCAGTTTATTAATCAAAATGATGAATAAAGGTCATAGAAAACTTCATTTGTGGGGTATATCTTATTTAAATGTGAATGATGGTGATAATATATTAGATATAGGATGCGGTGGTGGTTCAGCAATAAAAATAATAAGTGAAAAATACAGCAGTTGTAATATATATGGTATTGATATATCAGAAAAAAGCATTGAAAAAGCCAGTATTTTAAATCAAGAAAAATTAAATAAACAGGTATATTTAAACAAAAGCAGTGTGCTTAATACTCCCTATAAAAATGATTATTTTGATATTGTTGTATCTTTTGAATCCATATACTTTTGGAAAGATTTACATAATGCATTTAAAGAAATATATAGAATTATGAAACCTAATAGCAAAATATATATTTTTATGGAAGTTTTAAGAAAGAAAAATGTTTTTTGGGAAAAATTTATTAAAAATATGAAAGAATATAGTTATGAGGAGATAAAATATGCTATGGAGTGCAGTGGTTTTAAAAATATATCTCTTTATTCTAAATCTTTTACTAAAAATATGATTGCAGGAGAAAAATAGTTTATATTTATAATGTATTATCTAAAATATTTTGATTATATAATATATTATCTATTATACAACAGTGTAATTATAGTATAAATTTATCTTTATTTTTTAATCTAAATGGTATAGATATATTAAATAGTATAATGAAACTTATTAGGATAAATATATGATAGATTTACACTGCCACTCTACAGCATCTGACGGAAGCTATGCTCCAAGTGAGCTTATTAAAATGGCTGAAAAATTAAATATTACTCATTTTGCTTTAACAGACCATGATACAACTGACGGAATTAGTGAATTTATAAATACTAAAAGTGATATTAAAAGAATACCCGGTATTGAAATAAGTGTAGAAATCCCAAAAGGAGAGCTTCATATAGTAGGGCTTTTTATAGATATAAATAACAAAGACCTAAAAGATATGGAAGAAGAAGTTAAATATTATAGAATAAAGCGTAATGAAAAAATGCTTGCAGGGCTTTCTAAATTAGTTAAAAAGAATGTAAAAATAAGTGATTTAATAAGCAACCCAAACGCTCAACTGGGAAGACCCCATGTGGCTAAATACCTTTTAAAAAATAATGTGGTAACTTCTATTCAAGAAGCATTTGAAAAATATTTACAAAATGGTGCACCACTTGCCTATAAAAAACAGCAGGTAGAAGTTGAAAGAGCATTAAGCGTTATAAAAAATGCTGGCGGGCTTTCATTTGTGGCTCATCCATATACTTTAAAATTATCAGATAATGAATTATTATCATTAATGAAAGAATATAAAAATATAGGCTTAGACGGAATAGAGGCGTTTTCAAGCCATAATCCAGAAGATAAAAAGAATATATATGTAGATATTGCAAAAGAAACAGGGCTTTTAATATCTGGTGGCAGCGATTTTCACGGTGAAAATGGGAAAGTAAGCTCCCTTGGGGCAAATACTTTAGAATTTACAGATGATGATATACTAAAACCAATTTATGAAAGATTAAAAATGGTATAATATATATGGCAGATAAAGATAAACCTTATAAATATAATGAATTTAAGCAGTATTTACGGTTTGAACTTGGTATGAGTGATAATTCTGTTGTATCTTATTTGCAGGATTTGGAAACTCTTTTTAAATTTTATAAAGGTAATCTTGTAAATATTAGCCCAACAGATATTGTATCCTTTATGTCTTTTATGCGTAAAAATAACCAGTCCATAGAAACTATATTACGCAGGCTGTCTGGGCTTTCCCAGTATTATGATTTTTTAATAATAGAAAAAGATGTTCAGGTAAACCCTGTTGAATTTATATCAAAGCCTAGACAGTGGCATAAACTGCCTGATTTTCTTGATTTTTTTGAAGTGGAAAAATTGATTACCTGCAATGATTGTTCTACCCCAATTAAACAAAGAGATTGTCTTATAATGGAAACATTATATGCAACAGGTATGCGTGTTAGTGAGTTAATTGCTGTAAAACTTAGAGATATTGATTTTAAAAGGGGTATAATCAAGGTAATAGGTAAAGGCTCAAAACAACGAATTGTGCCACTTTATGCAGCATTATTACAAAAACTAGAAGACTATCTTCCTATTAGGCAGGAATATTTTGTAAAAGGAAGCGATGAAGGATATTTATTTTTAAACCAGCATGGGAAAATGCTTACAAGGCAGCATATATGGAATATGGTAAAAGCAAAATGTGCTGAAAATAATATTACAAAACATGTATCCCCACATACTATGCGTCATTCATTTGCAACTCATATGCTTTCAAATGGTGCAGATTTAAGAACGCTGCAAATATTTTTGGGGCATTCAAATATTTCTACCACAGAAATATATACTCATGTTACAGATGATGATAAAAGAAATACAATAATGAATTTTCACCCGAGATACCATAGAAAATGAATATAGTAATTACACATATCAACCCAGATTTTGATGCTGTTGCCAGTGCTTACGCTGCTTATAAACTTTATAACTGCGACCATATTGCTTTATGCTCTAATATGGAAAACAATGTTTTTAAGTTTATAAAAGATAATGAGTTTAGTATTAATATAAAACAGTATAACGATAAAACATATAAAGAGATTACAAAAATAGATAATCTAATAATTACAGACTGTAACCAAACAGCAAGGCTTGGAAAACTTGCATGCTTAATTGATATAGCAGATAATATTATTATATATGACCACCATAATAAAAGCAGCTGCGATATAGAAACAGATAATAAAAATATACAAGAAATTGGTGCAGTAACAAGCTTAATGGTAGAGATTTTAAAAAAAGAAAATATAAATATTTCAAAAGAAGAAGCCACATTTTTAGCTTTAGGCATATATGAAGATACTGGGCTTTTAACATTTAGTAAAACAAAAGAAATAGATGCTCTATCTTTAGCATATTTAATTTCAAAAAAAGCAGATACTACTTCAGCTAATGATTATATTCAGCGAGAATTAAGTAATATTCAAGTTATGCTTTTAAATGAACTGTTACTTAATTTATCAATTATAACTGTTGGCGGTGTTGATGTTGCTTATTCATTTGCCACAGTGGATGATTATATTGACGAAGCAGCTCTTATTACCCATAAACTTATGGCAATAGAAGGGTTAAGCTCATTATTTACATTGATTTCCACAGGTGGCAGGCTTGTTTTAATTGGCAGAAGTAACGATGAAAGAGTTAATGTTTTAAGTATTGTATCCCAATTTGGTGGCGGGGGACACAGTGTTGCAGGCAGTGCTATTATTAAAGATAAAATGATAGCTGAAACTTTAGAAATGCTTAAATATGTTATAAGAGAAACAGTTAAGCCTGTTAAAACTATACAAGAAATAATGACAACCCATGTAAAGTATGTGGAAAGTAATGCCATATTAAAAGATGCAGTTGATTTAACTATGAAGTTTAATTTAAACTATATGCCTGTTATAGAAAATAATAAAACTATAGGTATAATATCAAGAAAAGATATACTCCATGGGGTAAAACACGGGTTAGAATATGAAAGCATAAATAATATAATGCAGACAGAATTTGAAACAGTTCACCCTGAAACTCCTTTTTATGAAGCAGAAGCCATAATGGTATATGAAAACCAAAAACTTTTACCAGTTGAAAATAATAAAGGAATAGTTGGTGTTGTAACACGAACTGACCTTTTAAGGCTAATGCATGAAGATATTATTTTACAGTCTAAGTATGCAGATAAAAAACGAAGCCAGTTTGGAATACTTAAAAATAGAAATGTAAATAATCTAATGCAGGATAATTTAGATAAACATATATTATCTATTTTAAAAAATATTGGTGCATTAGCAGAAGAATTAAACTATAAAGCATATGTTGTTGGTGGTTTTGTCCGTGATTTATTAATGGATAAGAAAAATTTTGATATAGATATAGTTATAGAAGGGGACGGCACAAAGTTTGCATCTGCCTATGCTAAAAAATATGGTGGCAAAGTATTTATTCATCAAAAGTTTAAAACAGCTGTTGTTACAATGGAGAATGGGTTTAAAATAGATTTTGCAACAGCAAGAACAGAATATTATATAACTCCAGCTGCTGCTCCAGAAGTTGTAGAATCTTCTGTTAAAAGTGACCTGTTTCGCAGAGATTTTACTATTAATGCAATGGCTGTAAGGCTTGATGGCGAGCAGTTTGGAAATCTGCTTGATTTTTTCATGGGGCAGAAAGATATTCAGGATAAAAAAATAAGAGTACTCCATTCATTAAGTATAGTTGATGACCCATCACGTGCTTTAAGAGCAATCAGGTTTGCCGTCCGTTTTGGTTTTGAAATAGGCAGCCATACTGAAAGGCTTTTAAAACACGCCCAAAGCCTTGATTTATATAATAGGATTATAGGCTCTAGAAAATTTTTAGAGTTAAAATATATTTTGCAGGAAGAAAATTATTTGCAGGCTTTACAGCTTTTAAATAAATATAATATTCTAAAAATATACAGCAGTAAGATTAAATATGATGATGAACTTGCAGCAAAATTTAAAAGAGGGGAAAACCTTTATAATTGGTATAAAATACAGTTTGAAAAAGATGTGGAGATTTGGAGAGTAAGGTTTAATATTTTATTCTTTATAATTAAAGGGGAAGAATATATTCAATTTATTGATAATCTTGATATTCCTTTAAAAAAATCTGTTTTACTAAAGAATGACCATAAATATATGGAATATGCTAATGGACTGTTTAAAAGATATAAAGACCATAAACCATCTTTTATTTATGGTATATGCTCTAATTTAACAGATGAAAGTGCTTTGGCACTGGCTACTGTTATGGGGGAAAGCAAACAGGATATTATAAAAGATTATTTAACAGTTTATAAAAATGTAAAAATATCATTAAATGGTAATGATTTATTAAATCTTGGTGTAAAAAAAGGACCTGAAGTAAAAAAATATCTTGATATGTTATTAAAAGCTAAGTTAGATAATATAGTAAATACAAAAGATGATGAAATAAAGTTTATAAAAAATGAAATTGGAGGCAGGTTTTGAATATCCAAAAAGAGATTATAGTTCCAGCAGCTATTCAGCCTTATATATTTGGCAGGCAGGATTCTAATATTAAGCATATTGAAAAAAGTATGAAAGTTCATTTATCAGCACTGGGAGAAAATGTTACCATTGTTTCAGAAGATAGTGAAAATATTGAAAGAACAGTTAATCTTTTTGAGGAATTAATTAAGACTGCATCTAAAAGAGAGTTATCATCAGAAGATGTGGCATATGCTTTAAAAATGGCTTCAAAAGGCGAAAAAATCGATATTAGCAGCGTTTTAACAGAACATATTAAGGTTGGTGGCTGGGCAAAAATTGTAACAGCTAAATCACCATCTCAAAAGGAATATATAAAAGCTATGAGTGAAAAAGATATGATTTTTGGAATAGGCCCTGCAGGCACTGGAAAAACATATCTTGCTATGGCTATGGCTGTAAACCAGTTTTTATCTAAAAAAGTTTCCCGCATTATTTTAGCAAGACCTGCTGTGGAAGCTGGTGAAAAACTTGGGTTTTTACCGGGCGATATTGCTGATAAAATAAACCCTTATTTAAGACCATTATATGATGCATTATATACTATGATGGATATAGATTATGTTACAAAACTAATAGAAAAAAGTATAATAGAAGTTGCACCGCTTGCTTTTATGCGTGGCAGAACCTTAAATGACTCATTTGTTATTTTAGATGAGGCACAAAATACTACAGAAGAACAAATGAAAATGTTTTTAACTCGTCTTGGTTTTAACTCAAAAGCTGTAATTACTGGAGATATTACTCAAATAGATTTACCACCAGATAAACGCTCTGGGCTTGTTACAGCTATGAATGTATTAAATAGTATTGATGAAATAGCTTTTATAAAATTTAGCGATAAAGATGTTGTTCGCCACCCGTTAGTTTCAAAAATTGTAAGAGCATACGATAAAGCTATGCAAAAGGATTAATTATATGAAACTACTTTATACTGATGAAGAAAACAGCCATTTAACATATGAATTTTTCATGAAAATTGCTGAGGCTGTTTTTGATTATTTAAATAATAAAGAAAACCAGTATGAAATATCCTTACTTATAACTAATGATGAAACAATACACTTGTTAAATAAAGAATACAGGCAGAAAGATAAACCAACAGATGTTTTATCTTTTCCAATGGAAGATGATATTATGCTTGGTGATATTGTTATTTCTTTAGATACTGCAAAAAAACAGGCATTAGAAAGAGATATTAATGTGGATAGGGAAGTGGCGTTTTTATTTATACATGGTTTACTGCATCTTTTAGGGTATGACCATGAAACAAGTGCTGAAGATGAAAAAGAAATGTTTACATTACAGGAAGAAATTTTAAAAAAACTTATTGACTATAAAGTGGTTTCATAGTTATTATATAACAAATATATACTGGGTGTATTTTTATTTATGGATTGTTATTGTCGTCGTATTAATTATTTTTTATTACCTTTCTTTTTAGTCTTATATTTTTGTCTTATTTTTCAATATTTATTTATGGAGATGAATTGTGGATATTAGTATTTGGTGGGAAATTGCTGTATTGGTTGCTGCACTGATGTTGTCATCTTATTTTTCAGCAATGGAAACTGCTCTTTCTTTACTTAGTGAAGTAAAAGTAAAACATATTTTTTTAGGTGATCAAGTAGATGAAAACTCTGTTTCAAATATATGGATAAAAAGGCGTAATAGAGTATTAAATACTATATTTTTAGGAAATACTTTATTTAATATTATTTGTGCTTTTATTATTATTGATATAGCTGATAAGTATTTTATTAATTATTCATTATTAATTGCTGCTGTTATTATTTTCTTTTTAGTCCTAATTTTTGGAGAAACAATTCCTAAAACTCTTGCAAGGTATGATGTTTTATGTTTTTCAGAATTTAACCTTAGTATTTTAGGTAAATTTTATTATTTATTTTCTCCATTTATTTTAATTTCAGATACAATTACTGAATTTACATTAAAATTATTTGGTAAAAGCCTTAAAAAAGACTCAACCTTTTCTGAAGATGAACTAGAGTTTTTAATTAATGCAGGAGAACAGGAAGGAGTATTACAACATGATAAAGGCGAGATGATAAATAATATTTTTGATATTGCAGATATTGATGTTAAAGAAATCATGGTGCCAAGAACAGAAGTTACTGCAGTAAGTGAAAGTGCTACAATTGAAGAAATAAAAGAAATTGTAAGAACATCTGAATTTTCGCGTATCCCAGTTTATAGAAATTCTTTAGATAATATCGTAGGTATATTATACGTTAAAGATTTAATCAGGTTAAAAGGTACAGATTACAGTAGAGATGATTTACTTAAACTAATTAGAAAACCACTTTTTGTACCAGAAACTAAAAAAATTGATTTAATGCTTAAAGAGTTTCAAAAATGTAAGCTTCATATTGCTGTTGTTGTAGATGAATATGGTGGCACAGCAGGTATTATTACTATGGAAGATATATTAGAAGAAATAGTAGGCGATATTCTTGATGAATATGATATTGATAGTGAAGAAATAAAGAAAATTAATGATACTAAATATATCATTAATGGCAGAATGACCGTTACAGATTTTTGTGATTACTTTAATATCGATGATTTTGCAGAAGATGATGATTATGACACTATTGCAGGTTTTGTATTTAACTTGGCAGGGGAAGTTCCAAAAATAGGTGATGAATTTAGCTGGAATAATTTTAAATTTATAATCAAAGCTATGGAAAATAGAAGAATAGATGTTTTAGAAATGGAAATATTAAATAATGTAAGTGAAGAAACAGAGGGTTCAAATGAGTGATGCAAAACCTTTTCATGCAGGTCTTATTGCTCTTGCTGGGCTTCCTAATGCTGGAAAATCAACATTACTTAATACTATCATTGGTGAAAAAATAGCCATAGTTTCTAGAACTCCACAGACTACAAGAAATGCAATTTATGGTATTAAAACAACAGATGAATATCAGGCTATTTTTGTAGATACTCCCGGTTTTCATTCTCCAAAAAACTCTTTAAATAAAGCAATAGTTCAGCAGGCAGTAGACAGCCTTTCTATTGTTGATGTTATATGCTTATTAGTGGAAGCAGGTGGTAAAAGAGGAAAAGATTTTAATAATTTGATAAGCCTTATAAAAGATGCACCACAGGAAAAAATATTGATTATTACAAAAATAGATGCAGTTTCTAAAGAAGTTGTGTATAAAACAGCAGAAGAAATTTTTCCATTATGCAAATTTAAGCATGTGCTGCCTGTTTCTGCACAAAAAAATATCAATGTTGATACATTAATGAATCTTTTATACGATGAGCTTCCAGAAAATATTATGCAGTATGATGAAGATTTAATTACAACTCAGCCTGAAAAATTTCTAATATCAGAATATATTAGAGAACAGCTTTTTATAAGGCTTAGAAACGAAGTGCCGCATGATACACTTGTTTATATTGAAGATTATAGAGATAAATCAAAAGTAATGGAAATAGATGCTATTATTTATGTAAATAGAGATTCTCAAAAAGGTATAGTAATAGGTGAGGGTGGCTCTATGCTTAAAAAAATTGGAACAGCCGCTCGTAAAAATTTAGAATCATTTTTTGAGAAAAATGTTCGTTTGAATATACTTGTTAAGGTAAAAGAAAACTGGGTGGCTAAAAAAGAATATTTAGATATTCAAGGGCTTTAACTTTCAAGCATTTTATTAATTAATATGGAGGCGTTCATGTTTTTTGATACGCCTTTTTTTAGTTTATAATCAAATATTAATTCTCCGTTTTCATCAATATTAAAATCAAAATAGTAATTTTCAAAGTTATTAGGATATTCTTTTTGAAGTTCGCCTAAAGCTGTATCATGGGTTGCTAAAATACCAGCCATATTATAAGTAATAAACTTCATTAATACTAATTTGGAACCATTTAATTTATCTTGTGAGTTTGTTCCTTTTAATATTTCATCAAGAAGTATCAGCATTTCATTTCCAGAAGATGCTTTATCTTTAAGCATTTTAAGTCTTTTTAATTCTGCATGAAAATATGAGGTGCTGTCCATTAGCTTATCACTGGTCCTCATACTTGAAAAAATATGAACAGGGTGAAATAAAAATTTTGATGCACAAACTGGAGCACCAGCAGAAGCAAGTATCAAGTTTATACCAACAGCACGAATAAAAGTGCTTTTTCCTGCCATATTAGCCCCTGTTACAATAAAGAAATTATGAGATTTTAATATTTCAATATTATTTCCTATACGCTTATTTATATCTATAGAAGGGTGTGATAAATTTTCTGCTTTTAATATATATTCATCACTTATTTCAGGAAAAATAAAATCATTATTATTATAAGCATATGAAGATATGCTGTTTATTACATCTAATCTTGCAATTGTTTTGCTCCAAAGTGGAATATATTCTTTATTTTCCATAATCCATTTATTCATTTTATAATTTAAAAAAATATCTTTTAAAAATAACCCATTGGAAAGTAAAAAATATAACCCACTGTTTCTTTGGTCAAATTCCATATTTATTTTTTGAAGTGCAGCTATTTTATTATACATTCCATTTAAGTTTTCTTTTATCTCTTTTAATATTTCAGACTGAAATTCATTATCTTTTATAGCTTTACTAACAGCTAAATATGTTTTAGATGTTTTATTTGCCTTATTTAGACGTGCATATTCATCATTTGTTTTTTTAGTAAATATTGAAGCAGCAGCAAATTGTAAAGTAAATAAACCCATAGGAACAAATGATGGGACAATATTAAAGGCATATAAAATAACTGATAAAATTGTAACAGCACTAGATATATATGCAGCAATTATTGTTGAATATTTTATAGGATTTATGTGCTTTAAAAAAGAAATAAAAGTATCTAGTGAATTAGGTGATTTATAAGATATAGCTGATATTTCATGGCTTATATCTCTATATGAAACCATTTCTTTAACAGCATTTTGAAATTTTATTATTTCATTAGGGGAAAGTATTGGACTTAAAATCATATTTTTAAGTAACTCTTCACCTTCTAAAGTAGTGCATCTATTAATACTATGAAAAATAGAGCCACGCTCAAATATATCTAAATCATACGAGTAATCATGGTTATAGTCTATAAAATCTTCCCTTGAACGAAAAACACTAAAATCACCACGGTTAAAGGTTAATTCATCTTTTATAAAGGAATATAAATTTGAGTAATAGCTAAATAAATCAATATATTTTTGACCAAAAATAATTAAAAGTATAAAAATAAGTGGTGCGGCAAAGATAATGGAAGCATGCAGCCCATCATTAAAATACCACACCACTAAAACAGTTATAGAAATAATAAATGCAATAAGTTTAGATATTGCAATATTTCTATTAATATTGTTATATTTATTAACGTATTTTTCTAAATGTTCTAATTTTTCTTTATAATATTTATTAACACTAGTTTCCATTAATAATTAATAAGCAACTCTTTAATTTCTTTACCAGGCTTAAAGTATGGGACCTTTTTATCAGGCACATTTACTTTATCACCTGTCTTAGGGTTTCTACCTACTTTAGAACTTTTTTCCCTAATTTTGAAACTGCCAAAACCACGAATTTCAACTTTATCACCTTTTTGTAGAGATTCTTTAATAGACTTAAAAACAGAATTAATAATAAATTCAATATGTTTTTTAGTCATATTAGGATGTTGAGATGCAATAGATTCAATTAATTCAGATTTTGTCATAGCAAGGCCCCCATTTCTCTTTACTTTTCTCTCTAAATAAAATATAACTTACAGATTAAGAAATGTAAAGTAATAATAAAGGATTTTTATGACAAATTTTATATTTAATTTTATACGTTCAAGTGCAGGGGTATTAATAAGCCGTGTTTTTGGGTTAATTAGAGATGTTGCAATAGGTATTGTCTTTGGTGCAACTGCTGTTACTGATGTATTTTTTGTGGCACTTGCTATTCCAAATCTCTTTAGAGAGTTTTTTGTAGAAGGTGCTATGTCATCTGCATTTATGCCATTTCTAGCAGAAAAATATAAAAAAGGTGGAAAAGTAGCACAAAATTTATATCTTACTCAAATTGTCATAATGCAGACTGTTCTTGTTACTATAATAAGTATTATAATAATGGTGTTTGCAGATTTTGTTTTAAGAATATTCCTGCGTGGTAAAGATTACATTTCAGATACGGCACTTATGAGTATGGGTGTTGATTTAATACATATTATGATGCCATTTCTTATTTTAATATGTATAATAGGTATGTTTTCCGGCTTTTTAAATATAAATAGAAGTTATTTTATTTCATACGCCTCAAGTGCATTATTTAATATATGTATGATTATTGGTGCATGGCTTGCTTATAAAAACACAAAAGATATTATGTTTTTAGCTTATGGTGTAATAGCTGGTGGTATTTTACAGTTAATTATTGTTTATATTGTATCAATTTATTATGGATATAGACCAGTTTTTAGGAAGAAATTCGATGAAGATGTGAAAAAAACATATCTTTTACTTATTCCATCTTTAGCAGGTGTGAGTATTAGCCAGCTTAACTTTGTAATAGGGCGTATTTTAACTTCTTATTTGGCTCAAGGAAGTATTTCATGGCTTTTTTATGCTTCCAGGCTTTTTCAGTTCCCACTAGGTGTATTTTCTGTTACTTTAGGTGTTGTAAGCCTTACAGAATTATCCAGAGCAAGGGCTGATAATGATATGGTAAAAAGAAATGAGATTATTAATAAAGCATTTTTATCATTAATTATTATTATTATTCCTGCTACTATTGGGCTTATTGGGTTGTCCTATGAACTTATCAAATTTGTATTCCAAGATTTATCTACTTTTTTTCTTAATAGACAAAGTGAATTTTCTGATAATTCTGTTATGCAAACATCAATTGCTTTAAAAATGTATGCTTCAGGTTTAATATTTTTCTCTTTAGCAAATCTATTAACAAGAGTATTTCATTCAGAAAAAAATACTAAAACACCAGTAAAATGTGCATTTTTTGCATTCATTGCAAATGTAATATTTAGCCTTATTTTAATGCAGTTTTTGGCTCATGCAGGTATTGCATTAGCTGGTTCTTTGGCAGCTGTTGTAAATGCTTTATTTTTATTTTACCATATAAAAGATTTTAAGTTTGATTTTAAAAAGAATGGTAAAGTTATATTAAAAGTAATATTTGCAAATATAATAATGACATTATTTTTAATTTTATGCCAGCATTATGGAATATATGTTGTATATAATATAATAATATGCATTGCAGTATATTTTCTTGCTTTAAAAATAATGAATATAAATGTATTAAGGATATTAAGATGATAGCAGTTATACAAAGAGTATTAGAGTCATCTGTTAAAATTAATAATGAAATAGTTGGTAGTATAAATCAAGGATTATTGGTATTTTTTTGTGTAGAAAATGGGGATACTGATGAAAAAATATCTTATATGGTTGAAAAAATTTTAAATCTTCGTATATTTGAAGATGAAAATGGTAAAATGAGTAAGAGCCTGCAGGATATTAATGGTGATATGCTTATAATAAGCCAGTTTACATTATCAGGTAATACTCAAAAAGGAAGAAGACCAGATTTTACAGGTGCAGCAAAATCAGACATTGCAAAACCAATATATGAAAAATTTATTAGTGAGGTAGGAAAAGTAATCAATGGTAAAGTTGCTCAAGGTCAGTTTGGAGCAGATATGAAAGTAGCCCTTGTTAATGACGGTCCTGTTACATTGATTATAAAGAGGTAAATATGAAATTAGAACGTTTAACATTAAGACTTTTATCAGAAAATTGCTATATATATCATAATGAAAATACATGTGTTATATTTGACCCAGGCAGTGATTATGAAAGGATTAAAGAGTTTATTCTTTCAAAAAAATTAACTGTTTCATTTATATTACTAACACACTGCCATTTTGACCATGTGGGAGCAGCAAGCGATTTAAAAGATTTTTTTAAAACTAAAATTTTATGTCATAAGGAAGATTTGTATAACCTTGAATCTGCCAATAATAGTGCAAAATATTATGGACTAGAGCCAGTTAAAATACCAGAAATTGATGCATTTGTTAGTGATAATGAAGTTATAGAATTTGAAGGTGCATCTATAAAAGTAATACATACACCTGGTCATTCAACAGGCAGTGTTTGTTATTATATAGAGCAGGATAATATTTTAATAAGTGGCGATACTTTATTTTTAGAATCTATTGGAAGAACAGATTTCCCAACTGGTTCTTATGAAGATATAGAAAGTTCCATTAGAAATAAATTATATATTTTGCCAGATGATACTGTTGTATATCCAGGGCATGGTTTTCATACGACTATAAAACATGAAAAGCTGTGTAACCCATTTATATCTATATAAAAAAATATTTAAAATTTTTGCTTGACAAAATATTTAACTTGATATACAAGATTACATTATGAATAGTATATTACATAATCAAACTATACTTTCTGATTCTTTTTCTAACAGTTCTTATACTGCACAATATTTTTCTATCTATTTTTGGCGCTCAAGCGTCAAATAATATTTTAATACTTTAACCATACAATTTAATATTTTTCTTTTTTACGCCTTTATGGGCTTGATATTATTATGATAGGAAATAGGTGCGTTATGATAAAAAATAATATAAAAACAAATTTAATAGATAAACTTACAAATAATAAGCAAAACGTTATATGTGATATAATGCTTACAGAAAAAATAAATACTAATATTTCAGCTGTATTAGTGAAAGATATTGCATGTATTATTAATAATATACCATCAATATATAATGGAGATATAAGAAGTGTAAGTATTAATCAGTTAAAACATTTCGATGGTGTTATCCTTAATGTTTTGGAATTTTCTAAAGATGAAATAAAAATTTTCTCACAACTGTTTGCAAATAATAATATATCTGTAATATATAATATATCTAATACAAATGATATTATAAAAATACGATTTTTAAAACCTAAAGTTGTAATTATAAGCCAAAACACAATTCAAAACCCTGTTGCAGTAAAATTAAATATTGACTGGCAGTGCAGCTGTATATTAAATCCTAAAACTAATATTAGTATGGCATATATTAATGAATATGGTTTTTCAGGGTTATATGCAGAATCTTTTATAGATGAAAATTTATGTGTATCAAAAGATAAAGTGTATGCCGTTAATTATTTAGACAAATTATATATAAAAAAATCATCTATTAGACCATTACTTAAAGCATCTAATATTACATTGCAGGAAGAGATAAATTTATGTATTGAAAATGGTATAGATATGGTTGGTATAAGGTTACATGAAAACAGTATAGATAAAACTATAAATTTATTAAAAATATGTAAAAATAATAATAAAATTACTGCTATAGAAGTATATGATAGTAATTCAATTATTATTGCAGAAGAATTAGTCAGCAGTGGTATGGCAGACTGTATAGAAAATCATACAGATAGTAATTTATATATACCATGCAGCTATAAATTAGCTTCAGCTTTTAATAACAATATAAATAATATTACACCATTACTTGTAGATAATGCTGTATTTATAAAAGATAATAATATATATACACCATGGCTTTCCTTTATGGAAGGCGAAGATATGACAAGTATAATAAAATTACACAATATTGAACTTATCGAGTTTAATATACAAAACTATAAAACAACAGATAAAATAAAAGAATTAATTAAAAAGATAAAATATAAACAATAAATTGAGGTGCAATTATGCGATATTCCAAAACATATGGAGAATTTGGTGGAAGTTATGTTCCTGAATTATTACAACCAGCATTAGATGAACTTGAAAGTGCATTTTTAGATGCTATGAAAGATAAAAGTTTTACAGACGAACTTGAATATCTACAAAAAACATTTATAGGCAGACCAACGCCACTTTATTATGCAGAAAATTTAACAAAAGCATTAGGTGGTGCAAAAATATACTTTAAGTGTGAAGGGCTTGCACATACTGGTGCTCATAAAATAAATAATGCAATAGGACAGTGTCTACTTGCTAAAAGAATGGGTAAAACAAAGGTTGTAGCAGAAACTGGAGCAGGGCAGCACGGTGTTGCAACAGCTTCAGCTGCTGCTAAATTAGGTTTAGGCTGTGATATTTATATGGGTGCCATAGATGTTAAACGCCAGCATCCTAATGTATTAACTATGCAGATGTTTGGTGCTAATGTTGTATCTGTCGAATCAGGAAATCGTGGTCTTGCAGATGCTGTTGATGAAGCACTAAATTACTGGGTTAAATCTTTAAAAGATACACATTATCTTTTAGGTTCGGCAGTAGGACCTGCACCATTTCCTGCTATTGTAAGAGAGTTTCAATCTGTTATAGGTAAAGAAGCTAACAAACAGGCAAAAGATGCTAATTTAGATGTAGCAGCAGTAATTGCAGCTGTTGGTGGTGGTTCTAATGCTATGGGTATATTCTCTGGGTTTTTAGATGAAGAAACAGTTAAATTAATAGGTGTTGAAGGTGGTGGCACAGGTGATAATGTTGGGGAACATGCTAAAAGATTGGCTCCAAATTCTGGTGCAGTTACTGGAGTTCATCATGGTTTTAAAAGTAAGTTTTTACTTGATAAAGATGGCAATGTTGAGCCAACTCACTCAATTTCAGCAGGACTTGATTATCCAGGTGTAGGTCCAGAACTTGCATATTTACAGCAAACTGGAAGATTAACCATGACTTCTGCTAGAGATAGTGAAGTTACAGATGCACTTGCTTTTATTGCTAAAAATGAAGGTATTTTATTTGCTCTTGAATCATCTCATGCTTTGGCTGAACTTTTAAAAGTTGCTCCAACAATTGATAAAAATAAAGCTATTATAGTAAATATGAGTGGCAGGGGAGATAAAGATATATTTATAACTGCACCAATTTTCAACAAACAAGAATGGGTAGAATTTTTAGAAAATGAAATAAAAAGCTAAAATTATGAAATAAACATTGCATAATTATAAAAAATGTATTAGTCTAATTATCATTTTTTATTGTTAGGGGTATTATATGTTTGTTCATGAAACTCACAGCTTTTATGTAATATTAAAACTTGATAATTGTAAAAATGCACCAGCTGGTTACCTTGAAAAGAAGAGTGCATTATTTGCTAATGTGTTGGAGAATGTTGGTTTAGAGAAAGTAGTTGATTTTGATGAAATTTGGCAGTTAAGAGATGTTATGTATGCATCATCTAATGATGTGTATGATATTATATCAAATGAAATGGTTAGGCTAGTATCACATGATGATACTATTGCTGCATCTGAAAAAAAATTATATGAATTATCACCTGAGAATGACCATATAATAGTTTCAGAATATTTATCAAACAACACTTATGTTATTGAATAGAAAAG
Organism: uncultured Mucispirillum sp.; assembly: GCA_944325215.1. GTDB lineage: Bacteria > Chrysiogenota > Deferribacteres > Deferribacterales > Mucispirillaceae > Mucispirillum. The sequence continues at coordinate 39,628 of CALUZC010000016.1, read as the reverse complement.
GGGGATTTGTTTCCCCTTTTTATATTTATGAGGTATTAATGAAAAAATACATTTTTGTAATAATGTTTTTAAATATTTTCATTATTTCTTGTGCTGATAGTAATGGGGTGGTGTATGATTATAATAATGAATCAAGCACACTAGGGCTTACTGTCCTGCCTTCTAATACATTAAATTTTACATCTCAAGATATTAATACATCAAAAGATTTTGAATTAGTAATTGATACAAATATTATTACTTTAATAGGTATTGATGAAACTTCTGTTGACTATAACAATAATAACTTTGTTAATGAACCTGTTTTTGAGCCAAACACATGTTTGCAGAATATAGGCAAAGGTAATAAGTGTAAGCTTTCTATAAAAATGAATAATACACCAACAGAAGGCAGTGCTGGTTCGATTAAGCTTAAATTTATATACAATAATGACGATAAAGCCACTACTTATAAATACCACAAGTTAAACTTTACTTATAATAATAACCCTGCTTAAATTTTGCGAGTATATTACCACATTTTTAATAGTTCATTTAATAAATATGCGAGATGGTTTGTTATTGTAGAGTTTGTAAGTGTAGCTAAAATCATAAATATGGAAGCAAATGCAATCGTATTTTTTCTCATTTTATCACCTCTTAAATTCACTACAGATGTGATAGCAAAATAAATGCCAAAGGAATATTTATGAATAAATTTATAGTTTTATTAATAGTTTTACTTATATTTCCAACTGTATTATTTTCACAGGCTACCATTAAAAGTGATGAAGAGCTTGCATTACTTGGAAATATTGGTGCGGCTTTTAGGTTAGGGGCTAGATATTTAAATGGTGATGGTGTTGCAGTAGATTATGAAAAAGCAAAATATTATCTTGAAATAGCAGCAGAGCAAAACCATGCTCATGCACTATATGATTTAGGATATATGTATCTATACGGCGAAGGTGTAGCACAAAATTATTTAATGGCATATGATTATTTTGAACGTTCATCAGATTTTGATTTTGCTCCAGCATTTTATATTATTGGTATAATGTATTATGACGGAGCAGGTGTTAAAAAAAATAATAAAAAAGCATATGAATACTGTAAAAAAGCTTTTGAAAAAGGCTATAAATCAAATAATGTTGAACTTGACCATAATAATAAAACATTGATTATAAAATGAATATATATAATTTTATAACACATAATAATGCACTATAAATCATATTAAACAATATTTTGAACTTGTTCTCTTATTCTATCAATTTCAGCTTTTGCTTCCACAATAGTTGTAATAATTACCTGTTTTGAACTTTTTGATGCAATAGTATTTAGTTCTCTATGTATTTCCTGGCTTAAGAAATCAAGTTTTTTTCCTACAGGGTATTCGTTATCTAATATATTGTTAAACTGTTCAAAGTGAGATTTTAAACGTGTAATCTCTTCAGTAATATCTGCTTTTTCTCCCATTATAGAAGCTTCTTGTATAATTCTTTCTTCATACTGGCTGCCTACACCCATTTCTTCCATTCGTTTAATAAATTTATTTTTCCATAACTCAAATACATCATTTTTACTATTTTCAATAAGGCATACTTGATTATACAAGTTATTTATTCTATTTTTTATATCATTTTCTAAGGCTTGTCCTTCAGTTACTCTCATTTGGTCAACTTGTTTTGCACATTCAATTAATGCACCTAATGTGGTTTTTTCTAATTCTTCTTCAATGGCATTATCTGTTGTGTAATCAAGAACATCAGGCATACGAAGATAGTGGTCTAACTTTGGTTTATCTTCAATATTTGCTGTATTTGCAATATCGGTAAATATTTTCTTATACTCATTTACTACTTCTAAATTTACATGAGGGTGCTTTGTTACTGTGTGGATATTTATTTCTATTCTAATATCAATTTTACCGCGAAGTAGAATTTCCTGTAAAGGACTTCTTGCTGAGATTTCAAGAGTAGAAACAGTTTTTGGAAGCCTAAAATTAACATCAAAATATTTACTGTTAATAGATTTCATTTCAATAAAAATATCATATTTTTCATTTGATATTGAGTATTTACCAAAACCTGTCATACTTTTAATCATAAATTACACACCTTTTTATTTAAAATCAAGAAATTCTATAATATTTTTTTTAATATTGCAAGGATATGTTTGAAATTTTTTTAATACATAAGATATAATATATCGTTGCAAAAAAAAAAATAATTTTATATAATGACCATTCTAGAATTTATTGTTTATGGAGGACACATGGAAACACCATTTATTATATTAGGACTATTTATAATATTCATACTTATGGTTTTATTTAGCAGTGTAAAAATACTTATGGAATATGAGAGAGCTGTTGTTTTAAGGCTTGGTCGTTTTGCGGGAGTTAGAGGGCCTGGAATTATTCTATTAATACCTTTTCTTGAGACTATGAAACGCGTTAATACGCAACTTATGGTTATGGACGTTCCTTCTCAAGATATTATTACAAAAGATAATATTTCTGTTAAAGTTAATGCAGTTGTTTATTTCAGAGTTATTGCACCAGACAAAGCTGTTTTAGTTGTTGAAAATGTTGGCGAGGCAATCAGCTTAATTTCACAAACAACATTAAGAAGTATTGTTGGTCAATTTGAACTTGATGATTTACTTTCAAGTAGAGAAAAGATAAATAAAGAAATACAGTCTATTATTGATACTCAAACAGATTCATGGGGTGTTAAAATTTCATCAGTCGAATTAAAGCATATTGATTTACCAGTTGAAATGCAAAAAGCAATGAGCCGTCAAGCAGAATCAGAAAGGGAAAGGCGTGCAAAAGTAATTTTAGCTGAAGGTGAATACCAGGCAGCAGAAAAATTAGCAGAAGCATCTCGTATTATTGGTGAAAATCCAGTAACTTTACAGCTTCGTTATTTACAAACATTATCTGAAATTACATCAAAAGATAATAATAAATCAACGATTATTCCTATACCAATAGATTTAATAAAATCAGTTTTAGGAGAATAATACTAAGCCCTTTTGTATATACAAAAGGGCATTTTCATAAGGTGGATAATGAGTAATATATTAGTTGGTGTAACAGGTGGTATTGCCTGTTATAAAGCAGCATATCTTGTTAGAGAATTTGTTAGGGCAGGGCATAATGTAAAAGTAATGATGACCAAAAATGCTGAAAAGTTTGTTGGGCATACTACATTTGAAGCTCTCTCATTAAATAAAGTTTTAAGAGATGATGATACTCCCACCCCTATTAGTCATATAGATTATGCATTATGGGCAGATATATGTATTATTGCACCAGCTACTGCAAATATAATCGGTAAAATAAATGCAGGTATAGCAGATAATGAGCTTTTATCTACAGTGCTGGCTCTTACATGTCCATTAGTGCTGGCACCTGCTATGAATACTAATATGTTTCATAATATTGCAGTTCAGGAAAATATTAAGTCTTTAAAGTCAAAAGGTGTTAATATAATAGATACAGAAAGTGGGTTGCTTGCCTGCCAAACAACTGGAGAAGGAAAAATGGCAGAGCCTTCTCAAATTGCAGAAAAAGTTATTTATATACTTAGTAATAGAAAAAATAACCTGCAAATAGAAAATGATTTATTAAATGGTATAAATATATTAATAACAGCTGGTCCTACAAAAGAATATATAGATCCAGTTCGTTATATTACAAATAAATCCAGTGGAAAAATGGGATATGCACTAGCTGAAGAAGCTTATAAAATGGGAGCAAATATTACATTAATTTCTGGTGAAGTAAATATAAGCTCAAGTTTGCCTGATATTAAATTTGTTACAAGTGCTGATGATATGTATAATTTATTTCTTGATAACTTTAATGGAGCAGATATAATTATTATGGCTGCTGCAGTTGCAGATTATACTCCAGATTACAAGCATAATAATAAAATCAAGAAAAAAGATGAAGTAATGGAATTGAAACTCATTAAAACTAAAGATATTTTAGCATATGCAGGGCATAACAAAACCGATAATCAGGTATTAGTTGGTTTTGCTGCTGAAACAGATAATATGGAAGAATATGCAAAAGATAAACTTTCTAAAAAAAATGCTGATATAATTGCAGCAAACGATGTATCAAGAAAGGATATTGGGTTTGATAGTGATAATAATGAAATAACTCTTTACTTTAAAAATGGGGACAAAAGAAATACTGGTAAACAAAGTAAAAGTGATATTGCAAAAATTATTTTAACTGAAAGTGCTATTCTGCTCAATGAAAAAAGAAATAATTAAGTGCTACATCATAAAATAAGGATCTTTATCAATTTTTAATTTCATTGCACCTTTTTTATATTTATTAAAAATTTGCTGTGCATAAATTAATGATGTATTTAATTGATTATTACTTGTAGATTTTATTAATATTTCATATCTAAATTTATTTTGCAATTTTGCAAGAAAGGCATCTTTTAAAGGGTATATTTTGATATTTTCTCCATTACAAAGATTTTTTAAATTATTATATACTATTTTTGCAGTATTGTAACAATCTTCATGATTGATGTAACTAAATATTAGCCTAGCCATTTTTGTAAAAGGTGGATATAAAGTTATTTTTCTTCTATTTATTTCCCATTTATAAAATTCTTTATTAAAGTCATTTATCATATGAAATATATTATTTTCAGGATTAGTTGTTTGTATATAAACTTTACCACTTAAATATTCTCTTCCAGCTCTCCCAGCTACTTGAATAAGTAACTGGTATGCTTTTTCTGCAGCTCTAAAATCAGGCAGCGCCATAATATTATCTATGCCTAACACACCAACAAATGTAACATTTGGAAAATGTAATCCTTTTGCTATTAATTGAGTTCCAATTAATACATTTGCTTCCTTATTTTCAAAACGTTTTATATTTTTATCTAATAATTTTAGGGAAGATGCACTTTCAGTATCAATACGTATAACTTTATCTGGAAACATATTTTCAAGAAATTCTTCTAATTTTTCAGTGCCTGCTCCATATTCTTTAAATAAAGCTGAACCACAGCATGGGCATGTAAGATTTGTATAATCAGTATCACAATATCTACAGAATATTTTTTGTTTCGATTTTGATGTGATTAGTCCAACAGAGCAGTTTAGGCATGTTGCAATTTGACCACACTGCTGACAGTATAAGTATGTAGAATAACCAAGCCTGTTTAAAAGTAGTATTGCCTGTTGATTATTTTTCACAACATTAGATAATTCATCATAAATTGGTTCTGAAATTAGTGAACCAATTAGTTCATGCTGTTTTATATCAATAATTTTTATATCTGGTAGTTTAGCACTATTTGGTCGGCTTTTTAGTTCATGTAATATATATTTTTGATTTTCAGCATTATATAGTGATTCAATAGATGGAGTTGCACTTCCTAAAATAATTGGTATATTTAATATATTAGCATATAAAACAGCCATATCACGCAGATTATAAGCAGGGGATTCATCTTGTTTATATGATGATTCATGTTCTTCATCTACAATAATCAGCCCTATATTTTTTGCTGGAATAAATAATGCACTTCTTGCTCCAAGCATAAATGAGGATTTACCTGTTGCAAAATCTATAAAATGTTTTTTTCTTATTTTATCATTTAATTGATAATGAAATATAGATGGCTCCATACCAAGCCTTATAGACATTCTTTTTATTAATTGTGGTGTCAAAGATATTTCTGGAACAATATATAAAACTTGTTTTCCACTAGCAATTACTTTTTTAACAACTTCCTGGTATATTTCAGTTTTACCACTACCTGTAACACCTTTTATTAAATGGCAGGAATATTTATTTAGATTGACACTTTCAGCAATATTTTTTTGTGTTTGTGTTAGTTCTATATTATGTTGTTCATGACATTTAATATCTTCTGTTTCTGTAATTTCTGTGTTTAGCAGTTTGTCAGAAATTACTCCATGTAAAACAAGCCCTAATGGGCAGACATAATATGATGATATTTGTTTTAAAAAATTAATATATTTTTCAGAAAAGAGTGGTGCTTCATTATAGCACATTAATATTTCTTTACATTCAAAATCTGGTTTTGTAGTTTTTTCTATTACAATACCAGTTAAAGTTCTATTACCAAAGGGAACAATAACTCTTTCACCGATTTGAAGATATCCTTGGGAAAAGTATGTATATACTCCTTCTGTAGGAACAGGAAGGAGTATATTATAATAATTTATTTCATTACAATTTTCCATTTCTTACAAGTTCTTTAAGTTCTCTTTTTAAAACTTTACCCGTAGCAGTAAGTGGTATTTCATCAATTACTTTAATTATACGAGGCAGTTTGAAGTTAGCTAAATGTTTTGCTAAATAATTACGCAGCCCTTTCTCATCAACTGTTTCATTTTCTTTTGCTTTTATATATGCTGCAATAATTTCACCTTGTTCAACAGAAGGAATGCCAATAACGGCAACAGCATCAACACCAGGGAATTTATATATAACTTCTTCAACTTCCCTAGGATATACATTCATACCTTTTGCAATAATTAAATCTTTTTTACGGTCTACAATAGTAATGTAACCATCTTCGTCCATAGTGGCAAAATCACCTGTAAAAAGCCAGCCATTTTTAATTGCATCATCTGTTGCCTGTGGCATATGCCAGTATCCCTGCATAACATTTGGACCTTTAACTATTAACTCACCAACTTGCCCTTTTGGCAGTTCTGTTTCATCATCACCAATGATTTTTGCCTGAACATTTGGTAATGGAACACCAACGGTTCCCTGTTTCTGTTTATCAAGTGGGTTTAGAGCAACAACAGGAGATGCTTCAGAAAGCCCATACCCTTCAATAACTGCAATACCAAATTTTTTCTTAAACTGGTCAAAAATTTCTGCAGGTAATGCTGCCCCACCAGAAATATGTATTTTAATAGGGTATAAAAATTTAATAAACCATTTTGGCATAGAAGATTTTGCCATTACTGAATATATCTGTGGAACACCAAGCATTATAGTAGGGCGTTGATAAAGCAGTATTTTTTTAAAGCTGTCTTTTTTCATATCCATAACACTTCTTAAAATAATAAGTGTACAGCCAATATTTACAGGGTATATAATACATGTTGTAAAAGTATATGTATGAAACATTGGCAACAATATTAAAAATTTATCTTTAAAAGTAGCATTAATCATTTTATCGCAGCTTTCAGCATTTTCTAGTAGGTTGTAATGGGAAAGCATTGCACCTTTTGGGTGGCCAGTTGTTCCTGATGTATAAATAAATATTGCAAGTTCATGAACTGATGCTTTACAGTCAATAGGAGTATCAGGCATAGAGTTTATATGTTCATAAAAATTTAAAGCATTATCTATAGCATTATCGAAAGTAAAAATATCCTGCACTTTTGGACATTCTACACGCACTTCTTCCATAATTGATTCAAACTGACCTTCAGTAATTATAAAAGTAGATTCACTGTTTTCAACAATGTATGATGCTTCATTTGCTTTAAAAAATGTATTTATAGGAATAGCTACAGCACCACAGGCAAAAATAGCAAAGACAGAAAAAACAAACTCAGGGGAATTACCTAGCATAACAATTACTTTGTTTCCCTTTTTTACACCTTTTTTTTGCATAAAATGTGCCATTTGATTAATAATTTTAAATCCTTCAGCATACGTATATCTTCTTTCTTCAAAAGATATAAAAGTTCGTTTTGGGTACTTTTTTACATTTTCATATAACATGTTATAAAGATTTCTCTCAAGCATATATAACTCCTATATATCAAATATATTTATATTATATTTTAATAATTTTACCATTAATTTGCCAACAGGAAGCCCTACAACATTATCATAACTTCCGTTAATTTTTTCTATAAATAACGAGCCATAACCTTGAACAGCATATGCTCCAGCTTTATCTATATACTCATTTTTTGAAAGATAATTATATATTATATCATCATCTAACGTAATAAATTTAACAAATGTAGTATCGGTAAATTCTATACAAATAGTATCATCACCACTATAACAGCAAACGCCAGTAACAACTTTATGTTCTTTATTAGATAATTTGTTTAGCATACAAAAAGCATTATCTTTACTTTTTGGTTTGCCATATATTGTATCATCTAATATAACAACAGTATCTGCTGTAATAATTATATCATTATCATTTATTTCATTTTTTAATGTTTCTGCTTTCTTTTTTGCTATATACAATGGTATAGCATCTATATCCATATTTTCAGGAAAACTTTCATCAATATCAGCTGGCATAATCTTAAAGTTGTTAGTATAAATTGATAAAAGTTCCTTTCTTCTAGGCGAAGCACTAGCTAAAATAAAATTATAATTTTTATTCATATTGTTCCCAATTACAAAGTTTGACAATTTTATTATTATTTGTCAAGATTAATACTGCAACATTATATAATTTACAATATTTTTCTATTTTATCAATATCTAATAAATAAAATAATGTGGCAAATCCATCGGCATATTCTACTTTATCTGCAATAATAGATATAGATTGATATTTTTCTTCAGATAAATGCTTTACACCTGAAAAAATATGATTGTATTTTTTTCCATCTTTTATAAAATAACGTTCATAATTACCACTTGTTGCTAAAGCTTTATTTTTAATTTTTACTATATTTAAGATGTTGTTATCAGGTGCTTTTATACCAATTTTGAAATTACCATTATTATTAGAGCCATTTACATATAAATCTCCACCTGCATTAATAATAAAATTTTTAATATTTAAATTTTTCATATATTCTACTGTTTTATCAACTATATATCCTTTTGCATTTGCACTAAAATCTACTGATAAATTAGTGGTTTTATACATCTTTTTATCTTTTAGAACTAAATTTTTAAAAACTGCATTTTTTTTGGCATTTTCAAGTGTATTATTATCTGGTATCTTATATGGACCTTCTGGAAAACCATAAAGTTTTAAAACAGTATGTTCTGCAGGATTATATACATTATCAATACTATTATAAAATAATGCTCTGTTATATATTGAGACTGTATCAACTGAAATATTTATACTCTGGTTTATCAGTGCATTATTTATTTTATTTTCGTCTAAACTAATTGTGTTAGATAATTTATTTACATATTCATTTATCATATACAACTTATCTCTTTCATATGATGGTATAGTAATATCTATTAATGTGCCAAGTGCAAAAAAGTGATAAGTTTCAAATTCTTTTTTATTACATAAAGAAAATATAGCTGTAAACGATAATAAATACAAAAACTTTTTCATATATTATGCATCTCTGCCAACCATGGCAAGAGCTAATGCAATTAAAGCTTTTTTATACTCATTATCATGAAATACATCTAATGAAGTAAGTGATTTATTAATATATTCATCAGCCGTTTGTTCAGATATTTCTTTTATATTATATTTTTCCATAATATCTTTTAAAATTTTTAAATCATTTTCATTTCTTTCATGTTTACTAAACATTTCTGTAATTATATTTTTTTCATTTTCATTAACATATTCCAGCAGTTTTATAACAGGTAAAGTAAGTTTACCTTCATATAAGTCTGTTCCATTTTTTTTACCAGTAACTTTTTCATCACCCATATAATCTAAAATATCATCTGTCATTTGAAAACCAAGCCCTAGATAATAGCCAAAATCTTTTAATGCCTTTATTTTATCTTCATTAACCTGTGCAATTCTACCGCCAATTTCACAAGCAGCAGAAAAAAGGACTGCTGTTTTACGAGTAATAATCTGAATATAATCATCAAAAGTAATGTTAATATCACCAGTTTTTAAAAGCTGTATAACTTCACCTTCACTCATAGTAAGGGCAGCAGATGATAAAATCATTTGAACATCTTTGGCCCCATACTCTGTTAATGTAATATAGCTTCTAGAATACAAAAAATCACCACATAAAACAGCTATATCATTACCATATAAACTATTTGCAGTAGGACGATTTCTTCTATATTTTGCACCATCTATAATGTCATCATGTAAAAGTGTTGCTGTATGAATATATTCAATTACTGCACTCATTGCAGGGATTTTATCCCCACTATAATCACACATTCTAGCACTTAATGCCAGAAAAACAGGGCGTAATCTTTTGCCACCACTTGAAAGCAGGTATATAATTACTTCATTTATAAGAGGGACAGAGGTTTTAATATCATCTTTTAGAAACTGTTCCACTTTATTGATATCATCTTTTACAAGTTCTAATGCGTTTTTAGCAGTCATATATTTCTCCATATGTTTTCAAATAAAATACATTATTATTTTTATAAATACTAGTATTTTTTTAAAAAACATATTCTATATCATAGTAAATCAATAGGATTATTAATTAGTTGCATTATTTTTATAGTTGATTTATAATGACAAAATAAATTTTGTATAGTAGGTGATAAGATGTTTACTCTAAAAAATGCTTCAATTGCAAGAAAAATTCTTATTACTAATGCACCAATAATTGCTATTTTAGTAATAGTGCTATTTTTTTTCATTAGTATTTATGCTTCAAAAAGTGCCCAGTCTAGTGCTGAAATGAACATTAAAGAAGCTGCACTTTTAGTTAATAGTTCTTTTAATAATTTAATAGGTCAGTTAAAAGAAAACAGCAAAAACTCCATGTCTGTATTTAAATATTTTCTTGAATCAAATTATGGTAGTTCTACCGAGTTTGAAATAAGAGGAAAAAATGCTGATGGCTATCCAGAATATTACTTATATGATAATTTACTTACTGGTAATACAGAAGTTTTAGATAAATTTTCATCTACAACATTTGATGTTGCTACTGTATTTGCAAGAGATGGTGATGATTTCATACGAATAACAACATCTTTAAAGGATGCAGATGGCAACCGTGCTATTTGGACTAAATTAGACCATAATCATCCTGCATATAATCTTGTTTTGAAAGGTGAAATTTATATAGGTAAGGCAACTCTTTTTGGTAATGACTATATGACTTTTTATGAGCCAATAAAAGATACAAGTAATAATGTTACAGGTATATTATTTATAGGCTATAATCTTACTCCTGCATATAAAGTTTTAAGAGAAAGTATTGAAAGTATTAAAATAGGAACAAATGGCTATATTATGGCTTTTGATAAAAAAAATGATGCATTTACAATAGGGAGTTTAGCAGATAAACCAAGCAGCCTTTCTTTTTATAATGTAATTAAGGAAAACCAAACATTTCACTATAAATATGATAACAATGACTATATAGCACAAGATATTTTTCATAGTGATTTAGGCTGGAATATTATTATTAGTGCTTTAGAAAGTGATTATATTAATGATATTTTATTTCTAAGAACAATAATATTCGCAAGTGTTATCGTCTTTTTATTAGTATTATTTTTTTCTATTAATATTGTAATTAGATTTGCTATTATTATACCACTTAGAAAAATGACTGTTTCATTGTTTGATTTTTTTGATAGTATAAGCTATAGGGATAAAAGCAATAAAATATCATATAAATCAAAAAGTAATGATGAGATATTAGCTGTTTCAAATGCAATTACAGAACAGGTGGATTTACTGCAAAAAGGGTTAGATGAAGATAAAAAACTAATAGAGGAATCTTTAGAAGTATCAGCAAAAGTTAAAAGTGGATTTTTAAATGTAAAAATTCATGCATATACCAGCAACCCTGCTTTAAATATGTTAAAAGATAATATTAATGAAACATTTAATAACTTAAATACTACAATGCAGGAAATTTTACAAGTTGTAGCTAAATATTCAAATAATGATTTTAGAGCATCAATTGATGAAGGTATGCTTGATGGTGAATTATTATCTGTAATAAAAGGTATTAATTTGATGGGTGAAAGAATACGTGAAATGCTTCATATATCAATGAATACCTGTGAAAATCTTATGGGTTCATCTGATGAATTAAAAAATCATGTTGATACCTTAGAAAGTAGTGCTCAAACTCAGTCCAGCCATTTGTCTAAGAATATTTCATCATTAAATCATTTAAATGAATCTATGGAATCAGTGAATACAAGAGCAAAAGAGGTTGTAGAGCATTCAGAAGCCATAAGAAGTATTATTGAAGTTATACATGATGTGGCAGACCAAACAGATTTGCTGGCATTAAATGCTGCAATTGAAGCAGCTCGTGCTGGTGAGCATGGTAGAGGCTTTGCAGTTGTTGCAGATGAGGTGAGAAAACTTGCTGAACGAACACAAAAAAATCTGCATGAGATTTCAGATAATACAAATGCATTAGTGGAAGCTATTAATCATATGGATACTGCAATTACTACACAGACAATGGAAATGCAGGAAATGAGAAACTCAATTCTTGAGTTACAGTCTGTAACAGAGAGCACATTGAAAGTAGCTGTTTCAACAAAAGAAGTATCAGATAAAGTCGGGAGAATTTCAAACGATATTTTGAATGATGCAAGTAGTAAAGAGTTTTAATAAGTGGAGTTATATTATGGCAAAAAAGATTTATTTAATTATATTTATTTTTTTATTAGTATTTTCTGGTTGTAGAAAAAATGATGATAGCAACACTTCTGATAACAGCCAGCAGGAGACTATATCTGGGCAAACAGCAGATAATAATGCAAGTGTATCAAATGAAGCAGTATCTTCTGTTCAGGTGGATATATCATCGCAAGCCACTGCTACATCAGAACATGATAGTAATAAAATAAAGCATAATGTATTATTAACTTATAATCTTGAAACACCTAAATCAAGTAATATTAAAAATAAAGATTCTAATTTAAAAATAATTTTTTCATCTGATGATGCAAATCCTGCACTTTTAAATAAGTATAAGGGAAAAGAACTCAGTGATTTTATTAAAATAAGCCCCGAAATTAAAGGTAAATGGGTAGGTAGTAATAATGGTAAAAATATTACTTTTATGCCATCATCAGAATGGACTGCTGATACTAAATATACTATTAGTATGGATAAGTCATTATTTAATACATATTATAAATTAAGTAAACTATCCACAAATTTTAGAACAGAACCATTTACTTATTATATAAATTCTGAAAATATCAATAATGATTTTAATAATAATGAGCAACAGTATATTCTTAATATAAAATTTAATTATTTATTTAACCAAAAACAGTTTAAAAAAGAATCTTCCTTAATGCTTAACAAAGATAAATTAAAATTTAAAGTCATATTTGATAAAGATGGGTATGGTGCAAAGATAGTTTCTGATGAATTTAAAATGGTTGATAATAAACAGCAGGTATTAATGTTTTCGCTGCCAAGAATAGAAAGTGCTACAGGCAGCAGTAAGCTGCTTTATGAAATAAGCCATTCTTATGTTGTGGAAAAAATAAGTGAAGGGGCAAGGTTTTATCTTGATACAGCTTCAGCACCAATAGTTCGAGATGAAAAAAATAACCCTAGACATACACTTGTTTTAACTTTTTCCGAAGCAGTAAATATGGCTGATTTAATAGAAAACTTAAAACTTTATGATTATGATAGAGATATAGAAGTTACTGTTACACCAATTGATACAGGTAATAATGCAGATGTTGTTCATTCATTTAAAATAAATTGTGATGTAGAAGAAAGCACATCATTACATTTAGTTATAAATAAAAATTTAAAATCAGTTTCAGGGATTGCTTTAAGAACAGATATTGAAGATAAAGTTACATTAGACCCAATAAAACCAACATTAAGTATTTTACAAAAAGGAACACTGCTTTCATTAAACAGTGAAAAAAACATTACTTTTGAATCCCGTGGCGCTAGTGCATTAGATATATCTATTGGGAAAATACTTCCAGAGCAAATACAGCATATTATTAATTTCTCTACAAGTAAAGGATTAGGGGAAGTTAATTTTAATTCGAGTTCAATAGATGAAACTAATTTTTCAGAATATAAAAATACAAAACTTCCACTTGCATCTTCAGATAAAATATATCCTAGTTATGCAACAATAAATATTGCTGAATATTTAGGTGGACAGCCAGGTTTATATTATATTAAAGCATTATCTTTAGATAAAGAAGGTAAAAAAATACGTAATAGTAGTTATAATGACTATGATGATTATTATTATGATGATTACTACGATAATAGATATAGTAGTTATGTTGAAATGTCCAAATTTATTCTTGTTACGGATATGTATATTATTGCAAAAAGCAATAAAAGTAATAAGACAGATGTATTTATTGCTTCTATATCAAAAGGTGAAGCTGTAAAGAATGCTAAAATTCAAGTTATTGGTAAAAATGGTCTTCCTATTGTATCAGGTCAAACAGATGGTAATGGTCATTTTCAATATGAGATTGCAAATGATAACAACGCACCAATTGCAATAGTGGCAAGAAAGGATAATGATTTTACTTATTTGCCTTTTGATTATAAAAGAGAAATAGAGTATTCTAAGTTTGATATTGGTGGCGAGTATATATCAAATGCAGATGCTTTAAAAGCAATGGTGTTTACAGACAGAGGAATTTATAGACCGGGAGAAGATGTAAACATTGCAAGCATTATAAAAGATACTGCATGGAAAAAAGAATTAGCAGGTGTTCCTGTTGAAATAAGTATTACTTCCCCAAAAGATGAAGTGGTTTTAAAAGAAAGTTACTCTCTTGATAGTTCAGGTTTTTTTGAAACTGTTTTAAAAACTCAGCCATACTTTACTACTGGTAATTATTATGTAAGAGTTTATCTTCTTAATAATAAAGGTGATTTTGAATCATCTTTAGGTGCTGTATCTTTTGAATTAAAAGAGTTTGATACAGATACAATACGTGTGAATGCTTCTGTAAAAGAAAATAAATCAAAAGGCTGGATAAACCCAGATAAAATTAATATTGAAGTGAAAGCGGATAATATGATTGGAACTCCTGCTGCAAACAGAAGAGTTAAATCAGAAGTATCATTTGCTCCTACACGGTATTATTTTCCAGAACTAAAAAAATATTCATTTACAGATCCTTATGTAGATAGTGTAAGCAGTATTAGAAAAGCATACACTCCAGATATTAGTGATACTCAAACAAATGAAAAGGGTATTGCTCAGTTTGATTTATCAGATTTATTTACTCAATATACACATGGAACTTATTTATTAGAGTTTAGCAGTGAAGTCTTTGAAGCTGGAAGTGGTGATGGTGTTACAGGATATACCAGTGTAAAAGTATCGCCATCTGATTATTTGGTTGGATATACTACTGATAGTTATTTATATTTTTTAAATACTAATGAAAAAGCATCTGTTAATTTTATTGCAGTAGATAGCAATTTAAATAAAATTAGTAAGCCAGATATGCGGTATAGAGTATCTCAAATAACTTATTCAAGCCAGTTAATAAAAGATTCATATGGTAGATACAGATACAGCAATGTTAAACGTTATAATGTTATAAATAGTGGTAATATTTCTATTACAGAACAGGGAACAAATATAAATCTTCCAACAAATATTGCAGGCGACTTTGTGTATGAAGTCATTAATGAAGATAATATTGTTGTAGGCAAGGTTGATTATTATGTTGCAGGTAATGAAGATATTGATACAAGTGTTGCACAAGAATCAGAACTTTTATTAAAACTTGATAAAGAAGAGTATAAGGCAGGCGATACTGTTAACTTAAGTATAACAGCTCCTTATTCAGGTTATGGTTTAATAACAATTGAAAAAGAAAAAGTATATACGTATAAATGGTTTAAAAGTAATACTAATACCATGACACAAAGTATAAAAATTCCAAATGATTTAGAAGGTAACGGATATATTAATGTAACATTTGTTCGAGATATTACTTCTAAAGATATTTTTACAAAGCCATTAAGTTATGCAGTAATGCCATTTTCTATTGATAAATCAAAAAGAAAAATAGATATAACTTTAAAAACACCAGAGATAGTTATGCCGGGAGATAATATAACAGTAGAATACAGTGCTGCTAAAAATGGTAAAATTATTATTTATGGTGTAGATGAAGGTATTCTTCAAGTGGCAGGTTATAAATTACCTGATCCATTAAATTATTTTATGAGAAAGGTTGCCTTATCTGTTAGAACAACTCAAACTGCAGATTTAATTCTACCAGATTATAATATTTTAAGCGATGTGTATGGTGTTGGTGGTGGTGAAGATGCAGTAATGGCAAAAATGGCAGCAAAAAGACTAAATCCATTTGCAAGAGTTGTTGAAAAACCTGCAGTTTTTTGGTCTAAAATTATTGATGTGAAAGCAGGTGATAAAAATAAATATACAGTAAAAGTTCCATCACATTTTCATGGTTCTATTAAAGTTATGGCAGTTGCTGTTTCTAAAGATGGTGTAGGAAGTAGTGAAACTTCATTTATATCACGTTCACCGGTTGTTTTGACACCTAATATGCCTTATGCTGCAGTTCAAGGTGATAAGTTTAGAATGTCTGTTGGAGTAACAAATCTTATAGGAAAGCAGGCACAGGAAGATATTAAAATTACAGCTGTTCCATCTAAACATTTTAATATAGTTGGAGATAACTTTAAGACAGTAACAGTAAAAGAAGGTGGCGAGGCTTTAGTTATTTTTGATGTTGTAGTAACAGATGAGCTTGGAAGTGGTGAGATTACCTTAAAAGTTGAAAATAAAAATTTAGAAAAACCACTGCAGACTAAAATAACATCATCTATTCGTCCTGTTGTTCCATATAGAACAGAAATTGCAGTAGGTTCATTTAAAAGTAAAGATGCTTCTCTTAAAGTTCCTAATCGTAATATGCATAACTTAGCTGCTAAAAGGGAAGTTATGGTATCAGCTAATCCATTGTATGCGGTTGCAGGTATTGGAAGTTATTTAAAATACTACCCATATGGCTGCACAGAGCAAATTACAAGTAAAATATACCCTGTTGTAATGCTTGCAACTACTGATAAAAATGTAAATACAAAAGAAGTCCAAGATGTTTATGAAGCTTATATTAAAGAATTAACATCAAGACAAAAAGGTAAAAATGGATTTACATATTGGAATGGTGGCTCCTATGTTTATGATTTACCAGCAATATATGCAACACAGTTTTTAATTGATGCTAGAGAGCTTGGTTATAATGTGCCAAACAGCCTTTATAATAATGCTATTGATTATTTAAAAAGTATAAGCAACAGCAGACCTGAATATCTTGAAGATGCTCAAGATATAGCTTTTGCCACATATCTGCTTGCAAGAAATGGTATTGTTTCTGCAAGAGCATTAAATGTTTTAGAAGATTATTTATCTAAAAAATATGATAACTGGGAAAGCTCATTAACAGCAGCTTATATGGGTGCTACATATATACTTTATAAAAATGAAGAAAAAGGTAGAAAATTACTGGAGTCATCAATTCCAGAATATACTAAATATTTATTTAGATACGATTTTGATGATTCATTAACTAATACTGCAAGATATATTTACCTTGCAGGCCGCCATGCACCAGATATTGTTAAGGCGAATCCAATATTAGTAAAACGGTTACTTGATGATATTAATGAAGGTTATTATAATTCATTTTCTAGTGCATTTTCATTTGCTGCTCTTTATGGTTTGGGCAAATCTGCAGACGATATGCCTACATATGCAGATGCAGGAAAAGGAATTACTGTTGATAAAACAAATAAAAATAAAGCTGAGTTTGATGCAAAAATAAAAGAAATAAATGTTTCATTTAAAGAGAATAATCCAGTTGGCTATTATTACCATATTACGACCACTGGTTATGATAAAGAGTTGCCATCTAAACAATCTAAGGGATTAAATATTACAAAAACATTTTATGATAAAAATGGTGAGAAAATAACTAGTGCTAAACAAGGCGATGAAGTTACAGTATCTATAAAAATATCTAGAAATGATAGTCATTATGGTGAAAAAACCATGATAGCAATAACAGATTTAATTCCTGGTGGAACAGAAATTCTTACTAAAAATGGTGTAAATGTTCCAAGGGCTTATGAGTTTCATGAATTTAGAGAAGATAGAGCAATAATATATTTAAATATGTATAATGATTATGATGAAACTATTACTTATAAACTAAAAATGCTTTCCTCTGGTGAATATTTAGTCCCTCCAACATATGGTGAAAGCTTATATAACAGGGATATTTATGCAGTTGGTAATAACTTTAACTTTGCTATAAATGATGCGGAATAAAATATATTATATTAATTATGCAGTTATCTTTATAGGTATGTTATTAATACTAACATCAATCATTTTAAAGATAACTGCTAAACCAATTCTTGAAGATGTAAGCTTTTCCACTGCTTTTTATGATAATGAAAGTAATCTTTTAAGGCTTACTCTTGCTCAAGATGGAATTTATAGGATTTATTCTCCACTTGATGAAATTTCGCCGTATCTTAAAGAATCTACCTTAATGTATGAAGATAGATATTTTTATTATCATTTTGGTATCAATCCAATTTCAGTGTTAAGGGCAGTATATTCTTTATTTCAAGATAATGGTCGCCCGTATGGTGCCTCTACTATTACTATGCAGCTAGCAAGATTAAAATATAAAATCAATTCAAAATCATTTTTTGGCAAAATAAATCAAATGTTTCATGCTGTTTTACTTGAAATAAAGTATAGTAAAAAAGAAATTCTTGAGGCATACCTTAACTTAGCGCCTTATGGTCATAATATAGAAGGAGCAGAGGCAGCTTCTGCAATTTATTACAATATACCATCTAAAGATATGACTTTATTTGAAAGTTTTGCTCTTGTTATTATTCCGCAAAATCCTAACAACAGGGCACCTACTACAAGTTATGGTATGGCAGAAAGCATCAACAGCCGTAAACGTATATTTCCTCTATGGTTAGAAAAACATAAAGAAGATGAAGACTTAAAGTCTGTAATTAACATGGAAATAATGGTTCGTCAACCATCTCATATGCCTTTTAAAGCACCTCATTTAACAGACTATCTATTAAGCAGAGGATTGCGTGGTAAAATCAATACAACCATTAATCTTAATATGCAGGAATTACTAGAAGATACCGTTAAACATTTTATAATAGAACATAGAAATATAGGAATTTATAATGCTTCTGCAATTTTATTAAATCATGAAACTATGGAAGTAGCTGCATATGTTGGTTCTGCTGATTATTTTAATAATGAAATAGAAGGGCAGGTAAATGGTATAGAAGCTATGCGTTCACCTGGTTCTACACTAAAACCATTTATTTTTGCACTTGGTATAGATAATGGGTTAATTCACCCCAAATCATTAATGAAAGATGCTCCAAGACAGTATGGAGCATATTCACCAGAAAATTCTGACAGAGGATTTTTAGGACCACTTTTTGCAAGAGATGCTTTAATACATTCCAGAAATATACCAGCAATTGAACTATTAACTAAGCTTCCAAAATCATCTTTTTATGATTTACTATACTATTCAGGGGTAGAGAAGTTACAACCAGAAGAATATTATGGAACATCTTTAGCAATTGGTGGATTTGAAGTTACAATGGAAAATATTGCAAAAATGTATGCTGGGCTTGCCAATTTTGGAGAAGAAAAATGTATAAATTACCAAACAGATTTAAAATGCGAAGAAGATAGTTATAGAATGTTTTCAAAAGAAGCATCTTTTTTAGTTATGGATATGCTATCATATAATCCACCTGTTACAGATGCTTTTCAAAATGATTTTATACCATGGAAAACAGGCACATCATATGCATTTAGAGATGCATGGAGTGCTGGTATTTTAGGTAAATACATTCTTGTAGTTTGGGTTGGTAACTTTAACGGACAAGGTAATAATGTATTTTTAGGTAGGACATCTGCAGGTAAACTTTTTTTTCAAACAGCATCAGCTTTAAAGTATACCATGAATGAAAAATATACTAGAATATTTCCTAAAGGTAAACTTAATATAAAAAAAGTGGAAATATGTGCTCCCACTGGGGATTTACCAAATAAATACTGCCCCCATAAAGAGCTTGGTTATTTTATACCAGGTGTCTCACCTATAAAAGTAACAGATGTATATAGAAGTATACCTATAGATAAAGCAACAGGACTTAGAGCATGCAGCTACAATGAAGAAACTACAGAAATGCAGGTATTTGAATTTTGGCCATCAGATATTAATAAGCTTTTTAAACAGTCTGGTATTCAAAAAAAGCAGCCACCACAATTTATGCCTGGCTGTAAAATTAATTATATTGCAAATACAGGTAATCCACCAAATATTTTATTGCCTTCAGAAAATTCAGTATACAGTATTACTCGTGAAAAAAAAGATATATATTTTAGAGTTACATCAGATAATGATGCAAAAATTTTATACTACTTTGTTGATAATAGATTTCTTGGAACCAAAGCTGCAGGTGAGCCATTTTTTTGGTATGCAGATATAGGTGCTCATACTTTAACTGTTACAGATAATTTAGGGCGTTCTTCATCAGTTAATTTTACAGTAGATATATTACAAAATTAAAATAATTATAAACCTTGTTTTATTTTATACTAAAAATTTCTTTTAAATTATGTTTTTTTATTATTTTTTTATCTTAAATAACAATTATTTTTAATTTAATTTAATAAAAAAACATTTTATTTATAATTGTTTAATAATCTTTTAAAATATTGTTATAATTATTAAATAAATTCTTGAAATATTTTTAAACTTTATATATATTTAAAAGGTAATAAATATTTAAGTGAGGTTCTATTATGATTACTACCACAGTTATTATAATTGGTGGGGGTGCAACTGGTAGTGGAGTCTTACGGGATTTAAGTATGCGTGGTATACCTGCCATAATGCTTGAACAGGGTGGGTTAGCATACGGCACAAGTTCCAGATTTCATGGTCTTTTGCACAGTGGAGCAAGGTATGCTGTAAATGATAATGACTCTGCCAAAGAATGTATTGAAGAAAATATGATTCTTCGTCAAATTGGTAAGCAGTGTGTTGAGTTGACAGAAGGTTTTTTTGTTCAAACCCCTCAAGATGATTCAGAATTTATTCCAAAATGGCTGGAAGGTTGTAAAACAGCTGGTATTAAAACAGAAGAAGTTCCATTAGATGAAGCCTTTCGTTTAGAACCTAATTTATCAAGAGATATTTCAAAAGTTTATAGAGTGCCGGACTCATGCATAGATGGTTTCCGTTTAGTATGGCAAAATGCGATGAGTGCAAGAAAATATGGTGGTGAATTATATACATACCATAAAGTAATTGAAATAGTGACAGAAAGTGGCAAGATTAAAGGTGTAAAGGCATTAAACAGAGTTACAAATGAAGTAGTAGAGTTTGGCTGTGATTATATAATTAATGCATCAGGTTCATGGGCTGGGGAAATGGTTGCATTATCAGGTCTTGCTCCACTACCTATATCTCCAGATAGAGGAACACTGCTTGTTTTTAACCACAGGTTCACATCAAGAGTAATCAACAGGCTGCATAAAAGTTCTGATGGAGATATTTTTGTTCCACATGGCTCTGTTACAATTCTTGGAACAACATCAGCAGAAGCTAATACTCCAGATGATAAAACACCTACAAGCCAGGAAATAGTAAAATTATTAGATATAGGAAGAGCAGTTTTTCCTTATGTAGATGATTATAGGATTTTACGTGCATTTGCAGGAACACGACCATTATACGGTGCAAAAGGGGCAGGTAGAAATGCAAGTCGTAATTTTAATATAGTAAATCATACCGATGAAGGTTTATATGGTTTTGTATCTATTTTTGGTGGCAAGTTGACAACATATAGGCTTATGGCTGAAAAAGTGACTGATGTTGTTGCAAATATGGCTGGTGTAAGTACAAAATGTAGAACAGCAGTTGAGCCAATTATTCCTGATATTACAGAAAAAACTATAAATAAAGCAAAAAAATATTTTCCACAAGGTGCAGTTAAAATAGTTGCAGACAGAATAGGAGCTGATTTTGTTAAAGTTCTTGATAATATGGAAAAAAATCAAGAAAAAAATGAAATAGTATGTGAATGTGAAATGGTAACATTATCAGAAATAAAATATGTTGCTGGCGACGATGCTTCATACTATTTAAATGATATACGCCTTAGAACAAGGCTTGGTATGGGTACATGTCAAGGAACATTTTGTTCTTTAAGAGCTATTGCAGCCCTTGAAAATGAAAATATTGAGATGAAACTTAAACCAACAGATAACATTAAAAACTTCTTGCAGGAACGCTGGAATGGTTTAAGGCCTGCGTTATGGGGTGGTCAGCTTCGTGAAGCTGAACTTACAAGGGCGATTTATATTTCTACACTTAATTTTGATGGAGAAGGTTATGAGGCATAGTGATATAATCGTAGTTGGTGCCGGTATGGCAGGGCTTATGGCTGCAATTACAGCAGCAAAGGCAGGTAAATCTGTAAGCGTGTTATCAGAAGGTGCTGGTGTATTATCTATTGGCAGTGGAGCAGTAGATTTTTTAGGTTATATTAATGGTAAAAAAATAACAGATTCACCGTATAACCATTTAAAAGAATTACCAGAAAATCACCCATATAATATTATTGGTGAAACAAATATAAAAAATGCATTTAATAGTTTAATAGATATTTCCAGTAACAATGGTTATAAAATTAAAATAAGTGATGATGGCAATAACCAAACAGCTATATCTATTGTAGGCACAACAAAACCTACTTATATTTGCAGTGAATCTAATAATGCATCAAAAGTATTAAATGCGAAAAAAATACTTTTTATTGGTGTTGAATATTTAAAAGATGCTCAAACTGCTTTGGCTGTCAAACAGGTAAAACATTATAAAGTATTTTCCGATGCGGAGATTTCACATGCTGTGTTAAAATCACCTTTTGGTAAAACTCACAGGGTATTAAACTGCCTTGATATTGCAAGATATACAGATAAAGAGGAAGGTTTTAACTGGTTAAAAAATGAATTATTAAAATATACAGAAGGCTATGATGCTGTTATTATTCCACCAATATGTGGAACTATAAACTACGCAAGAAATTATGAACAATTAATTGAAGAGGGTATAACTGTTGTTGAATCCTTATCTATTCCACCCGGTGTAGGCGGTTATAGATTAAGAGATGCATTGGTTAGTGAAGCAAAAAAACTGCATGTTAAATTTATTGAAAACTGCAATGTTCAACGTGCTGTTGTTCAGAATAATAAATGTGTTGGTTTAGTTGCACTACATAATAATATTGCAGGTGCTGTTGAAACTGAATATACAGCAGAACAATATATTATTGCTACTGGTGGTGTAATAGGTGGCGGTATATTATCAACACCAGAAAAGGTTTATGAATCAATTTTTAAAATAGAGTTAGATGCTCCAAAAACTGTGGAGGATAGGTCTGAAAAAAATGTATTTGGAAATCATGAGTTTACCAAATTTGGTGTTAATGTTAATGATAAATTACAGGCTGTGGGAGCAGATGGTAAACCATTATATGAAAATGTATTTTTTGCAGGAAATACATTAGGAAATTATGATTTTCCAACTGAAAAATCAGGGTATGGCGTTGCCTGCTCTACAGGTTACACTGCTGCATTGTCAGCAGTAAATAGTAAATAATAAGGAGATGTATTATGTCATCAGAACATATTAATCCTGATAAATGTATAGCATGTACAATATGCCAGGTTCATTGTCCAGTAGCAAAAGTTACCCCTAATTTTTTAGGACCAAGACTTATAGGACCAGCATATGAAAGGTTTAGATTATTAGATGTGGCAGAAGAAGAGTCACTGCATTACTGTGCAAACTGCAAAAACTGTGATATAGCATGCCCACAAGGTGTTGCAATTGCAACATTAAATATGGAAGCACGTTGTGATTATACTGCTCAAAATGGTGGTAAATTACGTGACTGGGTATTAAGTCACGGTGGACTTTTGGCAGATATTTTTAAATATATACCAACATTTTTGAAAAACTTTGGTATGCATAATCCTGTAACAAGATTAATTTTAGATGGAATAGGTATATCTAAAAAAGCACCTGTTCCTAAATTTGATAAACATTTTAGGCTTGTTTATAAAAAGTTAAAACAACCTAAATTAGATAAGAAAATAGTATATTTTCCCGGCTGTTATGTTGATGATTATGATTATCAAATAGGCCTTGATATGATATGGATATTTAATCAGGCAGGATACGAAGTAATTGTTCCAGAAAAATTTGTATGTTGCGGGCTTCCACTCGTTTCTAATGGATTTAAGAAAGATGCAGCTAAAAATGCAAAAATTAATGTATCAATAATAAAAGAATATAAAGAAAAAAATATTCCAATAGTAACAGGGTGTCCTAGTTGTGCATTAATGTTTAAAAAAGATGTTCCAGAAATGTTTCCTGAAGCCATATTTGAAAACTATTCTGGTGGTTTGATGGACGCACAAGAATTTTTAATGGGCTGTGTTGAACGTGGTGAACTTAAGTTTGAATACAATATGCCTAAAAAATCTATAATATACCATTCTCCATGTCATTTAAGGGCACAAGGCATAGGTCTTCCAAGTATTGATTTAATAGAGATATTAACAGGTAACAAAGTGCAGAATGCACAAGCTGGTTGCTGTGGTATTTCTGGAAGCTATGGGTTTAAAAAAGAGAAGTATAAAATTGGTATGGAAATTGGGAGTGAATTATTTAATACAATTAAAAATAGTAATTGTGAAATAGTTACAACAGAATGTGGAACATGCCAAGTTCAGATTCAGCATGGAACTAATCAAAAAGCTTATCATCCTGTATCTGTTATTAGGCATATGGTAGAAAATAATTCATTATAAAGTTACAAATATATAATGGAAGAGGATTTAATATGTAGCAGTATTTCAAAAATAAAATAACGGAGGTTTATATGAGTAGCAGCGTTATATTAACCATTATTTATGCTTTTTGTGGTGGTATTTTTGGAGCGAGTATTGGTGCTTTATGGGCATTCATTTTATGCACAACAATTGCTGTTATGGGTGCACTAGTTGTGCTTGCAGGCGGTTCAGATTTTATATTAATGCAAGTAGCTTTAGGACCTATTTTTGGACCTGCAGCAGGTGGATTTTTATCAGGTGTGGTTGCTGCAACTTATGCACATGGAGTAAGAGGCAACCATCCTACAAATAATGCAAAAGATATAGTAACACCACTTATGGGAACCTCTTGGGACGTATTATTTGTTGGTGGATTAGCAGCTGTTATATCATTCTATTTAGCTGTATTTCTTGGAAAAATACCATATATAGCAAAGGGTGATACTGGTGCAATTTCTATTATAATTATTTCTTTGCTTTCTAGAGTAGTTTTCTTAAAAGAAAGTCCTTTTGGCAATAAAGCATCTATTGAAAAACATGGTATTTTTGGAACAAATCATTATGAGTTATCGTGGTGTGGTTATATGACACCAAAACCACTGTTAATGATGATAGGTATATCTATGGGTGGAGTTTCTGCTGCTATTGCTGCTGGAACATTAGATGTTTTACGCCCACTTGTAGATAGTGGTAAGATTTCAAGTGCAGCTGCATGGACAGTTCCTTTATTTTTTACATGGGGTATATCTGGTATTATGCTTACTATGATGGCTTTAGGTCAAGGTGCAACAGGTAAAGTTCCTGTAACACATGCTATTAGTTTAGTGGGGGCATTAATGTTCTTACATACAGAACCTATTTTTGGTGCAGATATTGCCATTTTATTTGGTATTTTAGGTGGTGTTATGGGTATGGCTGTTCAAGAGTTTGGAGCAAGGGTATTTTGGAATCATGGTGGTAACCATATAGATCCACCTGCCTTTTCAATTGCTATTAATACTCTATTTATTAATATACTATTTTCCTTTTTCTAAAACAATGGAGGTTATGTTATGGGTAAATATGTTTTAGCTTTAGACCAGGGAACAACAAGTTCAAGAGCAATATTATTTGATAGAGAAAGTAATATTATACAAATTGCTCAACAGGAATTTTCTCAAATATTTCCACAAGATGGCTGGGTAGAGCACAATCCAAATGAAATATTTGATACTCAGTCGGCTGTTGTAAGGGAGTGTGTGAAAAACTCTGGTATTTCTTCTAAAGATATTGCTGCTATTGGTGTGACAAATCAAAGGGAAACAACTGTTGTTTGGAATAAAAAAACTGGTGCCCCAGTATATAATGCTATTGTTTGGCAGGATAGAAGGACATCTGCATATTGTGATAAATTAAAAGAAGAAGGTAAGACTGATTTAATTAGGGAAAAAACAGGGCTTATTTTAGATTCATATTTTTCTGGAACAAAAATTAAATGGATATTAGATAATGTGAAGGGTGCAAGAGAGTTAGCAGAAAAAGGTGAGTTACTTTTTGGTAATATTGATACTTGGTTAATATGGAATTTTACAAAAGGTTCTGTTCATGCAACAGACCCATCTAATGCCAGTAGAACTTTATTGTTTAATATTAATACAGGTGAATGGGATAAAGAGTTGTTGGAACTTTTTCAAATTCCAGAATCACTTTTACCAAAAGTTATGCCATCATCTGGTGTAATGGGAGAGATGCACCCTGAATTTCTAGGTGCTCCAATACCTATTGCAGGTGATGCCGGTGACCAGCAGGCTGCCACATATGGTAATGCATGTACTAAAGAGGGTATGGCGAAAAATACCTATGGAACAGGTTGTTTTTTACTTATGAATACAGGTAGGGTAAGTAAATTAAGTGCAAATAACCTTCTTACAACTGTTGCTTGGAATTCTGGTAATGGGCTTCATTATGCTTTTGAAGGTTCTGTATATATTGGAGGGGCTGTTGTTCAATGGCTTCGCGATGGTTTACAGATTATAAAAAATACTTCAGATACAGAAGCGCTTGGTAAAACTGTTCCAGATAATGGGGGAGTATATATTGTGCCAGCATTTACTGGACTTGGTGCACCATACTGGGACCCTTATGCAAGAGGAACAATTGTTGGTATTACAAGAGGAACAACTAAAGCACATATTGCTCGTGCTGGGCTGGAATCTATTGCGTATCAATCACTGGATATTGTTCGCTGTATGGAAAAAGATGCAGGAATAAAAATGTCCACATTAAGAGTTGATGGTGGAGCAAGTAGAAATAACATGCTTATGCAGTGCCAGGCAGATATGTTAGATGTTGTAGTAGAACGCCCAGTTATTACAGAAACTACTGCACTTGGAGCAGCATATCTTGCAGGTTTGGCAGTTAAATTTTGGGAAAGTGAAGAAGAAGTTAGTTCTATGTGGAAATTAGATAGATGTTTTGAACCACAAATGACGCAGGAACGCAGGGAAAAACAGCTTTATGAATGGCATAAAGCTGTAAAAAGAGCTCAAAACTGGGTAGAATAAATAAAAAAACTACTCGCTTATTTAAGCGGGTAGTTTTTTTATAATAAATATAGATAATATTTCATAATATCCAATAAAATTAAGTAGATTTAAACTTTATTTTATGAATAAATTTTTAACTTACGCAAATTATATAAACCTTACTGCTCCAGCATTACCAAGATTTCTTTTAATTCACGTTTTATAATTTCTTTATTTACCATCATACTATCATTTAAACTATTATTGCCATCAATACTATTTTCATCAGTATTAAAAGAAATATTAGCTTCTTTTTGAATGTTTAACTCTTTAAGACGCTGCTTTGCTCCCTCTATTGTATATCGTTCGCTATACAGCATCTCTTTAAGCTGTGTTAACATCTCAATATGTTTTTCTGTATAAAACCTTTGTCCACCAGTAGATTTCACAGGTCTTACATGCTTAAAATGACTTTCCCAATATCTTAAAGTAGATGGTGGTAAATCAAGAATTTTTGCCACTTCACCAATTTTATAAAACTTTTCAACCATTTACATCATCTTTGAATATCTGGCTTGGTCTAAAAACAACAACTGTCCTAGGCTCAATAACAGTTTCTTCACCTGTTTTTGGATTCCTGCCAATTCTTCTTCCTCTTTTCTTTACTTCAAAATTACCAAAACCGGATATTTTTACGTTTTCTGCTTTCAAAATATCTGCCTTTATCATATCAAAAACTTCATCAACGACTAATGCAATATCTTTTTTAGTTAACCCAATTTCCCTATGGATACTTTCAACCATATCTGCTTTTGTCATTCTGTGCCCCCTTAAATATGATTATTTATAATTTTTAAAAAATATTATGCAAGTGTAACAAGTAATAACTTAAATATATTTAAAAATTATTTCTGACGAATTATTTTGATAATTTTGTCAGTAATGCTGCTACCATTAGCTATTTTTTTTGCATTATCAATATTTGTGCAACACAATTTTATATTGTATGATTTTTCAGTAACACCAATCTGTTTAATTACTGCCTTAATATTTCTTTTAGCAGCAAATTCCACCGCATCTTCTTGAGTTAAAAAATCTTCAACATGAGTAACAGCAACAGCATCTACAACTTCACTGCCTGCATCATTTTGTTCATATACTTTCCAAATAGAATAAGTATTAGAGTAAGCATCAACCACTTCTAATTTGGTATTGTATTTTTTACTTAAATCTTTAACTTTTGTATATTGATTCTCATTTATGTTTTCAAACAAAACTGCGTATTCTTTTACAACAACAGGAGCGGGAGCTTTATTTTCCTTTTGTTTTGGTTTTACAGCTGCAGTCTGTTCTTTTTTTTCTATTGGTTTGATATTTACTTTATCAACTGCACTACTTGTATTATTCATTGCAATTGAATTATTGTCAATAGATTTTATTGTTTCATTATCAGTTTTTATTTTTTCTGTTACAGTTTCCACTGGAGTGTCAGCAAATTCAAATATTTGAATTTGAACATATCCTTGTTTTTCTTCTTCTGTTCTCGTATCAACAGGTGGTGGAGCTTGAACAGTTTCAACAACTGGCTCATCAAATACACCAAAATGGTTCGCAATACCTAAACCAGTTAAAACAGTAATAGCAAGAGTCAATACATGCCTTCTATCAAAGTGTTTTTTACTCACTTTTTTTGGCTTGTATTTTAAAGACTCAAGATATTCTTTGTTAATATCAGCAAGTGATTTATCGTAATAGTTATAAAGGTTTAGATTATGCATTTTACGTCATCACAATATTAGTAATACAACATAATTTACTAATCCTTTTTCTCATTAATTAGTTTATTAGCCAGATGGCTTGGTAATTCTTCATAATGGCTAAATTCCATAGTAAACATTCCATGACCACCAGTCATACTTCTTAAATCAGGAGCATATTTTAATATTTCTGCCATTGGGACAGCAGCACTAATATGTTGACCAGCTGTCTGTGGTTCAACATTAGTAATTCTTCCACGTCTAGAATTTAAATCACCAACAATTGCACCAATATATTGTTCTGGAGAATACACATCTAATATCATAATTGGCTCTAAAATAACAGGTTTTGCTTCTGATGCTATTTTTTTAAACGCCATTGATGCTGCAATTTTAAAAGCCATTTCAGAACTATCTACAGAATGATATGAGCCGTCATACAATGATGCTTTAAAATCAACCATAGGATAGCCTGCTAAAACACCTTCCTGGGCAGCTTCAATAATACCTTTTTCAACAGCAGGAATAAAATTTCGTGGCACAACACCACCAACAATTCTGTCTTCAAATTCAAAACCAGCACCACGTTCTAATGGTGAAAGCTCAAGCCATACATCACCATACTGACCTTTGCCACCAGATTGTTTTTTATATTTACCTTGCCCATTAGCTTTAATTTTAATTGTTTCCATATATGGAACTTTTGGTGTATTTAATTCAACATGAACATTAAATTTTTTTGTTAATTTTTCAGCAACAACTTCAACATGCATTTGCCCCATACCAGAGAGTAATAAATCACCAGTTTTATCATCTCTTTTTAATTTAATACCTTTATCTTCCTCCATTAATTTGTGAAGTGCTGTTAATACTTTATCTTCATCTTCTTTAGATTTAGGTGTAATAGAAAATGATATCACAGGTTCAGGCAGGCTGACAGCAGGGAAGGTAATAGGGTCCACATCTGAAGATAATGTATCAAATGTTTCGGTATATTTTAATTTGGTTGTCATTCCTACTTGCCCAGCAGTAAGCTCATCACATTTTACAAAGTTTTTACCTTGTAAAATATAAAGCTGAGAAATTTTTTCATATTCTTTTTTGTTTACATTAAATATAGATGAATCATTTTTTATTTTACCAGAATATATTCTAAAAACTGTAAGTTTTCCTGCATATGGGTCTGCAAATGTTTTAAATACATAAGCAGAAAATTCTTTGTCTTCTGCTGTAACATCAACTGGTTCACCTGAGTGGTCATCAATAGCAAATGCAGCCTCTCTTTGCAGTGGGGAAGGTAAATAATCAATAATACCTTCTAGTAAAAGTTTTGAACCTATATTTTTTATTGCTGAACCACAAAATACTGGTACAAATCTTTTAGTAACAACACCTTCACGCAATCCTTTTCTAATTTCTTCTTCTGTAAATTCTTGACCTTCTAGATATTTTTCAATTAATATATCATCAGTTTCAGAAACTGCTTCTATTAATTTTTGTCTATGGATTTCTGCTTCTTCTAATAATTCAGCAGGAATTTCTTCTATTGTATATTGAGCAGTTGGTTCACTAGGATACATTAAGGCTTTCATTCTAACTAAATCAATAATACCTGTAAAAGTATTTTCTTTTCCAATAGGTAGAAATATTGGTAATGGTATAATACCAAAAGCTTTTTCAATATCTCCAAGTGCTTTGTAAAAATCTGCTCTTTCTTTATCCATTTTATTTATGAAAATAAGTTTGGATAAATTATATTCTTCAGCATACTGCCAAACTCTTACAGTTTCTGCTTTTACCCCAGTAATGGCAGAAGCTATAATAACTGCACCATCAACTGATGACAGTGCACATTTTGTTTCATGAAGAAAGTTGGTATATCCTGGCGTATCTATAATATTTAATAAATTTTTATTCCATGTCACTGAAGCAACTTTTGCATTGATAGAGAATTTTCTTTCTATTTCAATCTGGTCAAAATCCATAACGCTAGTTCCAGATTCTATATTTCCAATTTTTTGGGTAGCACCTGTATTATATAAAACAGCTTCTATCAAACTAGTTTTTCCCGCTCCACCATGGGAAATAAAAGCAACATTTCTTATCATACTGGTTTCCATATAATACCTCCAAAAATATATATAGCAGTTCTAAATACTTAATACTATCAGTAATATTACTATTATACAAGTATTTTTTGCATATTTTTAATAAAATTGTTGTTTTTTTTGTTATAAACATATATATTCTTGCTTTATATTAAAATATGAGGGTATATGAAAAGGTTATATGTTGGTAATTTAGATTATGGTGTATCTGAAAGCAGTATTAAAGAACTTTTTTCTAAATATGGAAAGATAGAATCTATTGCTTTTATAAAAGATAAGGAAAATGGAAGGTTTAAAGGGTTTTGTTTTATTAATATGAATGATGAAGATGCCCAAAAAGCTATCGAAAAATTAAATAATTTTGTAATAGCTGGTAGAAAAATAGAAGTTATACCTGCAAATTTAAAAAAAAGACGAAAGAAAAAAATATAATCCTGCATTAAGCAGGATTATTTTTTATAGTGATAGAATTGCAAAAATAATTGTTACAATAAATCCTGCTGCAATAACAATGTAGTTTTCTGTTTTTGGGACTAATTTTCCATTAACATTTTTCTTATATACAGTAATTATTAATCCAGAAATATAAAAACCAATTAGAACTATGCCATACATTACAAGCATTATTTTAAAAAGTATGCCACCTTTAGCTTTGTGTAGCATAATCATATTACCTAAAAGGCTTCTTTTTGTAGTGCTTATTTCTGTAATACCATCTTTTTCTTTTAAAATCATGGAATATGATGCACTTCCTATTTGTCTATTTAATCCGCTTTTATCTTTAGATAAATTCTTTTTAGGCATTTTAATATTGTTTTCAGCAGTCCATTTTTCTAAAAATGCAAATTCTTCACCAGCTGGTATTATTTGGTTTACTGTATAAGTTTTTTTTACAGCACCAGTATCCTGATTAGCTCCAAGCACATATAATGCCCCAGTTAATGCTATCATAATACCGACAGGGATTGTAAATAAAGCCATGTAAAGATGGATTTTCCTAAAAATTTTTTTCATAATTAAATACCTCTTTTATCTCTTTTTTTATTTAAAAGAAAAATAAATAATGAAAAAGTTCATAAAAGTTTTACTAATGTGTTTTTTATTAATATTATTTATCAATAAAAAGAGATTATAAACTTTAATATATACTTTATTTTTAACAGTAATATAAAATTTATGAATATTTATTATCAATAAAATTTTTATTGACTTGCTTTTATAAATAGTATATTTATATGATATTAAAATTGTGCATGGGTTATTTTTGTGAGAGATGAATTAACTTCTAGTTTAGAAGACTATTTGGAAACAATCTATCTTATAATTTCTGAAAAAGAAGCAGTTAGACCAAAAGATATTGCAAAAAGGTTAAATGTATCTAATGCTTCAGTTACAGGTGCATTAAAAACACTATCTGATAAAGGAATGATTAATTATGCACCTTATGATGCTATTACATTAACTAATGAAGGTAGAATGGCAGCAATGGACGTTTTAAGGCGTCATGAACTGCTGCATGATTTTTTTACAAATGTATTAGGTGTATCAAAAGAGGAAGCAGATAAGGCTGCTTGTGCTATGGAGCATGGTATATCGCCAGAAGTGCTTGATAAATTAGCGAAATTTGCTGAATTTATAGAAATATGTCCACGTGGTGGAATAGAGTGGGCGCATGGCAGGATAAATCACTGTGATAAAGCTATCTCATTAGATGTTTGTAAAAATTGTATAACATCAGTTTCAGATAAAGTTCATGAAAATTATAGCAGACAACTTGAAGGAGGTCGTATTGTGAAGAAATTAAACGATGTGCGTCCTGGAGAGCGTTGTAAAGTTGTAAAGATTACATCAAAAGGTAATCTTTTTAAACGTATAACGGAAATGGGGCTTACAACAGGAACTGTTATTGAAGTGGAACGAGTTGCACCGCTTGGTGATCCTGTTGAAATGAAAGTGAAAGGATATCATCTTTCCTTAAGAAAAGATGAAGCATCAAAAATTGAAGTTGAAATGATATAATTTACTGAAATTTTTTTATTATTAAGTTTAGGTATTCCTAAATTTTATTTTATGGGGACGAAGATGAAAGATAATATTACAATTGCTCTTGCTGGTAATCCTAATGCCGGTAAGACTACTATATATAATGCACTAACAGGGGCAAGACAGCATATTGGTAACTATCCCGGTGTTACAGTTGAAAAAAAAGAAAGTGTTATAACATATAACGGTAAAACTTTAAAAGTAATAGATTTGCCTGGAACTTATAGTTTAACTGCTTATTCTGTTGAAGAAGTTGTTGCAAGAAATGTTATTATAAATGAGAAACCAGATGTGGTTGTTGACATTATAGATTCATCAAACCTTGAGAGAAATCTCTATCTTGCTGTTCAGCTTATGGAACTTCGTATTCCTTTAGTTTTTGTATTTAATATGAAAGATATGGCCCAGGAAATGGGTATAAAAATAGATGTGGATAAACTTTCCAAGCTTCTTGGTGTACCTATAATAGAAACAGTTGGCAGTAAAGGTGATGGCGTAAAAAATATTCTTGATGAAGCAATAAGGGTTGCAAAAGAAAAGAATATTAATTATCCGTTGATAACTTATGATTCCATTATTGAAAAATATTTATCATCAATAGAATCTCTTGTTAAAAAGCATTCATCAGGTATAGAAAATTACAACAGTAGATGGCTTGCTGTTAAATTGTTAGAAGGGGATAAAGATGTCAAAAGTCTTGTTCCATCACCAATAGTTGATGAAGAAGTTAAAAGAGCAGAGCACGATGTAGAACAAATTTTAGGTGATGTGCCAGAAACTGCAATTGCAAGTGCGAGATATGGTTTTATTTCAGGAGCATGTCAGGAATGTGTTACAGCTACTGTTGAAGCACGTCATAATATGAGTGATGCTATTGATTCCGTTTTAGTAAACAGGGTGCTTGGTATTCCAATATTTTTAGGATTAATGTATCTTGTTTTCCAATTGACTTTTACCTTAGGCGACCCATTTATGGGATGGATAGAGCAGTTTTTCAGCTTTTTAGGGGATAAAGCAAGTGTTGCAATTAGTCATGACTTACTGCGTTCGTTAATTGTTGATGGTATAATCGGTGGTGTAGGTGGTGTAATAGTATTTTTACCAAATATTATATTTCTTTTTATTGCAATTGCTGTTTTAGAAGCCAGTGGTTACATGGCTCGTGTTGCTTTTATTATGGATAAAATAATGCATAAAATTGGGCTTCATGGTAAAAGTTTTATTCCGTTTTTAATAGGGTTTGGTTGTTCTGTTCCTGCTATTATGGCTACAAGAACGTTAGATAATCAAAGAGATAGAATAATAACAATGCTTGTAACACCATTTATGAGTTGTGGGGCAAGGCTTCCAATATATCTTTTAATAATACCTGCATTTTTTGATAAAAATCAGGCATTAGTTCTTTGGATAATATATTTAATAGGCATTATAATGGCCATTATAATTGCTAAAATTTTAGGTATGACAGTTTTAAAAGGTGAATCTGCTCCATTTGTTATGGAACTTCCACCATACCGTATTCCAACACTTAAAGGTGTATTAACTCAAATGTGGGAACGCAGTTGGTTATACCTTAAAAAAGCAGGAACAATAATATTATTTATATCTATTGTAATGTGGGCTTTAACAGTATTTCCACAGTTTCCTGATGAAAAGGCAGAACAGTTTGCTGCCCAGTTGCCAGAGTTGGAGCAGACTTTAAATGAACAAACTAAAGAGCTTTCATCTCTTGGATATATTATTCCAACTGAAGAAAACTTTTCAGAAGCAGAAGCTTCTAATAAAAAATTAAATGACAGTGATAGAGAAAAAGCCCAAGAACTTGTTGCACAAATTGATGAAACAAATGGTAAAATTGATGAAGTTTTATATAACTTATCAGAAGCAGAGTTAGAATATAGTGCAGCAGGAAGGATAGGCAAGTTTATTGAACCAGTAATTGCTCCACTTGGTTTTGACTGGAAAATAGGAACGGCATTAATTGGTGCCTTTGCTGCAAAAGAAGTTTTTGTTGCACAAATGGGTATTGTTTATTCATTAGGTGAAGTAGGCGAAGATTCAGATGCATTACGAGCAAAATTACAGGAAAATTACACTCCTTTAGTTGGTTTTGCTATAATGGTATTTGCATTACTTAGCGCACCTTGTATGGCAACATTTGCTATTGTTAAAAGGGAAAGTAATTCATGGAAATGGGCATTCTTTCAGTTTTTTGGAATGACGCTTGTTGCATATATTATAACATTTTTAATTTATCAAATAGGCAAATTATTTATTTAATTTGAAAAGGTGAGATTATGATAGGAAATATTATTGTAGCTGCAATAGTTTTATTATCAGCTGCTATTGTTGCTAGAAAATTATACAAAACATTAACAGGTAAAGCAGGCTGTGGTTGCAGCTGTGGTGATGGCAAAAACAGCACATCATCATGCTGTGGTGCTGGCTGCCATGCTAAAGTAAAATAGTCTATAAAATCTCCTTATTATAATAAGGAGATTTTTATTTTTTAAATTTCTATATTGATTTTATTTCAAAATTATTTATATTAATCTCTTACCATATAATATAGGAGCGTATTTAATGGCACGTTTTTCCCCTACCATGCTTGAACGTATTCGATCTATTAATATTGCAAATATTATAGAGCCATATGTTGAATTAAAGTTAAAGGGGAGAGATTTGTGGGGACTTTGTCCATTCCATCATGAAAAATCACCATCTTTTAAAGTTGATTTAGAAAAGGGTTTTTTTAAATGTTTTGGCTGTGATGCAAAAGGTGATGGAGTTACTTTTGTTATGCGTCAGCTTGGATTTTCATATTATGATGCTGTCATCTATTTAGCAGAAAAATATGGTATCAATATTGAATTAGAAGGTGAGGAAAATATCCGTTCTAAAGATATTATAGCTCTCCATGAGGAAATTCAAAAAATTTCTAGGAAAATGTTTTATTCTTTAGAGGGTGAAAAAGCAAAAGAATATATTTTAAGTAGAAATTTTGATGATGATGATTTTAATGAATTTGGTATAGGATATTTATCATCTAATGTTGATTATTCTAGTATATATAAATCATTTTCTAAAGAAGTGCTGTATGATTCTGGTTTTTTTAAAGAATCTCAGTATAAAACACCTTATTCAAGATTTTTTAGCAGGTTAATGCTGCCTATTAGAAATATTACATCATCTATTGCAGCATTTGCAGGGCGTAGTTTAGATGGTTCAAATCCAAAATATTTAAATTCAGCAGAAAGTTCTGTCTTTCATAAAGGTTCTACCTTATTTAATATAGATAAAGCAAAAAATGCAATGAAACAAAATAAACAGGCATTAATAGTAGAAGGGTATTTTGATGTAATGCGTCTATATAAAAATGGGTTTAAAAATGTGGCTGCACCTATGGGAACAGCTTTAACATCAGATCAAATTAATATTTTAAAACGATATGCAGAAGAAGTAACTGTTATGTTTGATGGTGATAGTGCAGGTGAAAAAGCAGCTTTTAGAAGCCTTGAGAGATTTGCAGAAACAAGCCTTTTTCCTAAAGTAATTTTTCTACCACAGGAAGATGATCCTGATAGTTTTGTATTAAATAATGGAATAGATAAGTTTTATGAACTTTATAATAAAAGGGAAGATTTGTTTATACATATGATTAAGCGATTATCAGCATCATCTAAAGATGATTTTAATATTAAGCTTTCTCGTTTTAAAGCTGTAACTAATATGCTTGCAAAAATTAATAATCCCCATGTTAGAGATTACTATGTTGATGCAGCCTCAGAAATTTTTAAATTAAAAAAAGAAAATATTTATGAAGATTTAAAACAAAACCGATATAAAAAAAATATGGCATTATCTAAAAATAATACAGGTAGTATGTATTTATGTGAGATGGATTTTGTTGCTTGCTTATCAAGGTTACCTATTGATATTATTGATAATTTATTAACTGATTTTAATCTTGATATGATAAATGACATTGAAATAAAAAATATTTTAAAAATAATGCTTGCAAATTTATCTAAAATTTCGGATATTAGGGAGATTACCCATGAATTAGGAAATCAATTTGTTGAGCTGGCAATGCGGGAAATTGCAGAAGATGATATCTATAAAGATGCATTAAAAAATAAAAATCAAATTGAACTTAATTTCTTAAAAAAACGTCAGAATGAGTTAATAGAGCAGATGCGAACGACTTCTGATAAAGTTATGCAGGTAAATATATTGCAAGAGCTAAACAGCCTTACAAAACAAATTGCTGGTAAAAAATAAGGATGGTGAATAAGAGTTTATGTCTAAGAAGATTAAACTACCTGAAGTAAAACAATTAATATCTCTTGGTAAAGAAAAAGGTTTTTTAACTTTTGATGAAATTAATGAGGTATTGCCTGAAGAAGCAGCCACTAGTGATTTTCTCGATGAAATTATGACGCTTCTTTCTCAATTGAAAATAGATGTTATTGACCATAAAAGTAAAAAAGGAAATATATTTCCTACTAATGTTGTTATTGATGAAGATGAAGATGAAGAAGGGTTGTCTTCTCTTGACGGTGAATATCAAGAAGAAGGTGAGGATTCTTTAAGCACTGATGATCCAGTTAGGCTTTATCTTAAAGAAATGGGTAATATTCCATTATTAAACCGTGAAGATGAAGTTAATGTGGCTAAAGAAATAAAAAAAGGTCAGCGTAAGGTTATTAAGGCTATCTTATCTTTTCCATCAACTGCAGCAAAATTTATGGAATTTTCAGAAGGTGTTAAAAATGATACCATGCGTTTAAAAGATATTATAGATATTGAAGATGATGATATGGAAATGGAACAGCTTCAAGATGATTTTGATGAAGTTGATGAAGAAGTAATGAAAGAAATCAAAGATAATAAAGAAGCTCAACTTAAAGCTCAATTTTTTGATACAATAGATGAAATAGTTATTAAATTAAAAGAAGATATTGCTCTTTCAGAAGAATTTAGAAAAAATATGAAATCTATGTCAAAAAAAGAGCTTGAAGAAAAAAAGGCAGCGTTAGAGTCTTCTATCGAATCATTAACAGATAAACTTTTAGATATTAAAGTTAACTTTAATACCATTAATGATATTTCTCAAGATATAAAAATTAACTATGAAACTATTCAAACAAGCATGTATGAATTAAATAAGCTTGCTAAAATTTTACGTGTTGATACATCTGTTATATGTAACCTTACTCATATTGAAATTACTGAACTTGCTTCAAATCAAGGAATGAGAGAGAAGGATATTAAAACTATTATAGAAAAACATTCTGTTATTATTACAAAAATTAATGACCACTATAATAATTTGGGTATCGAAAAAGAAGAATTTAAATCGATTTATGAAAGTTTGTTAGAAGGTGAAAGTGTTACAGATAATGCTAAGTCTAAATTAATAGAAGCAAATTTAAGGCTTGTTGTAAGTATTGCAAAGAAATATACAAACAGAGGTTTACAGTTTT
Organism: uncultured Mucispirillum sp.; assembly: GCA_944325215.1. Taxonomy (GTDB): domain Bacteria; phylum Chrysiogenota; class Deferribacteres; order Deferribacterales; family Mucispirillaceae; genus Mucispirillum. The sequence continues at coordinate 890 of CALUZC010000016.1, read as the reverse complement.
TAGATTTAATTCAGGAAGGTAATATTGGCTTAATGAAAGCTGTTGAAAAGTTTGATTATTCTAAAGGTTATAAATTTTCTACATATGCAACATGGTGGATACGACAAGCTATAACAAGAGCAATAGCTGACCAGGCAAGAACTATAAGAATTCCAGTTCATATGATTGAAACTATTAATAAGATGATGAAAGTAACCCGTAATCTTCAACAGGATTTAGGCAGAGAACCAACACCTGAAGAAATTTCAGAAAAGATGGATATACCAGTTGAGAAAATTAAGAAAGTTATGAAGATTGCAAAAGAACCTGTATCTTTAGAAACACCAATTGGTGAAGATGAAGATTCTAGCCTTGGTGACTTTATTGAAGATAAATCAGCAAAGAATCCATCAGATGAAGTAACTTATCTGAAATTAAAAGAACATACACGTAATATTTTAGATACTTTATCACCAAGAGAAGCAAGTGTTTTAAGGCTTCGTTTTGGTATTGATTGTGATTCTGATCATACATTAGAAGAAGTTGGTAAGAAGTTTACTGTTACAAGAGAACGTATTAGGCAGATAGAAGCCAAAGCACTTCGTAAGTTAAGGCACCCTACAAGAAGCCGTATTATGAAAACATTTACAGATTAATATAAAAGGGCAGTATAAAAATACTGCCCTTTATTTATTATTATAAATATTAAATACATTATTTTATTAATATTTTTTATCTAGTTACTAGTATGTTAAATGAGTAGAAATATATTCGTATGTTATTTTTTAAAAAAATCGAAAATATGATAAATTCTAAAAACGATTGCGAAAAAAGTAGTAAATAAAAAAGTGGTTGTTAAATCTCTTTAAATAAAATAATATTTTTTAGCCAAAAAAATAAAATAAGGAGAC
>CALUZC010000015.1 GCA_944325215.1 uncultured Mucispirillum sp. | reverse complement strand
TATTATTTTATTTAAAGAGATTTAACAACCACTTTTTTATTTACTACTTTTTTCGCAATCGTTTTTAGAATTTACCTAATATTAAAATATTTTTCACTATAAAAGATTTACAGTGCAATTGGTAATAATATGATACATATGATTTGATATTTTTAAATATAACTATTATCTATACTGCCACAGCAAAAGAATCGATAATTTCAACTATTTCGGTGGCTTCATTTTCTGTGAAAAGTTCTAATATACCCCCATGGTTGATATATGGTGCTTTTGAAAGTATGCTTTTATCTTTAATAAATCCATTACGGCGTATATTTTCTATTAGCTGGTATATAAATTCTATTTGGTTATGGTTATAGTTATTTTCATTAATATATTTTGCAAATTTTTTAAGTATAACATCATTATCACGACCAGTTACACTTAATATAAATTCAGTTACTGGCATTTGCCCTGCTGCCTGCCTGTACTGTTCTTCTGTGCCTAAATCCTGCCATAATATGCGTTCTAAATCTCTAATATCTGCTTTTGATAATTTTTGGTTAGTATAAAGTTTATTAATAACACCACTTGTGCAGCGTTTTTTTAATTCATGCTCTACTTTCTTTTTATAGTTTTCTAAATATTTAGTTTTAATAACAGGTTCACTTTCTGCTGCTTCTGTAACTATCATTTTATCTTCAAAATTAGTAAAATATATTTCTTTAGTAGTGCCATCAATATATATTACAAGTGGTCTTAATATTTGCCTTATATTATCAAGTTCTTTAATACTTGTATGTTGAGTAACCATGCCATTTGCTATTTCTTCTAATAAGTCCTTATGTTTATTTATTACTGGCACTTTCTTTTCTAGCAGTTTATCAGCAATAATATTAAGCTGATTAATATATCGCATACTATTTTGTTGTCTTAAATTTGCAATCATAATATTATATATAAGTTCATCAAATTTTAGTGATTTAATATCATCATTTATCATCGGCACACATGGTGCAAGTTTTTCAGATAATGATGTAACTTTGCTTGATGTTAAATTATCAAGTGCATTATCTTTTGAATATTCTTTTACAAGCTTTATATTCTGCCTTACACTTATATCATTTTCTGGCAGAGTTTTTATAGTATTATGCAGGTCATTTTTATATTGATTATATATTTCTTCATGTTCTTTTTTATTCTGTATAAAAAGGCATAAATCAAGCTTTTGTTCAAAAAGTTTTGCCATAATACTTTTTGGGTTGCTGTCATTATCACGTCTGTTTTCTTCTTCTCCAAAATATTCAAAGTTATTGCATAAATCAAATATGAGAAAATGAGTTTTATCTTCCCCATTAATAAGTTGAGGGCAAAGTCTTGTACCTCTGCCTATCATCTGTATAAATTTTGAGTATGATTTTACAGGTTTAAAAAATACAAGATTTAAGCAGTCTGGAATATCTACACCAGTATCAAGCATATCAACAGATATTGCAATTCGTGCTTTATGGTCGCCTGTTGCAAACTGGTTTACAAGTAAAGTAGAATGTTCCACATAGTTATCAATTAAAATACAGTAATCAAGCAGGTTAGGAAAAGTTTCTCTAAATATTTTTATAATAAGTTCTGCATGTTTATGGTTTCTAGCAAATATTATAGTTTTTCCAAGGGTATTTCCTTCATTAATATATAACCCGTGTTTTAGTAACATTTGTAGTGCTTTTTTTATGGTATCTTTATTAAATATAGTTCTATTTATATGGCTTTCATCTATGCTTTCAGGCATATTGCCTTCATCATCTGCAAAAAGTTCTTCATATTCTTCTTTTTCTTCTGTGCTTAAATCTTTATAATGTATACCTCTGTTTAGTATATCAAGTTTATAGTTTGCCACTTGATAATTTACAAGATAGCCGTCATTTACAGCCTTTTCCAGTTCATAGCCATAAGTTGGGGTTCTATTTTCAAGGTCAAATATTTCATAAGTATTTCTGCCTATTTCATTTTTTGGGGTGGCAGTTAGCCCTACAAGCATACTGTCAAAATATTTGAAAATATCTTGATATTTGTTGTATATACTCCTATGGGCTTCATCTAATATTATAAGGTCAAAATGCCCCACAGAGTATGGGTTTTCTTGTGGGTTATTAAGAAGGTTTCGCATGGTTTGGTATGTGGAAAATATAAATGGCATACTGTAATCTATTTTTACAGAACTTTCTTCATCAGATATATTACATAAGTTGATTTTTAAATAATCTTGTAAATTTTTTGCTGCATTATATGCCTGTTTTACAAGGGAAACCCTGTCTGCTAAAAATAATACATTTTTCACCCAGCCATAGCGGCTTAATACATCAACAAGGGAAAGTATAGTTCTAGTTTTTCCGCAGCCTGTAGCCATAACAAGCAGTGCTTTTCTTCTATTTTCTTGAAAAGCAGAACATATGCTTTTTACTGCCTGTATTTGATAATACCTGTCTGCTATTTCTGGACAGATTTCTACATTATTAATATCTTTTCTATTTTCTAAAATATTTGCAGTTTTTAATAAATCTTCTTCAGAATAAAAACCATATATTTCTCTTGGGTGATAATATCCTTCTTGCCATATAGTAAAATTATAACCATTGCTTAAAAATATAACTGGTTTTATGCCAAATTTTTCTTTTAATGCTATGCAGTATTCTCTTGCCTGCTCTATACCTGCTTCTTCATATCTATCTTCACGCTTTGCTTCTATTATTGCAATAGGTGTGCCTTCTTTATTAAGCAGAACATAGTCTATCTTACCTTTGCCAGTTTTTGAATATTTATATTTATCTATAATATATTCATTTATCCAGTTTTCACCTTCTTTCCAGCCAGCTTCTCTAAGCATTGTATCAATATAAACTTTTCTTGTTTCATTTTCTGATAAATTAAGTGATTTTGGTATAAATTTATCTTTTTTAGAAAGCCTTGTTTTAGTATGGTCTGCCTGCTCTTTTTCTGATACTTTTATAAGCGGAGTATCTTCATCTATACTTTCTTTTTGTATTGGAAGTGTATTTTTTATAATATCAATATCAAATTTATTATTAATATATTTACCTTCTTTAGAATAGCAGTAATATATAAAATCACATACTATAAAAAGGTTTTCTAAAGCAACTTCTGCTTCTTTTAAGGTGGTTTTATTATTAAAACTGTGGGCAGAGCGGTTGCCTAATATCCGCAGGAAATCAATACTTCTATATATTTCATTTCCCACAATATCACGAAAAGTTTTTATGGTAATAAGTTTAGAAAGTGGGTCTTTTTCTATATTTATCTTTTTAGTTTCAGTGTTTAATGCACTATCGTATGTATATATCCACTTTACAGCATATTCTAAAGCTTTTCTAGTAAGCATAATGGTAGTATCAGGGTCTTGTGGTTGAAAATTATAAGAACTTTCTGCCACCACTGCCACATGGTATAAACCTTCAAACTGTTTTTCTTCTGACAAAAAGTAGAAGTTTGATGCCATTATTTGCCGTATCTCCATTTAAAATCTGCTACTATATTTCTACATACTCTATCCACATCATCATGAAAAAGAGTGCTTTCTGTAATATTAAGCATTTTTAATTCTTCTAACAAGTGTTTTTTACTTTCTGCAGGTATAATATACCTTGCAATAATATTTTTATGGTCTTTTGGGATTGGGGAAAGAGTTGGTTTTAATTCTATTATCTTTGTTTTTTCATCATAATAATAATCATTTAATGGAAGAATAAAATGACCTTGTTGCAAATAAAGCCTTTCAAATAATCTTGGTGGATATATAAAATGTAAATTATATATAGCATGTATTAATGCTAATTCACCATTATTATCTTTTATATATTTTGGAATCTCTTGTTCAGAAATATTAATATTATTTAAAAGAGCAAGAAAAAATTTTGTAATTTTTATAAGTTTATAAGAAAAAATATCCGTTCTTGCAATATATTTCACAATATCATGATATAATGCACTATAATGAATTGTTTCAAATTGGTTACCAAATATAAATATTTCACCGTCAAAATCATTATTAATAGGGTTGTTTTTATCTTTGCAGACAAAATATAATGCAACTAATGGATTTATTGTTATATCCAAAAGTCTTGTTGGTATACCATAATGTTGTAATTTAAAAAGTAAGTCTAATGGATTATTTGTTTCAGAAAATAATGTTGGATATTCATTTTTTGCTTTACTTATCAGAGTGTATTCTAGTGTACTTACAGAATAATTTACATCTCTACTTGCTCTTTCAATAGACGGAACTAACTCATATTGATTATTACTATGTCCTCTATAAAATAAGTCAATAGTAAATTTATCTATAATTTCATCACCTTTTTCTAAATTTTTATATCTTTCTAATTCTTTTATTTTATTCAGTTTTTCCATAAATTCAGCAATGGTGTTTATTTCTTCAAGTTTTTCTTCACTCATATTCTACCCAAAATATTCCTGCATTAAAGCATTGTATAATGTTTCTAACTGATTAAGGCTTGATTTTATATTTTCTTTATTTTTTTCCACCTGCTCCACAAACTTTGCAAACTGATTTTGTATATCAAGTGGGGGAATAGGAATAATTAATTTTCGTATATCAGCAAGTGCTATAAATTTTTGTGTTCCACCCCTACTTAAAATATTTTTAACATATTCAATATAATTAGAAGTAAGAATATTATAAATATAAGTATTTGTAATATTTGGATTATTAAACTTAATTAATGCAACATTTTTTATAGCAAAATTTGGCTCTATATTAATAACAACAGGATTTCCAATTGTTCCTATCATAGGCAATAATATATCACCTTTATCTACTTTTGAGCGTTTATTTATCTTATCATAATCATCTTGCGATATATAATTAACTTTATCTAAAACAAGTTGATTATTAACTATATTTTTAGAAGTAACTAATGGATAACCAGTAAATCTAAATTTAGGTGAATCATGTGTTCCATCTCTAACATCACACACTTCCCCTAATTTTTTCTTTTCCCAGCCTTTTGGGTTTAATACAGGGTCGCCAAACATTTCAATAAATTTAGATTTTACTAAAATATCCAGTTTCTCAAGCTGTTCTTTTCTCATGCTGATAAGTGATGTAACCTTATCTAATACCACTACTATATCTTTTTGGGTTTGGATATTGTGGATATTAAAAAAAAGTTCTTTTACCCACTTAAAATGTCTATTGTAGCCAGTATCAGGAATATAAGAGTTCTTTAAATAATAATATAAGTATTTAGAATTTATTTTATCTGGCTTAATATTTTTTAAAGCTTTTACTCCATCAGCTCCTAAATAACATGGAAAATCAATATATTTAAATATTCTAGTGTGGTCACCAAATATAATTATTGGATAATCATTATATATACCAATACTAGAGTTAGTATAACCAGTTATAAACTCTTTTCCTTGGTCTATTATAGGAAATAAACCAGTTTCTAAATATTCATTAGTTTGTATTTTTGTAAAATATCTTGTAACATCATCTAATATTTCACTATAAGAATATCTTTCTCTCTTCATATCATTCTCTCTAAATCTGATAATCCGCTTGATATTTCTTTTTCCATTTCCTGCAATTCTTTTAAAATATCTTTTACAGGTGGATATTCCACTGGGGTATATTCCACTTCTTTATATTTATTTATAGATAAATCATAGCCGTTATCTACTATTTCCTGCCTTGGCACAAAAAAGCTTTTATCTGTCCGTTTATTATCCTTATCTTTTTCCCTTTTATGAAACCTGTTTATAATATCTGCTATATCACTTTTTTCTATCTTTTCCCTTTTATCATCAAGTGAGTAGCCGTCACTTTCCATATTATAAAACCATACATTATCTGTATCTTGGTGGTTTGTTTTAGTAAATATTAATATACCTGTGGAAACTCCAGAATATGGTTTAAATACACCAGAAGGCATAGATATTACAGCTTCTAATTTTTGGTTATCCACAAGCTCTTTTCTAACAGCTTTATGGGCATTTGATGAGCCAAATAATACCCCATCTGGCACAATAGAAGCACACCTGCCACCTAATTTTAATGACTTTATAAATAATGCTATAAAAAGCAGTTCTGTTTTTTTAGTTTCTGTTAGTGCCAGTAAGTCTGGTGAAGTAATAGATGTATCAATAGAGCCAGTAAATGGTGGGTTTGCAAGGATTAATGAATATTTATCTCTGTCTGTATTCTGCTTGGATATACTGTCTTTATATAATACATTAGGGTTATCTATACCGTGAGCCACTAAGTTCATAGCAGCTATTCGTAACATGGTGCTGTCCATATCATAGCCTGTAAATGTATTATTATTAAATTTATCACGGTTTGCTGCATTATGATATATTTCTTTTTCATAGTTTTTCTTTAAATATTCACCAGCTGCCACTAAAAAGCCTGCTGTACCGCATGATGGGTCGCATATTGTATCGCTTATCTCTGGTTTCATAAGCTCCACCATCATATCTATAATATGCCTTGGTGTTCTAAACTGACCGTTTGTGCCTGATGTGGATATTTTAGAAAGTATATACTCGTATACATCGCCTTTTATATCTTTATCAGTTGACTGAAGATTAGAAATAAGATTATACATTTCCTGGCATTTTATAAGTATGGAGTTTAATTTTAATGCTGTATCTATTTTAAATACCGCATCTTTCATATATTTGGCATAGTTGTTATCACTTTCTTTATACATATTTTTTATAAATGGAAATATACCATATACCATAAGGTTATACTGATTTTCTGCATTTTGCTGTATAAGGTTGCTCCATTTATAATCTGACTTTTTAAATGTTATTTTTTTACCGTCTATATCTTTTTCTTCTTCACCAGAAAAAATACTGTCGTATTTATAGCCATAAAGTTTAGATTCTTTAAGTTTTCTATCGTCCATTGCCCCAAGGTCGTGTATAAACATAAGATATGTAATCTGCTCCACAACAGTAAGCGGGTTTGTAATACCACCAGACCAAAAAGCATTCCATATATCATCTATCTTATTCTTTAATTCACCAGTAATCATGTTATCTCCAAATATATATTAATGTAATAGTATAAATATAATACACCACTACGACACTCACTGTCGCACATAATTTATTTACAATACATTATATCACTTTTTGATGAAAAATTCAAGATAGGAAAAGAGGATAAAGAGAAAAAGGATATATTATTTTCTATCTATCTCTATAATGAGAACCACACTGCACAATTTTTATAATATCATTTTCTATACAATAAACTATCCTATTACAGTCATCTATACGCCTGCTCCAATATTTTGATAAATCACCTTTTAGTGGTTCAGGCTTGCCAATGCCTTCATAACCGTTTCTTTCTATATCCTTTATGAGCTGTATAATTCTTTTTAGTGTTTTTTTATCTTGTTTAGTCCAGTATATAAAATCTTCCCATGCTTCATCTGTCCAAGCTTTAATCATAACCCTCTACCTCATGGATAGTGCCGCCTGTTTTTTCCATCTGATTTATAGATTTTCTTAATCTTGCCATATTTTCTTTTGAATAAAATGGGTCTGCTGATATTTCAAAAGGTATTCTATATTCCCTTGCAACTTTTTTGGCAAAAATAGTGAAAGCAGCACTCATGGTAAGCCCCATAGCAGCACACGCCTGCTCCATTTCCTTTTTAGTATCTGCATCTAGTTTAAAATTTACATTTACTGTATTCATAATAATCTCCTATAAGTATATATTATATACAATATAATGAAATTATCAAGAACTTATCTTACTATTTCATTATTTAAAATATATAATATTAATTTTTAGGAAAACCAAACAACCTTATAAAATACACAAAAAAAGCCCTAGCTTTTACACTAGGGCTTTCAAAACGGAGGAGGTAGGATTCGAACCCACGGTAGGCTACTAACCTACAACGGTTTTCAAGACCGCCGCCTTAAACCACTCGGCCACTCCTCCAAGGGAAATTCTTTATATATTATTTTTTTGCATAATGCAAGAGTTTTTTTACTAAATTTTAAAAAATTATTTATGCTGATATTAATTGCTTTTATATATTATAATATCTGCTGCTGCACCTGTGCCGCCCTGCCTGCCGTCCTCCCCATGAGAACGAATAGAATATTTTACACCATTACTAATATATTCATAATCTCTGCCCCAGCCGTCCACCAAATCTGGCCTTGCAAATTTATAGCCACGCCATTTACCCTTATCTGTATATGGTATGTTGCCTTCCATAAATCTGTTTTGTATGGTATGGTCTGGCACAACTATAACATTATATTTTTTAATATTATTAAACTCAACTTTATTCTCTGGGTATTTGCCGTTTTCTTTTTTATATTCTTCCAGCTGTTTTTCAATAACTGTCATATTATACATTGTCTGCATAATTTTTTCATCGCTTTTATTATCACTTTCTGCTGCGTATGCTGTAAAAACTATTAATACAAAAAGTAATGTAAATAATTTTCTCATAATATGCCCCCGGTTTTAAATATTTTATTTATAATTAGATATGAAGATTTTTAATTACTGCCTTTATAGATAATAACTTCTTCTACAATTGTGCCATTTGGTGTAGCACTTGTGCCATAAGAACGGATAGTTTGTTTTACGCCGTTGCTTAAATACTCATAATCACTACTGTAGCTTCCTTCTACACCTGCACCGCCATATGTATATCTGCTTGAGCTTCTTCTATCTGCATATGGTGAATTACCTTCTGTAATCCTGCCTTGAGTATTATTGCTCCTTATAGTGCTTTGCATAGAAGATGAACCATTACTTACACTCATACTTTGAGCATAACTTGAAAATGCTGTTAATATAAAAAGTAGTGTTAATATTTTTTTCATACATCACCTTATATTTCTCTAATCAAACTATAAATAGTTGATAAAAATTTATCTGGGTAATATAAAGCCAGCTCCCCATGATTAAGACCTTTATGCTCTATAATACTTGTTGTTGAAACAAAATTTTTCACCATTAAAGCAGATTGTTTCACACATTTCATTTCTTTTGAACCATACATATATATTATCTTTGCAGTTGTATTTTTAATTGTTGATTTTAATGTATATGACATCATATAAGTTTTATATATACTATACAATGTTTCTTTTTTTACAGTTGGTAAATATTTTATATACAATTGTTTTTGTATATTAGTAAAACTTCTTTTACGAGATAAACCAAGTAAAAACATTTGAATTTTACAAGATGTTCTACTAAACATTAATTTATAAAACAACCTAATAACTACAATAGAATATTTAGCAAGAAATGGTTGAGGAAAACATATGCTTCCATCTACCACCGCAAAATGTGTAATATTATCTTTAGTAGATAATATTTCCAAAACTACTTGACCTCCAAGGGATAACCCATATAATAACAGCAATTTTTTGCAAGATTTTTCTTCTATATAATTGATTATCTGCTTTGTACAATATTCTGTTGAAATATATTTAGTATCACTTTCTTCGCTATGCCCGTCAAGTGTTGGAAGAATTACATAATAAAGCTTAGATAATTCTTCAATATAATTTACAAAATTCCACCACCCCATACCAGCACCATGTATAAGCATAATATGTGGATTTTCTATATTGCCATATGTATTAAAACGCATATTTAGTCACAAATCTATTTTATATATTTTTCTTTTGCCTGCTGTAATATCTGCCTGTGGTCAAAGGCTATATTTTCTGGCAGGTTATCAATATGGAAATATTTTGCATCTTTTGCATCATCTGAGGCTTGTGCTTTATCATCACAAAAATATACATATACTCCACTAACTGTATGGCCTCTCTTATCTCTTTTTGGTTCAGAATATATGCCTAATAAATCAAGCTTTTTAACATCTGCTTTTATGCCTGTTTCTTCTTCTAGTTCACGTATGGCAGCATGTTCCATAGTTTCATATAAATCCACAAGCCCGCCGGGGATTGCCCAGCCTAACGGTTCATTTTTCCTGTTGATTAAAAGTACTTCTTTTTTACTGTTTATAATAAGCACATCTGCTGCTAAAGTTGGAGATATTTGAAACCAAGCACCGTATTTTACATTCATAATTTTTAAAAGACAGTCGCAGTATGGAGCGTGAGAGCCATGTTTTTCATGAGTTCGCACCACTACCCCTAATATTGCATCTACTTCTGGATTTCTATTGGCTTCTATATCCTGATACATACTTGATTTAAAATTAACATGCTCCATACATCTTGTTTTAATTTTATCATACTCTTCTTCTGCAATATCTATGCCGCTCATAGCTGCTGCCTGCCGTGCTTCATCAAAAAGTGATTTTGATAAACTCATTGCATCATCATATTTACTCATTCTAAAAAATGTTTTACGAAAAAGTGCAGTAAGCGGATTTAGCACAATATTAAGCATTAGCTTTGTCCACTGATATTTTTTTATATTATCAGTTAGTTTTGCATTAAGTTCTGCTATGTTTAATATTTCTTCATACGTTTTTGTGTGTTCTGAAAAATGGCCGTCAATATGCCCAAATAAAAGCCTGCCCTCTGCGTCATACTCAAGGACACCTTTTTCCTGCATAATGGCAGTTAGATATATAACTGTTGTAATAACTTTATCTTTATTAATATAAGCTGAGATTAAATCAGGGTTTTCCACACCGTTTTGGATAGAAGCCACAAAGCCGTCAGCTTTTAAATGTTTTGATGCCTGCTCGGCTGCCTGCACTGTATCTTTTGATTTTACACAGATTAATATTACATCATATTCCCCCTGCAATTCTTTTAAGGGGTTTACTTTCAAGTAATATGGTGATTTATCTGTATAGTTTTTAACAAGCAGCCCTTTTTCTTTTAAAGCATTATAGCCAGAGCGGGCTATAAAATCCACATTAGTAAAGCCATGCTCTACTAATTTTGAACCAATATATGAGCCAACCGCCCCAGCACCAAGCACTGCTATTTTTTTATTTAATAAGGACTTCATTATTTTTCACCACTGCTTTATACACTTTTCGTTTTGGTGATACATCGTTTATTAAAATATCTGCCAGTTTATCTTCAATATGGTTTTGCAGTATCCTTTTCACAGGGCGTGCACCATACATATATGGATAATCTTTTGTAAGCAGATATTCTTTTACATCATCTGCAATAGTGATTTTTTTGCCACTTGCTGCAAGTCTTTTATTAATATCTGCAAGCTGCAGGTCAAATATAACTTTTAATTCTTCCACACCAAGTGGTTTAAAGTAAATTATATTATCAAGCCTGTTTAAAAATTCTGGAGCAAATCGCATTTTCAGCTCTCTATCTGCTGCTGATTTAAAGCGAGAATATTCTATTACTTTACTATTTTTATTACCACCAAAGCCTAATGATTTATCTTCTGTACCTTCTTTTGTGCCAATATTTGATGTTAATATTATAATAGTATTTTTAAAGTTTACTTTATGCCCAAGACTGTCTGTTACAAAGCCTTCATCAAGGATTTGCAGTAATATATTCATAACATCAGGGTGAGCTTTTTCCACTTCATCAAAAAGCACAACGCTGTATGGTCTTCTACGCACCTGCTCTGTAAGTTTGCCCCCTTCTTCATAGCCCACATATCCCGGAGGTGCACCCACAAGCCTTGAAACATTAAATTTTTCCATATACTCACTCATATCTATGCGGATAAGAGCATCTTTTGAGCCAAATACAATTTCTGCTAATCTTTTTGCAACTTCAGTTTTACCAACCCCAGTAGGCCCAAGGAAGATAAACGAGCCAAGTGGGCGTTCTGGGTTTGATATACCTGCAAAACTTCTTTTAATAGATTTTGCCAGGTTATCAACTGCTTCATCTTGACCTATAACAAACTTTTTAATTTCTTCAGCAATACCTGCCACCCTTGCTTTATCATCTGACTGTAATTTTTTAGCAGGGATACCTGTCATAATAGATACAACTTCAGCCACATCATCTTTTGTAATAGACTGGTAGTTTTCGTTAATATCCTTATTCCAGCTGTTTATTTTTGCCATATATAAAGCATCAAGTTTATTAATTTCTTTTGTGTAATGCTCTATTTTATCATACTCATTAAAAGGAATATATTTTTCCCTTTCAGCATTGGCAAATTTAATTTTATGCTTAATTTTTTCAATATTTTTAGGCAGCATATTTTTGCTTATTTTACGTTTTGAGCATGCCTCATCAATAACATCTATACTTTTATCTGGCTGAAATTTATCAGTTATATATCTATCAGTTAATGATACAACTTCTTCTGCCACATCATCTGGTATATATACCTTATGAAATTCTTCATAATATTTTTTGATACCTTTAATAATAGCGATAGTTTGTTTATCTGTCGGCGGCTGCACAAGTATTGTTTGAAACCTGCGAACAAGTGCCCCATCTTTTTCAAAATATTTTCTATATTCTGCTAATGTAGTAGCCCCAATGCACTGCACTCCACCACGAGCAAGAGCTGGTTTTAACATACTAGCTGCATCAATAGAGCCTTCAGCTGCTCCTGCCCCCACTAATGTATGGATTTCATCAATAAAAAGAACTACATTTTTCACTGTTTCTATTTCTTTTAACAGCTTTTTCATACGTTCTTCAAACTGACCTCTATACTTTGTGCCAGCAACTAAAGCACCCATTTCAAGGGATATTATACGTTTTGTCCGTAAAAATTCTGGTATATCATCATCAAGCATTCTTCTTGCAAGCCCTTCTACAATAGCCGTTTTACCAATACCCGGCTCACCTAAAAGGACAGCATTATTTTTCTGCCTTCTGCCTAATATTTGTAAAAGGCGAACAATTTCGTCCTGCCTGCCTACAACTGGGTCAAGTTTTCCTTCTCTAGCAAGTGCAGTTAAATCTCTTCCAAACTCATCTAAAATAGGTGTTGATGAATTTTCTTTTTCACTAGGTGATTTTTTATACATACTGCGAATATCACGCCTTAAGGATTCCACATCAAAACCCATACGGCTTAAAATAACACTTGCTTTACCTTCTGTCTCTCTTACTAAACCTATTAAAATATGTTCTGTATCAATAATTTCCCTATCCATACCTTTAGCTTCTTCAGCTGCATATTCCAATACTTTAGTAACAAGATGGCTGTAGTTTAGGTTACCTTTTACAACAAATATCTCGCTCATATCTGAACTTCTGCGTATTTTCATAACAATAGAAGATATTGATATATTGCGTTTTGTAAAAATAGTTGCTGCAATGCCTGTCTTTTCCATTAAAAGACCAAGCAGTAAATGTTCCGTATCTATAACAGGTTGAGCTAATTTATCAGCTTCCTGCCTTGCATGAGCTAAAACCTGCCTTGCTCTGTTGCTTAAATTTTCAAACATAAAATTTCTCCACTAAAACAAAATACCATTAGCACTATTATATTATATATTTTATTTTTCTCAAGTGAAAAAAATTTTTTTCAAATTATTTATTATAATTTATTAAAATTTTACAATATTTACTTGACATTAAATATTTTATAATATATCTCTAGTTTATTACTATATTTTTATTTTGGGTATTATGTTGCAGAAAATCTATTTTAAAATTCTTATATCATCAGTATGTGTTTTATTATTAATAAATGTAATTACATTTTTAGTAGGGTTTAATACAAAACAGCTTACAAATCCATCATTTTATGATGAACGTGTTATGGCTTTATATTTTCTTGCTAAAAATTTTGTTGTAGAAACTGGTATTAATATTGAAGATGTTACTCAAGAAGATATTGATATATTGGTAGATAAAGCAGTTGATATATATGATGTTGATAAAAATATGCTTACTACCCTTATTTCAAAACCACATCAGTATGGTATAACTTTAACTGGTGGCATGGGGCTTACATCAATATCTGTATATGACTTCTTAAACAGTTCTTTTTCAAACCCGTATGATTTTGAAGAAAATATTATGGCAGCATCTGAAACAATATCTAAACTTAAATCTCAAGGTATGAGCGATGAAGAAGTAATTATTCGCTTTGTTACAGGTGAAAAGATTGATAATGTGAAAGTATTAGCTCACAGTGTATATGACCATGCTTATGCTCTTGCAAATATGTATAAAACAAACCATGCAGGTATAAAATAATATATGTTTGAAAAAAACATTGTTATTTTTATACCGTCTTTTTTAGAAGCTGAGAAAATTTTTAATATTACATATTTCCAAAATTTTTCACATTTTAGCATTGGTATGTATGCAGGTTTTCCTGTGGTAGTTACTGGTGCTTGTAAAACTAATGCAGCTATTGCATCATCACTTTTTTTTGCAAATAATCAAGTTAAATATCCTTTATTAACAGGCATATGTGGTGCTTATGAAGAAAGTGGACTTAATATTGGTGATGTAGTATGCATTACAAAAGATTATTTAGTAGATGAATGTAACTATAATGGTAATAAAATAACAACACTTCATGAAAAAGGCTTTTTAAAAGAGCAGGAGTATTGTGCTGAGTTTTCATATTTTAATGAATTTAAGGAAGTATCATCAAATACAGTATCAGTAGTTCCACATATTAAAAGCATTGCAGATTTATATATGAAGAAAACAAAAGCACTGGTTGAAAATATGGAGGGCGCATCTTTTGGAATAGCTGCCAATAAGTTTAATATAAAGCCATACCAAATACGAGCCGTTTCAAACTATTCATCATCTTTAGAAAAACAACAGTGGGATATAAAAAAAGCCACTAAAAATCTTAAAAATGCAGTTGATACATTTATTAATTTTTTCTCTCAATAATATTATTTAATATCTCATTAGATAAATTTGGGCTTACAGCAATCATTTTTTCATACATTTCTTTAGGTATTTTTAAAACATAACCTGGCACCTGGCATACTGCATCACTATTATACATACAGTCTCCAAGAACACCAGTTTCTCCAAAGAAAGTATTTACTGCAATATCTGCAATAAACTTTTTATCACGCTCTAAAAATACAATACCAGAAAGCAGCATAAAAATATAGCCACCTGCTTCATCACATGAAAAAATCTTATCATCTTTATTTATTTTTAATTCATATTTTTTTACAGAAGATAGTGCTGATGTATACATTAACTTATCTAAAAAGAATGATTTATAATGAACTGTTTCGTAATATTTTACAATTTCTAATTCTGTATAATGGCTCATAACATATATAAATGTGGCATAAAAATAAAAGAGTATAAATAAAATATATGTCCAAATAAGAGCTATAATTAAAGCACTAATTACCCCATATATTATATTATACTGTGATGCACCAATAAATGCACCAAGTATTTTTTGAGTAAAGTATATACTTATAATGAATAATATGGCACCAGCTAAAGCATATGTGCCTTTAACTTTAACTCTTGGCACAAATTTATATAAAATAAAAATAATAAACAAGGCAAGGACTACAGGGTAATATTTTGTAATAGTATTTAAAAAAGATAAATCGATAAATTCTTGTAAATTAAAAATTTCCACAGCTTTATTCATTTGTTTTATAACGGCACTTGTAATAAAAAGTGATAAGACAGCCACAAATGTAATAGGTAAAAAAATTAATGATACCAGATTATTTTTTATAAGCCCCCTTTTTTTATTAGATGGGAAAATAATATCAAACCCATTTCTAATACTTGTAAAAACAAGACGTGAGCTCCATAAAAGACCCACAGCACCCACAATACCATAAAAAGAGCTGCTGCCCTTTAACAGCCCAAGACTTTCAAAAAATTTTCTATTAATTGCAGGGTTAATATTTGAAAGCAGTTGAAAAAAATAGTCTGAAACTTTGCCATAACCTGAAAGCCATGTATCAAGCACAAACACAAAAAATAATGCAAGGGGCACTACAGATAAAAGAAAATAAAATGCACCTGAAGCCGCATGGTTAATAAGACTTTTACTGCCAAAAAAACTAAATGTTAAATAAATACGCCTAATAAGTGATAAAGGATAAAAAGTGCGAATAAGTTCTACTGGCTGAATATCTATTTTTTCCATTATTTCATCTTTAGTGAAAAGTATTTTATCCTGCAATTTTACACCATATGTAATTAATAAATTTGATATAATCTACATTATAATATTATTTTTTACAAGTAACTTTTATAACTTTATAGAAAAATATTATTTTATTAGCTAAAAATATTATACTTAAATAATATAATTTTATAAAATTTTTATTTATACTGCTTTTCTAAAATAATATATTTACATATTAAGATTTTTATTATATAATATATACGCCTTAAATTTGAAGTCAAAAATAATCTTTAAAACTACCTTTTTTATCTTATTTTATGGTTGACATATTATTTTTTATGGTGTTGAATATATAGTATAGAAATAATCTCATGAAAGGAGTAAAAGTCTATGCAGGATAAAATTGAAAAACTTAGGGAGCTGTCCTCTCAAGCAGAGCTTGGTGGTGGTATCCAAAGAATTGAAAAACAACACCAGACTGGTAAGCTTACAGCTAGGGAAAGAATTGACCTTCTATTAGACAAAGGTACGTTTATGGAGTTTGACAAGTTTGTTACACACCGTTGTACAAACTTTGGTATGGAAAAACAAAAATACCTTGGTGATGGTGTAGTTACAGGAACAGGGCTTGTTAACGGTAGAACTGTATTTGTATTTGCACAAGATTTTACAGTATTTGGTGGTTCACTTTCTAAAACATTAGCTGAAAAAATATGTAAAATAATGGATATGGCAGTAAATATGGGTGCTCCAGTTATTGGTTTAAATGACTCAGGCGGTGCTCGTATTCAAGAGGGTGTTCAATCACTGGCAGGTTATGCTGATATTTTCTTAAGAAACACTCTTTCTTCAGGTGTTATCCCACAAATTAGTGCTATTATGGGACCTTGTGCTGGTGGTGCAGTTTATTCTCCTGCATTAACAGACTTTATCTTCATGGTTAAAGATACAAGTTACATGTTTTTAACTGGACCAGATGTTATTAAAACAGTTACAAATGAAGAAGTTACAAAAGAAGATTTAGGTGGCTGTTCTGTGCATAATGCTACAAGTGGTGTTGCACATTTTGCCACAGAAAATGATACAGACTGTATAGTGAAAGTAAGAGAGTTAATGTCATACTTACCACAAAACAATATGGAGGAAGCTCCATTTAAAGCTACAATTGATGATGCAAACAGGCTTGAACCAAACCTTGAAACTATCGTTCCAGATAACCCTAACATGCCGTATGACATGAAAGAAGTTATTAAAAAAGTAGTTGATGAGGGCCACTTCTTTGAAGTTCAGGAAGATTTTGCTAAAAATATTATTATAGGCTATGCAAGGTTAAATGGTAAAACTGTTGGTATAGTTGCTAACCAGCCGCAAGTATTAGCTGGTGCATTAAATGTTGATGCATCTGTTAAAGCTGGTAGATTTGTCCGTTTTTGCGATGCTTTTAATATTCCACTTCTTACACTTGTTGACGTTCCAGGGTTTATGCCAGGTGTTAGTGAAGAAAAAGGCGGTATTATTCGCCATGGTGCAAAACTTTTATATGCATACTGCGAAGCTACAGTTCCAAAAGTAACATTGATTACAAGAAAAGCTTATGGTGGTGCATATGACGTTATGAGCTCTAAACATTTAAGGGGCGATATTAACTATGCATACCCTACTGCTGAAATTGCAGTTATGGGCCCAGAGGGTGCTGTTAAAATCCTTTCTCGTAAAGAGATTGCAGAAGCAAGTGACCCAGCAGCAAAAGAAAAAGAACTTGTTCAAGAATATAGAGATACTTTTGCAAATCCTTATAGAGCAGCAGAGCTTGGTTATATTGATGAAATCATTGAGCCAGCTGTGACAAGGCCAAAACTTATCCGTGCTTTTGAAATGCTTGCTAATAAACGTGTGGGCAACCTGCCACGTAAACACGGTAATATACCACTCTAGGTTAAGGAGATAGTTATGGGAAAAATTAAAAAAGTATTAGCTGCTAACCGTGGAGAGATTGCAATCAGGGTATTCCGTGCTGCAAAAATGCTTCGACTTGAAACAGTAGCAGTTTACACTCATGTAGATAGAGGTGCACCTCATGTTAGATATGCTGATGAAGCTTACTGTATATCTGACAGTGATGATGATACTTCATACTTAAAACCAGAAAAAATATTAGAAATTGCTAAAAAAACAGGTGCAGCAATTCACCCAGGTTACGGGTTTTTATCAGAAAATGCTGACTTTGTTAAGGCATGTGAAGAAGCTGGTGTAATATTTATTGGCCCTTCTGCTCAACATATTATAGATATGGGCTCTAAAACTGGTGCTAGAAAAATCATGTCTGATGCTGGTGTACCTATTGTTCCTGGCACTAAAGACCCTATTAAAAATGTTGATGACCTTTATAAAACTGCTGATAATGTGGGCTTTCCAGTTATGCTTAAAGCAGTTGCCGGTGGTGGCGGTAAAGGTATGAGGCTTGTTCATAAAAGAGAAGAATTAGAAGATATGTTTAACATGGCAGTATCAGAAGCAGAACGTGCTTTTGGTAACGGCGATGTTTATATTGAAAAATATGTGGAAGAGCCACACCACGTGGAAGTACAGGTTATTGGTGATAAACATGGTAATGTTATCCACCTTTATGACAGGGAGTGTTCTATTCAAAGAAGACACCAAAAAGTTATTGAGGAAGCACCATCTCCATATATTAGCCCAGAAACAAGGCAGAAAATGCTTGAAGTAAGTGTTAATGCCTGCAAAAAAATAGGCTATTATAGTGCCGGCACACTTGAATATATGGTAGATAAAAACCAAAACTTTTACTTTTTAGAAATGAATACAAGGTTGCAGGTGGAACACCCTGTTACAGAAATGATTACAGGTGTTGACTTAGTTCGTGATATGATATCTGTTGCTAATGGTGATGTACTGCCATATAAACAAGATGAAATATTAAGGCAAGGCCATGCTATTGAATGCCGTATATATGCAGAAGACCCAGAAAACGGATTTATTCCATCACCTGGAACGATTACAGTTCATGAACCACCATCTGGTAGAAATGTGCGTGTAGACCATGCAGCACATGAAGGCTATAATGTTCCACTTTTTTACGACCCGATGATAGCAAAGCTTACTACATGGGGTAGAACGAGGGAGAGAGCTATACAAAATATGGAACGTTCGCTGCTTGAATATAAAATATTAGGTATTAAAACAACAATACCATTCCATCAGCGTGTTATGAAAAACGAAACGTTCTTAAGTGGTGTTTATGATACTACTTTTATAGACACTAAGTTTGATAAGGAAGACTTAAAACGTCGTAAAGAATTAGACCCAACAGTTGCAATAGTAGCAGCTGCCTTAATGCAGTATATTTCAGAGCAGGAAGCAGCAGCAAAAGCTACTACTGTTCCAGAAGTGGGCGAATCTTTATGGAAACACTATGGCAAAATGCAAAAAATTGCCAACAGGTTCTAACGGGAGGAAGTTTATATGAAATGTAGCAATGTAGCAGCAACTAAATATTATGCTATTCCAGAAGGATACGATAAAGAATCTGTAGTGCAAATAAAATGCGTTGGTGCCAATGCGTTTATTTTAAGTATTGACGGAAAAGATATTGAAGTTGATTTCCAAAGGACAGGGCATAATTTATACTCAATTATTATTGATAATAAATCATATGAAATCGATATTCACAGCGAAAGAGAATCATATGATGTGCTTGTAAATGGTGACTATTTTAAAATTGATATTTTAGACGAACTTAAAAAAGTTTTAAGGGACAGAGTATCAAAAGGTTTACAAGGCAGGCAGGTTATTGCAGCCCAAATGCCTGGTATTGTTACACAAGTTATGGTAGAAGAAGGTCAGGAAGTAGAAGAAGGCCAGGCACTGCTCATACTTGTTGCCATGAAAATGGAAAACCAAATAAAAGCACCAAAAGCAGGTATTGTCCAAAATATCTATGTGGAAGCTAACCAGACTGTTGCAATTGGCGATAAGTTAGCTGTAATAGAATAATTTAAACTAATATTCTATATAATTAAAGCCTGATATTATATAATATCAGGCTTTTTTACTGGAGAGTAATATATGAAAAAAGTAATATTTATAACAATGTTATTTGTATTTACTTATAATTCTTATGCAAAAGAAACTACTCACTCTTTAAAAAGCTATATTGGTAGTATTGCTAATAAGTATAATATTTCCATGTATATAAAAGATAATATTAGAGGATATTATAAATACCATTCAACAAAACTTCCTATAGATATTGGCAGAGATAAAAAGACAATAACAGGATATGATAAAAGTAAATTTATAATAAATAAAGAAGATGCAACATCTCTAACTGGTAAATGGAAAAATGGTAATAAAAAATATGATTTTACATTACGAGATGGTAAATGTTTAAGTGGTAAACTTTGTTCTTATACTGTTATTTCTTACAGTAATAATGAGGGGTATGATAATGAAGCAATTTATTTTGATGACTTAGGGGTATATGATATAGAACTTAGTCAATATGATTATAAACTGCCAGAAAAAATGTCGAAAGAAAAAACATACAGTGTTCTTCAAGAAGATGCCAAAGCAATGGAGGGAGAATATTCCAGCCATACAGAGTTATCATACTTTGATAATAATTTTGTATGCTTTAAGCGTGATGTTTCATATTATTATGCAGGAAATGTACACCCTAGCTTTTATTCTAATGGCTCATGTTTAGATATAAATAGGAAAACAATAAAAAGCTTTAAATTACAAGATTTAATTGTGGACAGCCCTGCATCTCGTAAAATGATTATAAGAGAATTAACTGCACATTTTGATGGTAGAGAAGAATATTCTTATAATGAAGAAGATGTTTTTGGCGGTGGAGAATATGATATTTATAATTACACCATATTTGAACAGCATGCGTATGTTACTTTAAATGAAATCGGAATAAGTATAAGATATTTATTAGGTGAAGCAGGCAGGTCACAGGATTATTTTAGTATCCCTTTTGAAAAAATGAAGCCTTTTGCAACAGGTGATTTTAAAAAAATGATTGAAGGTAAATAATTATTTAATAGACGATATTATAGATATATACAAAAAAAGGAAAGTATAAATAATACTTTCCTTTCAGACTGTCAAAAAAGTTATTGATTATTTTAAACTTATAAAAGAAATATCATCTACATTAAAAATTATCTGTTTAACTAAACTTGAAACGTGTATCCAAGTTTAGTTACTCTTAATAGCCTAATAAAATGCATTAAACATTATTAGGCTCATCAAAAAACTAGTGAAAAAATGTATTTTTTCGACAATATACTATCTAACATATTTTATTCAGGATACACACCATAGCCTGATAAGAGCACTTTTACGCCATCTTTTTCCTGTATAAATTCTACATTAGTATAATATTCTTCTGTTTCTTTAGAAGATTCATTAACATATAGCTTATTACCATGCCAAGCAAATTCATGCTCAATCCATTCTGCTTCTATTTTTTTATTATTTAAAGGCAGAGTTTTTGGAAATGACTCAAAAGTATCAGGTATATCTTTAAATAATGCATTATATGTTTCTTTTATATCCATATTTTTAAAATATTTTTCACGAACACAGTCATCACATGCATAGTATGATGCAGACATAACTTCATTTTTATCTGCCTTTTCACCACTGCATAAAAACTCTATTGAATCAAAGTAGCTGTTCACTTTTTGCCAGCCGTTTATAATATCCCCTGGTTTATTTTCTGTATCATACTTTGCTGCATCTGCATGTTTATCTAATATAGCAGTTTTTCTCACTATCTGCACATTATTGCCTGCCTGCTCTAATGATATGAAACCAGTTTTTCCAAAAGCTGATATATTTATCACTACTTTTTTATTATTATCATTTTTTATATCAATATTGCATTTATATGAAGCACTCATATCATCATCTATATCCCCTTCAAGACTTACACTTTCTGCAGGCATTTCAGGGTATATTTTATAAAGATAATTATAATGGTATAAATACATATAGTCATTTAAGTCTTTTACAACTTCTGCATAAGCATCTTTTAGTGAAGTGTTTTCTAAGGTTAATGAGCCCTTTTCATAAAGCCATATATAGCTGTGTTCGCTTCGATAAAAATCTTCACCTTTAACAGCACATTTGCTGCCAAACAAACTTTCTTCCTGTGCATAAGAATTAATTGTAAAATTTAGAAGAAATAATATAAACAATATTTTTTTCATAAACTTTATCTCCCTTTGTATATGGTTTACTTTTTACAGCTTTTAAAAGTATAATGAAAAAAATATATAAAGTAAATAAAAAAAGGAAAGTATAAATAATACTTTCCCATGTAAATATAGTAAATATTATAGTAACTATTTTCTTAATTTTACTGTTGCATTTGTTTTGCCATCAATATTTATTAATGCTTCACTAAACTCTGGTTTTGAACCAAATGCACCATATTTATTGTTAGAAAAACCATAATATTCCTGTGGTTTACCAAACATGGCCCTATCTAATATTTTATTATTATTTTCATCATGATAAATAATAATAGCATACTTGCCTTTTGCAATATTTAAATTTTGCACAATAGTGCCTTTTGATGCAGGCACAGAAAGTGTATATGTGCATTTAGCTTTTTCTAAAAACTGGTCTTCTGTGGAGCATATACCCACCATTATATTACCTTTATCAGAACGGACATTTGTTATCTCTAATGTAAATGGCACTTCCTGAGCAAATGCATTAATTGCTGTAAAAATAAATAACGCTGCAAATATTATCTTTTTCATATATCACCTATTTGTTGTATTCTGTCATATCAAATGGATATGAATGTTCAGCAGATGATGGAAAAGAACCAAAAGAAGTAGGAGTTTTTTTATCACTTAATAACCCTGCTGTATGGTCTATATTAAATTCATCATCACTCATTAAAAAATTTGTGTAAGTAACACCACTTGCACCAACTAAGGCTCCACCACTATTATTCGTTGGATCTACATTATACCACTGACCATCTATTTTTACTTTTATCCATGCATGGTCAAATGCATCACTTCCATCACTTCCTGTTCCTGAATAAGTTGCATATCCTTCTATATAAATTACTTCAAGTCCAGCTCTTTGACATAAATAAGCAAGAGAGCGGGCATATCCTTCACATAAAGCTGCATAATTCACAAAACCACCTATTATGTTATTAACACCAAATCCATTTTGACTATATCTTATATTATTTAAAAATGCATCGTGTAGCACTCTAAACTTTTGTGCTTCTGTCATATCATTTGATAATTTTGACAATATTTTTACAACTCCATCTTCAATTTTTGGCGTATTTGTATCATATATCTGCCGTGCTGTTGATAACATATTGCCCATAACATCAAAATAAGCTTCAACCACAAAACCATTACTTTCTTGTGGTCTGTTTGGTGCACCTGTAGCCGTACCACGGGGAACAGTTGATGTTATAAGATAAGTCAATCTATGTTCATCATAAAGCACATATTTCATTATATTTAAAAGCTGATTATATGTAATATTAATATTATTTTCAATAAAATTAACTCCAATTCTAGCATTATTTTTATTGCTTTCATTAACTTCAAATTCCAGCAATGTTTTCATAATTAAATCATAAGCATTTCTTTCATCATCTGTGGTAAGAAATGACCTGCCATAATATAAATTTGCTTTAAATGGGTCTTTTGTATAATCAAATGTTGGCTCAGTTGTTGTTCCACCATCACCTGATTCTGTTGTAGAGCCACCACTTCCATCTGGATTAGTTGTGCCACCAGAATTAGTTGAATCACCTGTTTCTGGTTTTTTTGGTATACTAATAGAACCTTCTGTTTTTAAATCACCACATGCAGTAAGCAGTAATACAAAAGGTATAATAAATAAAATATGCTTCATAATTTTATCTCTCTATATTTTATATTATACTAGATTTATATGCTATACATACCCTTGTCAATATTTTTTGCTCTAATTATACACAATTAAAAAATAATATTGACATATAAGCATAATTATGGTAAATGAATTCTCAAGTTTTAGTATTATCATTATTATACAGAAAAACTTACCTGACCATTCTAATATGTTATTAGGATTATGGCCATACGGACAGCCAGGTCAACTGCCGAATATTTATTGATTGAGTTAAAAGCTCAAATTTTATGAGTTGGTTACTTTACAACCATGCGTGTATTTAACACAAACTTGTGAAACGGTCAATTTTTGTGAGAGTAGTAAGAGTAAGTGTTTGCTGTATAGACTCTAGTTTATAGTATATGGCTGTGCCGTATATTATACCCTTTTATCCTTTTCCCTGCTTTGTTGTATGCACGCCTTTTGTGGGGGATTTATAATGGACGAAAAACTCAAACTCTACGGCTTTAATAATCTTACTAAAACATTAAGTTTTAATATTTATGATGTATGTTATGCAAAAAGTGAAAGAGAGCAGAAAGATTATATTGCTTATATTGATGAGCAGTATAATTCTGAAAGGCTTACAAACATACTTACAAAAGTTACAGAAATAATTGGTGCACACGTTTTAAATATATCAAAACAGGACTATGACCCGCAGGGAGCTTCTGTTACTATTTTAATTACAGAAGAAAAACTAGATGACCATTTAGTTGATAAATCATGCAACAAAGGCACTTACTTACTTGCAGACAGGGAAACTGTTCTTGCTCATCTTGATAAAAGCCATGTTACAGTGCATACATATCCAGAATACCACCCAGATAATGCTATTTCCACATTCCGTGTGGATATTGATGTTTCTACCTGTGGTGAAATATCTCCATTAAATGCCCTTGATTACTTAATTGGCAGTTTTGATTCTGATATTATTACAATAGATTACAGAGTTCGTGGTTTTACTCGCGATTTAACAGGTAAAAAATACTATATTGACCATAACATTACTTCAATACAAGATTATATTGATGATGCTACACTTACAAAATATGATGCTATTGATGTAAATGTTTACCAGTCCAATATATTTCATACTAAAATGCTTATAAAAGAAATTGAGCTGCAAAATTATCTTTTTAAAACAGATGTTTATGAACTGCCACCTAAAAAACGTTTGGAGATTACAGACAGCTTGCGTAAAGAAATGATAGAAATTTTTAGTGGGACAAATATATATAATGGTAAATAAACTATCACAAAATAAAGCACCAATTTATGAAGCACTGCTTAACCATAAGAAAAAACGTGTAGTGCCTTTTGATGTGCCAGGCCATAAAGGTGGAAGGGGCACTCCCCTTTTAACTGAGTTTTTAGGTGCAGACTGCTTAAAAGTTGATGTAAACTCCATGAAGCCACTTGATAATTTGTGCCACCCAGTATCAGTTATAGCTGAAGCTGAAAAAATAGCAGCTGATGCTTTTGGAGCAGAACACGCATTTTTCATGGTTGGTGGCACTACTTCGGCTGTGCAGGCTATGATTATGTCATCTTGTAAAGCAGGTGATAAGATTATTCTGCCTAGGAATGTTCATAGAAGTGTTATTAATGCATTAGTAGTTTGTGGTGCTGAACCAGTTTATGTAAACCCTGGGCTTAATAAAAGGCTTGGTATTCCTTTGGGTATGGATATAGAAGATGTAAAAACTGCTATAAAAAACCACCCTGAAGCTAGAGCTGTCCTTGTAAATAATCCAACTTATTATGGCATATGCTCAAATATTGAAGAAATTGTCAAAATAGCACATAATGCATCAATGCTAGTATTAGCTGATGAAGCCCACGGCACACATTTTTATTTTGGAGATAATCTTCCAAAAGCTGCAATTTTAGCTGGGGCTGATATGGCAGCAGTTAGTATGCATAAAACTGGTGGTTCTCTTACTCAAAGCTCTTTTTTATTAACTGGTAAAAATGTAAACCAAGGATATGTTAGGCAGATTATAAATCTAACACAAACTACAAGTGGTTCATATCTTTTAATGTCATCTCTTGATATTGCAAGAATGAACCTGGCTTTAAATGGTAAAGAAATATTTAAAAAAACTATAGAATTAGCAGAATATGCAAGAAGTGAAATAAATAAAATAGGCGGCTATTATGCTTTTAGTAGCGAGCTTATTGATAATAAATATATATGCGATTTTGATAAAACTAAACTTTCTATTCATACTTTAGATATTGGGCTTGCAGGTATTGAAGTATATGATATTTTGCGAGATGAATATGAAATACAAATAGAGTTTGGTGATTTAGGAAATATGCTTGCAATTATCAGTGCAGGCGATAGAGCCTTTGAAATAGAAAGGCTTATATCTGCCCTTTCAGAAATTAAAAGACGGTTTGCAAGAGAAAAAACTGGTATGTTTGACCACGAATATATTAACCCTGAAGTAGTTATCACTCCACAAAAAGCGTTTTATGGTGAGAAAAAATCTGTGCCTGTGGAGAAAAGCGAAAACTATATATGCGGCGAATTTATTATGAGTTATCCGCCAGGTATTCCGATACTTGCTCCAGGCGAACGTATTACAAAAGAAATAATAGATTATATTATATATTCAAAAGAAAAAGGCTGCTCTTTAACAGGAACAGAAGATGAAAAAGCAGAATATATAAATGTATTAAAGGAGAAATAAAATGGAATTATGGTATACAGAAGAACATTCTGAAAATGTGCGTTTTTCTATAAAAGTGGACGAGCAGTTATACTCTGCCCAAAGCCCTTTTCAACGTATTGATGTTTTTAGTTCAAAAGAGTTTGGTAAGTTTTTCACTCTTGATGGGCTTATGATGGTTACAGAAAAAGATGAGTTTATATACCATGATATGATAGTTCATGTGCCAATGGCAGTAAACCCAAAAATAGAAAAAGTGCTTGTTATTGGTGCAGGAGATGGCGGCACAGTTAGAGAGCTTACAAGATATGAAACCATAAAACATATAGATATGGTTGAAATTGATAAAATGGTAGTAGATGTATGTATTAAATACCTGCCACAAACTGCATGTAAATTAGATGATAAAAGAGTTAATCTTTTATTTGAAGACGGCTTAAAATTTGTAAGAACAAAAGTTAATGAGTATGATTTAATAATAGTAGATTCTACTGACCCATTTGGTCCTGGTGAAGGGCTTTTCACAAAAGAATTTTACGGCAACTGTTTTAATGCTTTAAAAGAGGACGGCATACTTGTGAACCAGCATGAAACACCATATTATGACAGCTATGCAAAATCTATGCAGAGAGCCCATAAAAGAATAAATGAATTTTTCCCTGTTTGCAAAGTTTACCAAGCTCATATTCCAACATACCCATCAGGGCACTGGCTTTTTGGGTTTGCTTCTAAAAAATATGACCCTGTAAAAGATTTAAATGCTGAAAACTGGAATAAACTAGGGCTTAAAACAAAATACTATAATACTGATTTACATACTGGTGCTTTTGCTTTACCTAATTATGTAATAGATTTATTAAAGGCAAGCCATGAATAAAAATATACATACTTTTATAGGCTGTGATAATGAATATAATGAAAGTAAAATTGTAATTTTTGGTGCACCATTTGACGGCACTACAAGTTACAGACCAGGCACTCGCTTTGCAAGTGCTGCTATGCGTAATGAAAGCATAGGTATAGAAACTTACAGCCCTTACCTTGATAAAGATTTGGAAGATTATAATATTTTTGATGGTGGCGATTTAGAATTTGTATTTGGCAACCCTGCTAAAAATATTGAAATTATAAAAGAATATACTGCTTCCATTTTAAAAGATAATAAAATACCTGCTATGATAGGCGGTGAACATTTAGTTACACTTGGTGCTGTGCAGGCAGTATTTGAAAAATATAATGACTTACATATTATACATTTTGATGCCCATGCAGATTTAAGGCAGGATTATTTAGGGGAAAAACTATCCCATGCTACAGTTATTCGCAGAGTGTGGGAAATAGTTGGCGATAATAAAATATATCAGTTTGGTATAAGAAGTGGTGAGAAAAATGAGTTTTTATTTGCAAAAGACCATACTTATATGAATAAGTTTGATATGAAAACTCTTGATGAAGTAGTTGAAAAACTTAAAAACAAGCCAGTATATATTACAATTGATTTAGATGTGCTTGACAGTTCAGTTTTTCCAGGCACTGGCACACCTGAAGCTGGCGGCATTACATTTAAAGAATTAATAAATGCTGTTATGATGTTTCAAAAATTAGAAAATATAGTAGCTTTTGATATTAATGAGCTTGCCCCAATGCTGGATAGCAGCGGCGCTTCCACAGCATGTGCATGCAAAGTGTTAAGAGAAATGTTACTTGTAACATCAAAATAGATACATGCCCCACTTTTGAGGCGAACCCCATTTATTGGACAAATAAATGGGGTTCGCCTCATTTTGTAGAACCTTTTGAAGCGTTTGTTGTGACGGTATTCCTATTATTTATACCTGTGCCGTAAAAATTATTAAGCATGGAAGAAGTGCCATGGCTGTAAAAAACATCTGCATATATTGTGCCGTATATTTTTAAAGATACATTATTTTCATTATAAGAAAAAGCATATATCAATTTTGGTATAAGTATAATACATAAAAATACTGCTACTTTTTTCAAAAATTCCCCCTAAAACCAAGTTATACTAAATTATCCCCAATATAACTAATACTTTTACTAAATTTCCCACTTTTTGTATAACCAATACACTATTCCCCATATAGATATATTAGTTTATGGTTATATTTAAAATACAAGCATTTTTTTAAATGCATCATGTTCCATATCAACCCCGTTTTCAATACTAAAGTTGCCCTTTATTTCCCCATTTTCTAAAAAGATAATATCATCACATAATTTAAAAACCACTCGTATATCATGAGATATTACAAGCAGGCTTATATTATATTTTTCTTTTAAATCTTCTAAAAGTTTTAGTATCTGGCTTTGGATAACCATATCAAGATTACTTACTGCCTCATCTAATATAATTACTTTTGGATTAATAGCCAATGCTCTTGCTATTGCCACCCTTTGCTGCTGGCCGCCACTTAACATAGTTATATTTTTATCTATTATATTAGTATCTAACTCTACAGATTTTAGTAAATCTTTTACAATATTACGAAGTTCATCTATACTATATTTATAATAATTATTTACAGGCTCACAAATTATCTGAAAAACTGTCATATTAGGGTTCATAGAGCTTTGTGGGTCTTGAAAAACTATCTGCATATTTTTATATACTTCTTTTCTTTGGCTGTATTTTAAGTTATGGATATTTTGCCCCATAAATATAACAGAGCCATCATCTGCACTTTCAAGCCCTAATAATATCTTCATCAATGTAGATTTACCAGCACCATTTCTACCAACAAACCCCATACTTCTGCTTTCTTTTAGATGAAAACTAATATTTTTTAATACCTGCTTTTCTTTCTTTTTAGAAAACCAGCTGCCACTTTTATATGTTTTGCTAATATTTTCACATTTTAGCATTATATTCTCCAAAACTAATATTCCATTTATTAATATACTGGCTTTCATTGGCTTTTATAAGCTTTTGTGTATATGGGTGGCGTTTATTGTTATGCAGTTCATCTTTATTAAAATCATCTACAATACTGCCATTTTCCATAACAATTATTCTATCTGCCATATGTTTAACAACTGATAGATTATGGGTTATCATTAAAACTGCACTATTTTCATTTTTTAGTTTTAATATTAAATCAAGTATTTCTCTTTGACCTAAAACATCTAAATCAGAAGTTGGTTCATCTGCTATTATTACTCTGCTTTCTAAAGATAATGCAACTGCTATCATAACACGCTGCAGCATGCCGCCTGATAACTGATATGGGTATGAATTTAATATATCCTGCTGATTTGTAAGAGATACTTTTTCTAATATATTACACATTTTTTCTTGAGAATAATCTTTATTATTTGCTTTTAATATATCTTTAATTTGTTCTTCCATTGTAAATACATTATCAAAACAGGCAGCAGGATTTTGCATTATACTGCTTATATAACTGCCATATATACCACTATGAAACTCTTTTTCACCATATAATATACGTCCAGATGTTTTTTCCACATTTTCAGGCAGTATATTTAATATGGCGGAAGCTGTCATAGTTTTGCCAGAGCCAGACTGACCAAGTAAACATAATATTTCACCTGCATATATATCAAATGATATATTATTTAGTATCTGTTTATATTTTGTCCCTGCTGATAAATTTTTGATACTTACTAATTTTTCTTTCATACAGCAGGCTCCCTTACACTTTCTTCATAATTACAATCTTCTTTTAGCCTATACTTATCTTTTAAATATTCTCCAAGACTGTTAAATATGGCAACTGTTATAAATATACATAGTCCAGGATATATCATAAGTTCTGGATGCTGCCTTATAAATGGGGAAGCATCATTTATCATAACACCCCATTCTGCAACAGGTGCTTGAACACCAAGCCCTAGAAAGCTAAGCCCTGCCACATGAAGCATCATATGCCCTAAATCTAATGTAGCAAGTATCCCCACTTGAGACAGCACCTGCGGTATTATGTGTTTTATAATAATTTTTAATGTTGGTGTTCCCATACATTTAGAAGCAAGCACGTAATTTTTCTCTTTTGTTTCTAAAACTATACTTCTTACAATTCGCGAATACCAGGCAAGGTGAGTAAATGCTATGGCTATTATTACATTTATTAAACCAACACCTAAAACACCTATAAAAAATAATGCTAATATAAAAGTAGGAAAAGTAAGCATAACATCGCTTATTCTCATTAATACATTATCTATTTTACCACCTAAAAACCCTGCTGCACTGCCTATTATTAAAGATACAAGTAATATAATAACCATAATAGCAAGCACACTTATTAAACTCATACGGCTGCCATATATAAGCCTTGAAAAAACATCTCTTCCTAAATGGTCTGTCCCTAATATATGGCTTTGGCTAATTGGTGCAAACCTGTTTGATAAATCAATTTCATATGGGCTATACGGTGCTATCAATGGTGCAAAAATAGCACTTAATAAAATAACAGCAAGCATAATAAGTAAAAATATTAACTTTTTATCTTTCATATTATGCTCCCATATTTTATTTTTGGATTAAGATATACATAAATTATATCAATAATTAAATTTACTATAATAAATACTGCCGTCATTAATATCATAAAACACTGGATAACAGGGTAATCATGGTTTGTAATGGAAGATACCACATACCTTCCTACACCAGGCAGAGCAAAAAGCACTTCCACCACAACAGCCCCACCAATTAACTCACCAAAATGCATACCAAGAGATGTAACTACTGGTATCATAGAGTTTTTAAGCACATATTTTCCCATAATAGTATTATTACTTACACCATGGATTTTTAAGTATTTTGCAGAACGTCCGTTAATATGTTCTAAAAAACTTGTTCTTGTAATACGTATATTTATAGCACTGGACATTAACCCTAAAGTAAGTATAGGCATAATATAGCTTGAGATTCCATCAAAACCAAAAGGGGGTAGGATATTTAATTTTAATGCAAAAAGATATATAAGCAAAAACCCAAACCAAAAACTGGGAGTTGAAACACCTATAAATGAAAAAAGTTTCACTAACTTATCTGCTATGCTGTCCTTTTTCACAGCCCCTAATATACCAAGTGGAATACTTACGATTATTACCATTATCATGGCTAAAAATGTGATTTTTAATGTGGTTGGAAAATAATAAATTAAATCGCCTAAAGCATCGCGCTTTGTCATATACGATTTACCAAAATCTAAAGTTACTGCCCCTTTTAACCATATGGCATATTGAGTAAAAAATGGTTTATCAAGCCCTAATTCTACCCTTGTTACTTTTAATGCTTCTTCTGTTGGTGGAATACGTGAATTTAAAAGATATGCTTGGGCTGGGTCCACTGGTCCTAAACGCAGCACACTAAACACTAAAAATGATACTACAAACATTATAGGAATAATTAATAATATTCTTTTTATAATAAAACTAGTCATAAGATGGCTCCAAAGTATGTAACATAAATTCTGTTACCATATTACCAAACTGAAAGTTTTTCACTCTGTCTTTTCTAATTAACGCAAAATCATGCTCATAGCTTATTGGCATATATACTGCCTTTTTGTGTAATGTGCTTAATATATAATTATATTTTTCCTGTATAAAAGTTTCATTATCTGATACAATAAGTTCATCTATTGCACTATCTATCTGTTTTTTTTCTGCTAAACCAGACTGTGCCATAAAATCTGCATGGGCTGGCTTTCGCATACTGCCTAAAAATGTGCCTGAATCAAAAGGCGGCCCCCAAGTTTTATTAAATATCATATCAAAAAAACCGTTGGCTTGAATACTGTAAAAAATAGTGCTTTCTTCTGCTATTAAATTAAGCTTTATACCAGCCTGCACAAGATATGCCTGCACTGCTTCTGCCACTGCTTTTTGTTTTGGGTCTATTCCTATATAATGAAGATTTATAGATAACAGCTTACCATCTTTTTTTCTATAAAGCCCGTGTTTTTTCCAGCCTGCCTTATCTAATATTTCATTGGCTTTTGCAAGGTTATATTTATATGGTTTCTCATTTATATTGCAGTATTTAAGTGATGAATTAAAAATATGGTCTGCATATGTTTCTTCATTTAGTAATATATACTTAACTATATGTTCCTTATTAACTGCTAAAAGTATGGCTTTTCTTACATTTTCATCATTTATAATATCTTTTGATGTATTCATGGCTATCATATTAGTAATACGTGGTTCAGACTTATAGGCAGCTATATTTCTATCTTTAGAAAGACGCACATAATTTTCCAGTGTAAAAACGCCTTCCCCTAAAAGCATATCCACCTTGCCAGTTTCTAAAGCTATTATTCTACTGTTTGCATCAGGCAGCACAAGCACTTTTACATATTTATATTTTGGCTTTTGCCCCCAGTAATAATCATTTCTTTCAAATATATCATATTCTCCAAGCTTTGTTTCCTTTAATTTCCATGGTCCACTGCCTATTGGTGCTTTTATACCCTTACTTGTATCTTCACTTAAAAAACCACTAGGTGAAAGTATTCTAAAAGGACGAGCCACACTTAATTCGTTTAGTGTTAAATTATATGGTTTTTTAAGTTTTAATATAAATGTATTATAATCTTCTGCCTTAAAACTTTCTATCATACTAACTAAAGCTATCCAGCCATGTCGTTCCTTATTTTTCATAACAGCATTAAAATTCATAACAACAGCTTCTGCTGTAACAGGGCTGCCGTCTGAAAATTTTGCATTTCTTATTTTAAATTTATAAGTAAGACCATTATCAAGCACTTCATAGCTTTCTGCTAAGGAAGGCTCTATTTTATCTGGCGTATATCTTACTAAGCTGTCATACACCATAGTTTGAGCATACATTTGGTTTGGATTATATAAATGTGGGTTTATTGGTCCTGCATTTAATGGCCAGGCTATTGTTAACACTGCATCATCTTTAGCGTAACCATTAAAACATACTAAAATCATTGATAAAAGAATTAATAAAAACCTCATTTATGCCTCTTTGTGTTACGAATCAATGCTTTTATAACACTATTAAGGCATAATTGCAATAAGTTTTTTTATATATTTTCTTCCACTTTTATTTCTAATATATTTTCAAAATTTATTTTTGTGTTATCTTTTAATATAATTAAATTTTTATAAGCATCTATTTTTTTCACGCCCTGTTTTTTACTTTCATACCTGCCACCATGCTTTTTTTCATCTTTTATAAAATATTTTATATATATTGTATCTATGCTGTTAAAATTATTGATTATATAATTTAAATCATTATTAATAGCTTCTATTTGGCTTTCATCTAATAATATAAAATCTTCTGTAAGCCTTGCTTTTTCTATTACTGCATCATTATGACCTGTAAGGGCAGAAAATGGTGCAAACTGGGCAGCTCGATTTTGTATATTCATAGGTATATGGTTATGTGATACATGGCGTGGAAGCTCTATTATATCACCATAATATTTGTAACTTTCCATTACGCTTTATGACCTCCTATTTGGTTATTTCTGTCTATTCCTGTTGCATCTTCTAATAAATTCATACCCCTTAATATTGCGTTTTTACCGTAACGTTTTTTTATATTAAGTAGTGCTTTTTGCATATGTTTTTCACGCTGGTTATTATAGTCATCTTCCTTTAAATCTTCTTCTGACTGCAAAAAATCTAAAATAGTTAAGTTTTTAAAAACAATGCTGCCCTCTAATATAATATGGTTAAATGATATACTTAATTTACGAATTAAAAGCCTTCTATCAACAATATCTTGAAAAAGTGAGCTGGCAGCATTTATAATCACTTTAGATGATGATGTATAATCTTTTAAATTAATTGTTCCATGGGCACTTACTGGTTTCTGCCTGCCAAAAGCATCTACTTTAATTCTGCCATTATAGTTTATATCTTCTCGCGTCATATTTTCTATATCATAGCCAACTAAAAGCACTATTTGGTTTGTTAAAAAGCCTTTATCTACTAAATCAAGAGTTAATGTATCTGCCATTTCTTTTAATGCGTTTAATGCTTTATCATATGTATAAGGAAAATGCAGCATCTGGGCAGAACCAATGCTTTTATTATCAGGCTTATAGCTTTTAATATCTGCCATTGTGCATGGCTCATAACCCCAGGCATGGTCTATTAAAAGCTCTGCATTTATACCAAAAAGTTTATAAAGCAGTTCTTCATTGTGGTATGAATTATTTATACCTAAGGAACATCTTGCAATATCCCCCATAGTAAACAGGTTATTTTTATATAACTTTTCAGCATAACCTTTGCCTACTCGCCAAAAATCAGTAATAGGTGTATGGCACCATAATTTATGACGGTATAACATTTCATCTAAATAAGCAATACGCACCCCATGTTCATCTGGACTTACAAACTTTGCTTCAATATCCATAGCAACTTTTGCTAAATAAAGGTTAGTGCCTATACCTGCTGTGGCTGTTATACCAGTAGATTTATATATATCCATAATTATTGTTTTTGCCAGATTATATGGAGTAATTTTATAAACTGAAAGATAGCTTGTAATATCCATAAAAACTTCATCAATAGAATAAACATGTATATCTTCAGGGGCTATATATTTTAAATATATTTCATATATTTTTGTGCTGCACTCTATATAATGAGCCATACGTGGTGGGGCTGCAATAAATGTAAAGTATAAGGACGGGTTATTTTCAAGCTCTAAAATATTATATGATTTACCTGTAAAACTTTTATTAGGTATT
This sequence comes from uncultured Mucispirillum sp., assembly GCA_944325215.1. Lineage (GTDB taxonomy): Bacteria > Chrysiogenota > Deferribacteres > Deferribacterales > Mucispirillaceae > Mucispirillum. The sequence continues at coordinate 34,219 of CALUZC010000015.1, read as the reverse complement.
TTTAAAAAGCGGGCGTTATTTATATCCTTTACTTTCTGCATAACTTCAAAAAGACGCGGCCTGCCACTAATACCATACTTTTTTAATGCTGGAGTAACTGCTAAACATATGGTCTTTTCGCTTCTTGATTTATCAGCTACAACAAGATTTGTAACCATAGGGTCAAGCCCTAAATCAATACACTCAACAGAAGCATAAAATGATTTTAAATCTATACACATATATATTCTATCTGACACAAAATACTCCATTATGTTATGATAAAAGTAGAACATATGTATGATATTATATTTTTTAAAAAAAGGAAATAGAAAATTATAAAAAAATTTAGAATATAATATTTTATACTGGAAAATATTATAATTTTGGTGGCAGTGTTTTTATTATATTTAATGCCTCATCGATATTATCTAAAAATATATTAGTTAATTTTGGATCAAAATGGATTCCTGCTTGAGTTTTTATATAATCCATAGTCTGCTCTAAAGTCCATGAGTTTTTATATACTCTTTCAGACATTAAAGCATCAAAAACATCGGCTATGGCTACTATTCTGCCATAAAGTGGTATTTCTGATGCTTTTAAACCTTTAGGGTAGCCTGTGCCGTCATACCTTTCATGGTGAGATAATGCAATAATTGCACCAGCATCTAAATACTTACTTTTTGTGCCTGAAAGTATTTCATAACCTTTTATAGTGTGGGTTTTCATTATAACATATTCTTCATCTGTTAGTTTGCTTTCTTTATTTAAAATACTATCAGGTATGCCAATTTTGCCTACATCATGCAGTGGGGCAGAATAAAGCATAAGTTCCTGATCTTCTTGTGAGCCGCCAAGTTTTTCCATAATAAGCGCAGAATACCTGCCAACTCTTAAAATATGGCTTCCTGTATCCCTGTCTTTATATTCTGAAGCTCTGCCAAGTAAAAGCAGTGATTCCAGCTCCCTTTCTTTAATAATACTTACTGCCTTATCCACTTCTTCCTGAAGCACATTTGTTTTGCTGTATAAAAGACGCCTTGAATCCCTAAGCCCTGCCATATTTTTAAGACGTGCCTGCAGCACATGGCAGTTTATGGGGATATTTAAATATTCTGTAGCACCTGATGAATATATTTTTATTTGCTCATCATCATCTAATATACTTGAAAGCACATAAATAACTAAATCTTCATCATATTTATGAATAGCTGATATTATTTTTAAAAGTTCTTCCTCCCCTTCATAATCAATAAACACAATATCTATCTCATCTAGAGAAACTATTGTTTCATATAGTTCTTGAAAACTATGAGTAAAAGTTACATTAATATCAATAGGGATAGCTGCATTTAAAACAGTATCTCTGCTTTTATTATTTGTATTGTAATATAAAATTGTTATTTTTTTCATATTCATTGTTTAAAATACCTTATAGAACGTTTTATTTTATAAATTATATCTTTTAATTCATCAATAAAAGAAAAAATATTATCGTTCATACCGTTTTCAATATTCTGCCTTATTTTATTTAAAATTGCTATAGAATCATTAAATTTATAATTTTCTGAAAGCATTATCATTTTATCTACAATATAAAGTGACGAACCTTCATTAAATTCAGTAACTGCATGAAAAAGGCTTTGGGAATAATGCCAGCAGTTATGGCAGTATTCATTAATAGCATTATATATTTTTTCTTCATTATCAGTTTTTAAATACTCTACAACCCCTAAAGTAAGCTCATCATTTAATGCTGATATATCTTGGGAAAGATACCTGTTTAATATGGCTTCTAATTTTGATTTTACAATAGGTTTTGCTACAAAATCGTCCATACCCATAGATATGTAGGATTCTATATCTTCTTCCATAACATTTGCTGTTAAAGCAACTATTGGAGTGTGCGTTTTATTTACTTCCCTTTCATACATTATCATAGCTTCTGCTGTTGCAAGCCCGTCCATTTCAGGCATATAAATATCCATAAATACAATATCAAAATTATTCTGCTTATATTTTTCAAGGGCATCAAAACCATTATCAGATGTTACAACTGTAAGACCTAGATTTTTTAATAAAATCTCTGAAAGTTTTAGATTAACTTCATTATCATCAACAAGTAAAACATTGCCTTTAAATACTGCACTTTTTTCTTTTTTACTGCTTAAAAGTGATGCTTTATTAATGCCTAAAATCTCTGATAAAATATCTATTAATTTTGTAACAGTAAAAGGCGGCATAAGTGGAAAAACATTTCTACCACCAATATCAAATATTTGATTATCAGATGGTGTTAAACTAAAAATAATAAAACTTTTATCTTCATGTTTGCTTACTATATCTTTTATAAAGTCTATATCATTATTATCATAGCTTATACCAACAACCTTAACATCTTCATTATTTAAATCTTCCACATTTGTAGTATAGCGGACATTTGCTTTTATATTCCTAATATATTCTTCATAAAGCTCTTTTGCAGGGCAGTTTTCGTCACAACCAAGCAGTAATATATTAATATTACTAAAATCTACCTTACTGCGTTTTACTTTTTTAGAAGCTACTTTTAACTCTAATGTAAAATAAAATTCACTGCCTTTACCAGATTCACTAAACACATTTAATGTAGAACCCATTGATGATGTAAGGCTTTTTGAGATAGCAAGCCCAAGCCCACTGCCACCATACTTACGTGTTGTAGAGCTGTCCCCTTGTGCAAAAGGCTCCATAATAACTTTCTGCTGTTCTTTAGATATACCTATGCCATTATCTTTAACAGAAATACGCATTTTACAAGTATCTTTATCATAAAAAAGTAAGTTTACCCTAAAAATAACCCTGCCATTGTTATCAGTAAACTTAATAGCATTAGATATAAGGTTTGTAATAATCTGCTTAATACGCAGTGGGTCACCTATTAAATATTTTGGAATATCTGTGCTAAAAAGACATAGAAGAATAATATTCTTATCCATTGCATTAGCTGCATATATGGCAACAGAATCTTCAAATACATTCCATATATTAAACTCTATTTGTTCAAGGTGCATTTTACCACTTTCAATTTTAGAAAAATCTAAAATATCATTAATTATATTAAATAAGCTGTCTGAACTATTACTTATGATTTTAATATATTCCCTTTGAGAACTATCAAGCTGCGTATCTTTTAATAAGTCAATAAAACCTATAATACCATTTAATGGTGTTCTTATTTCATGGCTCATATTTGCTAAAAATTCACTTTTTGTCCTTTCAGCTTCTCTTGCCCTATTAAGTGCTGCCTGCAACTCTCTCTCACGCTGTCTTTTTAATGATGCATCTCTTAAAATATATAAAATACTAGTTTTACCCTTATATATAATTTTAGAAATAGATAAATCTACTGGAAACGGGCTTTTATCTGCACGTAATGCATCTATTTCTATGCTTTTCCCATCTTTACTATCAGATGATATAACATTTGCATACTCTTGGGAAAAAATATTTGGAATAACTGGTTTTCCTATTAAATCTACATAATATATATCAAAAAGTATTTCAAATGACTTATTAACAAGTAAAATATTATTATCTTCATCAGCTATTACAACTGCATCATAAGCATTGGAAAATATTTTATGAAACATTGCATCATTTTCTTTAGATGCCTCAACAGCTTCATACCTTTCTGTAATATTCATACCTATTGCTGTAATAAAAACTTCCTTATTACCATCTTCTAACTCTCTGCCTGTAAACGTAGAGAAATTCCATTCCACATACACCTTCTTACCATCTACTATGTCTGATGATATGAAATGTGGTATATCATCACTGCCCATTCTAACTAACGATAATATATAAGCTACACGTTTTTGATACTCTTCTGGTAAAAAAACATCGTATTTCTCACCTACTATCTGCTTATTAGGAAATAACCGTGGCATAACTTGGTTATACCTGACTATTCTATCCTGTTCATCAATTATTAATATTATAAACCCACGTGCATCAAGAACTTTTGATATAAAGTTACGTTCTTCTTTTAATTCTCTAGCAGTAATACTCTGGCTTAATACTGATTCTTCTAATTCCTTCTTTAAAACTTCTAATTTATTATTACTCTCTTCAAGATTAGAAGATATTTTACTAAACGAATTTATTAAACTGCTTACTTCTCTATATGGTGCTTTGATTTGTTCATAATCTGTATTACCATCAGCAAATGCAGCACATACATCATTTAACTGCCTTACAGGCTTTGTAATAACGTATGAAAATATGGCAGCAGTAAATATAAGAATTATAAATAAAGGAATAATTATCTTTACTAGTAATATGTTCAAGCCATTTAATCCACTTGTAATTTCATGCATCTCCATACTAACAAACATTATCCATTTAAGACTGCCTATATAAACTGGTGCATAATAAGCTGCTACTTCTTTACTATTATATGTCTTTGAAAAAATGTAGCCTTTACTATCTTTATAAGTCTTAAAGGGCATAGGCTCAAACAGTGATGAATAATATGCTGTTGTTTGAAATTTTTCCAGCATATCATATGCTGTATTATCTTTATATAGTGCTTTTAGTGTAATAATGTAATTATCAGGGTCCTCTATTAACTGGCGTTTATTAGAACGATAAGTGCCAGTATTGGAAGTAAGAAATACATCGCCAGTTTTACCTAAACCTTCTGCCTGATAGTTATTACCATTTGATAAAATATTATCTAAAAATTTAGAAGTTAATACCAATACAATGCTGCCCCTATATTTATTATTTTCAAAAATAGGTGCTGCAATATAAAAAACAGGATACCCTTCTATTGCAGTATAAGGCTGCATATCTATAAAAAAATATTCCTGATTATCTAATTGCTTCATATTATGAAACTTGGAAAGACTTTGAGAAAGCCCTTTTATCCAATGGGAAGTTACACCGTTATGACCTAAAACAGAACTTTTATCAGAACTATAAAATATTTCATCATTATCTGAAATAAATAATACACTTTGAAAACCATCAATATTAATTAATGATTTTAATGCATTCGTTGTTTTATTGTATAATTCTTTATATATTTTTAAGTTTGACTTATTTAAATTTACACCTTCTATTTCAGTTATACCGGCATTATATGGAAGATGTATACATTGTGCTAATATACCACTTTTATTTACAGGAATACCATCACTAGAGTTTATATGCATATAACTAATAACTGGTTCATTATTATAATGAGATGTAAAATATTGTAAAAGTTCTTCACTGCAAACTCTAGATTCTTGATCTGAAAAATAATCTGGAAGCTTCCTATACTCATTTTCTAAAATATCAAAACCATAAAGCTGATAATTATCACGAACAAAGGAAAGCAGAGGGTTTTGAATATTTTGTATGGCATTTTGAAGCTGTTTATATTTAATATTATGTATAATTTCTAGCTGTGCAGTTTTTTCATTAATAATATTAGTTTTTATACTAAAATATACTGCTAATATAATTGCTGATACTACTAAAGTGCTTACTAATAAAAAACTAATAAAAAACTTACCTGCTATACTATTTTTTTGCAGCATTCAAAGCCTCAACAATAATATTTTAATTAATGATTAAATCATATTTACAATTTTAAATCAATGCTTATTATCTTATTTTCGGCAAACCGTATATAAACATATACTACTAACCTGTGTAGTATTACTTTTTGTTATTTTATATTTAATATTTTATAATAAATACCGATATGTAAATAAATACCCTTAAGGAGCCTGTTATGAGTTATGATGAATTTGTTTCAAGTATCCAAGCAGCCGTTGAAAGCCATTTAAGCACTGGCAACATTATATTCGGAATTATACTATTTATAGCAATAGTTACAGGTATAGTTTTTTTTGCTTTATATGTTAGAAAAGAATATTATAGAAAACGTTCTGAAATAGATGATTTTATGCTGGAAGAACACCATGAAAAAAATATATTTATACCCGGGCTTACAGATAGAAAAAATAAAGAAAAAAATAAACCTACTTTTTTTGAAAAATTATATAAGAAAATAAATAAAGATGATTAGTTAAAATAATATGCATTATAAATTGATTTATAAACTTCATTTACAATACACATCTACATTTATAGCTTTTTAAGTGAATAACAAAATACAATAACAATATGAACTTTTAAATAAAGTAAAAAAATCATGGGGAGCTTTTGCTCCCCATTTATCATTATGATTGTTTATTTTCTACTAAATGCTCTGCCATAATACGCATAAATCTATTTCTTCTAGCTAATTTTTCACCAGCTAGTGATAAAAGTTGTTCATATTTAGCAGCATCTGTTTTCTTAGTTAAACGGAACCTGTTTTCTCCGGCCATAAATTCAGCTAAATCACCACCCGGCTCTTTACTGTCTATTATTAATGGGCTTTTACCTTCTTCCATTAAATCAGGGTTAAAACGCATTAATGTCCAGTAACCAGCATTAATGGCTTTTTTCTGTTCCTGAGAACCTTTCATCATATCTATACCTTGAGCAATACAATGAGAATAAGCAATAATAATAGAAGGTCCATTATAACGCTCTGCTTCTAAAAACGCTTTAATACATTGAGCAGGGTTAGAAAGAGATACTTTTGCCACATAAATAGAACCATAAGTCATAGATATCATAGCTAAATCTTTTTTCTCTCTTACTTTACCACTAGTTGCAAATTTTGCTGTTGCTCCAAGTGGGGTAGATTTAGATGCCTGACCACCAGTATTAGAATAAACTTCTGTATCAAGCACTAGCACATTTATATTTTCACCACTGGCAAGCACATGGTCTAAACCACCATAGCCTATATCGTAAGCCCAGCCGTCACCACCTAAAATCCATACAGATTTTGGAGTTAAATAATCTGCAATATTTACAAAATCATCTTTTGCTTCTAAAGCAGAATTCTTAACGAGAGATTTTATTTTTTCAACTCTTTCCCTTTGTTTTTCCACTTCTAACTGGTCGTGAGTATCTTTATTAGCAAGTATTTCATCTACTAAAGATGTATCTAATGAACCTTTATTTGATTCTAAAAAGGATACTGCTTTGCCTTGGAAATAATCAACAGCTAAACGCATACCATAACCAAACTCTGCATTATCTTCAAATAATGAGTTACTCCATGCAGGACCTTTACCGTCTGCTCTTGTGCAGTATGGAGTAGTAGGCAGGTTACCACCATAAATAGATGAACAGCCAGTAGCATTTGCCATTAAAAGCCTGTCACCAAAAAGCTGAGTTAAAAGTTTTATATACGGTGTTTCACCACAGCCTGCACATGCACCCGAAAACTCAAACATATGAGGGGCAAGCTGGCTGCCTTTAATTGTGTTTTTATTGTATTTTTCAATACTTAATTCTGGAAGTGTTTCAAAAAATGCAAAATTTTCAACTTCCTGCTCCCTTAAAGGTATTTGGTCTTCCATATTAATTGCTTTTTTCTCTGGATTTGCCTTATTTATTGCTGGGCAGTCAATAACACATGCATTACAGCCTGTGCAGTCTTCCGGTGCTACTTGAATAGTTGCTGCATAACCTGCAAACTCTTTACCTTTTGCATCTGTATATTTAAATGATGCTGGAGCATTTTTTAATGCATCTTTTTCATAATATTTCATTCTAATAGCAGAGTGAGGGCAAACAAATGAGCATATACCACACTGGATACATACTTCAGAGTCCCACACTGGTATTTGAACAGCAATATTACGTTTTTCAAACCTTGCAGTACCTGTTGGCCATGTGCCATCTGCAGGCATTTGAGATACTTTAATATTATCACCTTCCCCTGCTACAAGCACACTTGTAACTTCTTTGACAAAAGAAGATGCACGGCTGTCTGTTAAGCAGCCATTTATTAATGATGATGAAGCATAATCGCCATCTTTTAATGATTTATAATCTACTTCATAAAGTTTATCAAAACCAGCATCAGCTGCTGCATTATTTTTAGCAACAGTTTCTTCACCATATTTACCATATGTTTTAGCTATTGCACCTTTAATAGCTGCTAATGCTTTATCTTTTGGTATAATATTAGATATTGCAAAAAATGCAGACTGTAATATAACATTTATACGAGAGCCAAGCCCTAATTCCTGTGCTATTTTTACAGCATCAACAACGTATAATTTTGCATCTTTTTCTCTAATTGCTTTTTGCACAAGTGCAGGCAGTTTACTCCACACCTCGTCTTTAGAATACTGGCTGTTAAGTAAAAATACGCCGCCTTTTTTAAGAGGGGATAATAAATCATACCTTTCTAAAAAGCTAAAGTTATGGCAGCCAATAAAATCTGCCTGCTGGATAAGGTATGAACTTTTAATTTGTTCTTCTCCAAAACGCACATGGCTTGTAGTCATAGAACCAGCTTTTTTAGAATCATATACAAAATAAGCCTGAGAGTTTTTACCTGTTTCTGTAAAAATAATTTTAGCTGTATTTTTATTAGCACCAACAGTTCCATCAGAACCTAAACCATAAAACATTGCATTATAACTTTTTGATGGAATAAGCCATGATTTATTAAGTGGTAATGATTTATGAGTAACATCATCTTCTATACCTGTAGTAAAGCTGTATATTGGTTCACTTGCATTTAAATTCTCAAATACAGATTTAACCATAGCCGGTGTAAAATCTTTTGAACCTAAACCAAACCTGCCACCTATAACTCTTGGATATTTTTTAAAATGAGTAGTTTTTGACGCCATAGCTTCACCAATTGCAGTACGAACTGCCATGTAAAGTGGCTCACCAACAGCACCCGGTTCTTTAGTTCTATCAAGCACTGCTATATTTTCAACAGTAGAAGGTATAGCATCAACAAATGCCTGCACTGGAAATGGCTGAAATAAATGAACTTTTACAACACCAAATTTTTCACCATTGGCATTAAGATAATCTATAGTTTCTTCCACCACATCACAAGCTGAACCCATAGCAACTATAACACTTGTTGCATCACTTGCACCATAATAATCTACTAAGTGATACTGCCTGCCTGTAAGGGCTGCAAACTTATCCATTTCTGACTGTAATACTTCTGGAAGCTCTTCCATATATTTATTAACTGTTTCTCTGCCTTGGAAGTAAACATCAGGGTTTTGAGATGTGCCTTTAATTGTAGGGTTATCAGGTGTTAAACTTCTTGCCCTGTGGTTTCTAACAAGTTCGTTATCAATCATATGACGCATATCATCAAATGTAAGTTCTTCCACAACAGAAAGTTCATGAGATGTTCTAAAGCCATCAAAAAAATGTAAGAAAGGAACACGGCTTTTTAATGTAGCAGCTTGAGAAATAAGAGCCATATCCATAACTTCCTGTGGGTTATTAGATGCAAGCATAGCCCAGCCACAAGCACGGCATGCCATAACATCTGAATGGTCTCCAAAAATTGAAAGACCTTGAGCAGCTAACGCTCTTGCACTTACATGAAATACTGTAGGTGTAAGCTCACCTGCAATTTTATACATGTTAGGTATCATTAATAAAAGACCTTGAGAAGCTGTAAACGTGGTAGTTAACGCCCCTGCTGTTAAAGAACCATGAACTGTCCCTGCAGCACCCCCTTCTGATTGAAGTTCAACGACATGAGGCACAGACCCCCAAATATTAACCTGTCCTTTTGCACTTTTTTCATCAGAAATTTCACCCATAACAGATGATGGTGTTATAGGATATATTGCTATCACTTCATTAACGGCATGAGCCACATGAGCTGCTGCCATATTACCGTCCATAATAGTTTTTTTACGAGCCATGGTTCCTCCACATTTTATGCAATTTTAGCACAAAAAATTTATTTGTTTTATTTTACTTACTATTAATATTTAAGTCAAACAAAAAAGAATATTTATACATAATTTTATTTATAGATTTTTATTAATAGCCTATAAACAACCAATAGTCAAGTTATGTAATTATAATTGATTTTTTTATTGTGATATTGTATATCTTAATAAAAAATAAAGGCATGTAAAAAGGAAGCATTTATGCATATAAAAAATAACTGGATTTTTTAAATAAATGATAAATAAAATATATTAATAAGAACATACCAATTTATACCTGCTGCAATGTATGAGTTCCAGCATATATCATATACTGCCTTTGAAATAAATACTGCTTATCTTTCAGCTATGGTATATAAACAAATTTTTTAAAAAATTAGCAAAGTATAAAAGATTATATAAAGCTGAATAAATAAATTTAGTAAAATCTTACATTCTTCTTGTAAATTCTATTGATATTAAAGAAAAAAAAGTGTAGTATGGAGTATGTATAAATTATTATATAGAATAGGCTCTTTGGTTATTGCAGTTGGGAACTTTTTTAAAGGCCACAGCCTTTTTTGCATACAGGTATCTTCTAAAGGTATTTTTAGCAGATATTCATACTCCCCTGCAGTGCAAATGGCAGTATTAAAACAAATATATTATGCAGGTATCGAATTAATAATTATTATGACTATTACTGCATTAATACTAGGTATGACTCTTGTTGGTATTATTACAAAAGTCCTTTTTGCTCTAGATGCTGCACCTAACATTGGGCCAATTCTTACTACTGTAATTATACGTATTACAGGGCCACTTGTTAGTGGTATATTAATTATACTTAGAACATCTACCACATTACTTGTTGATGTTGGTATGATGAAATCTAATAGAGAAATTAAAGCACTGGAAGCTATGAATATAGACCCTTATGTCTATGTATATTTTCCAAGAATTTTAGCAAGCATTGTATCTATGGTTGTGCTATCCATATATTTTTCAACACTTGCAATTATTGGTGGATATACTCTTTTAAGCTTTCAGTCAAATACTTCTTTAGATTATGTTTTAAGTCAAATTGTTTCCACTATTACTTTTTCCGATGTGGCAACATTTACATTTAAAACAGTGCTTATTGGGTTTATTGCAGCATCTATCCCTATGTATATAGCACAAAATATGCAAAACTCTAGAACTGCACTTATTCAAGGTATGACAAGTGCTATGATAGGCATATTTTTTACATTTATTATTATTATCATTTTAGGTGAAGTATTTATATGATAAACAAAAATATAGTTAGCTTGTCTGCTAATTATATGGCAGATACAATGCAAAGTGATTTAATGAAAAAAACTATATGGAATACTGTTAGTATTGTATCTTATAATATACCACTTATAGCAACACTTACTATTTGTGAGAATATTACTTTACCTTTACAATATTTTGAAAATACAAAACATAAAGATGCTGAAAATATTGCGTATAATATGTTAAAAAGATATAATATGACTCATACAATGTACCACAGACCGAAGAAATTAAATGAGTTTGAGTTATTAATAGTTAAATACTTAAGGGCTTCTGTTAGAATGCCTGAACATATATTTTTTTTTCTTCCACATAGAATGCTGTTAACTGATGATTATAGTCCATTTATTAAATTTATTAGGGACATACAGTCAGATAACTGCCAAATTACTGTTGTGGAAAATTATAGATATTTAAATGAATATCAAGAATTAGAATTTAAGGAGATACCATATAAATCATGGCAGACCCTCGTTTTAAAAACCTTGAGATAAAAGTAGGATTATTTGTAGTTATTGCCATTGCTATTATCATTACTTTAGTTATTGCTATTGGTATTAGTCGTGATATTTTTACTACAAAAGTATATATAGATGTATTTACTGATACTGGTGAAAACTTAGCAAAGGGTATGCCTGTTAAGTATGCAGGTTTCCAAATAGCTCGTGTTAATGATTTATATCTTCAAGATGACGGCAGGGTTATTATGCAAATAGGTGTGCCTACAAAATATGTAAAATGGATTAGGCAGGATTCTGTATTTTCATTAAGCCTGCAAAATATTATTGGCAGCAGTTATATTGATATTAAAACAAATTTACAAAGTGAAGCTCCAAATATAGAAACAGGCTCTATTTTCAGCCTTAAAAGAGACCAAGGTTTACAAGGTATTATAGAACAGGTTACGCCTGTTGTTGCTGATTTAAGAGAGATTGTAGGAAGCGTTAATACTATCTTAGTTAGATTTGCTGATAAAGAGGGTGATTTTAATAAACTTATGCGTGGGCTTGGTTCTCTTGGTTCAGATATTAGTAATAAAGAAGGTTCTTTAGGTTACCTGCGGTCTGATGTGGTGCAAAATGAAATTGCTAAATTTTTGGAAGATTTAAGAAGTTTTAGCGAATCAGCTGTTAGAATGGCTCATAATGTAGAAAGTGGCTCTGTTACATTAAAACGTTCCTTGGAAATATTTGATGAACACTCAGAACCAATTGCCATAGGAACAAATGAAGTAGTTAATGAAGTTCAAAATATGGTGCGTATTTTAGCCCCTATTGTAGCAAGGCTTGACCAAGTGGCTGCAAACTTAGAACGTGCTTCACAAAATGCAGCAGATGGAACAGAAAACTTAGACGAATTAAGAAGTGAAATACAATCTATTGTAGAAAGTGGTAACGAATTAATACTTAAAATACAAAATACATGGCCAATTAGTATTGGTAATGAAAAAACACCGGAGAAAGTTCCTTTACAATGATGAAAAGGTTTAAAATAATATCTGTTTTACTAGTTTATTTTATGGTAACATCATGTGCTGGTAAAGTGGAAGATAAAGATATAAATCTAGGTATGACGCTTGTTAATAGAGCTGTTGATTATCAACTACAGGGTAGAGAAAAAATGGCTTCTTATACTTATAACCGTGCCGTATCAAAATTTAGAGATATGGGTGATTTCTGTAATATGAGTAGAACTGCTATTGCTGTGGTTACAGTAGACCCTGAAACAAGCCTTTCTCTTTTAGAAGATGCAAGAGCGTTTGCAGCTCTTGGCAGGTGCAGTGAAGAAACTAATATTGTAAACTTTTTAAGCCATAATGATTATAATGAAAAAATTTTACCCGAGCCTTATAAATCAATATCAAAATTTTATAAAACTGGAAATATAAAGTATTTATTAAGTATTGCTAAAAAAGGTTCTAGCAGCGAAAAACTGAAAAGTTATGCATACAGGCAGGCAGCATCTCATATTGTTGATAATGATCCTAAATATGCTATTGATTTAATAGAAAAAGCAGATATTATTGACTCTAAAAATACATGGACTTTGAACTTAATAAAAAACGAAAAAATACGCCTTAATGCATTGCGAGCAATGGGGTTACCTGATGATTTATCTTCTCAGAGGCTTAAAATACTGGAGCAGTCTTTAAATGATAAATATTAGAAACATAATTATAGCATTGCTTTTTTCTTCTACTGTATTTCTAATTTCCTGTGGAAGTGTTGGTGATGGAACAGAATCTGTTACCGGCTACTTTGGATATAATTCGAAATATCAAGGCTATACTCATCATGCTTCATTTAGAGGGTATGAAGATGCTGAAGTTATAGCAAAGGCTCTTGTTGATGCTATTAACACCAGTAATAAAATATATTTAAATGCCACAAATGCAATAATACCACAATTATTTTTAGATAATGGAACAACATATATTCAAGAAAATGGAACATGTATTCAAAACTATGGTTTTAGAAGATATAATACAACCATATCCCCTTCCACTTCTGATAACAGAACTATGACATCATATATTACATATGATAACTACTGTGTTCTTGATACTCTTGCCCCATTAGCAAAAAAAGTAATAGTAAATAAAACTTCCTATTTAGAAGAATCAGCTTATTTTGATGGTATCCAGTATAATATTTACCACTATGAACTACTAGCAGATACAGGGCTTGAGTTAAAAATTCAAGATTCTCCACTAAACTGGGATAATATGACAGTTAATGGACTTTTTTTAAAAGATAATAAATGTTATGCTCAATATAATCAAGACTGTGTAAGTAACTATCTGACCATACGTATGGATATGCCTAATAATGAAAGCAGCTATCGATTTGATTTCTATGCCGAAGAAGAAGACCAGACAGGAAATAATACACAATTATACAATAGAACTATAAATTTCTACCATAAAGATTATGGATATGTTACTGCAGATATATCGTTTTTAGAAAACAATGAACAAATTACTAGTGGACAAAAAATCACTATGAAATTCCAAGATAAAGACTGTATCTTTTCAATTGATGAGTTTGGCACTACTAATTTTAACTGCGACGATTATCAAGACTACCCTGTTAATTAACCCTGCTTACTTTATATTTAATATAAGATATAAAATAAGCAATAATAGAAAACGGCAGTAAATAAAAATGAAAAGGTAGTGCAGAACGAAAACCATCAGCCATATCATATATACCTTTTTTCATAATTTGCAGCATTTCTTTATTAGCTGCAAAATAGATATTTGCAAATTTTATTTCAGCAATAGAATTTATATAATATGCCCTGCCACATACTTTATACCCTTTTAAAGAAAGTATAACCCATAGTGGAATATATGCCATGTCAGGAAATATATTGCAACTATATATAATAAATGCCTTTTTATTTTCACCCTTTGGTAAATTTTTATAAAGCTCTGCTAAATACTTTATATTTAAAGTAAAATATTCTACATACACATGTATTACAAGATTATTTTGGATATTTTTTATTTCCTGAACACTGCTCACACTTCCTTTAATATCATAAAGACCTTCTTTTAATATATCCATTATATTTTTATTAAGTAATTCATTATTTTTTTCTGAAATAAAATCCCAGTTTATAGATTCATTATGTTTTAAAAATAATCCTTTAAAATGAAGAAGCATATTAAAAATACAAATACATATAATCACATAATCAATGGTAGATAATTTATATGTATATGATAAATAAATCCAAAAAATAATATATATGGTAGATAAAATATATGCCATATTTCTACCTGCTCTATATGCCATTATTAAACAAATATTTACAAAAGGCAAAAGATAGATAATAAAAATATTATCAGTTAAAAAATATAAAATTAAAACAGGTAAAAATACTGCAATTACTTCTATAATTGCAGCCCATAACCCAAGAGATGAAAATAGTGCAAAAGAAATAAGCATTAAAAATAATGCTGGTGTAATATTATACCCCTTTGATATCACAAAAAATACTATTGCATATATTAACCATACACGCATTAACCTTCTACATTCAATACAAATATTCATAATTCCACCTAATTTAATAGGACTTAGTATAATATAAAAAATAAATTATGTAAAATATTTTTAATTATAAGAATATTAAAAATTTTTATTGATTTTTTTAATAGGTATGCTAGACTAATGCTAAGATGAAACGTATACTTGTTAACATAGAAAACAAAATTTATTTTGAACGACTTGAATCTTTTTGTAACGAAGAAAAGATAGTGTTGAAAGCTATATCATCACCTGAAGATGTAGATAGTGAACCATTTATTGTCATAGTTACAGATAAAAAAGATATGATAGATGCATACAGTGTTAAAGGCAGGGTATGTATTATTACCAATGAAAAACCACTTAATCATATATATTGTCTTAAGGAAAACTTTACAAATACACATTTACGCCTGTTGGTTGATATTATTTTTCATGGCATACTTCTTACAAATTACTACCCTTCCCTTATGCCATATGATTTTCATAAAGAATACACAATTTCCAATGACTTTTTTAATATAGATAGAATAGTCTATGCTATGACAGCTGATTTTGTATTGTTTTTCAAATTTTGTGAACTAGAAAAGCTGCGTGTTGGTATTTCAGAAATGATTACAAACTCCATAGAACACGGTAATTTAGGTATCACAGCTGAGGAAAAATTTAAAGCTACTGAAGCAGGCACATACTATGAACTGCTTAATTCAAGATTAAGCGATCCTGTGTATTCAAAACGAACAACACATATTAATATTGATTTAAAAGATAAGGTTTTAACAGTTACAATTACTGACCAAGGCAATGGATTTGATACCAGCAAACTGCCAGACCCAACAGATGAAGAACATATTCTTAGACTTCACGGCAGAGGTATTTTCATTACTAAAATGTATTTTTCTAAAATTGAATACAATAAAAAAGGTAACCAGGTTACCTTAATAAAAGAAGTTCCATAGTTACATTATTTTCATGATTACCTAATATGGTATCTCTCTTAATTTTTCAAATGTAGATATTATTTCCTTACCTTCTATTTCTCTCTGTCTGCATTTTACATAACCCATACTTTCATAAAACGCAATATTTTTAGGCATAGAATTTGGTGTATGTATTTCACATCTAATATGTGGATATAAATGCTCCATAGCAAATACAAGCTTTCTGCCTATACCTTTATTACGTTTTTCCTTTTTGACTATAACTGCCAAAATTGATACTGTATCATGTTCCTCATAACCACATATAATACCAGAAATAGAGCCATCATCTTCTACTGCCTTTAGAAAATCATACTTGTTAAAGCATTTAGATAAATCATCAAGAGAAATAACTTCTTTAAAATAATCAAGATGTGTTAAAAGTGGTTCTTCTTTAAAAACAGCACCTTGAAGCTGAAAAATATTTTCTAAATCGTATTCGTCTACATTTGTAATTATCATACTAGTCCCTTCTTTATTAATCTAGTCATATTGTATCATGTTTTTAAAATATTAAAAGTATTTTTTATGTTTTATTGACATATATTCTATATAAATGGTAATATTAACTTATTTCTATTACAGTATAATTATGGGGGTATAATGAGTGGGCTTTTAGGGTTATTATTTGGAGTATTATGTATTATTTTTGCTGTTGCTTTACTCATTCTAAAAAAAGATACTAAAACAGTTCTTCTTGGTGCTGGTATTATTATGTGTATTGCTGCACTAAAACCATTAGATGCATTTGATGCTTTTAAAGATAATATGATTCAAACAGGGTTAATTACTAGTGTTTGCTCTGTAATGGGTTTTTCATTTGTTATGAAAATTACTCAAGTAGATAAGCATCTTGTTCATTCTTTAGCAAAAATACTTGTAAAAATAAGACCATTATTAATTCCTGGTGTTATTATATCAACATTTATAGTAAATATATCATTAAACAGTGCTTCAGGAGTTACTGCTGCAGTTGGAACCATATTTATACCACTGCTTATATCTATGGGTGTAAAACCTGCTATGGCTGCTTCTGCTGTTATTTTAGGCACCTGGGGCTCAATGCTAAGCCCTGGGCTTGACCATCAGTCCGTTATTTCTCAAATTGCTAATGTGGAAGTAATAGATGTTATTAAAGTCCATGCAAAAACAGATATTATAGCTATGCTTATTGCTGCTACCTATCTTACAATTTTGGCAAAAATTTTAAATGAAGATAAAGGATACCAAATAGAAAATATTGAAAGTAAAGAAGATACAGAATTTAAGGTAAACTTATTTTACGCTGTTTTACCACTGTTACCTGTAATTATGCTCATTATATTTAATATTGAAAGTGTCCAAAAAAATATATCGTGGGCTTCAAGAATAGGCGTGCCACATGCTATGCTTATAGGCAGCATATTATGTATTTTTGCAACAAAAACAAATATCCAAAAAGCTACAAATGAATTTTTTAATGGCATGGGAAAAGGTTATGCAGATATTATAGGTATTATAATATCTGCTGCAGTTTTTGTTTCGGGTATGAAAGCTCTAGGATTGCTTGACTTTTTTATTAATACCCTTAAAACATCAACCCACCTGGTTCCACTTGCTGCTACATATGGTCCTTTTTTACTGGGTGTTATTACTGGTTCAGGTGATTCTTCTGCCATTGTTTTTAACCAGTCTGTTACAGTCCATGCAGAAAGCTTTGGTTATGAAATAGTAAATATGGGTTCATTAGCTGCACTTGCTGGTGCATTAGGCAGAGCTGCCTCCCCTATTGCAGGGGCTACAATTATTGCTGCAGGTATTGCAAATATAAGCCCCTTTGAAATAGCAAAAAGAACAGGTCCGGGAGTATTTATTGCATCAATTTTTGCAATGATTATGTTAATATAATTAAGGAGATTTTTATGATAGAAAAAATAAAAAAACTTGCCAGTGATTTAGAAAATAAAACAATAAATTACCGTAAAGATTTACACAGATTTCCAGAACCAAGATGGAGAGAGTTTCGCACAGCTTCTATTGCAATAAAAAAAATGCAGGAATTAGGTTATACTATTACTATGGGAAGTGATGCCTTATCTAAAGAATATATGATGAGTGTGCCTGATGAAAGCACATTAAAAAATGCTCAAATTAATGCAGTTAATCATGGGGCTGATAAAGAATTAGTAGATAAAATGACTGGTGGTTTTACTGCCTTTTGGGCAGATATGAAATTTAGTGATGATAATATTTTTCTTGCTCTGCGTTTTGATATGGATTCTAATATTGTTACAGAAAGCAGTGATGAAGCCCATATTCCTTTTAAAGAAGGCTATTCATCTTGTAATAAAAATGCAATGCATGCATGTGGTCATGATGGTCATGTATCAATAGGTTTAACAGTTGCTGAAATAATTGCAAATATTAAAGATAACTTAAAAGGAAGTATCCGTTTTATTTTCCAGCCTGCAGAAGAGGGCTCTTGTGGTGCACTGCCTATGGTTTATGCTGGAGCATGTAATAATATTACTCATATTTTAGGGCTGCATATAGGCTTTCAAGCTGAAAACAGTAATACACTGGTATGTGGAACAGATGGTTTTCTTGCATCAACAAAATTAAATGTATCATTTACTGGAAAACCCAGCCATGCAGGAGCATATCCAGAAGATGGTAATAATGCTCTACTTGCAGCATGTAATGCCTGCTTAAATATGTATGCTATATCTCGTAATTCTAAAGGCCCTACGCGTATAAATGTTGGAGTTTTAAACTCAGGTGATGCAAGAAATATTATTCCTGCTAATGCACATTTAGAACTGGAAACAAGAGGACTTACTACTGAATTAAATGAATATATGGAAAGCCATGTAAAAAGAATAGTTGAAGCTTCTGCATTAATGCATGACTGCACTTTTAATATTGAAAAACACGGCAGTTCCATGAGTGGTTTTAGTAATAAAGAAATGGTAGATATTATTAAAGAATCTGTCAAACATATTGATGAATATACAAACATTATTGAAAACAAAAGTTTTGGTGCTGGGGAAGATTTTACTTGCATGCTTTATGCTGTGCAGCAAAATGGAGGTATAGGCTCATATATACAGGCAGGTATAGACAAATATGCTCCACATCATAATGATAAATTTAATTTTAATAATGAAAGTCTTAGACCTGCTGTTTTAGCGTGTGCCATTACAGCTTATAATATATTAAAAAAATAAATTATAATTTAACTATATATTAGTAAATATTTTTTAAACATATAATAAAGTTGTAATACAATAGAATACTATACTTCATAATGTATTAATATATTATTCCATATATTAATACATATGCATGTTGTTATTGAATATGTTACCTATTGGTAGATAAAACATAATTAAATATAATATATTTAGAATAAATTATGTATAAATCTTAAAATTTATTATTATAGTTAATATTTTACATGTATATTACATTTTATTACCAATTATATGGTATGATATAGTCACTTTGTATAAATATATTTTTTAGTTTATATAAAAGTATTATAATCTAATATAACATTAAGGGGATATTATGCAGGAATACACTTTAACATTAAGCGATGGATTAGCTGCAAGCTGTGCCAGAATTGATAATAATAATCCAAAAGCTGTAATACAAATTATACACGGCTTAAAAGAACATAAAAAAAGATATTATGATATAGCAGAATTTTTAAATAATAATGGCTATTCTGTTTTTATGTCTGATAATAGAGGGCATGGGTATTCTGTTAATGATGAGTTTCCACTAGGGTATATGACAGATTTAAATCGTATGATTTTAGACCAGTATGAAATCAATAAGTATATAAAAGAACAGTATCCAGATAAAAAAATATATATGATTGGTCATTCTTTTGGTTCAATGCTTGCAAGGTGCTATTTGCAGGAATATGATGATACAATTTCAAAATTGGTTTTAAGTGGAACTGTAGGCTATAATAATCTCGTGGGAATAGCACTGATTTTAGGTAAAATGATTAATAATATTAGAGGTGAAATGGGTTACAGTATTTTACTGCAGGCAGCTGCTGATAACGGTGATATTTCCTGGGTGTGCTCCAATGAAGAAACTATGGAAAAATATAGAAATGACCATTTCTGCACTGGATATAAATATATGAATAACTCAATTTATACTATATTTAATGCTATGAAAGAACTGCATAATAATAGTGCTTATAAATGCAAAAATCCTGACTTGCCTATTTTAAGCTTAGCTGGTGAAAAAGATCCTGTTACAAATGGACAAAAAGGAATTAATGATAGTATTAATACTTTAAAATCCATTGGTTATAATAATATTTCATCAATCATATATAAAAATATGCTTCATGAAGTGTTTAATGAAGTGGAAAAAGAAAAAGTTTATAAAGATTTAATAGAGTTTCTAAACAAGTAATAAACTAGCTGTAAAAGTGTTATCTCTACACTTTAATTTGATTATATAAAAATAAGGCTTGGGTATATCCTAAGCCTTTTATGATTTGTAAAAGTGAAAATCTTTTATGATATATAATATATATTTTTACTTATTTCAATAATAAAATAACCCTTTATATAATAGTATTGTTTTATATTTTTTAATATATGATTTATACATGTTTAAATATTAATAATATAAGTATTATAATAAAATATATTTTATAAACTCTTAAATTGAAAAAACTTTATTAAAAGTCACCATTATCTATACTTTATAATACTTTATCATATTGGTATATAAATAGTATTAAGACTAGCTACATAATTTTTATGTATTTTATAAAACAATATAAATATAATTGAAGAATAAAGTTTTTGAAATATTGTATTAATATGTATGATGAAAATACATACAGCTCTATAATTATAGAGCTGTATGTTTATATTATTTGTGCTTTTACTATTCACCAGCAGGAACAGGAATACCTAGACTATTAGCAAGCTCGCTTCCAACAGCCATAGCTTTTTCACCTGCTTTTGTATAAATTATATCGTTATGAATACCTTTTGAGTTATCATTGACAAGGACATCATAATATTTTTTAAACTCATTAAATTTTGCTTTTTGTTCAGCTGTCATTTTATTTGATGCTTTATATAATTCAGTATTTAAAATATCAAGTGGTTTTTTTACAGCATCAAAATTAGCTCTAATTTCATCAAACATAAAGCTGTAATCCATTTCACCATGGCAGTTTGTACCACAAGTTGCAGCAGTTGGTTTATCAAAAGCATCAGCATGGCATGAAGAGCAGTTTTCAGCACCATATACACCCATATCAACCATCATTGATGGTGGAGTTGGTTCTTCACCTTCTTCTAATAATAATGTGCCATCATGTAATGCTACAACTGATTTATGGCATGATGCACATTCTTCATTAGCTGGTGCTATAATATCTGCGTTTTCTTTTCGACGCTCATCATGACATGCAAAACAAGTTTCCATTTTTGGTTTGTTTTTAAATTCTCCACCATGGGCAACACCACTGTGACAGTCAAGACAGCTTAAACCTACACTATTAACATGCATATCATGGCTAAAGCTTATATTTGGCATTTCATCATTATATATATCAAGTAAACCATTTGCTTGTCTAAATTCTGGATTTTTAACACCATCTACTTTACGCATTTCAACACCAAAGAAACTCATCATAGTTTCACCTCTAATTCTTTGGTTTTCTGAATCAGAGTGGCAAATAACGCAATAATCGTTAGGGACAAGTTTTTTAGCATATTCTAAATCTGTAGCACCTTTTGTTAAAATTTCCATTTTATGCTCTTTAGAATGGAAAATTTCCCCGTATAAATCATACATACCACCTATTTTTGCTCTCATATAGCCAAAGAAACCTGGTCTGCCATGACAATCTATACAACCAACTTCAGCAAATGAGTGGACATTTTTTTGCCAAGTATGAAATTCTGCACCAGGACCAGTTTGAGTTTCAACGTGGCACTGACCACAAAATTGAGGTGTACTTGTTAAATGGAGTGCTTCATATGTTCCAAATAAAAATACAACAATGATAGCAACAATAATAGCTGCAAAAGCAGAAGGTCTTCTCTTAGCAAAAGCACCAACACGTAAAAGCCATTTTTTAAACCTACCAGGTTCTTTTGCTTCAGCATTAGATTTGCGAGCAAGTTTTCTGTCTGCCCTTTCCTGCATAGACGCTTTAAAGTTGGTATAGCGTTCAGCAAGCTTTTCTTTCAATTTCGCGAAAAAATTCATACATACTCCTTTCCCATATGTGGACATTTGTATAATTTATATAGACAATATATTTTTTATATAAAATATATTATAAAATCAAGTGTTTTTTTTGATAAAAAATGAAAAATATCTCCACTAAAATACAGATATTTGAAAAAACAGTAGAAAACAACATATTTATTTACAATTTTAACAGCATTCTTCCCTTTTACCACAAGTAAAAACCATTATATATTAAATATGTTAAATATAGATTTTTATTGATTTTATATGCTGTTTAACTGCATATTGGAGTATTTTAAAACTTATCATTATATAAATTAAATTAAAAGCACTAATTTATATACATGGAGAATAACGACACTCTAAGTTATCCTCTCATGTATATTGATTATAGTAAAATATTTTAGTTTAATTAAATTATGTAATTTGTGCTAAAAAAGGCCAGATTATTATTTAATACCTATTCAGCTGGTGTAGTGTGGACTGGCAGTTTTTCCTGTATAGTCCTTTCAAGCTGATAAACAGATGAAATAACGCTGTATCTAGCATTTGATTCTGCCACTTTTGCTTCATTTAAAAGCGAAGAAGCATCTAAAAGCTCTGTCATAGTAGCAGCAGACTGGTCATACAAATTCTTTCTAACACGATAGTTTTCTTCAGCATGTTTAATACCTGTTAAAGCTTGAGCAAGCTGTGCTTTAGAAGTATAATACATTTCAATATATGTTTGCAGCTCTAAAACCATATTCTGTTTTGTATCAGCAATGGAATATGCAAGTGCTTGACGAGTTCTTTTATCTGCAATAGACTGCATTGAAGATGAAGCAACGCTTAAAAGATTCCATGACGCAGTAACACCTACAACCATATTATTATCTACTGTATTACCACCGCTTACATTGCTGTTTATACTTCCATCTGATGTTGGAGCACCTGTAAATGGATTACCTTCATGACCGTATGTAGTATATGTAAAAGATGCATCAAGTTTTGGATAAACACCACTTAATGATGACAATTCTGTCTTTTTAGCTACTTCATAAGATTGTTCAAGATATTTTAAATCACTTCTATTATTAAACATTTTTTCTTTTAAAACTTCTTCACTTTCCAAAGTAATATCTAATAATACAGGCTCTACAAGCTCTTCATTAGGGTCTAATTTTCTATTTATTACTTTTTCTAATTTTTGAACAGCCTGAGTAACAGCACTTTGGGCAGTAATTTTTTGAAGTTGAGCAGATGCTAAATATGCTTCTGTTTGAAGTAAATCATTACGGGCAATTAAGCCATTATCAGCAGAAATCTGTGCATCTCTTTTTTGCATCTCTAAAAGTTTTAAATTACTTTCTGCAACTTCTAAATCACTTTTAGCTTTTAAAAGATTTATATATGCATTTTGAGCATCTAAAATGGTATCATAGCCTGTTGCATCTAAATCAGATGCTGCCATATCACTATTTAATTTTGCCATTTGAAAATTAAACATATCAGATAAACCATTAAAAAGGTTTAAATTAATATACGTACTAAAAGAAGCAACATTATTTTCTGTCTTTCTTTGTAATGCAGTTGTCATATCTCTTTTAGTATATGAAAAATCATACTGAGCACCAATAGATGGAAAAAATATAAGCATAGCATTACTGGATACCAGTTTTTTAGACTTTAAAGTATATTCCTTACTTTTTAGGTTATTATTGGAAGACAGTGCTAACTGAACTGTTTCATCAATCGTAAGAGAAAAAGCTGATACTGGTAACAAAACTACCATTGCTAATAAAATAACAGGTTTAAACATATTATCTCCTAATAAAAACTAATAAAAATAAATACATAATTAAAAAAATAGTGTCAATAATAATATTAATAATTTAACACTATGTCGCCATAATTAAAATAGCTGTTATCATACATAGACACTTTACAATATGATAAAGTTCTATTATAATCGCAAGAGGTGTTATGATTTTGTCTAAAGATATTAACATTTTCATTATATTTTGCAAGAAATAATATTAAATATATTAAAACAAATACATAAAATGTGTTAAGTTATAAAGGTATAATATGGCAAGAAGATACAGGAAACTACCAAAATCTGCAAGAACACTGTTTTTAATTATTGTGTGTATTGTTGCACTTAAAGAGACTATTTTAAATGATATTATCAATGATTATCTTAGATTAAATGTTGATGGGTATAAATCGTTTATATCTTCCTGGCACGATGTAAAAAAGATTAATTCCATTCATGATGGTGATACTATAAATGTTATTAATGAAGATGGTAAAAAAGTAAAAATAAGACTTTATGGTATTGATGCCCCAGAAATAAAACAGGCTTATGGCAAAAAATCAAGGGATTGTTTAGTAGATTTATTAAAAAATAAAAATATTTCATATGCTGTAGAAGATACAGATAAATACGGTAGAACTGTTGCCACCATATATGCAGATAATGTAAATATCAATTATGAAATGATAAAACAGGGCTGTGCATGGAGCTATTTTCAATATAGTAACTCTATTCGTAATGAATATGCTCAGCTTAAAGCAAAATATAACCATATTGGTCTTTGGGCAGAAGATAACCCACAAGCCCCATGGGAATATAGAAAAGAAAATAGATAGCTGTATTTTTAACCTCTTAATAATACATTATAAATCATATTCTCACTGCTTAAATTTAAAACAATAAAATTTACTTTTCTTTATTTTTTCACTGCATAAAGTGTGATGTATATACACTTTTTCCTTGTAAAAAGTGTTAAATCTTATACTTATTCACTGTAAAAAGTGTAGTATTATACATTTTTTCCTTGTAAAAAGTGCAAGTATAAGAGTTACATACAACTAATATTTTTAGATGATACATTTTACCTTTACATAAAATCTATTTTTTTGTAGACTGCTGTTAAGGTGAAATTATGGATAAAAAAGCACTTACAGAACAGGAAATTCGAACAAGATATATTACACCTGCTCTCTTAAAATCAGGCTGGCAGCACCACCAAATTAGAGAAGAATACAAATTAACTGATGGTAGAGTTATTGCAAGGCATAATTCATGCAGACGTGATACAAACACTATAAAAAGAGCAGATTATGTATTATTTTATAATTTTCATACTCCGCTAGCAGTAATTGAAGCCAAAGACAATAAACATAATATGTTAGACGGTATGCAGCAGGCATTAAATTATGCAAATATGCTTAATATTCCATTTGTATTCACATCTAATGGTGATGGCTTTATTTTCCATAATAAATACCATGATGAAAATGATAGATTAGAAAAAGAAATAAGCCTTGATGATTTTCCCTCCCCTGCTGCTCTGTGGGAAACATATAAAAGATATAACAATATAGATGATAATAAAGAAAAGCAAATAAGTTCTTCATATTATACAGATAATGGCAAAATTCCAAGATATTACCAATTAAATGCAATTAATAGTGTATATAATGCTATAATCAATGGAAATAACCGTGTTTTTTTAGTAATGGCAACAGGCACTGGCAAAACTTATGTTGCCTTTCAAATTGCATGGCGGCTTTGGAAAGCGGGCATTAAAAAACGCATACTATTTTTGGCAGATAGAGAAGCACTGCGAGACCAAACATATACAGGTGATTTTTCTCCATTTAATGATAAAATGACTTTGGTTAAAAATAGAAAAGTGGATAAATCTTATGAAATATATTTAGCATTATACCAAAGTATGACAAGTAAAGATGAAACTAAAAATATATTTACACAATTTAGCCCAGATTTTTTTGATTTAATAATAGTTGATGAGTGCCACAGGGGCAGTGCAAAAGATGAAAGTTTATGGCGTGAAGTGCTAGAATATTTTCATAATGCCACACAAATTGGCTTAACTGCCACCCCAAAAGAAAATAAAGAAGTATCAAATATATCTTATTTTGGTGAGCCTGTATATACCTACTCTTTAAAGCAGGGAATAGAAGACGGATTTTTAGCCCCATATAAAGTAGTGCGTGTAATAATAGATAAAGATGTAGAAGGCTTTCGCCCTACCATAAACCAAACTGATAAATATGGTAATATTATAGAAGATAGGGAGTATAATACAAGAGATTTTGATAGAAATTTAGTTTTAGAAAAACGAACAGAGCTTGTGGCAAAATATGTAACAGACTATTTAAAAAGAAATAATAAGCAAATGGCAAAGACAATATTTTTCTGTATAGACCAAGACCATGCAGGCAGAATGAGGCAAGCCCTTGTTAATGAAAATGCTGATATGGTTAAAATTAATGATAAATATGTTATGCAGATAACAAGTGATAACGAAGAAGGAAAAAGCCAAATAGAAAATTTTTGTAATAAAAATTCTGCATATCCTGTTTTAGTAACAACTTCAAAACTTTTATCAACTGGGGTTGATACAAAAACTGTGGAAGTTATAGTAATAGATAGCAATATTGAAAGTATTATTGAATTTAAACAGATTATAGGCAGGGGTACAAGGCTTGTGGAAGAAAAAAACAAGCTTTATTTTACAATAATAGATTTTAGAAATGTAACAAGGCATTTTGCAGACCCAGATTTTGACGGCGAACCATTACAAAGTGATGAATATGATATTACTAAAGGAAGTAATGATAATAATAATAATGAGAATGATGAAAATATATATGTAGTTTCAGATAATAAAGATGATACTGTTACACCAGATGAGCCTAAAACAAAGCAGACTAAATACTATGTTGATAATGTGGAAGTTTCTATATTAAAAGATAAAGTGCAGTATTTAGACTATAACGGCAAGCTTATAACAGAATCATTTAAGGATTATACAAGAAAAAACATTAAAAATAAATATGCTACTCTTGATAATTTCTTGCAGGCTTGGAACAGTGCAGAAAAGAAATCTGCAATAATTGCAGAAATGGAAAAAGCAGGCATATTTATGGAAGAATTAAAAGCCAATACTAAAAAAGATTTAGACCCATTTGATATGCTGTGCCACATAGCTTATGATAAGCCACCGCTTACAAAAAGAGAACGGATAGAAAATGTAAAAAAACGCAATTATTTTGCAAAATATGGAGTAAAGGTGCAGGAAGTAATAAATGCACTGCTTGAAAAATATGCTGAAACTGATATTCAAAACATAGAAACCATAGATATATTAAAATTAGAGCCTGTAAATAAATTAGGCAACCCAATGTATATAATTAATAATATATTTAAGGGTAGAAAAAATTTTGAAAATATAATAAAAGAATTAGAAAATGAAATTTATGCAGCATAAGGGGAAAGAATGGCAATATCAGGCTTAACAAAAGCATTAAAAGATATAATGAGAATGGATGAAGGAATAAACGGTGATGCTCAATATATAGGGCAAATTGCATGGCTTTTATTTCTAAAAGCTTTTGATTATAAAGAGCAGGAATGGGAACTTTTAGAAGATGATTATAAATCAGTTATGCCAGAAAAGTATCAATGGCGTAACTGGGCAGCTCAGGATGAAGGTATTACAGGCGATGCACTTTTAAAGTTTATAGAGCAAATGTTTGATGATATTAAATCTCTTGATATTTCAACAGATAATACAAAAAGATTATGGCTTTTAAAAACAACTATTAATGATGTTATAAATTACATGAAATCTGGCACACTTTTAAGGCAGGTAATAAATAAATTAAACCAAGAGTTAGATTTTGCTTCCATGCCAGATTTTCATTTATTTAATGATATATATGAAACCATGCTTAAAGACTTACAAAGTGCAGGTAAATCTGGTGAGTTTTATACCCCAAGACCTGTTACAAAATTTATTGTGGAAATGATAAACCCACAAATCAATGAAAAAGTATTAGACCCTGCATGTGGTACAGGTGGTTTTTTAACAAGTGTAATTGATAGATATACACTTAATACGCAGGAAGATTATAAGCTTTTACAATCAAATATTAAAGGTATAGAAAAAAAGCCCTACCCTCATATATTATGCGTTACAAATTTAATACTACATAATATAGATGTACCAAATATAGTAAACGATAATACTTTAAGAAAACCAGTAGCAGACTATGGGGAAAATGATTTTGTAGATATTATTGTTACAAATCCACCTTTTGGTGGTGCAGAAGAAAACGCTGTAACAAACTCTGTGCCTAGTGATGTGCGTTCTAAAGAAACAGCAGATTTATTTATGGTGCATATTATGCACTTGTTAAAAGAGAATGGCAGATGTGGAATAGTGTTGCCTGATGGCTTTTTATTCGGTGGTAATGTAAAAACAAATATTAAAAAGAAACTACTAGAAGAATGTAACCTGCATACAATTATAAGACTTCCTAATGATGTATTTGCACCATATACTAATATTAATACAAACCTTTTATTTTTTGAAAAAGGCAAAAAAACTGAAAATATATGGTATTACAGGCTTGAAATGCCAGAAGGCTATAAACATTTTTCTAAAACACGCCCTATGCTTGATATTCACTTTGACCCTGTGCGTGAGTGGTGGAATAATAGAGAGATAAGCGAAGTATCAAGCCTTATAAGTATAGATGAAATAATTGCAAATAGTTATAACCTTGATTTCTGCGGCTTTCCACATGAGGAAGAAGAAATTTTAAACCCTTTTGAATTTATGGAAAATTATAAATTAGAAAGGCAGGAAATAACTGAAAATATTAATAACCTGCTTAATACAATAGAAGAAGTTATGAAAAGAGATGTATAAATGAAAGCAGCAGATTTAAGAAAAGCAATTTTACAGTATGCAGTAGAAGGAAAATTAGTTCAGCAAGATAATCAGGATGAGCCTGCAAGCATACTTTATGAAAAAATAATAGCAGAAAAAGAAAACTTAATAAAACAAGGCAAAATAAAAAAAGAAAAACCACTGCCACCTATTACTAATGATGACATACCATATAATATACCTGAAAACTGGAAATGGGTCAGACTGGGGGAAGTGTGCGAGATAAAACGAGGAAATGGATTAACCAAAAACGATTTCACTGATAGTGGTATTCCATGCATACATTATGGACAAATACATAAATATTATAAATATTCAACTCATACTACTTTATCATATACATCAGAACAAGTTGCATATAAATTAAAAACAGTTGATTATACTGATATTATCATGGTAATTACAAGTGAAAATATTAATGATGTATGCAAAAGCATTGCATGGTTAGGTAATTATCAAATAGTGACTGGTGGACATACTGCAATAATAAAACATTGGATAAATCCATTATATTTAATATATTTATTTAACTCAAATTGTTTTCAACTACAAAAAAATAAGATTGCAAAGGGAATGAAAGTTATTGAAGTATCTTCTGAAAAACTAAAACATATTATTTTCCCACTTCCACCACTTAAAGAGCAGGAAAGGATTGTTAAAAAAATTGATGAACTTATGGGTTTATGTGATAAATTAGAACAGGAAGAAGAAAAATTATTAGCATTAGATAAAAATTTTATGGAAAATCTTCCAAAATCTATTTTGCAATATGCAGTAGAAGGTAAATTAGTTAATCAAGATATTTACGATGAACCTGCAAGCATACTTTATAAAAAAATAATAGCAGAAAAAGAAAACTTAATAAAACAAGGCAAAATAAAAAAAGAAAAACCACTGCCATCTATTACTGATGATGATATACCATATAATATACCTGAAAACTGGAAATGGGTTAGACTAGGGGAAGTTGCTACAATAAATGGTGGATATGCTTTTAAAAGTGGATTATTCAAAAATCATGGCATTAGAGTTATACGAATATCTGATTTCAATGAAAATGGACTAATAAATAAAAATATAGTTAGATACGAATATTTTGATAAACTTAATGAATATATGCTTAATAAATACAATATAATTATATGTATGACTGGTGGAACTGTTGGTAAAAGCTTATTGATAGCAGATGTAACCGAGCCAATGGTAACAAATCAACGTGTTGCAACAATAAAAATTAGGACAATAAATGAACAGTATATACATTATGTCATATTATCAAATTTAATACAAAATATTATTCAAAAAGCAAAACTATCAACTAATGATAATATTTCATTAGACACAATCAAATGTTTTCCAATCCCACTTCCACCACTTAAAGAACAAGAAAGAATTATTAAAAAAGTTGATGAACTATTAACCTATTGCAATAAATTAAAAGACTATATTCTATAATCTTTTATGGATAAGCATATTTAAAAAATTGTTAAAGTTATTGTAAAATTCATCTAACTGACCAGCTTCATCATACTCTTGAATTATATGTTTAAGGGCAATATTAGCATAATACCTTACATCCTTATACCATTCTTTAATTTTTTTCTTATCATCAGTAAAACTACTATAATGCCCTGAATATGGTCCATTATTAATAATATTTTGTTTTCCAAGTCCATTTTCAGAAAAATTTCTATCGAAAAATATTGGATGATTTTCTTCTACATTTTCAAACCATTTCCATACTATTTTTTCTATATAATCATTACCTGGCAATATAAATATACTGCTATTTTTTTCATTAATCTTATATTTAGATCCAGTCAACATCTGTTTAAGTTTACTATATAAAGTATTATTATTTAAATCTGGATCTAAAACTATAATTACTTTACTAAAAGAACTAAAATCTTGTTTTACCAAGGAAACTAACTGTTCCCAACCAAAATGAATATCTGCAATATTCAATCTTGATATATTAGGACATTGTTTATATTCAAGTATTTTCTGTAAAAAATCACGACCAACATCATCTTCTGATAATAATAAAATTTTTTCATAAAAATTTAGGTTATTATAGCTTTCTGTTAAATTATTATAAACATAATTTAATGTAGGATTAAAGTTAATATTCAAACTACCCCTTAATGTATCAATATATACTAAACCAACATTTAACTTATTATTTTTCATTATTATTAAGTGCTCTATAACATTTATACTATGGCTTGTAAAAATAATTTGCAGAGATAATTCTTGAGATTGGTTATAAAGATAGTCTAACAATTTTAGTTGAGCAGCAGGATGTAAAGATGCATCTATTTCATCAATTAATAATAAACCACCAAAATATTCATTACCAAGTTTTTCTTTTAACTTTTTAAAAGATAAGACAGAAAGTAATATTTGCCCTATATTATCCTGCCCTGCAGAATTTGCTTCATAACTGTATTTTTCAGTAGAAACTCCAACCCCCTGTTTTTTATTTGTTTCACTAATATTAACTTTGGACACAGTTTTATAGTCATATTTAGATGGAATAATTTTACTATATATATCTTTTATTTCATTTGTTATATCTTTTGGCAAAATGGTATCTGAAACAGCTGAAGATTCACCTATTGGATATAATCTTGATAAACCCATATAATAAACTGGCCATCTAAGTTTACCTTCTGTTATCCTATGTTCATTTTGTACTGGAATTAATCTATATCTAGTATTATTATCTTGAAAAGTAGCTCTAAATTCAAGTCTTTCAACATATGTTTCAGAATAATTATAATATGAAGGTAACTCAGAGAAATGTAAAGTACATACTTTTCCTTTTGGATCATGGGCAGGTTTACCTTTAATTATATCTTTATAATCTCCACGAAACTGGCTACCATTTAAATGAGTTGCAATACCTTTTTTAAGTTCTCCACAGTTGCCTAGCATAGCTAATATTGTCGATTTTCCTATACCATTATGCCCTGCTATACAATTTAAGCCTTTAACAAAATTAAATTTATAACGAATATCTTTCTCAACTATATTACCATTTTCATCTTGCTCTTGCTTTTTACCTGAAAATGCTCTGAAATTATAAATTTCTAATTGGTTTATATACATGATAACTCCAACAAATTATTAAAAATTGCTTTATCAATATCAATATCATTATATATCAGCAGTTCGCTGCCTTTATTATTATATTTAGATATACTGTAATTTAATGTATAACTAAATTGCTTAGAACTACTGTATATATCTGATATTTCTTTTACATCATCATAAGTAACTATCCAAGGATATTCTAGTTTTTGTATAAATTTACCTATTTTTTTATGGTCTTCTGGTTTATAAAAATTATTATATAGTGTATTTGCATTAAAATAATATGGTGGGTCAAAATATATTAGAGAATGACTATCAAGTTTATTTTTTATGTTGCTTATTAATTTTAATGCATCTTTATTATAAAGCTTAATATACTTTTTATATTTACTTATACGCTCTATTTTTTCTATTAATTCATCTTTTTTAAATCTTGCATCTAATTTATAATTACCGTTTTGGCTTTTACCACCAATAACACCTGCTTTTATTATACCAGAACGGTTTGTTCTATTCATAAAAAATGTTGCAAAACCAACTGTAAGTTTATCATAATTATTATAATTGGTTATTACTTCTTTATACTTATACCAGTTATCCATTGTAATATCAGTATGATATATCATATCAATAAATTCATTTTTATGTTTTAAGATAGAGTACCAAAATGAATGTATAAGTGGGTCAATATCATTTATAATAACATTTTTAACAACATTATTTAAGAGCAAATAAAGCCCTATACCAAAACCACCTGCGTAAGGCTCTATATACATGTTTATATTATTTGATTTACATATTATTTCAAATTGTTTTGCAAGCTTACTTTTACCACCAGGATATCGTAATGGTGTATATGTTTTCTTCATCTCTATACTCTATGTATTTTCATTCTTTATATAAATATATATTAACATATATTAAAAGTAAATCAAATTTTACATAGAAAATTGCAAAAATATATATCTATTTATAAACATATATCAATATGATTATAATACTTATTTTTTCAATTCAATCTCTATTTTCCCCTTTACATAGATGCTGTTATTTTATAAGCTCATATTTTAAGAGGAGATTATGAATTTTATTATTGTTTTAATATTATTTGTTATATTTATTATATTTATTTTTAATATAAAAGTAACAACGAACCAGCCCTATGAAAAAGGTACTTATTTTGAAAATAGTATTTATCATAATATTATCAAATATATTCCACATACATATGTTTTTCAAAATATTTATATTAAAAGAAAAAATAATAGATTAACAGAAATAGATATTGTTGCAGTTGATAAAAGTGGGATATATGTTTTTGAATGCAAAAATTATTCTGGCTGGATTTTTGGCAGAGAAAACTCTCATAAATGGTATTAAACTTTCAAAACTGGGGATAAATATGAATTTTATAATCCTATATTTCAAAATAATATTCACATAGCAGCATTAAAAAATGTATTACCTAAATATAATAATTTACCCTATTATTCTATTATTGTGTTTAGTAATGAGTGTGAATTAAAGAATATAAAAATATCAAATAATGAAAATATATTTATTATATATAATAGTGATATAGAATACTTATTAAGAAATTTAACAGCTTTTGACAGCGGATACAGCAGAAAAAAAATAGATATAATTAATAATATAATAGAAAGTTTAAAAACTACAAATAACAAAATTGATACTGCAAATAAACATATACAAGATATATATGAAAGTATTGATAAATGCCCTTATTGTAATGGCTTATTGGTAGAAAGAATAAACAAAAAAGATAATAGTAAATTTTATGGCTGTTCTAATTATCCAAAATGCAAATATACTGCTAACTACAAAAGAGAAGAATTTATATAAAAAGGGGATATTGAGGCGAACCCAAATTTTTGGACAGATTTAAAATTATACGGTTTGAGTTCTGTATTTTACAGGGCTCAAGCCATTTGAGCCTGTGAAAAAAAGTCTGTAAATTCAGTTTTCTATGATTATATTTTTACATATCCTGCTCTATGAATACC
>CALUZC010000014.1 GCA_944325215.1 uncultured Mucispirillum sp. | reverse complement strand
CCACAAATACAATAGAGTCATTAAATTCTGTCTATCGTAAATTAAACAGTCAACGGAGTGTATTTCCAAATGATACATCACTTTTAAAGGCTCTTTATTTGGCAACATTTGAAGCAACTAAAAAATGGACTGGTACCATTAGGAACTGGGCTCAAGTTTATGGGGAATTAAGCATTATGTATGAAGGACGGTTGCCTGAATAGAGATATAGAAATGTGAAAAATAAATTCCTGCTCTTGACTAAATAACTTTATTCTGGTATTCATAGAGCAGGATATGTAAAAATATAATCATAGAAAACTGAATTTACAGACTTTTTTTCACAGGCTCTATATTAATGTGGCTTTATGCCACATTAATAAGAATATCGGAAAAATTGATTTTTCCATTCTTCTGCAAGCATAATAAAACATGCAGTGTTTTATTGGGCTGCAATATGTAACTAAACTTAGATACATGCTCCAAGTTTAGATTAATAGATTAATTTTTAATATAACTAATCTTTGCTATTATTAATTTAAAGATTATTAATTACTTTTTCGATGGTATAATTAATATGGTCTGATGCCACATTAATTAATCTAAATTTATAATTTTCTAAATATTAATTAATTTAATTAAATATTAAATAAACAGGTTTAACTAATTTGAAATGGTAAATTTAAAAAAAATAAAAATAAAAAAAGTATTATTATTTGGATTTTTGATTATATCAATATTCTTGCTTTTTTTAAATACAAAATTTATTTTAAATGTAGATGTGCATACGGATAGTGAAGCATATATTTCCTGCTCAACATTACCAAATGATGATTTTGAAAAATATTATATTAAATTAGAAAATAATAAACATGAATATAGTATTTATTTAAATACAAAAATAATAAAGCAAGTAAAGCTTGAAATAGCCAGTGAACATATAGATTTTTCAGTTAAGATAAATAAGGCTGGTATAAAATTACCCTATTTACCAGTAATATATTACTCATTAAAAGAAAATACAGTCCTTTCTAATGAATACCAAAGTATAATATTTAAAGATATTTCAAATATCGTAATTATTGCACCAATTATTTTATTATTAATAAGTATATTATCTTTTATTTTATTATTTTATAAATCAATAAAAAGCTGAAGCGGCTTGCGATAAAAAGCGAGTTAGTATTGCGATAAGCATGTTTTAATTTTTTTAAAATATTTTAGTTTTAAATTCAAGTTAAAAAAATAAAAGCGGGTTTTTTGCCCGCTTTTTTTAGTTACATGGTATTTGCTTTTTTTGCTGCATTGCTTGTGCGATTCTTTCTTGTGCTATTTTAAAATAACCTGCATCTTTTTCAATACCGATAAAGTTTCTGCCAGTGTTGATAGCTGCTACACCTGTTGAGCCACTTCCCATGGTTAAATCGCAAACGGTATCACCAACCTGAGAAAAAGTTTTAATTAAATCTTCAAGCAATTTAATAGGTTTTTGTGTTGGGTGGTATTTTTTACTGTCTTTTGCATATTTTAACAAATTGCTTTTATGCCCTTTACCTTCCCATAAATTAAAAACACTTTTACTTTTTATATTTGCATTAGCCTGCATATCCAGCAGTTCTTGGTATGTTTTAAAACCTTGCATTTTATCAATATTAAATACATTAATAAGCTCTTCATAAGTTTTAATAGTGCATAATGCAAACTGTAGCCCATCAAAGCATAAAAAGTGTTGTGATTTTGCATGCCCTAATATGCTATTAATTTCTTTTGTAGTTTTATTAATGTAATCTTTACAGTTTTTTGCATATACTCTTAACGGATTACCATCATATCTATCATGCAATTTTTTAAACACACAAATTTCTTCAATGTATGAGCATGGTGCTATTTTTGCTTGTAAAGGATTACCAAAATGGTCTTTTTCCCAATACATCTGATAAATATGCTTTATACCATTATGCTGTTTTTCTAATAACTTAGTTGTAAAAGGCTGCTGAGAAAATAAAAGCATTTTTGCGTTTTTCTTTAATATGCGTGATGCAATTTTAAATATTTCATCTGTATCTAGTGTATTATCCCAGTCACATCTTCCTTTTTTATATCCAGTATCTTTTGCTTCAATTCCTTTCATTATACCGTATGGTAAATCAGTTAATATTAAATCTACGCTTGAGTTACTTATTTTACTTGCTTCTTTTAAACAATCACCGTGTAATATTAAATTTTTAAACATCAGTTAAAAAACTCCTTTTAAAATTATTAGAGTTCTGCTACTATAAATAACCACTGCAGTTGGTAGGGGTAGCGGTAACTCCGTACTGTTATTGTGAGTAACAGTGCCTGTAAAAGGGGTGTTCTTTTGCGGGCTGCCCCGCATATTTATTATGTGGGAGTAGAAAACTCTACTCCCAAATTTGTTATAATGTTGGAAAAGTTACTTTTTCAGGAAAGCCTTCCTGAACAGTAATATCTCTTAATGCTTGAATATATTTCAACAAGTTTAAATACTCTTCATCAGTTAGTGATGTATTAATATTTAATTCTTTTTCTTGCTTATGTCTTTCTACTTGCCAGATAACATTATTAATAAGATTATCTCGTTTATTTCTAATGAAACTTTCTTTTTGCTCTTTAGTCATTTCATTAAAAATCTCATCTTGACTCTTTTGTACTAACTTACCATTTTCTATTTTCATGTTAGAGGGTATTGCTTCAAGCCCTGCAATAACCTTTTCATCATATGTCATTTCTATTAGCGTGTTATTTTCAAGCTTAAAGCCCACTGGTATATCTATTAAACCTAATTGCATAAGCTCTACATCACTTTTTCTACTCCAGTTATCATTATAAAATGCAATGTTTTCACCAACTCTTGCTTCATGGTTTTCTGGTAACATAATAATATTTTCATTTTCTTCCACATCTCCGCAATATATTGCTTCTATTGTATTATTATTAATTGTCATATATTCTGCCATAATCTGCTCCTTTTACGCTATTTTTTTCCATATTCTAATTGCTGAATTGTATGGTGTAACATGTGTTGATGCACCATAAATCGGATTATAATAAGATGCTTTAAACTCTACTGAGTTAAAATCAGTTTGTGTAGATGCATTAGTTGGAAGGTCATAATGTTTAGTTCCTTCTCTAAATGCACCGCTGGTTCCTTTAAAAATATTTTCCCCTGACAGAATACCACCATAGATTTCAGGCAGCCCTTCAGCTTGTGTTGTTCCGAAACTACCACTATTTCCACCAACTGCCCTAAAAAATTCACCAGCATAACTGCTAGATACGTCTTGCCATGTGCCCGATGTCCCAAACAATACATCTGGTGTTGATTGATTTCGTAACTGAATATAAATAAATCCGACAGGCAAATTAATTGAACCATTTGAATATATTATTTTCGTCCAATAATCACTTGATGTCGTAGGGTCATGCACAGTATTTGGTGAAGTTGCACCATTAGCTTGAATACAATAATATAATGCGTTATCACTACCAAGAACGACAGCACCTACGTTATAATCAAGTTGATTATTCCATTTAAAATGATTACCCGACTGCATATAATAAATAAAAGTTGATAATACATTAAATGCCGAGTTAAAATCTATTCTTTCTGGTGGAATCCCACCCGCATTTAGTGGTGTTTGTGTTGAAACTGGAAATCCAGATTCAAAACTAAACTGATTACTTCCTAGCGGTGTAGTTGCTGGTATATTGCGTATATCACCATTATACGCAAAAGGTGCTGTAATTATTTGTGGTGTTTCTGGTATCATTTTTATACTCCTTATATTTAATATGTATATGTTTCTTGCAACCCATAAGGGCTAAATACTCCATTGTTGAATGGCTGCATTCCACTGCCATTAAAACCAAATGTTTCAGATGTTTTAACTTGTAATATCTGATAAGTTACCCCTGCTGGTTTTGGTGGTAAATCTCTTCTCGCCGCAAGTGCTTCTTCAAATGGTTCTAAATAAAATTCAAAAATATAACGAAGCTTCATTATGCCCACTTCTATAACATAAAAATTTCCTCTCCCATTGTATAATCTTTCAAGTAATGATGTTAATGTGGCAGCATCTGTTCTTGAAATATTTGCAGACTGCTTAATTAATAATAACTCACGATAAGCATTATCTGCTAAAGTTACAGTATCAGTGCCAGCATTAGAATTATAAAATGGGCTTGAATTAAACACATCTTGCTCGCTACCGTTAAAGCCTAAGAAAGTGCTATTATTACTACTTGATTGAACTTGTAATGTTCTACCAATACCAATAATAATGCCCCAAATATCAAGCCCTACGCCTTGAGCTGTTAAAATATTAAAAACATTATTATAAAACAACTCAATATCTGCATTTGGTTTAATTAGCTCATTAAAACCTCGTAACAATGTTTTAATGCGTTTAGATGCTCCATATTGTGATAAAATTGTATCATCTATATTAAAACTCATTTATATACTCCCAGATATAACAACTTCTATGTCATTAATATCAAGAGTTGGTATTTGTGTTGCATTAAAAGTTGCAGTGTCAACAAAAGATTCACTAATATTTATCTCTACCGTAGCAACACTAACAACACCTGCTGATATAATGCTTGGAATAAATCGTGTAGCATATAATGTTTGTGCCATAGCAACAGGGGTAGAACCATCAGCACCATTAAAGTTATTAAGCACAGCTTCTTTTATGATATTTTGCACATTGCTTGGGAGAGTAACACTATTATTTACTGTTACCCTAATACCTATTGGGTATGGTGTTGGCACTAAAATATTGTAATTAAAAACTGTGCCACGACTATTTGTATAACTTACTTGATTATTACCAACTGTTCCACAACCCATATCTTTTTTGTTATATATTACTTCAGCTATTGCATTATTATCACCACCATATATGCTTATACAAATAGAATGTGCAGTAATACTTACACCGTTATTTTCAACAGTATTATCTGTATCATTT
This sequence comes from uncultured Mucispirillum sp., assembly GCA_944325215.1. Taxonomy (GTDB): domain Bacteria; phylum Chrysiogenota; class Deferribacteres; order Deferribacterales; family Mucispirillaceae; genus Mucispirillum. The sequence goes on along the minus strand of CALUZC010000014.1, from coordinate 65,931 downwards.
TCTAAAACAACAACCGCAACTACACCTGATAGATTAGCTAAAGCAGCATAAATTGCATCAGTAGAACCTTGTGAATTTACTGCTACAGACTTTTGAATACGATTGGCGAACTCTTGTTGTGATTCTTCATATCTTCCTACAATGCCAGCTGATGAATTATTAACTGTATCCCAACCTGGTATCTGTGTAACAATAATTGTAGCTGTTCCTGCACCAACTTGAATAGGTCCTGTTTCATTAAGTTTAAAATTAAGTTCAACAGAACCACTAGCAGCTATTACACCTTCAGTGGTATTAGTAAGCTGCAACCCGTCAGTAGTTTGAACAATGGCACCTGCTGGTATAACTACGCCTTGCAGCCCAGTGCATGTGCAGGCTACTATTGTTGATGTGGCAGGCTGCCTTTGTAAAAAATAAAGTTGAGCTAGTGCATCCTGAAAGATACCTGTTGCCGTAGCAGGATTAAATTGGTTTGCTAAAAATAGCACTTCATTATCTTTATTCATAATTGCAGCTGTTTGAGAATCTATAATCTGCCCTTGTGGTGTTTCTGCTGCTGTATTTAATGCTGGTAAGTCTGGGCTTTTGAAAGCATTTATCCATACTTGCTGCACATCTTCACGCACCTTATCTACACTATCAGCAATAAAACCTTTATCTTTATCAAATGATATACTCATATGTTAAGCTCCGAAGTTATTTGAGCAGTAGTATTATCTTCTAATGTTATTAATATTTCTGCCCTTAATGTGTTATTTGATATTTCTATTAAATCTACATTTGCACTTTTTACGCCCGGCACATTTTCAGATGCTTCTTTTAGTCTTGCACGAATAACAGCAGGTGATGGGTTTCTTTTTAATGTAATATCAAAATGGGGTATTCCTGCCTGGGTATCAAAATAAGCATCATTAGTAAACAGCTTAACTGCACTTGCCACATCTTGAGCTATGCTGTAATTTTTATCAGCAATGGCAAGATTACCAGCACTATCAAGTGTTATATCCCAATCATTTGTTAATAATAAACTCATGTTACACACTCTCTTTTATGTTCACATTAGCATATTGTGCTGTTACAAATGGCACAACTGGTGGTGTAGTAGGTGTGGGAGTGCCAGCAGTATTCACATAATTATGAGTATGGCTATTTAAAGCATCTGTAATTTTTTCATTGATTAATGCAAGACTTGCATTTTCACCAAGGTTAATATTAGGTGCATTAATATTTACTTCAGTTTCTGCATTTATTTCAGCATTTTGGCAATTAATAACCAGTTTTTGATTGGCATTTATTGTTATACTGTCATCTTTTATTTCAATATAATTTTCAGGCTCATTCATTAAAATGCCACCAACATAAACACCAGAATAAAGTGGAAAGTTTATAAATGTATCTGGCATAATTTGTGATGCATCACCTTTTTTAACATTATTTGAATCGGATTTAAAAACTATAAAAAAACCAATATCCCCGGGCTTTGGGTCAAGCTTAACAGCAGTATTGCCTGCACCATATCTAAAATATGGCACATTAAAAATTTCTGGCAGTTCTATCTTATTATTATCTGCATCACGCTGAGAAATTAAAGGCTTAACAATAACTTTTAAATTATCAGTATCAACATCTGTAACAGTAACGGCATAACATGTATTAACAGTATATGCTATTAATGATGTTATTAAAAAATTACGCATATTGTATTCTGATGTAAAATCTTCAAAATCTGCTTGTCCTTTTGATTTCATAACATACTCCTTGTATTTAATTATTATTTACGAAGAACTTTCACACAAGTTCGTAGTAAATTACCTTGCCGATGGGGGAAGGTGGAAAGGGGGAAAGCGGAAATTTCCCCCTTCCAGTTAAGTATATACTGCTTCTATTTGTGTTTTCCATTCGCCACCTGCTGGTATATTTGCAGCAATAATATGATTAAGTTTTATCACTCGCCACAAGCCAGTAGCTTTTGGCACAATACTTTCTACTTGAATAAGCCCTTGCTGCTTAATACGTGGGTTATATTCACATGATAATATAATACCTTGATTTGAAAATGTAGGATAACCAATAAGCCCACTTTCTGCACTAATTAAAACAGTGCCATTTTTTAATGATTCATCTTTTTTCATTACTCTTAATATATCATTATCAATTATTACTTTTGCACCTATGGCTCTTGCAAGTGAGTATATTTGCTGCATAACGGAGCCTTGTAAGTATATATTATTAACGCTTGCTGTAATATCTGTTTCTAATTTATAGCCTGCCTGCATAGCTAATTTATTAAATAAATCTTTTACCTGCGTAGTGCCTTTACTAGAAATTGGGGAGGCTGGTAACTTCATAGCATAAGTGCCACTCATTGCATTAATTGTTAATGCAATATCTGGGGCAGCGTTGAAATCGCCAAAGGCATTTTCTATTTCCCCTACAAAAACAGTAGTAAAATCTATATTATTTTCAGTAGTTTCTATTTTTATTAAATTTCTTTTTGTAACAGCTAATGGTTTAAATGATAATGTAGTAAGTTTTGCAATATCATCTATATTCATATTATAGATTTTGCCTTGAGCCTTGCAAAAATCAGGTGCTGCCACTTGCTCAATATTAAATGAGCATGCAAGCCCACTAATAATTTTAGTGTTATTTGCATTATTAAAATTATCAGCACCCAGTTGAAAAGTAACTCTAATATCCTTTTTACTAAAGCTCATTTAATTCCTCATCAGTTAAATAATAAAGTTTATATCTATCATTTAGCTTGGTATATTCCGGGGCTTCATTGTTTAATGTATCTATAAATATAAAGTTGCCATTAAATGTTTCTTTTTGAACAGGTAATATTTTAGTTCTATCATAACATATTGCTCCATAAAAAAATGGCTCACTTGCAATTTCTAAATCAAGATATAAGTAATCACCACGAACATATAAATGAAGCTTACAATCTTGATTATTTAATATTATTTCTAACTGCTGATTAGGCACTTGCTCTAATGGTATTTCAATCATCTTTCCACTCACTCCTAAATTTAAATAAATTAAATTTACTCGTTCATTTTCTTTTATTAAAAATTTCGGTCCAGCTACGGACTTCTTTTTCCTGCCTATTCGTCGGGAAGTCCTTGCGTCGCAAAAAACGCTCCCCTTGAAATTTTTAAATCACGGATTTGCGGGGAAACCCCTTAATCCTTACGCAATCGACGGCATGTCCTTATGCCTTATATTCCTAACCCTGTGCGAGCTTGAGATAATATACTTTCTAACCCTTGTTTTTTCCCGATATCAATTTTTGAGGCTGCACTCGGGTTTTTAGGGTATTTTATACTTTTAGTATATACTGCTTCTACCTCATTAATCTGTTTAAAACTCATACTTGCTATTAATAAGCCCAAGCCGTCCGATTGATTAAAACTATAACTGTAATTTTCTAAAGAAAACCACTTATATTCTTTATAAGGGCTTACAATACTTACTTTTTGGGGTTCTTTCCTTAAAGTATCTAGTATAGATATTGCATTTTGAATATCTGCACTACTACCTTGTATAGCAAGGGTAACAGCAAGTTCATCAGGGGCTACTATTTTATTATATGATGAAAAAGTACCTTTTTCTGATGTGTAGCTAGTAATTTTTGAAGCATTATCGCTATCTAATGATATAAAGCTAGTAAATGATAATACTGGCAAGCTTTGCTCATCTAATATTGTCCATATTTCTTTAAGCATAATTAACCCCTTTAATAACCCACTGCAGTATTTGCTGGTATATAAGTATTATAATTATTCATAGCAGCAGGTATTTCTTTTGCTACCTGCTGTGGGTCTGCATTATTTGAAACCACAGTAATATTACCAACACTTACGCTTGATGTAGTTGTTATGTTTCTACTAGCAGATGGTGGTGTTGGTATTATAGGTTTTACAGGGTTTTTATCATCAGGACTAAAAAAGCCCAGTACACTATCTTTTACAAATGAAAAACCATCTTTAATGCTACTAATCCATTCTGTTACTTTACCAAACACAGCAGATGCTGTATTTGAAAACCAATTAAAAAACTCCATAAGTGGTTCTTTTAAACCTACAAAGCCTAGAAAATTAATAACCATATCTTTTATATAGCCACCGATTTTTAAAAATTCACTACCTAAAGCTTTTACACCTTCCCACATACCAGCAAGGGCTTTTTTAAAGCCTTCGCCGTCAAGAGAAAATACAGAGCTTATTAAGTTAAATACATTACCAAGATAGCTGGCAATTAAAAGCACTACTTTTACAATACTACCAAATATTTTTGCTAATATTTTAAGTTGTGATATGGCATAATCTAAAAATTTACTAAATATTTCTTTTAATTTTTCCCAAGCTTTGCTTAGTTTTTGTGTAATTTGCTCGCCAGTGCCAAAAATAGACCAAAAGCCATCAAACGCTGATTTACCACCATGCATATATACATATAAATCTTCAATTAATAATGATACAGCTACCACAGTAGCAGCAACGATTAAAAATATCCATGTCAGCGGGTTTGCAAGAGCAGCAGCACCTATTTTAATAAGTGCTGGTAATAATACAGCTGTAAGCACGGCAGCAATACCAGAAATAACAGCACGCAAAAATACTTCATGCTCTCTAATATATAATACAAAATCTACCATTTTTTCTGTAAGCCACGTAAGTGGTGGCAACACGAAACGCATTATAATAGTAGATATGCTTTTTAATACCTGCATTAAATCTTTTATGGCATTACCCATTTTGGTAGCAATGGCACTATCTTCGGCAGTATATACTCCAAGCATTTTTTGCCTTTTCACAAGCTCATCAACTGATGATGAGCCTTGTTTTAATAATAACAATGTGCCGCTATCAATTCCAAGTGATGAAGTTAATGCTTGAAATCGTGCTGCATCCATAGTATCTGCCACACGAGCAAGCTCACTCATAATATCAATAGATGATTTAATATTGCCATTACTATCCCTTGCAGATATTCCAAGTTGAGCAAGTGCTGGGGCGGCACTACTTGTGCCAGTTTGAGCAAACTCCAGCATTTTAGAATTTAATGATACTAGCGAGCCTTCAAAAGATGCAGCATCACCACCCGCACGCTCAACAGCTCCACCCCATGCTTGTATATCTTCCTGATTTTCATTTAATGTAGCTGCTAAATTGCCAGCAGCTTGAGCACCATGTATATATTCTTTAAAAGCAGAGCCTAGTGCAAGTGCAGCAGCAAGTGGGGCTAAAATATTATTCATAATATTTTTAGCACTTGCTGCAATAGTATTTTCAGCTTGTGCCATACCAGACTGCACGCCGCTTGAATCTACCCCTAAAGTTATCATTAATGCATCTATTACACTAGCCACAAAAATCTCCTTTAGAAAGGGGAGAGCTCCCCTTTCTACCTTTCCCCTTTACAATAAAGCCTTGTTCGTCCAGCTACGGTCGTTTAATTCCGTCGCTACTCGCTCGGAACGACCTTGCGACTAAAAGACAGTCCCACAAGCCTTTATCATATGTAAAAAATTTTGGGTTCACGCCCCTAAATTTTTTATTAAAATTAATCTTTATTTATTTTTAATTCTTGTTTAAATCTTTCATCACTACCCACTCGTTATAATTGTTTATTTTAATGATATCAGCTAACATATAAACATCTTCCAGAGAGTAGTATTCTTCTAGCTCTTTTAAAGTAGCCATATTTTTTGATATGACTACCCCAAAAATGTTAGATATTCCAATATAATCAATTAAGCTTGAATTTTGATTTGCGGCTCTAAACCCAACCCAGTTGGCATCAGGCTCCCGCCTTCGCCCAAAAAATCAAAATGTAGCTTTAAGCACTCAAAACGAAGTTTTGTAAGTGTAGAAGAATCTTCTACATTGCTATCAATTATCGCTTCATTAAGTTGCGTATTAACCCCTTGAGTAGATAATTGAACGCATGAGTATAGCATCTCATCGAACAAATTTATTGCTTTATCTACATCTACTTTTGATAATGCTTTAAATAACTTTTCAGCTCCACCTACCATAAATTGATTAATACCTTCTTCAATAGATGCCCCTTGTGGCATTTCAATATCAGAAGATAAAAGCAGCATAATTGCTCTTATTTTCCATTTTTCAGCCTTCATTGCTGGCATTTCTGTTAATTGAAATGCCAAATCTTTATCCCTATCTTTAATTGTTATTGTAATTGTTTTTCTTGCCATATCTTCACCTATATAGAGCTAATTACTTCTTCAAAATCTATTTTCAAAGTAATGGGATCTAAAACTTTTTTCATTGCTACATTAGTTAAGCTTTTAATTACTCCATTTTTGTAATGATATGTTTTTAAAAGCGATGGTATTGTAACAATAATTTCGCATTCCACCACTGTTTTAGCCTGTCTTGCTATATTCATAGATTGCTCTATTAGTCGCCAGCTAGGGCTGTCAGCTTCAAACATAATTGTAACAGGTGTAATATTTGGTGTATAACCTGCCGCCATTTTACCATCAACGCCCATGCGAGTTTCAGCGATAGCTACTTCATCGCTGGTAAGTGATTGGTCAGTAGCAAATTTTACGAGTGGCATACCTGCTGTAACTAACATATTATCTTTATAAATAATACTTGCATTACTACTTGTAATATTCATTTATACTCCTTCGTAAATCAAAATAATTTTGATTTACTCTTTCGTTTATTTTTATTAAAATTTTTATCCTTAAAAATTTTAAACCACGCATTTGCGAAGTAAATTCGTCAAATGCTTACGCAAGCGAAAACACTTCCTGTGTTTTTACTTAATATTTTTTAAAGTATTGCTGTGCTTGCAATTTGTAATTTTTTAACCACACCACCATCAGTGTAAAAAAATGTAACAATTGGTGAATCACCTGTGGCACGAGCTGTTGCACCTGGGTCAGTAATTAATAAATAATATCCATTTGCTGTTAATTCTGATGTTATATCAGAACCAACTTCTGATATAATTTGAGCTTTTTGTGTTTCACTTAAAACTACACCTGTTTGGATAATGCCATTGTTTATTGCTTGATTTATAGGGTCGGAAAGCCATGCACGAATTAAAGTATAACCTGCATCATTATATGCTACTTTACCTGTTGCAGTAATACCTGTAAGGACAGCATTTTTAAAATTTTCATTTAACCAAATAGCATTAATATAAGTTGATATATTTACATAATCGCCTACAATTAAGCCTTTATATATAAAATCAAACTGGGTATTTTTTGTGGCAAATTTACCATAGTAGCTGTAATATTTACTATCTAATACAGTAGCATCACTCTCTGATGTAACAGTAGGCATAAGCCCATCTACCTGCTTAAATGCAATATCAATAACACCATTTGTACGGGTCCAATCAACAGAGGCAAAAGAGCCCATAACACCTGCAGCAATATTATAATCATTATAAACAGATGCAAAGTTAGTTACGCCTGCTGCTACCATTTTGGAGGCAATATCATCTGTGCTTGTATCTACCAACGCAGTAGCTTCATTACTCCATGGTATAAAGCAATAGTTTACGCTCTTTGTATTGCTCCATGCACCAAGAGCAATACACTCATCACTATCAGTATCATATAAATGAGTAAATGTTACAAAATTACTATCAAGGGACACAATTTGCTCCATATTCTCTGAAGCCGTTTGAGCATTTAACCCAGCAGAAATAACTGCACCGCTAGATGCTGTTAAATTAAGAGTAACACCTAAATCTGTACCACCTGATGCGGCTGTTGCAAAACCAATGCTAGATGCTGTGCCTTTTAAATTCGTACTAATTTCAAAAGCATTTGATATGCTGTTATATGTAACAACTGCTGATGCTGTTGCTTTTAATGTATTAATTGCTGATTGTATTTTTAATGCTGCATCTGAATAACTTGTAACACTTGTAAAATCAATAGCTGTAAGCTCTATTGCTTCACTATTTATGCTAATATTTAAAGCTCCATCAGATATTAATTTTAATGCTTCTAATGTGCCTTGATATTTTGTACCGCGTAAATATGCTGATACATTTTCATTTATTCTTCGTGCAAATTTTATGCTTGCAGGCTTTTTAAAGCTATTAACATAACCTGCAAAATAAGTAACGGCAGCATTATACTCATCACTTTCATATCCAAAATAATCAGCTACTGCAGTAGTTGATATAAATTCTTTTACTGTTGCAGTAGGTAATTGTGTATTAGTGGTTAAAAATAACCCGTTGATGACAATGCCTGCTGCACCTGCTGATATAACACGCGGTGTTACATCTACTATGTAACTTGCTGGAATACCCATAATATCTCCTCTGGAACGGGGACAGGTCCCCTTTCCACCTTTCCCCTTATTGCCGATATTAGTTCGCTCACCGCTCACTAATATCATAAGGAGAAAAATTTCGGGTGCATGTCCCTAAATTTTCCATTATTATTTATTTTCTTATTTTTTTAATTTTTATAAATTTTCCATTACATTTATTGCTTTTTATTTTTTTAAACTTTACCATTTGCCAATGTGGTATTAATTTCTGCATCAGCAAAATAATCTTGAGATACAGTAACTGTATTTATCTCTTCTAAATGAAGCGTTATCATATATCTATTAACATAATTATCTGTTTTAGATATTGTTTCTATCGCCCTAGCATCTTCAGCATAGAGCAGATTAATATTATAATTATTAAAAAATTCTACACCTGCTGCACTTCTTGCCACTGTTTCAAGAGCTGAAATATTGTTTCTAGCAGTTTCTGCATCAGTTGCTACAATATCTATTTGATAATCAACCATATTACTTTTTTCTAATATCAAAGCATTATCATCTGGCATATATCTTTCTTCATTTGTGCCACGCCTGCTTGCATTAATGCTTGTAAATACTGCATAGCTTTCTGTAAGTGGTGGTAATATGTTAGTATTTTGCCAGCCCTTAATAATATTATTTCTATCAATAGTAGTAAAAGCAGCAATAAATTCATAAACTGCTACTTGCATATTATCCATTTTAAACCTCTAAATAGTTATCGTAGCAGGCTTTGTAAGTTGTAACACAGCCCGCACACACACCCAGCCTTGAGCAGAAAACTCATCATATGTAGCATTTATCTGCCACCAACTATTATCTCTTTCACGGTAAATATAATCAGCTTGTTTTGCATTAACTCTATTTATACCTGAAAGCCTGTTATCTGCTGATGTATCTATATAAATCTTTCTTAAAATCATACTTTGATTTACATTATCTGTATGCTCTAACGCTTCATCACTATCTATTTGCCAGCGTGCTTGCGTTTTTATTGGGCTTGCATAATCTGGCACAATATCACCATAATTATTCCTAAATCCTAAACACTTATAAACATATACAGCTTCTGTTTGCTGAACAGCGTTCAATACAGGGCTAACTATTGCGTGTAGATTCATGAGCTACTCCTGCCATCAACTACTTCATAAGAAATAGCATTAAACATATCTCTAGTATCTATAAGTGGTGTAGCTTTACCTTTTCTCTTAATTGTAGCAGGTGATAATGGCTCAAACCCACCTTTTGATATACTTTGCTGAATATCTGAACGCATAAGCTGCCCTGTTTTTTTTAAAGCTTTTTCAACAACATTTTTATCTGTAACACCCATTGTTTTAAGCTGATTTTTAATGCTTGCAGCCCAAGTATCAGTATTATCACTTATTGCATTTCTAAAAAAAGGGCGGGCAGGTATATTTTTTGTGCCAAATTCATTAAAATAAGCATATTCTGCAATACTTGCACCAGTATCAGCATTTGTTGCATTTTCTAATATGCCCGCCTTTAAAGCTTTGTTAGATGCATACAGATGACGCAATACATCACGCAATCTTTCTTCATCAAACCTTAACTCTATATGCCCTTGTCTTAAATTCATTACAGCTCCTATTTTACTTTTATTAAAAAATACCTCCATGTATTTTTTAAATAATCGTTTAGTCGCAGTAAATGCTCCTGCACTTACGCAAGCGACGCTACATCCTGTAGCTAATGATTTTTTGCTCCCGGCACAAACAAACCACCAACTTTATACTTTTGTATCATTTGCAGGTAGGTATATCCGCATTGTGTTTGAGTAAACCAAGCAGCACCTTTTCTTTGGTCAATATAAAAGCCTGCTGATACACTGCCCTCTGTGGCACTTGTAATACTGCCCACTTGCCCGCTAGTTGCAAGTGTGGCAATATGGCAAGTAAGCAAGTATAGTAATATTTGCCTATCATTAATATTTTTTACAGGGTTATAAGGCACCATTGATGCATCTGTATTATTACAAATAAGCGTTGCTTCATCAAAGCAGTTTTGTAAAAATGCATCGCTAAATTTACTTGTATCTGCAAACTGTGGGCGTTGCTCCCTAAATAATGCAGGGTCAAATATTACTACCATATTCACTCTCTTAAAAATTAAAATAAATTTAATTTTTTCACTCGTTTACTTTTATTCAAAAAATCGTCCTTGATTTTTTGAAAGAACGGAATGCCCGAGCAAGTCGGCTCATTCCTTACGCAAGCGGGCTTTTATCATAAAAGCCTTTGCCATAACTATTTCTCATCTTTTGTTGTTTTTTTTACTTTTTTTAATGCGTCTACTTTTTGTTCTTTTTCTACATCAATAGGCTCAAAACCTGATTGAATTTCGTCATGCTCTTTTGTTTGACTTTCAGCTGAAGCAGTATCAGCATTTGCAAATATTAAACCTGATTTAAATACTTGCATTGTTTTATAATGTTCTTTTATGTATTCCCAATCTTCCTTTAAAATTGTAGTCATTCCAAAACCACCACTTGGTAAAATTGGTGCTTTTTGCCCACGCAGGTGCGTAGCATTACCAGCAATTACTATATTTCTATTATTTGGTAACTTAAACTTAATACCGTGTGGGTGTTTTAAGCATACAATCACATGTGTATTTTTTGATTCTGTTTTAATAGCAGGTGCATTATTACCCATGTTTTCTTTTTTTTCATCTATTGTAACAGCTTCTTTGCTTTGAGTTTCATTGTTAGCTTGCTCTGTTTGAGTAGCTTTTTCTTCTAATTGTGCTTTATTTTGCTCATTTTGTTTTGCTGCTTCTTGTCTATTTGCCATAATTTCATCTCCTTAATTTTGTTATAAAATTAACAAACTTGCTTTGATAATTTTATTCTTTATGCTGTATAACTGCGGTGAGCTGTTATATAGCAGCATAGGGGATATATAAGGGGGAGCGTTTTTTGCGACGCAAGCATTTCCCGACAAATAGGAAGGATATAGAAATGCGAAGCTGGAACCCAGCCAGATTTTCTGATTCTTCCTTAATCAGTCAGGAAAATCTGTCCTCACAGAAATCGTTCGCCCCTTATACTGTTTATATTCCTGTCATCTGTGATACGCAGTCTGGGTGTTTTATAATACCACCGTATGTTGAAAACGCTGCTTTTTGCTTTTGCCCGCTCATTTCACGAACTAATGGAAAAAGTTTAAATTTTTCACCAAAAGCAGTAACTGCTACTTCTTCGCCTAAAATTTCAGGGCATATTAAATATGCTGTATTATCACCGTTTACAGCTTCAAGCTCTGGAAGCACTACTATTTTTAACCCACCGATGAAATATTTACTTAATAAATCCATAACAGATGTATTATATTCTGATGACCTAGCAAGTTGCACATTGCTTGATGGTGATAAAGCTAAAATCATTGGTGTGCTTTGAGTAATATTTGGGTTTTGGCTCACAAGCTCATTAAATAAGTCAATAATATCATCATATATATTAATTAATGTTTTATCTGCCCATTTAGTGCTGGCACTTGTGCCAGTTGCAGCTGCTGCAATAGCAGGGTTTAGGTTAGGGTCATTTAAAAGCCCTGTGATTTCTCTACCTGCTACCCCAAATAAATAAAAATAGTTAGCAGCAATAGATATAGTAGTTGCTGCAGCCATTTGTTTATCAGCTATTAAATTAAGCTTAGCTTCAATTGATAACTCCTGCTCAAAATCGCCATACTCAATAACTGTTTGAAAGTTAGCTTGCTCACGCCTTGGAAAGTTATAGTTTACATCGCTTCTTCCGTTAGGGCTAAAATCTCCATAAGGTGCAACAAAACCACTTGCTTCACGGACTTTAAATATTGCTGTAGAATCTGTCCACTTTCCATATTGCACTTCTTTTGCCACCTCTGTTGCATTTCTTGGTGTATAAAGCACACTTGTTATACCAGTATCTACATAGCTTGTAAGCACTGCTGGCACCCCAATATTGGCAGGTGTTTGAAGTGCTGCGTCCATGGCAAGTGATATAATTTCTGCCACATCATTTTTATTATTTCTATTATAGCAACCTGTTACATTGCCAGTAACACCATATTTACTTGGTTCTTTCATATTATTCACTCCTTCAAAAATTGGATTTATTTCAATTTTTTAATTAAGTTTATTTCATTATAAAATTAACGAACTTGCTTCGGTAATTTTATTCTTTATGCTGTATAACAGCGGTGAGCTGTTATATAGCGGCATAGGGGATATATAAGGGGAACCTGTTCCCCTTATACTATTTTACTAATAATAATAACACCTGCTGCATCAGTTCCTTGACTAACTTGCCAATCTGTTTCAACATAACCGCTCCAAGTTTTACCAGCAGAGGCTGTTCCTGCCGTGCCGTTTGTTAAATTAGCATAAACTGACTGTCCAAGTGTAGCAGTTGCGGTAACAGTTACAAAATAATCACCACTACATGCAATATTAACACCATGCCCTGCAGGTATAAGCATTGTAGCATCGCTATTAATATCATTAATATAATCTTGCAATGTTAATGCTTCCACAAGCCCAACAGGCTTGCCTGTGCCAGTATTACTATATTCTTTAGGGTTATATATTTCACTATCTTCTGTGCCTGCTGTAACCCATGCAAAAGTGCCAGCTTTTACACCATTTTCACCTGCCACATTTTGCCCTGGTGCATAATATACAGGGTTAGCACTTGCTTTTGTGCCAGGCTTGCCTAAAGCTAAATATTTATTTGTCTTTGTTGGAAAACTCATATTCACTCCTTCGTAAATCAAAATAATTTTGATTTACTCTTTCGTTTATTTTTATTAAAATTTTTATCCTTAAAAATTTTAAACCACGCATTTGCGAAGTAAATTCGTCAAATGCTTACTAAAGCAGGTTTATCCTAAACCTGTTCACTCCTTACATTTTTTTTATTTTTGCAAATGCATTATCTTCATCAGATTTTGCATCATAAGCAGCAGCAGTATTTACACCTGCATTGTTTTTATTTTTCATGATAGAATTATAAAGCGATGCATAGGCTGATTTCTCAACACCTGCAATATCTGCACCTTCTTTTCTTAATGCCGCTTTATAAATATCTGCTGCACTATCATATGCCAATGGGTTAATAGATACTGTTCTTTTTACTTTACTTGCAGCATCATAAAGCTCTTTAATATGTTTTGTTGCTCTTTCTGCTCCTTTGATTTCCGCCTGTTTCATAGCTTCATCAAAAGCAGCTTTTGAAATCATTTTATCAGATGCTGTTTCTGTTTTTTTCTCTATTTCTTCATCATCTGCTTTTTTAGCACTTAAATTTTCAGCATACTTAACACCTTCAGCAAATGCTTTTTGCTCCGCTTCTGATTCCGAATCGCAACCTGCTTCTACCATTGCTTCTTTCATAACCTCATCACTTGCTGATGTATCTTCATCATCTGCTTTTTTTGCTTCTAAACTTTCAGCATATTTAACACCTTCAGCAAATGCTTTTTGTTCTGCTTCTGATTCAGAATCGCAACCTGCCTTATCCATCGCTTCCTTATACTCACTGTCTGATGCATGAGCTTCTTCTGTTTCTTCTTCATCTAAAAAGTTTTGAAAAGCAGTTACAAACGCATTTAATGTTTGTTTTAATTCTTCTACATTTTTTGCCATTTCATTTTCTCCTTTATTACTTTGTTTATTTGTTAGCTGCGTAGAACTTTCACACATGTTCGGAGCAGTTCCCTTATTATAGGGGCAAGGTGGAAAGGGGACCTGTCCCCGTTCCAGATTAGAGTCATATACTAATACATCGCTTCCTGCTCTACCTTCAGATACCAGTGCAATATGGTTAGCTTGTATTTCTGTCATGATAAAATCATACTTTTCACTATTAAAATATCCTGCTTCAAATACAGGTTTATAACGATAGCTTGCAGAAAGCTCACGCTGTTTATTGCTTTCAATTAGCTCAATAGCAGCTGCATCTGTTATAATTAAAGCATTCATAACATATGGAGCTTCCCACGCAGCAGATGTGCCTGTATAGCCAACTCTTTCTTCTTTTAATGGACGCTCTGCACTATCTAGCTTATGCTCATCAAGCACTGGTATACCATTAAATGTTTCTAATGCTTTTTTTAGCTCATCTCCTGCTCTATATCCGTAATAGATTTTTTCAGGGTCAAGCCCTAAATCTTCCCACCCTGGTATTTCTCTACCATAATAAGGGTTTACTGTTTCTTTTGTTAACGGGCTTATTTCAACATGTAAGTAACCATTAATATCTTTATGTCTTTTGCTATCCATAGCTATTTTTTCATTTTTCATAAATCTATCTCTCACTATTAGATAATAAGATTTTAAGTTCAAACAAGGCGGCTTAAAAATCAGATAAAGGCGTTTACACAATAGTAAATAACTGCAGTCTGATTTTTAAATAACGCAGTATGAGCTTAAAAGATATTATCGCTGTTCTATTCGTTTAAGCTGCAAACCTCTAATCTCAGGTATAATAGGCTCGCTAGTACAACCACAGTTTATCTCTTCCCCCGGAAATACATACCTGCCTGCACTTTCAAAATACATGCCCTTGTTTATGTCATATACTTTATTGTTTGCTGCCACATGTTCATGGCGTGGCTCTTTACTTCCCGGATTATGCTTCCAAACAGCTTCTGTTATTCCCAGTTCTTCATATTCTGTATGTATAATAATTGAAGTAGCCTTATTATTTTGGTCGCGAGCAATTAATGCTGCACGGCGTTCAACTACTCCATAACGCTTTTTAATTTCATCTTTTAAATACTTTAAATCTCTACCACGGGTAATGCTTTGCATCGTTACAGTCGTAAGCTCAGTAAAGTATTTTTCAGGTATGCTTTTTATTAAATTTACATTTTCAATAACTAAAGCTTTTAATTTATCTTGTGCTTTTCTTGAAAGCTTTAAGTTAGTAGTCCACCCAGCTTTTTTTAAAAGTGCTTTTAAATTATTTGTGCTGTGATTTGTAGCACTTTTTACAAAATCTTTTGCAATATCTTCTGATGCTTCATCAAAACGCTTGCTCCATCGCTTCATTAAATCTTTTAACTCTTTTTCAACATCACTAGCAGCACTATCGCTGGCAATTATTTCTTTTTCATTTTCTTTATATCTTGCACTAAGCCACCACATTACTGATTTATTCATTTCATCAATAATGTTCATTAATTTTTTAAAATATTTTTGTTTTAATGCTGCTGAAGCTCTTACTCTGCCATTTACTCTCATTTATAGCCCTTTTAAAAATTGCCTTATTTGGCTCTTAGACTCGCTCTGTGATAAAATACCCATAATTTTAAAAACTTTTAAAAATAAACAAAATTAAACAACAAAAAACAGAGCATAAAATCTATTCTCCACTTGACATTTTTATGTTACTAAATTAAATTTAGCATATAAGCCTTAAAAGTGTGTGGTGGAATAGTTGCCGTCCACATTGTAAATATTATTCGTGCCCGTGCCTTTAATAGCTTTTAAGGCTTTAATATGTATGCTGACACTAGCCAATTTCTTTCTTTATTATCCCATGTTAGTCTTATTGCTACTTCTTTATTATTGTTTAAAACATATAGCCTGCCCAAACCTTTATCTCTATCTATAACTTTTCCATTATTAATAATATCAGGCAGTTGTTTTACAAATTCCTCCCCATTATAACCTTCTTCATTTCTTCGCCTGATAATATGAGATAATCCATAACCACCTTTGCCTGTTCCAGCTTCACCCCAGACTATGTCTATATCTCCAATGCCTTCTTTGTATATGGCATTTGGAACATGTCCATTTTTCTTTTTTATTAAATACTCTATTGCTTCTTTTGGTTTACCTGAATATTCATTATATGCTTTGCCAAATGGTTCATTATTTTCACTACTAGAGCCACCACTTCCAAATTGACCATTATGTTTTCTATGAACTTTACTTTCATCAAATTCATCATATGCAAAAGGGTCCCAGTCTAAGCTTAAACCTCCAAATAAATCTTCATTACCTGTATCAGATATTTCTGGCACTGCATCAATATCTATACTGTTAAATCCTGATTTTTCATCTTCAGCTAATGCTTTTCTTGCTTCTTCTGGGCTTATTACACCAGAAGTTACTAGCTGCACATAAGTATCTGCTTTGATTTTATTATTATTTACTTCTTTGCTTTCATCGTTTGATGACTGCACTTTAAATATAAAATCAATATTTTCATCAACTTCACCAAAAAGGTTATATTGAATAAGCTCTAACAATCTTTTTACTGGCTTTCTAAATTGCTTTTCACATTGAGATAAAACATATTCATTCCAGTTATTTTCATCACTTTCACCTGTGGCATTCATGCCACCAGGCGATATGCCTAAAAATTTTGTTAAAGGCTGCCTAAACATAATAGGCATAAGCTCTAAACTTAAACGCACTACATCAGTAATACCTGCCATGCTGGTAGTAACTGTAATAATATCTTCATCTTCTTTGTCTATAATAATAACGCTATCATTATCTCTAAAATCAGCTAAAACTTTTACTCTAGAGTAAAGCTCTTCAGGGTTTCCATTGTAAAGTGCAGAGCCCATATCAGTTTTAAATACAAGTAAGCTGTATTTATGCAATAGTCTTGAAACTGCTTCCCTATCTTTGATAAAATGGCTTACGCTATCTGCTGCAATTTGAGCAGGTGCAATGCCGTAAAAATTATAAGCAGGTTTAAGCAGCATACTTACTTCATCAGCTGCTAAATATAAAAGCCTTGATGCATGCACTTCCTGACCCAGCACAAACCAAGTGTCTGGTATAAAGTAATTAGGCGATAGGGGGTTAGTGCTGTTATACCTGCCCGGGTATGTATTTATTGGCTCTACCAACACAAAGCTTTTTATGCTGTGATTTAAGCTTTTTTCATCAAGGGCTGATAATAAATCATCATCACCTGTATCTATAAATATTAAACAGCCTCCAAAGTAGCCATTTAAAGCTGCTGCTTTATTAAAAAGCTCTTTTATTTGAAATTTGTTTAAAAATTCATTAATTTTATCTATTTTATCATCATCATTATTCTCTGTATCTGATGTGCGTATAAGCTCAATAAACTTTGCAGTCATATCATCTGCTAATCCTTCAACACCTGCACGGATAAAGCCATTTTGCTGTAATCCTGAAAGATAGCTGTATCCTAAGAATTGCGGATATGCATCTATTCCACCACTTGCAACAACATTTCTAATTGCATTAAAATGCCCTGATGCTTCTAGTGCATTATCCATGGCGAGTTTTACATCTTCCCCAGCATTTGTAAGTGGCACACCATAAGCTTTACGGATTGTTTTATTAACATCTTTATTAACTAAGTCTTTTAATGCTTTCCAGCTTACTTTTAACAAGTTTTGTTTTTGTCTTACACTATTTCTTTTCATCATTTTTGGTCTTGTGTTCGCTTTATTAACTTCCATAGTGCATATCTTAATGCATCTATGCTGTGATTATGTTTATCTTCTACATACGGCAATACTTCATTTGTATGCCTATCTTGCTCATAACTATATGTTTTAAACTCATTAACAGTATTTTCACAGCTTGGGTGAATAATTACTTTTTCAAAATTTCTTATATATGCAATACCTTGTTCAATAGAGCCTTGCCACTTTTGGGCAGGGCGTATATTAAAGCGTTTTTTTTGTAATTCCCTTATTATATCAGGGCGAGCACTATCACCATATATTCGCCACTGTCTTGCTGTTTCAATTGTATTAAAAAACTTAGGTAAATCACCAAGTTCTACATGCTGCTCGCATACTTCTCTATCTATATATAAACAGCCATCTTTAATAAAACAGCGAATAAGCACTGTTGGGTCATCAGCAAACCCCCAGTCTGCCCCATGATAAAATCTTGCTTTATCTGGTGTTTTAAACTCTCGCACTTTATAAATATTCTTAAATATTTGAGCATTGCTTATTTTTCGTAAATTGCCTTCCCAAATCCAGTTATAATCATCTGGTTTTTTTCTTTCACAATCTAATCGCTCCTGCTCTAATACATCAGGAAAAAAAGGGTTATCACTATAATTTACTTTTACAACCACTGCATTTTCTGGTGTATTAACTACAAAATCTTGATAAACCGCATCTCGCTCATTGCATGGGTTAAAGCTAAAAATTAGCTCACTACCGGGCTTTCTAATAGTAGGTATAAGCACATCTAAACTATTTCTTGATATAGACTGAGCTTCTTCCACCCAGCATTTTGTAATACCTTCCATAGATTTAATACTATCAACATTAGAGCGAAGCCCCGCAAAAATAAACTCACTGCCGTTTATACAAGTTATGCTTGTTTCTGTTTTAAAAAAGTATTTATCAAGCCCTAGCTTGCTTATTTTGCTTTCAAGAACTTTATAAACACTTTCTTTAATACTTTTTTGTATTTCCCTTGTGCATAATACTCTTTCAGTATTTAAAAGTGCTGATACAATTAAATATTCAGCAATAGCATGGGTTTTCCCACTCCCGCGCCCGCCATAAAAAACTTTATACCTGCATGGTTTCCACAAGCTTTTAAATTTTTCTGGCACTTCTATATCTATATGGCGTTTAGGTTTCATTACTTAATACCTTTAAGTTAAATTGCACTTGCTCTTTATCATCATCAGCAAGCAATGCTTCCTGCTTGCTTTTTCTTATTTTCCCTGTAATATCAGCTATCTGCTTTGCATTATTTACAAGTGAGTTAATTTTTGCAGTATCCACTTCATCAATTGGCTGATTATCTACATACAGCATAATTTTATTATGTATTTTTATTAAATCATCTAATACCTGCTGTTCTACAGATTCAGCTTTTTCTTCCTTTAAATCTATACCATTAGCTCTTTCTACCCAGCCATATTTTTTTGCCCATCGTGAAAGAGTAGAGCGTGTAACAGAGCAGTAATCTTCTTTTTTTATTTGCCTTTCTGCTGCTGAAAAATCACGATTACATGCTCGCCACACACGAAAAGCATATTCTCTAACTTCTGTTTGTGGGGAATCTGCAATGGAAGGGGGAAATTTCCGCTTTCCCCCTTTCCACCTTCCCCCATCGGCAAGGTGTCGTTTCGAACTTGTGTGAAAGTTCTCCACTCCGTCATTATTATTTATACTATCTTTATTTTGCATAATTTTGACGCTCAATAATTTCTAACCTGCGATTATTATCAGATGTAATATCTTTCACATCAGATACATCATTTCTGATTTCATCAACTTCTTTACGCATATTATCAACAAGCTCTCTTGTTAATTTTGCCTGTTCTGTAAGTTTATCAACAGCTACTACAAATCGCTCTAAATATTTAGTGCTGATTTTGTAAGCTCCAAATAAGATTAAAATGCCAAAAACTGGACCTGATGCTAAAAGTATTAAAATCACCACATTAGATGAATTAGCTAATGTATTAATAACTTCTGTTTCCACTTGTGCTACCTGCCTACGCTTTTAAATATCCTGCCAAAAAAATTTTTAATGTTCACATAAACATTTATAACTTTAATTTTAGCAGTATAAATAAATGCTTTTATTTTTTCTTTTACACTCGCACATGCTGCTTTAATTTTATCAAAATATTTATAGATTAAAGCAAATAAAGCGATAAGTAATGTGATACATAAAATAATCATCAATGTTCTCCTAATATTTTGTATTTTCTTTTTCATACTCAGCTTGATAACATTTTATTGCAGCTTCTAAACTCTTTACATACGCCACCAAATCTGCAATATTCAACATTAATATTGCTGTATTTTTTTTGCTCGCCAGATGGGTAGAATTATCAAGTGGTAATAATTCCACCTTAGCTGGCGTGCTGCATACTCTATTTTTTACTACTACCTGCGTGTGCGAACTGCACCCAGTAACTATTAATATTATCAATAACAAAAGTACTTTTTTCATAATCAATAATCCCCCCAATATTTAATCCCTGTTCAAGTGAAACAGAACCACACTTCTGCGTAACTTGCCCTTGAAAGCGGGGAAGGTGGAAAGGGGCTGGCGACTGAAGCCCCTTCCAGCTATTTGCCTGCTCTTTTTTTAAGGAGGCGGCAGGCTGTATGTCATGAGGTGAATCTTTATTTAAAAGCATAAGCACATCTTTTCTTGCCTTTAATCGCTCATTACATATTTGCTCTGCTTCTATAACCTGCTGCTGCAAAGCTTGTATATTTTTATCAATTTCATTTATTGCTGTATCTCTTAAAGCTACTTGCTCTTTTAGCACTGTATTAGCTTTATTTAATGCTTTATTTTCAGCATGAATAATAGCAAGTAATACAGAAAGCACTACCAAAACAGCAAATAAAAAAACTATAATATATTTACTTAATGCACTTAAATTCATGCTTATACCTGCTTTTCAGCTAATTCAGCTTTTAATGCTTTTATTTCTTCCCTTATTTGTTTAAAGCGTGCTTTATCTTCATCCGTTGCAATTTC
Source organism: uncultured Mucispirillum sp. (assembly GCA_944325215.1). Lineage (GTDB taxonomy): Bacteria > Chrysiogenota > Deferribacteres > Deferribacterales > Mucispirillaceae > Mucispirillum. The sequence goes on along the minus strand of CALUZC010000014.1, from coordinate 45,133 downwards.
TGCTAATATATCTTGAGAGAGGCTGCTGCTCTCTCTTTCAAGTGAAGCTAAACGCACAAGCCTTTCATCTTGCTGCACTTCTTCACGCACAGGCTCAACATACTCTGTTACTTCATCTGGGTATGCTGTTGCATACTTATTAATAAACTCATATTCTTCTAAAAACTCACCTTCATTGGGTATATGGTATAGCATACCTTGTTTTTCAACAACATAACTGCCATCAGCTCTTTTTTGAATATTTTTATACATATTTATTCTCCTGTATTATATCTAGTTAAAAATGCCATTTCTAACTAAACTTTATCCACCATTAATACCTGTTATAAAATTTTGGAGTGTGTATCCAAAATTTTATTCTGCTGAAAGTAATAAAATGGTGAATTTTATTACTTTTGCATTGTGGGGGTAGTATAAGGGGAGCCTGCTCACCCTATAAGTTCAAAATGCGGATAATCTTTAAGATTACTAAAATCTCTGCCCCATTTTATTTTTATATTTAGCTCTTTTGCTTTTTCCATAATAATATTGCCAAGCCTTTCAAAGCTTTCAATATCATCCCAGTCTAAAGGAAGCGGCACCACATCAACAGCTAATGAAGGGCTTGCATTATGTTTTGACTGTCCCCAACGAGCTTTACTTGTGCCACTATTATATGCTTTTTCCTGCTCTGCTTTGCCACGATACCCGCATATAACAGCACACTGTTCAGTTTTTGCTACTTCATTTATAAGTGTAATTAAATCACTATGACATGTATTTAATTTTGCTTGACTTAAAGTTGAAAGTCCCATAAAAATCACCTTTATTATTTTTAGCCACAGGAAGTGGCTCTTTAGTAAGGGCTTAAATGAATTTATTTCATAAGCCCGCCTAAATAAAAAGTCTACGGACAGACTTTTTATTATTATTAAAAAAGTTCATGTATTTAATTTTGCTTGACTTAAAGTTGAAAGTTTTGGCATATTTACCACCTTTTCTTTTTTTTGCACTATAAACTTGAAAAGCATTTAAAAATACAGCAAGCGTTTGAAAAAAATAAATTTAGCAAATAGATTAAAGAAATGGTTGTAAGAAATGATTGATATAAAAAAAGCATACAAGTGTTTCTAATAAATACTTGTGAAAAAGAAGTGGTTATATTAATAGTTAAAAAAAAGGCAATAAAAAACCCTGCTGTTTAGCAGGGTGTAGTTTCTTTAATTATTTTATCTGTTATCTTATCTTTTAATTTTTGTAGATTTTTAAAATTTATGATAAAGTAAAAAACCAAAAACAACATTATAACTGAGTATAAACTTTTACTGGTAAAACTTATAAATTTATAAGAATAACTAAAAGAGTAATCTTGAAAAAATACCGTTAAAGTTGCTGCTACAAAGTAAACAATAAATTGTCTTTGAACATAATATATTTCATTTCTACATTTATTTAAAAAATTTTTATTAGTTATTTTATCTAAATTAAAAGATATACTTAAACTAAATAATATAGAAAATATTATACCAATAACAGTATAAAGCGTAGTAACAAATTTTTCTTTTGGTTCAAGTCCTATACTAGAAAATAAAATTGTAACCAATAGGACGAACATAATTCTTATTATTATTTTTTTCATCTTGTTATATATGCTATCATATCTTGCTTGATAGTCTCCTCATTTGGTAACAGGCTAGTAGTAACATCTGCCTCTATAACGAACGATTCTTCTACTTCTGTCCCTTTAATAGTTTTATTATTTTTTGTTTTTATTACAAAATCATCAGTAGCACCAGCTTTAATTAAAGACTTCAATGCATTCTGATAATTGTTATTTTCATCTTTCTTTTTACCCCTTTTTGTTTTAAATTTCAATAAGATTTTAGCATATATAATATCTTGAGCATCTATTTCTTTGTCAGAAACTTCATTAAAAAGTTCTTCTTGAAATAGTTTAAGATATTTTGCAAGATTTTTTTTAATACTTATATTTGATGTATTTGTTGAAGTTTCTGTATTAGCACTATTTAATAGGTATGTTTCTCCTATAACAATATTTTTTATATTATCAAGAGCTATTTCTGGGTCATTTATAAGTACAGGGCGAAATTGAAATAAATTTTCATGCCCAATAAGATAGTTACAATAAGTTTGAAAAGGTTTAATGTTTCTACCACAATTAATTAATAATTTATTTTTATAAATACAAAAATAAAAATATTCTTTAATTAGACCTTTTTGATTTTTTACACTATGAGCTGTAAGCTCATTTAATGATACTTGATTTTTTTGAAATTCATTTTCTGTAATATGGATAGATTTTTCTGGCATTAGCTTTGCAAAAATTCCAAAAAGAGTGTTACGGTCTTTTATATAGCTTGTTATTACATAACCTTCATGGTTTTCATCTTGCTGATTAATTTCCTGATATCTATCTTCTACTGTTCCAGATAATTTATTTTCTAAAAACTGCTGAAAATTATATGTCTGGGTATTGTTATCTATTTGTTCAACAGTAAAAGACTTGACATTAATTTTTTTTATCCCCATAACTCACTCCCTTACAAATACAGAGTTTAACCCTGCTTTTTTAATATACTGTATTTTGTAATAATACTTGCCACACTTTTAATAACACTGCTTGGTCAAAAGATAGTTGCTCTTTAATTCCATTTTTATCTGCATTTTTCCATTCTAATATAAATTTACCATTATTTGTATATGCTTTAAACTGATGGTCATAATAATTAACAAGCTCTTTGTTACCAGATTTTTCTATAACAGCAGTTACTGGTATCAATAATTGCATATATGTATCCTTATTAAAGCTTGTTGCCATGGTAAGCAATTTTTTTACTTCCTGCTGCGGTATATGGTAATATTGATTTAATGCTCCATTTTTACCCTGCACAACAAATTCAATTATTAAGAAAAAACCACCATACGTATTATCATATAACTCTGCTACTTCCTGCCCATAATCAGCCCAGTAAACACTATTATAATGAAAATGAACTTCACCATTTAATGCATCACTTTTTTTATTAGCATCTTGCAATGTAGCTTTAGTAGATATAATATTATCTATTGGCTTAATAAACTCAGCATAAGCTGTATTGCATAATGTAAGAATTAAAATAATAAATAAAAATTTTTTCATAACTCACTCCTTTTTTGTAAAAAATTTATATATTTTTTGAAAAATATTTGTTTTTTTATTTTTTTCTTCTTCATCTGTATCGCTATTAAACATTTTTTGCCATGCAGATATAGGTTCTTCTTCTTCCTTTTCTAAAATTTTAAAATTTTCCATATTAAGATTTGGGCATAATTCACATATTCCAACAGAGCGTGATTGTAACTGCTCTTTCAGTGGTGATGGGTGTTTATCATTCATCCACATTGCTGTTGAGCGTAACATTTTACATGGTAATATAATCTTATACCAATCATCATTTAAAACTGTTCTATCTATTCTTGTACAATAACTATATACATTTTCTGCATTCAACGACTTATTAAAACATTCTAACCATTTTAAATTTTTAAAATCTTGCAACACTCCATCTATAAATAAATAAGCTGTTCTCCATGTTTTTACTGCCTGCACAACATTATTTAATACAATATAATCTTCTTTTGTTGCTGGAGTAAAAAAACAAATTATATTATTATTTTCTTCAACAACTACTTTCATATGTTTTTCACATACTTGTTTTAATATACTCCATAATTTTGATTTTGGATTATAAAATACAAAAATATAAGGAGCATAACTATACTTAGAAATTAAAAGTTTAGTATAATTAATATCAAAAGGCATTATTTTTGTTGCCATACTTACTCCCTTTTTTAATTAAAATCTCTTATTACACTTTTTAATCTACCAATAATACTACTACTATCATACTCATTTATCACTACACTTTCATACTTAGTATTATCACTTGTAAAAATACATATACCATTTATACAGGTGCTAAACCTTTTTATATATAATTCATTATCTTTACGAATAACATACACTTTATTTTTCTTTAGTTCATACCTATCATTAGTATCTATTACAACTTTATCTTTATTATAAAGTGTTGGCTCCATACTATCCCCTGTAACTGTAATAATAACAGAGTTATTATTTACTTTCATAACACTTTTACTAATAGAAACATTTTCATATTCTTCCATTCCTACAAATGCCCCATAACCTGCACTGGCTGATATATCTGTGTAAAAAGGTATATTAATATTATTATTATCAATATTATTATTTGTTACATTTTTTATTTGAACTTTATTTATAATCTTATCCTGTTTATTTTCTAAAAAAATAGAGCCTTTTCCAGTGCGAAGCCAATCTATATTTACATTAAATTTTTCTTGAAGATTTAAAAGAATACCATCAGTAATAGTCCTATTTCCATTTTCAAATTTCTGTATAGAAGAATAATCTTTTTTTCCTATTGCTTGTGCCATCTCTTTTTGAGTTAAATTTAAAACTTTTCTTAACTCCCTAAATCGTTGATGTATATCCATAATTTATAAACTCCAAAAAAATAAGGACAAATGTCTTTATTTTGCTTGACAAGGACAGCTGTCCGTATTATATTATATTAAACATATAAAATATATTTTTTATAACTTTTATAAATTTATACAAAACAAGTTTATATTAAGTTTTGAAAAATAGCAACTAAAAACAGGAGGTTAAGATGTTACCAGAACAAGCAAGAGAAGTTAAAAGCTTACTTATTCAAAAAGGCATTACTCAGAAAAGAGTAGCTGAAATTGCAGGTGTGCAAACATCAGTAGTTTCTTCCGTCATTAATGGCAGATTTAGAAGTTACAAAGTGGAAACAGTAATTACAGATTTAGTTGGTTACAAATTTCCACCGTTTGAAAGAGTGCCAAGAAGTTTAGCAGCTAACAGTTAAGGGGGTAAAGATGAGTAACGCAATAGAAGTTAGAGATATTATTGTATGCCCGCAATGTGGTCATACAGAATTTACAGCAGAAACTCAATGCTCAGTATCTGTTAGATTTTATATTGATAATAATTTGATTTATCCCAAAACAGATGTGTTTGATACAGATGATGATAAATTAACGGATATAGTATGTGCTAACTGTGATTATGAGCTTGCTGTTTCTTATAAATCTTTAGCACATAAGATTAAAGAGATGGGAGCAATAGAATGACTAAACCACAACCAAATATGCCAATTTATATTAAATTTATATCTGATGTAATTGAAAGCTGTAATACATTACACCAGCTTATAAATGCTAAAAATTGGGCTTATAATTACTGTAAAAAAAACAATGTGCAAAATGCTTACTGGAATATGCTGCACAAAAAATATCAACAAAAAAGAAACAGCATACAAGGAGCGTAATATGAAAAACGCAGACACTATTGCTTATTTAGAAACAGCAAAAGAAATAATAAACGGTGTAGCAGTTACACCAAGCTTAAGAAAAGAGATAACAGATTTAAAAAAAGAATTTACATCTTTTAATTCATTAAAAGATATGGAAACAGCAGCATTAACAAATGCAAAATACAGCATAAAAGAAAGGTTATATATTTACTATTCTTTAGTAGCTTATTTTTTTAGCGAACAAGAAGCAACAGATGCTTTAATAAAAGCAATAAATAGCAAATATATATATCTTGAGCTTTTTGGAGCTTAAAATGGAAAATAAAACGTATCATCAAGCAAAAAAATATAATGATTTCATTGATATTTTAAAACATTTAGGCAGCAAAACAACAGGGTTTACTGCCAATGAAATATCAAGCGAGCTAAATATCACTAAAACCACCTGCTTATCAATACTTGATACAATGCAGCGTGCGGGCTTAGCAGAACTACACAACAGCAAATATTATATTGGTACAGAAGCTGCCAAACTGTGGGCAAGCAGAAAAACAATACTTACAAAAAGACAGGAAGATATTAGTCATCAATTAAGCAGTTTAAATGCTTAAGGGGGTAAATATGAAAATTACATTGGAAATAAATAAAGAGCAAGGGTACACAACACTTGATGTACCAAACGATAGACTTGAAGAAGATGAATTATTTATTGTTATCAATGCTTTTTTAACTATTTACGCAGAAGGTCATAAAAAATCAGGTGCTACTATGAATCAAATAAGAAGCTACACTTTTTTAATGATGGCACAGCAGCTAAATATAATAGAGCAACACCTTTTTAATAAAGAAACAGGGGTAGATAATGCAAAATAATATAAAGAAAATAGAGTTTATCTTGGTAGATGACTGTAATTTAGAAATTAAATATGATAATGAAGAAGCCTTAGAAGATGAACTAAACAAAAGCTTAAAAAACCAAATAATATTAAGGCTTTTAAGAGATATAGCAGCATCTTATAAAAAAGAAAATAAAACTCAAATAGAGTATGTACACAAACTAAGCAAATACTTCACAACACAGCTGGCAAGAATATCTGATGAAGTATTTAATAAAGGAGCTTAACTATGCCAATTAAATTAGAATTTATAAAAACAACCGAGCCAAAATGGCACATATACTACAAAAAACAACCAAACTCAAATGAAGGTGATGTTATTGTTTATAAAAGTGGCAAGGAAGAACACCCGTTATCAAATGAAATAGCAGACTGTGAAAGCAATATGGGTGATATAAATCAATATTTAACTTTTTTTGGTAAAGTAATGAATAATTTAAATGCCGCTTATCATCTTATGCCTTTTAAAGATAACAATATTTCTAAAGAAGAAATTATGGATAAAATAATTTCCAAAGTGGAAGAAATTGTTAAATATGCCTTAAAAAATGGGGAAGAATTTAGTGGCATATGTGGTATTTGCCCGAGGAACTGCAGAATAGAAGCACCACAGAGAGATAAATGTAGCGAAGTAAACTACCTTAAAGCAATATATAGCCAATTTGGTATTAACTACCGCCAAGAAATACCAGCAGAACTAATAGAATCTACAATAGCTGCAGATATGGCAGCAGAAAGCATTGTAGAAAATAATGCTGCTATGGATATTATCCAGCAACAAGAACAGCAGGCAGTGCAAGAAAAAGAAAAAGAAGAATTAATAGCAGAAGCATACAAACTAACAGGTAGAGTAGAAGCATTAAAATTAATGAGTGATTTTGGAAACGTTTCCAGTTTATTGCTTTTAAAAAATATTAAAGAAAACAAAATATATAAAAATATGCAAGGTATTGAAACATGGGATAATTATTGTAAATCAATAGGTTATAGCTATAAAACAATAGATGATAAATTAGAATTTTTAAATACTCTTGGGGAAGAGTTTTTGGAAACCGTTTCCACTTTTGGTGTTGGGTATCGTGATTTAAAGAAAATTACTTCAAAAGTTAAAGCTGGTGCACTTCAGATTAAAGATGAAAGCGTTGTTATTAATGGTGAAGTTATACCTCTTGATGAAAAGGATATACTAAAAGATGCTCTTACTGATTTAGTAGCTAAAAATAAAGAAGAAATCAGTAAATTAAAAGCTGAAAATAAAGCTAAAGATAAAATGGTACAAACTTATGCAGAAGCTAAAGAAGCAAAAGAGCAAGAATTGAAAGCTGTAAAAATAGAAAAAGAAGCTTTAAAAGAAAAAATTGACGGTTTTTACCATGGCAGGCTTGGTAAAGTGGCAGAAGATGATAGGGAAGATTTTCACGATATTACAAACTTAGAAATGGAAGCCCATAAGTTAATTTCTGATGCAAACCTTTTGTTAGAAAAAAACTACTCTAATTTTACTGCCAACATGTTTTGTGCTGTTATTTCAAAACTTATGGTAGCAGTAGATGATGTCCGCCAAAAAGCAGCACTTAAGTATGATTACCACTTTGACGGTGGCATACTTACAAATGAAGAGCTTAAAAACCTTGATAATGGTGAATCACCACTGGAATTTCTAGGGGAAGAATAAAACAACATAGAAGGCATTTTATGGAAAAAGAAATATACAACGCTCTGATTAATTTATCAGATGATGAAAGAACAAATGAAGTGAAAAGGCTGGCAAAATATTATAACTGCTCTATTTCTACAATATGGCGTAAAGCAAACAAAGCAGGTATTAGGGTGCGTAAAGAACGTTCTAATAAAGGCGAAACTGCTGTGGATGAATGGATATTAGAGCATGCTGCTGCACTTATCAATAAAAGCCGCAGGAAAAATGATAAATTTACTTTTGATATAAAAGAAATTTATAAACACATGCAGGAAGATTTAGGCGTTGTTATTGATGTATCATACCCAAGATTTTGCGAGCTTTTGCGAGAGCGAGGTTTAACTGTGAGTGAATTTAAAAAAGCAACTCCCCACGTGCAGGTTATTAGTGAGCACCCAAACCAGCTGCATCAGTTTGATGTATCAATATGCCTGCAGTGGTATTTTGATGATAAAAAAGGCGAGCTTGAAGAAAATACTGATTTAAAAAGAAAATACTACTCAAATAAAATTGAGCAGACAGTTGAAAAAGAACTGCGTGGTAAAAAGAAGCTTCATAGATATGTGTTAGTGGACCACGCAAGCGGTGCATTTTTCTTTTGGTATTATTATGCCGAAGGTGAAAATAGTATTGACGGTGCTGATTTTCTTTTTAAAGCATGGAGCTCTAAAAAAGAACTGGTAAGCAATATCACTAAAGAAGAATACAATGGAATTTATCAATTTCAAGGCTTGCCAAAAATTTTATACACTGACCAAGGTGCAATACTTAAAAGAAAAGCACTAAAAAACTTAATGGAAAGCTTAAATATTCAAGTAGAATTTCACCAAAGTGGTAACCCTAGAGCTAAAGGCATGGTGGAAGGCTTAATGAATATTATAGAAAAAGGCTTTGAAAGCCGTTTAAAAATCTATGGTATTAAAAATATAGATGAGCTTAATGCTTACGCTCTTAAATGGTGTGTTGAAAGAAACCTTTTAAAAGGCTTTAGGGGTGCAAAAGCAAGCCGTATTGAGCTCTGGCGTAAAATAAAACCTGAACAGTTTATTAAATGCCCGCCTTATGATATTTGGGCAGCTTTAATACAAGAAGACCCAGTTACTAGAAAAGTGGACGGTAACGGTAATATTTCATATATGAATAAAATATATACTATTACTGATACTAATGTTTTTTACAAAGAAGTTGTTATTAAACCCCATGTATTCATTAAAGATAGCATCAATGTCCATTATGATGGTTTAGTGTTTACTTTAGAAGCAAATCAAAAAGATGAGTTTAATAGAACTATTAGTAAAAACGCTGTTAAAGTTGGTGAAAATAAAGCATTGAAAAAAACTGCCACTCAAAAGTTTGATAAAAAATCAGAAGAAATATTATCAAGTGTTTATGGTGTTGATTTCCATGGTAATGGCAATAAACGCACAATGCGTCCACCAACTGCACCAAAAGAAGAAACAGTGCTTGAAACAGATAATATTGCTTATATTCAGCCTGTTGGAACTGATGCACAAGTAAACCCTACTGCACCAATTACTACAGAAAAAAGAATAGTTAAGCAAAGTAAGCCAGTAGAAGAACGCTATATTAAGCTTTCAGAACTTATACGCATGTATAATACAGAACATGGTAGAATTACTGTTGAGCAGCGTGAAGTATTAGAGCAAGTATACCCAAAAGGTGTGCCTGCAAGTATTACAGTTGATGATATATATAATATGCTGAATAAACCTGCAGCAGATATCATGAAACTTGCTTAAGGGGGTTTTATGCTTACTTTAAAAAAATTGTTAGATGAAAATAATATAAGCTCTGCACGCTTTATTAAGCGTTTTAAAGAAATCACTGCAGAAAATATGAGCAAAGCAAGCTTATCATTATTTTTAAAAGACGGTAGAGAATTAAAGAAAATACCTGATTTTAAAGCAAAAATTGCAAAAACTTATAATTCTTTAGTCAAAGAAAATAAATCAATAAAAGAGCTGTTTGAAATAGAACAGCAGGAGGAAAATATGTTAGAAAGTATTAACTTAACTTATGATGAGCTCAAACACTTTGGGCTTAATCGTGACCCATTTTTACCATTTATCACAAAAGAAAGTGATATTGTAATGCTTGACTCACACCATTACGCACTTGAGATGATGAGGGCTGCTCGTGAAACTGGGCAATTTACTGTAATTACATCTGAAGTTGGCGGCGGAAAAACTACTGTATTAGGCAAATTTGAAGCAGAAACAAAAAGCTTAAGCGACTGTATTATTGTAAAAGTTCGCACTCGTGATATGGATAGGTGCACCACAAAAGATATACTAGCAGCGTGCGTGTTTGATTTATCTGATGATAAACCAAAACGTGGGGCAGAAAGCCTTTCCCGCCAAGTTGAAACACTACTGAAAAAACATCATGATGCAGGCAAACGCATTATATTAATTATTGATGAAGCACAAGACCTGCATACCCACACTTTAAAATATTTAAAAAGACTGTGGGAGCTTCGTGACGGCTTAACACCATTAATTGGCATAATATTAATAGGGCAAATAGAACTTGCTACAAGGCTTTATAGTGATAATAATTTGGCAGTTAGAGAAGTTACAGCACGCACTATTCATGCACCGCTTGAGCCTATTAATGAAAGCTTAAAAGAATACATTGCTGGTAAAGTAAAATGTGTGAAAGGTTATACATCTAAATTAATTACTGATGACGGTATTAATGAGCTTGCTAACATCTTATCCATAAAAGATGCCAATGGTAAAGTTATTAATAAAGCATACCCTCTTGAAGTAAATAACAGGATAAAAAGACTGATGAAGCAGGCTTATGAACAAGGCGTAAAAGTGATAAATAAAGAATTTATCCAAGAATGTTTATAAAAAAAGCTATCAGAATAACTGATAGCTTAAGAAAAGAGATAGTCCTACAAACTTAAGTTTGTAGGCTATTAAATATAATATAATACAAGGAGTTTAAAATGGCAACAGTAAAATTAAATGAATTAGAATTAGCAGCAAAAAATTATTCTACTACAAGCAGAGCTTTAAGAAAAATAAAAGAAAGTTTAGATGAAGAGATAGAAAAAGTAAGATTAAAATATACTGAACAGTTTGCTGAAGCAGCAAAAAATGCTGGTGAAGCTTATCAAATGCTTTTTACTCTTGTATCTGATAGTGCAGAGCTTTTTCAAGAAAAAAAATCTATGAATATTAATTGTGTTAAGTTCGGTTATCAAAAGAAAAAAGGTAAAATAGAAATAGATAACGAAGAATTTACAATAAATAAGCTGCAAGAGCTTTTTCCAGATAATGCTGATATGTATTTATCTAAAAAGATAAGTGTATCTAAAAAGGCTTTAGATAACTTAACAGCATCAGATTTAAAAAAAATTGGTGTAAATGTTATTCAAGATAGTAGCGAGCCTTATGTAAAACTTACTGATGATGAAATACAAAAAATGCTTGATGCTATTATAAAAGAAGCAGCAAAAGATGCTGAATAGGTGCTGATATGAGTTGGACAAAAAAAATAATAGTTAATTATCACTATATAGAAGCATTAAATACAAACTTTTCAACATACTTAAATAATGAATTAAATACTGCTTATAATAATGATAAAGCATTTAGTTTTGAAAAAGGACCTTCACATTTTTTAGTGAAAGTAAATGATAAAATTGAGCTTGATGGTAATGTTGGTTATTTTCTTTCACTTGTAAAAGAAAAAAATACAGGCACTGTATGTTTTAATGATAATGATATATTTGATATACCAGTGGCAGATGGTAAAATTGGCGAGCTACATTATGCTATTATTATACCTACCCTAAATATATTATTATCTTTTGCAGCTTCTGGTGGTGGCAGTGTAGGTAATTTTAAAAAGTTCTTAGTAGAATTGGCAGTAGATGGTAATGTCGCTCTTATGCCAGTTTTAGAAAATAAAATTGATATTCAAACATTATCATGGGACTTTTATAAAAAAATAGGTGTTTCACTTCGTTTTCCAGCGTATGATTACCAGGCAGAATTTATGGCATCAATGGCAGGCACATTATTTGGTTTGTTAGATGAAGTTGATGGTTTAAGTGTTAATATCACAGTAGCAGCACCTAAATCAAATCATAAATTGAATGCATCTAATACCAAACGGGTAGTTAACACACTGCTTGCAAATGAATTTTGTAATAAACTTGTATTAAAAGGTGCTGATGATGCTGGGGAAGAAATACAGTAATTTGATTTAAAAAATGCCCAAATAAAATATAAAGAGCTTATTGAAGTTACAGGGAGCTATCTTAATGAGTTTGAAGCATTACCCCTTTTAAAAAGAGCTTATAATAATAGAAAACATGAATTTATAGGTGATGTATGATTGTCAAACTTTTTCCCATAGCATTAATAATACTAGATTTATGTGCGGCAGGTGTTTATCTGCTGCACGGTGATATTCGCCATACTATTTACTGGGCAGCTGCTGCTACACTCACAGCAACTGTAACTTTTTAAAGGTGTAATATGCTTATTAATAAAAAACAAATACAGCTTATTCATATCGCTAAACAGCAATTAAATATAGATGATGATACATATAAAGAGCTACTTGCTACTTATCATGTAGATTCATCTAAAAATTTAACCTCATCACAGGCGGAGCATTTACTCCGCCATTTGCGTTCAAAAGGTTTTAAAATAGTAAAACCTGCACGCAATAAAGCTAAAATGCATAATAAGGTTATTAAACTAGCTAGTCCTGCACAACATAGGTTAATAAATATTTTGAAAGCAAATATACATTGGCAAGTATCATTTGAAACATGGTTAAATAAACGCATGAAAATGAAAACTATATTAACAAGTAAAGATGCTTCAAAAGTGATAGAGGGCTTAAAAGGTATGTTAAATATAAAAACTAAACATATTGAATTTTTATCACTGCCTTTTCCACAAAGTTATGATTTAGAAACCTTGCAAAATCAATGGTTTTTTGATATATTAGAGAATAGATTAGTTTTTGTTGAAAATGGTGAAATATGCAAAATTCTAAAATAATAGTAGATTCTGAATTAGATGCAAATGTTAGTGATGATAAATTATTTTTATTACTTTCAATTTTAGGGGAAGAAAAAGCATTAGCATTATGTGCAGAATTTGGTGGCTCGTCTATTTATATACCAAAACAAGAAACACTAAATCGTGAGTTGCGTAATAAAGATATTTTAGAAGATTATAAAAATGGTGTATCACTTCACCAGCTGCGTAAAAAATATAAACTTTCAGAAACAACACTGCGAACTATTATTTTTAAATAAATTCATTTTTAAGCCCTTGTAAAAAATCAAGGGTTATTTTTTAATTTCTGTTTAAATATTTTTATTTGTGCATACTTGATGCATATCTGTAAAATTTTTTAACTACACTTTATCGCAATATCAATCTATTCCTTATCGTCATTTTAAATAAAAAGCTTTTTTAAAAATATAAAAAATTATAATATTTTATTTATTGGTATTATTATTTTTATAATCCTTTTTGAATTAGTAAAATTTACAGGAATGTATTCAAATACTTTTGGCAGTAATATTACATTATTTATTTTTATATTTAAATCAGACAGTTATTTTTTAAGTGTTTTTATAATACTTTTATATATAGCTATAAAGGTTGAAAGTAAAATTATAAGTGCATTAATAATGCTTATAATTTTTGCAATGGTATTTACATTAGTTTTAGATATTGCATTAATTCAGCTTTTATCAGCACGTTTAAGGTTTGGTGAAGCAGGTGGATTTATACCAGATATACCATCAATTATTAAAATGGCAAAAGGTTTTTTTCTAACAAGTGTAGGAATATATGCATTAGTGCTATTTATTTATGTAATTTTATTTGCAGTTTTTATAATTAGAAAAAAAGAATTTTATAAGTTTAGCAAGCCTTATAAAATTGCTATTACAGTAATGGCAATAATATTTGCACCACTTTTTATGTTTACTATGGATATACATACCTATAATGGAACAGCTTTTCAAGAAAGTATAATAGCAGCTAATTTGAAAAAAACAGAAAATGTAGAATATTCAAGAAAAAAAATAAATAGTATTTTAAATAATTTTAAATTTGAAAATAAATGTATAGATGGAATAAATAGTAGAAAAAATATTATAGTTTTAATAATGGAATCAGTTTCATCATATAAAAGTAAGCTTTTTGGTGGCATAGAAAATAAAATGGAAATACTTGATAATATAGCTAAAAATAATATATATGCATCAGAATATTACAGCAATAGCTATAATTCTATAAAAAGTAAGTTTAATATTTTAACAGGAAGCCCATTAATAACAAAAGTAAATAATCAAAAATATATTAAAACTATGCTTGAAAAATCTATTGTTCATGATTTTATAAATAACGGCTATAACATAGAATATTACAGCAGCACAGATACAATTTTTGATGATACAAGGCAAATGGTAACTCTTTCTGGTATATCAAATATATATGATGCAAATAGTGATATATTTAGCCATATTAAAAAAAGATATATTTTTAATGGAGTAGAAGACAAGCTTTTTTATGAAACAGTAGTAAATAATTTATTAAATAAAAAGCATAATAAACCATATTTGGCATTTTTAACAACCATGTCTACCCACAGCCCATACCAGCACCCTGTTACAAAAGAATATTCTTTTGATAAAGTTCTGGAATATTCTAATATTGAACTTAATAATTTTATAAAAGAACTAGAAAAAAAAGATTTTTTTAAAAATGGTATTTTAGTAATTACAGCAGACCATAGAGTTATGCTTCCTTTAACATTAAAAGAGTATGAAAAATTAGGACCTTTAGCTAACTCCCGCATACCTTTAATAATAATTAATGAAAATGAAAAATATGAAATAAAAGGTAATTTTTCTCATATGGATTTAGGTAAATCTTTAGAATATTTAACTCTTAATAAAGTATGCTTTAACCAATTTCAAAAAAATATTTTTGGTAATGAAAATAATAATAAATGCACAATATACCAACAGCTTGTAAATCTTGCACTAGTAGATATAAAGTGTGGTAATAATTATGGACGGATTCTTTTAGATGGGGATAATACAAGATTTATTAATGATAAAAATTTAAATTTAAATAATAATGAAAAAAATAAAATTATTGAATATATTAATTATTTAAGAATAATTGAATAAAATAAATAAATAAATAAATAAATTAAATTAAATTAAAATAAAAAATTATTTATCCCATATACCATTAAATATATCATTATATTTTTTTGTAATATTTTCATCACCCTGCTGAAAAAGTGGCGGCTCTACTAATAATTCGCTTTTCCCACCAAGACTGCATTCTACAAAAGCGATTTTTGCTTTTGAATAAATATCTTTATGTAAAAACATAAGCCTTTTTGGCTCTAAATTATTACTTTTACATATATGTAATGCTTCGATAAGCATATCAGCATCATATGAAAAATAAAGTTTTCCACCATGTTTTAAGCTGCGTTTTGCATATAATACTAAATCTTCCATAGTCATGGTAATAGAAAACCGTGCAATATTTGCAATACTATTTTTTGCAGTTTTGCCTGTTCCTTCTTTTCTATATGGTGGGTTACATACTATACCGTCATATAAAGTGCTTTTCGGGATTTTTCGTATATCTTCATTAATTGGCTTAATTTTATCTTCCAAATTACTAAGCTTTATAGTTTGCAGCAAACATTCATACATTTCTTTTTGAAGTTCTATGGCTTCCACATTACTTTTATATATTTTAGCAATTAATGTGGCTATAATACCACTGCCGCTTCCCACATCTGCTATTACTGCATTTTTTTTAGCCTTTGTAAAATAAGCTAAAATTAATGAATCACAGCCAAAACGAAAACCACCTTCTTTTAGCTGGCATATTTTTATATCGTCATAAATCATATTATCGTATGAATATTCCATGCTTACTCCAAATGCGAATAAATTGTGTAGAAATATATTTTATAATAAATTTATATATTTTTATATATATTATTTATAATAAATAAAAAAAATATTTATTATTAAAAATAATAAAAAAATAGTCAAAATATAATAAAATATATATAAAAAATTATTTTTTTATGAAAAATAATTTTTGTAACAAATATTTATAATTTAATATAAAAAAAATAAATATATTTTATTATATAATGATGAAAAAAATAATAAAAATCAATAAATATTATTCTTGACTTTAAAAATTATTATATTAAATTTACCAGCTATGGATACTAAATTGATACTTGAAAAGATAGAAAGTTTTTTCTATTCAATAACACCACCTTTTTATTTGATGGCATTGATGCTTGGTTTTTTATCTGTTATACCGTTTTTAATGACACCTTATGTGGATAAGGTATCAGATAATTATCAGCTTACAATATCAGAAAATAAAGAGCGTCTAGATGATATTTCAAAAGAAATCACATCTATAACACAAGTTAATAATAATTATGAAGATATATTATTAACTAACTATGCATTAAGTGTAAGTAATGCAAAAAGGCTCCCAAGTCATAAGCGATACAGTATGGCAGAAGTTATTACAGAACAGGCAAAGCTGCACAATATTGACCCACTATTAATAGTTGCACTAATACAAGTGGAGAGTAATTTTAAAGATAATGCGTTATCAAAAAAAGGTGCAAAAGGTCTTATGCAGTTATTACCTAATACTGCCAAATATATTCATAGTAAAGATAGTAAAGGAATAAATGATTTTACGAACCTTTATGATATGGAGACAAATATTAAGCTTGGCACAGCTTATATGGACTATTTACTTAAAAAAACAAAAGGTAATATGGAACATGCACTAATCGCATATAATATGGGGCCTGGTAATATGTATAAGGCAATGCGTAATAATAGACTGCCTAAAAAGTATAGTAATAAAGTATTAACAGTATATAATGATTTACAGAAAAAAGTAGAAAGTCTTAATACGGCACAGTTAATGTAGTAAAAATGGGGCTTTTACAAGCCCCATGATTTTTTATTTCTTATATATTAAAATATGTTTTAGTTATAATATATATAGTTGGATTTTATTTGTATTCTTCCACATATTTATTAATATATTCAATAGTTATTTTTATAACTTCAGGCAGCACTTCAGCAAGACATTCTGAAAGTTCAGTTCCTGCGGCATATGATTCAGGAACAACCCCAATCAATGTTACTATTTCTGGTGATTTAGAATGGAGCTCTGCTTGAAAAAGTGTTTCTTGAAAGCCTAATTGATGAGGCGATATTTTCATTGGCACTTTAGAAAGCATAATATCTTCTTTTTCATATATTCTAATTGTTCCCGGCTCTTCTTTTAAAGCGATAGCATCTATTGCTATTATTATATCTGCTTCTACAAATTTATGAAATGATAATATACCAGTAGTGCCACAGTCATAAATTTCCACATTTTCAGGCCACTGCATTTTTTCAAGTTCTTTTATAACGTGTATTCCTATACCTTCATCTGAAAGAATATAGTTACCAACACCCATAACAACAATTTTTTTCATAAATACTCCATGTTTATTTATTTATATCCCTGCCTAGCATAAAATATTTCAGTTTTTCAAAAGTAGTAGGTTTTGTAGAAACTGCAATACCTGTTGCAGGGTCATATATTTCGAGTTTATCAAGCTCATGCTGTTTTACAATGACATAATGGTTTTTTTTATCTATTTCTATTACGCCTGTTCTTTCTTTTGGGTTATCTTCTGGTCTTATATAAGTAGACACAATACCAGTAATAATTTCACCATCTTTACAGTATGCTTTTACAAACATACCTTCTGATTTACTCATTTTAAAAAGTGATACCATATACTAACTACCTCTTAAAAAATTTATTTAATGTAACAATACTTTGCGAAGAAAGTGGAACAATTTCTGGTTCATAACCCTGTCTAAATAATATTAGGTTACCACCTTTGCATTCCAGCCTTATTCTATAACCATTAGGAAACATAATTTCCTTAACATTATCTTCAGCTTCCTGATAATTAATTTTTAAAGTATGCAGGTTTGCAATAATCTGCCTTCTTACATTTTCTTGAGTTTGGAAATAAATTTCCTGCTCATCATCATCTAAATAACCATTTTTTAAATCATATATTTCTTTTTCGCTGTATTTAATATATATTGCCCCTTCATAGCCTTTAACATATAATGTTTTTGTGCGTTTATCAAATATAGGGTATATTTTTCTGCCAAAATATGTATTTACTTTTTCTGCTAGTGTATTATCTGATAAATTTATATTATAATACGACCTGCCTTTTTTATATAAAAGTATATCAGATGTTTCTTCATTATATGAAGAAAGCTCAACGTATGAATTATTATTAAATTTCACTCTTGAATATTGGTCTTTTTTAATATACCATATTTGCAGGTTTGCTTTAGATATAGTATTTAAAAATATTTCTAAAGGTGCATTAATATTAGTATCTAATGTAGAGCCTTGCAGAAAGATTACACATTCACTATCAATAATATTAAAAATCGGCTTTTCTGCAGCGTAAGCAGCAGTAAAAAAAGACAAAAAAACAAGTATGAAAGTTATCTTTTTCATAAAGCCCTCAAGAATTTTTTAATATAGTAATCTTTCTAATTGATAAATTATATCTTTTATAATAGACTTATAATATATTTGTAAACTAAAGCGAGCAATATGAAAAGTAAAATTTTATTATTTTTAATAATTTTTTTTGTTTTAGTATCAAGTTGTGCAAGATTTAGCTCAAAGGGAGCTTATCTTTATATCCCAGAGCTTTACCATAAAAGTGGGGTAGAAGCATATAATAATGGGAATATTACTGTGGCAGTAAGGCTTGCCAGGGCAGCTTGTGATAACTATAGCTTAGATGATTGTAACCTTTTAGGTAAGCTATACCGTGAAGGTAAATATTTAGATAAAAATGATAATATGGCTGCATCTTATTTTAATAAGGGCTGTATAAATAAAAATGGTTATTCCTGCCTATATCTTGGTGATATGTATAATATTGGTGCAGGCGTGCCACAAAGTGATAAAAAAAGAGATGAATATTATATGCAGGGTGTTGATATTTTTATGCAGTATTGTAATGATAATATTAGCAGTGGCTGCAGAGGGCTTGGGGAAAGCTATATACTTGGTTATGTGGAAGACCCGTATGAAGAAGGCATCAACTACCTGAAAAAAGCATGTAGTAAAAAAGATGGGGCAGCCTGTTTAATATTAGCTGATTATTATTTTTACAGAGCAGATAATAAAAGTGAAGCTTTTACTTATTATGAAACATCATGCAGTAATCATAGCACAGAAGGGTGTATGAAACTTTTAGATATGTATAACAGGGATAAAACAAAGGATATAAAAAAGGCCTCACCGATAATTTCCAAGGCTGATAAAATGTGCAAAAGTGGTGCTGCTAATTTATGTTTATATCTTGGTGATATGTATAGAAATTACTCTAGGGTATCTAAAATAAACCCTGAAAAAAGTTTTGATTATGTAAGGTATTCATGTGAATTTAACCAGCCTTATGGCTGTAAAGTTTTAGGTGATATGTATGCTACAGGATTTGGTGTGAAAGAAAACGATGGTTCTGCAAAATCATATTACTCTAAATCATGCAGTTTAGGTTATAGTGCTGCTTGTAATAATTAAGGAAAAGAAAATGAAAAAATTATATTTAATTATAGTTCTATTATTTATATTTTCTGCATGTAATAAACAAGAAGATAATGGTGTATCTTCATATGAGAAAAAGGATTATATTAATGCATTTATCATTGCAGAAAAGGGCTGTGATGATAAAAATGGCGAAGCATGCTATATTTTAGGTAATATATATAATTTAGGGCTTTCAAGGCAGGCAGACCAGGTTCAAGCAATTAGGTATTATATTAAGGCCTGTGATATTGGTAATGGCAGGGCATGTTATATGGCAGGAAAGTTATACAGCCAGTCAAGATTTATTCCTGAAGATATAGACCAGTCTGAGTCCTATTTTAGAAAATCAAATAAAATATTAGTAAAAGAATGTAATAGTGGCAATGCTGAATCATGTTTATTTGCTGGAGCATTATATTTATACAGTCAGGGCGTGCCACATGATACTGATAAGGCAATGGAATATTTTGAAAAATCCTGTAGATTAAACCATGCCCCTGCATGCTATACAATAGGTATGCTATATAAAACAGGAAAATATGGTATAATAAAAGATGTAAGTAGAGCAAACAGTTTCTTAAATAAAGCCTGTAAAATAGGATATGATGATGCTTGTAAAGAAAAATAATATTATTTAATATTATTTATAGATTATCCAATTATTTAATAAATACTTCAGTAAATAAATTAAAATAATTAAATTACAATAATTTAAAAATAAATAAAATTAATTTTATATTAATTAGTAATAATAAATAATATTTATTTTTTTAAATAAATATTATTTATTAAATATTTTATTATTTATAAAAATTATAAATATTGGAATAAATGATAATATTAATTATAAATTAGAAATTTATTTTTGTAATAATAAAATAAAAAAGGTAGGATAACCTGCCTACAACTGCCATAAAAGTCAGTGATTATTTTTAAATATAAAATATTCAATATTATCTACATTAAAAATTCATCTGTTTAACTAAACTTGGAGCGTGTATCCAAGTTTAGTTACCATTAAGAGCCTAATAAAATGCGTAGAGCATTATTAGGCTCATTAAAAGACTAGCGAAAAAATATATTTTTTCGACAATCTAATACAGGATAACCTGCTTTTTATTTATTATTCACTATCTTTAAGTTTTGCTAAAAGCTTTAATATTTCAAGATAAAGCCATAAAATTGTTACCATTAAGCCAAATGCAGCATACCATTCCATATATTTTGGCAGGCCGCTATTTTCGCCTTCTACAAAAAAGTCAAAATCTAATATTAAGCTAAATGCAGCAATACCAATGATTACTACACTTATACCAATGCTGATTAAAGAGCTGCCATAATACCAGTCTGGACGAATACCAAATAATGAAAGCACCATCATAAGAATATAAAATATTGCAACAGAGGATATGGCTGTAAACATAATAGCCCTAAATTTTGCAGTAACTTGAATAATACCTGTTCTAAATAGGAAAAGCATAGTAAAAAAAACTATCATAGTGCATGCAATTGCTTCAAATACAATACCTTCATATACTGCATTAAATAAGAAAGATATGCTTGCAAGTGCAACAGCTTCTAAAACACTGTATACCACTGATAAAAATGGTGCAGTAGTAGGTTTGAAACTAATTATAATGGATACAATTAATGCTGCTATTGATGGAATTATAATAAACTGAGTAACAGGCACATTATAACCAATTGTATTAGCTTTTAAATAGCTGTATGTAAAAATGGCTGCAACTGAAAACACAAGTGCCAAAATAAATGCTTTCATTATTGCACCATTTGCTGTCATAGTTTCTGTGCTGGAATACCTATCTGCCTTATTAAACATATTTTCATTTAAAATTGGGTTACTCATAAAACCTCCATAAAATAATCTTTATTGTAGAAAAACTAAACATATATACTATATACTAAATAATTAAAAATACAAGATAAAAATAAAATTAAAACTATATTTATAAATATTTTATTGATGATATAATATTATATTATGCAATTTTTATATTTCTAAAAAATTTGCAACAGCAGCTTTTTGAAAATCAGCCTCATCTAATAAATCAATTCTTCTAATGTTATTAAAGTGTAATTTTAAGTATGTAGGCACATCTTTTTCTTTAAAAAATTTTATTGCCTGCACTGTAGCTTCACCAGGACGATAAATTACTTTATTAGCAAATTCTTTTGGTATAAATTCTAAATCAAACATTAAATTTATAAGTTCATCGTGGGCTTGTGTAGTATAAAAAATAAGCCCATCAACTACACCAATACAGTCTCTTGTATAATCAAGAACAGCACGTATATATGACCTAATCTGGAAAATCTCATCTAATTCTGCCTGTGTAAGTGTGATTTCAGCAAATCTATCTCTATATAGGTAAAACCCATCAGGGTTATCTCCCCCTGTAATTTTAACAGAAAAACTAAGTGACACATTAGCTTTTGCTAATTCTTTGCGAGATTTTAATTGAAATTTATTGTTTATAATACCATGTTTCATCATTAATTTAACAGCCTGTAATGTAGCCGTTAATGTAATACCATCAATATCTTTTTCTTTATTTTCTCTAGAAATAGGTTCTAAGTTATCATTAAAAGCAGTAATAGGGTTAAGCCCTCTTGGTTTTACTGCTACAAGATTATTATTTCTTAAAAAAGGAAACTGCATATCGGTAAAAAGTTTTGGGGTAGCGTAATGGCACCTGTTTAACATATCTAAAGAAAATATTAACTGGTTGCCTTTATCAGCATTTAAAAGTCTAAAAAAATGGGTTATATCATAGCTTTTGCTGCCGCGTGGCATAATCATTTCATACTGTTGAGTGCCTATCTCAAAATTCATATACCTAAACATATCCATTTTTGTTTCAGCACCATAGCTGTCATTACCTTCTATAAGCACCATAACACGTTCAATATCACGTATTTTAAGCTGAGAAAATAAAAAGTCTGGCAGCATATCATTATCAATAATATCTCTTAAAGGTTCACTGCCCTTATGGACACCTTCTGATACAATATTATCAATTGCTGCAGAATAACAGTAGTATCTAATACCATTTCTTTGCTGTATTAATAAAATCCCGTCTGTTGGACCTTCTTCTTTTTTTATGTCAAATATATTTTTTGAAACAGTCTGTTCTGGGGCAAAATCACTAATAGATATAGTATCATTATACTCATTGTTTTCACTGTTTTCATTATTTGCCATTTTATTTTCTATATCACTTTCATTATCTGTATTTTCATTATTTTTCTGCTTATTATCCTGCATGAAAAATTTAGCAGATGAAGATATTTCACTAATATCAATTTCAATATCTTTTTTAATAGTCTGCTGGCATGCAAGGCGAAAACCTGCATCAATATTTATTTTAGCAAGGCTTAATATTTCTTTATAAACTGGTTTAGGTATATTATTGCCAAAAAATTTTACTCTGCATTTACCACACTGGCCAGCACCATTGCATAAGCTGGGGTTAATAAGTTTTTCATCAAGAAGCAGTTTATATAGATTAGTTCCAGATTTTGCCTGTAATGTAATATTTTTATCTTTTATGGTAATATTATAAATCTTTTTTGAAAAAAACATGTTGCCCTCATAGTAACGTGATAATTATACTTATTTAAATAAAATATTTGAAACAATATAAGTATATACCATATAGGATATGTATGCAATAATTAATTATTTTGATTTTACTTAAAGAGAATTTATATAGTTAAATTTTTTTTGATTATTTTTTTAATAAAAGGTCTATCTAGCTTTTTTTATATATATTTAAGCTAATAAATAGACCTTTTATATTAAGTGTTTATATACAAGTTTGATGGAGTAGGTAGTTCTTTATTCCATTTACCGTTTGCTTTAAGTTTTCTTATTTCATATACATCAGACTTTGTTACTTTAGCACCCATGCTTATAAATTTTTCAACCAGTTCCACATTACCACCTTATGCTGCACAGTAAACAGCAGTAAATCCTGCACTATTTGGTTTTAAAGCAGCTTTTTTCCTGTTTTGCATAAGCACTAATGGAAAATAAACATATTAATGCAGTTAAAATTAATTTTTTCATTTTTTTCTCCCTTTTAAAAAAATAATTAAGAAATTTAGAAGGGCAATGTATCATATACAATATTACTTTTCAATAGATTTTTTGATTATTTATTAATAAGTTAGAAGCTTGTAAGGTTTTTTATATTAATTTGTTTGAGAGTAGCTTTTTAGTAGTTTTATATCTTCCACAAAATCATCAAGATTATCTTTTGAATTTTTTTCAGTTTCTACAGATATAATTGCATCATCTGGAATAAGTGAGAAAATAGTTTTAAAATCGTAACTGCCAGAACCAATATTATAGTGTTTATCAATATTACTTGTAATATCTCCGTCGCTAATATGGAACATATACGGGTTTAGTTTCATAAATTCTTTTAAAACATCAATATAGTTTTTATTCTCACTGTTTGCAGCACAAGTTGCATGACCAATATCTAAACAAAATCTAAGATTAGTTTCTAGTAATATATATTCCATTTGTTTATAGTCATATCCTACGCATATATCATCATCTTTTAGATACTCATTAGAAACAGCAACATTTTTAGGTTTATTTTCTATTAATATCCTGCTATCGTTTAAAAGTTTTAACTGCCTTGCAGTTTCTTTATAATCCCCTTTAATTCCCGGATGAAAAATAATTTTTTCAGCCTGCAAAAAATCAGCAAATTTTAAAGCTTCATAGGAAAGAAAAATATTATTTTGTTCATTTTCTTTAATGGAAAAATTAATACCATGCATAAAATGTGGGGCGTGTATTATATATGGAATATCCAGTGCTTTCCACATATGGACATATTTATCATATGAAGATGGAACGGCATAAAGCTCAATATAGTCATACACTTGTTTTTCGTATAACTCTTTTGCTGTTTTCATATAGTTTTCATTGGTAGACCATAGTTTTAAGCCGTATCTTTTCATATATTATTCCACAGTAACGCTTTTTGCTAAATTTCTAGGCTGGTCAATTTCTCTATTATTTAGTTTTGCAATACGGTAAGCAAATATCTGCAAAGCAATAACAGATAAAAATGGGAAAAGATATTCTTCCACATTAGGAAGAATAACAGCTTCTTCCACTCTGCCTTCTAATAATTTAAACCCTTTTTCATCAGTAATTGCAATACTTTTAGCTCCACGAGCCATTACTTCTTCGCATGCATTTACCATTTTATCAAAAAGTTTATCCCCTGGCATAATGGATATAACAGGCATTTCAGCATTAAGAAGTGCAATAGGACCATGTTTGATTTCACCAGCAGGAAAACCTTCTGCCTGAAGATATGTTATTTCTTTTAGTTTTAATGCACCTTCTAATGCAATAGGATAGTTTACATTTCTTCCTAAAAATACAAATGTGCTTTGTTTATAGTATTTTTCTGCTAATTTTGTAATATTTTCATCTTGAGCCACTGCTGCTTCAATGGCAACTGGAAGTTTTGCAAGTTCATTTAACAGTTCATCTTTTTTATCTGAACTAATATTGCCAACAGCATCAGCTATTAAAACAGAAAGGGAAAAAAGTGCAGCAAGCTGGGCAGTAAATGCTTTTGTAGAAGCAACACTTATTTCTGAACCACATTTTGTATAAAATGTATAATCACTCATTCTAGCAAGAGTGGAAGCAAATACGTTACAAATAGATACTGTTTTAAAGCCTGCTGCTCTTGCTTTTTCTAAAGCTGCAACAGTATCTGCCGTTTCACCACTTTGGCTTACAAATATAGCTAAAGTTTCATCTGGCATAGCAACTTTTCTGTATTTATATTCTGAAGCATATTCTGCCTGACATGGAATATTGCAAAATTCTTCTATCCAATACTTTGCTACCATTGTAGCATGGTATGCTGTGCCACAGCCTATCATCATTATATTTTTTATATTTTTAAGTTCTTCTTTTGTTATACCAAACGCATGGTTAATATCTTTTAACACTTCTTCTATTGTGCTTCTAACAGTAAATGGCTGTTCATTAATCTCTTTTAACATATAATGTTCATAGCCGTTTTTACCACTGTTTTCTGCATTAATATCAAGCTCTATTACATTGAAATATTTTTCATGTAAAAGTTTATCATATATTTTTATTTCATCTTTTTTTATAACTATAAAATCTTCATCATTTAAATATATTGCTTTATTAGTAAACTCAATAAAAGCAGAAATATCAGAGCCTAAAAAGTTTTCATTTTCGCCAACACCACATACAAGCGGGCTTTTAACTCTTGTTCCTATAATAGTATTTGGCACTTTTTTCCACAACACACCAAGGGCGTAGCTGCCTTCAAGCATACTTGTAACTTCTACTACTGCTTTTAAAAAATTATTTTCTAAATTATCATTAACATTATTAAGTTTTTCTTCTAAAAGGTGGGCTATTACTTCAGTATCAGTATCTGATATAAATTTGTGGTTTCTACTTAATAAATCTTCTTTTAAAGTTTTATAGTTTTCAATAATACCATTATGGACAACTACTATATCACCTGTGCAGTCGCTGTGTGGGTGAGAGTTTAAAGTGGTAGGTTTTCCATGGGTTGCCCACCTGGTGTGAGCAATACCTGTTATACCTTTTAAGTTATGTTTTAAAGTTTCTTCTTCTAAAACTGCTACTTTACCAACAGATTTTACTATTTCTATATTATCTTGTTCTACTGTGGCAAGCCCTGCAGAATCATATCCTCTATATTCTAAAGCTTTTAAGCCTTTTATTAAAATTGGTGCACTTGATTTCTCACCAGCATAACCTACTATTCCACACATACTATTCTCCTAAAAATATTCTAATTATGTTTTTCTGCACAAGCTTTTACAAAGCCTGCAAATACAGGGTGAGGTTTATCCACATTTGAGGCAAACTCTGGGTGGAACTGCACCCCAATAAAAAATGGGTGGTCTTTTATTTCAACTATTTCAGGCAGTTTATCATGTTTTGCTGAAATAATTAAACCAGCATTTTCTAATATATCTGCATATTCTGGGTTAAATTCATATCTATGCCTGTGCCTTTCAACAATATCTTCACTGCCGTATAACTTATAAGCTAATGTTCCTTTTTTTATTTTAGCCGTATATTCCCCAACTCGCTGTGTGCCGCCTATACTTGTAACAGATTTCTGTTCATCAAGCATAGCAATAACCTGCACTTTAGCATTGCTGTCAAATTCGCCAGAGGTGGCATCTTTAATACCTGCCATATTTCTAGCAGCCTCTATAACAGAGCACTGCATACCAAGGCATATTCCAAAAAACGGTATTTTATTTGTTCTGGCATAGTTAATAGCAGAAATTTTACCTTCCACCCCTCTATAACCATAGCCACCAGGGATTAAAATACCATCAAAGCCCTTTATTTTATCAAGTAAATTTTCATCTTCTGCTTCAAAATATACATCGTTTACTTTTATACCGTTATGAAGCCCTGCAAGATATAGTGATTCTGCTATGGATTTATATGCATCTTTCATACCTGTATATTTACCAATAACAGCCACATTTATTTCTTTTGTAAGCTCTTTCTTCATAATGTCAAACCATGAAGTATCAAACTCTTTTTTCGGAGTAAGGTTTAACATTTTCATAACCTGCTTATCAACCCCTTGGTTATAAAAGCTTTCAGGTATAAGGTAAATAGAAGGGCAGTCAGTAGCTTCCATAACAGCCTCTTTTCTAACATTACAAAAAAGAGCAATTTTCTTTTTTACATCGCTATCAAGTGGTTTTTCGCACCTGCATATTATCATATCAGGCATAATACCAGCTTCACGAAGTTTTGCCACAGAGTGTTGAGTAGGTTTAGTTTTTAGCTCCATTGCAGCGCCAATATATGGCACTAATGTTAAATGAATATGAATAACATTACCTTTACCTTTTTCTAAACTAAACTGCCTGATAGCTTCTAAAAATGGCAGCCCTTCAATATCTCCCACAGTGCCGCCTATTTCAATTAATGCTACATCAACTTTATTATCAAATTTATTAATACGTTTTTTTATTTCATCTGTAATATGTGGTATTACTTGAACAGTATTACCGTTATAATGTCCTTTAATTTCTTTTTCTATTACTGTTTTATAAATATCGCCAGAAGTGTTTGTATTGTCTTTTGTGGTTTTCATACCTAAAAAACGTTCATAATAGCCAAGGTCTAAATCTGTTTCAGCCCCATCTGAAGCCACATAAACTTCTCCGTGTTGATAAGGGTTCATGGTGCCAGGGTCCACATTAAAGTAAGGGTCAAATTTTGCCATAGTAGCAGTAAAACCATTAAGCTGTAATAGTTTACCAATACTTGCTCCACTTACTCCTTTTCCTAAAGAACTTGCTACACCACCAGTTACAAAAATCCACTTGGTCATAAATACTTCCTTTAAATATAAAATAATTTTTAATACCTTATCACATATATAAATTTTCTTCAAATAATAATTTAAGAAATTTACCTTTATTTTTACATAATTTTATTAGTTTGTGTTATAAATTAAATGCTTTTAAAAAATTTTTAATGCAAAATATTTTCTTTTTTGATATAAAAGGTATATTAAAACAGTAAATACTGTATTTGGAGCAAATTCTATTATGGATTTAGAAAAAATATTGATTTTAGATTTTGGTGGCCAGTATAGTAAATTAATAGCTAGAAGGACCAGGGAATGTGGTGTTTTTAGTGAAATATTAAGCTATACATCAAGCCCGGAGAGTATTAGGGAAAAGGGCTTTAAAGCCATTATACTTTCTGGCGGGCCATCAAGTGTGTATGAAGAAAATGCACCAAAATGTGATAAAGGTATATTTGAAATGGGGCTTCCTGTTTTAGGTATATGCTATGGTGCACAGCTTATGGCAAACACTTTAGGTGGCTATGTGGCAGGCAGTGGTTCTCCAGAATATGGCTCTACAAGTGTGGAGGTAGATAAATCTTCCATACTTTTTAGTTCCAGTAATATAGGAAATGTTACAGAAACCTGGATGAGCCATGTGGATTATATAAAAGATTTACCTGCTGGCTTTAAAGTGACAGCAAAAACTTCATCATGCCCTGTAGCTGCTATGGAAAACAGTGATAAAAAACTTTATGCAGTTCAGTTTCACCCAGAAGTTACAAATACTGTTAACGGCACAGATATTATAAAATCATTTCTTTTTGATGTTTGTAAATTTAAAGGTGACTGGAAAATGTCATCATTTATTGATGATGCAGTTGCAAAAATAAAAGAAAAAGCAGGTGATGGCAAAGCATTATGTGCATTAAGTGGTGGTGTTGATTCATCAGTTGCTGCTCTTTTAGTTCAAAAAGCTATTGGGGATAGATTAACTTGTGTTTTTGTAGACCATGGGCTTTTAAGAAAAAATGAAGGCGATGAAGTTGAAGCCATATTTTCTAAATTTGGGCTTAATTTAATACGAGTTAATGCAGGGGAACGTTTTTTAGCAAAGCTTAAAGATGTGGAAGACCCAGAGCAAAAACGTAAAATTATAGGCAGTGAATTTATTGCAGTTTTTGAAGAAGAAGCAAAAAAACTAGGTAATATAGATTATTTAGTTCAAGGCACAATTTATCCTGATGTTATAGAAAGCGGGGCAGGCAGTTCTGCTATGATAAAAAGCCACCATAATGTAGGTGGTTTACCAGAACATATGGATTTTAAAGGGCTTATAGAACCATTAAGGGAGCTTTTTAAAGATGAAGTTCGCCGTGTAGGGCTTGATTTAGGACTTCCTGAAAATCTTGTTATGCGTCAGCCATTTCCAGGTCCTGGCTTAGGTGTTAGGATAATTGGTAAAATAACAGCTGAAAAAGTAGCTATTTTACAAGATGCCGATGCAATATTTAGGGAAGAAATAGCAGCTGCTGGGCTTGATAAGGAAATAAGCCAGTATTTTGCAGCATTAACTGATATGCGTTCTGTTGGTGTTATGGGTGATTTTAGAACATACCACTATACAGTAGGTTTGCGTGCTGTAATCACATCTGACTTTATGACTGCAGAATGGGCAAGAATTCCCCATGAAGTGTTAGCAAAAACATCAAACCGTATAGTAAATGAAGTGCAGGGAATAAACAGGGTAGTCTATGATATAACTACTAAACCACCTGCAACTGTTGAATGGTTATAATGTAAAAATATACATGTAAAATAATTTTGAACAAATTTCAGAATTATTTTACATTAAATCAAATGGAGTATATATGCCAGTACCAAAATATTATGAAATGTATAAACCTATTTTATTTTCTCTTAAAGATGGAAAACTTCATTCTTTAAAGGAATTAAAAGCCTCAGTGAGAGATTATTTTAATTTAACAAATGAAGATATGGCAGAGCTTTTGCCAAGTAAGCAGCAGACATATTTTGAAAATAGAGTTGGTTGGGCAAAAACATTTTTAAAAAAAGCTGGCTTAATAGAAAGTCCTGCAAGAGCAATGTTTTTATTAACTGAAGACGGTAAAGAAACTGTTGCAAAAAATCCTGAAATTATTGATGATAAATACCTACTACAATACGAACAATTTAAGCCATTTTATTACAGCCTTTCATCAAATAAAAAACAACAGGCTAGCCCAAATAATGTAAAAGAAATGGATAAAACTCCAGAAGATGTTATGAATGAAGCTTATAGCGAAATACATAAAAGACTATCTAGTGATCTAATGGAAGAAATATTAAAGTTAAGTCCAGTCGCTTTTGAACGTTTTGTTTTAGATTTGTTATATAAAATGGGTTATGGTGCTTTTGAAGGTTCATCTCAAACAACCCCTAGAACAAATGATAAAGGTATAGATGGTATCATTATGGAAGATAAGCTTGGATTTAATTTAATATATCTTCAAGTAAAAAGATGGAATCCCAATAATGTAGTAGGAAGAAAAGAATTACAAGCATTTCTAGGTGCTATTGCAGGTAAAGGTGGCAAAGGGCTATTTGTAACTACATCAAAATTTACAAGTGAAGCAGTTGAGTATGCTGAAAGTCAGCATATTATTTTAATTGATGGGCAAAAGCTTGTTGATTATATGATAGAGCATAATTTTGGTGTATCTACAAAAACAGTATATGAATTAAAATCAATCGATACAGATTTATTTGATGAGTATGACTATGAATAAAAGACGGGTGGCAATAATAGCAGGTTATGGCAGCCTGCCATTAATCGGTGCAAAATATATTAAAGAAAAGGGCGAATATCTTTTAATTGTTGCATTAAAAGAAAGCTGCACTTTAAATGAAGAATTAAAAAAACTGGCAGATGAATATTATGAAATAAGTGTTGGGCTTGCTGGTAAAATTTTAAAAACTATGAAAAAACATAATATAACCCACGCTTTGCTTTCTGGTAAGGTGGAAATAAAACTGCTCCACAGCCTGCGTTTTGATTTGAAAGCACTTTTAATACTTGCAAAAATATCATTAAAAAGCACTGATTCTATTAACCTTGCCATTATAGATGAATTAAAAAATATTGGTGTGCAGATGGTTTCGCAAAAGGAAGTTTATTCATCTATTATCCCAGAAAGTGCAGTATTTTCTAAAAGAAATTATAATGATAATCAGCTAAAATCAGATATAAAAACAGGCTTTCTATTTGCAAAACATATTGGTGGGCTTGATTTAGGACAGTCTATTGTAATAAGTCATGGTAAAATTATGGCAGTAGAAAGTGCAGAAGGGACAGATAAAACTTTTGCAAGAGGCTCTGCATTAGGTAATGGCAGTGCAATATGTATTAAAACAGGTAAAACAAACCAAGATGAAAGGTTTGACCTGCCAACTGTTGGGCTTGATACCTTAAAAAATATAGCAGAAAATAATGGGATTGGGCTTATTATGGAAAGTGGTGAAACAATAGTTGTTGATATGGAAAAATGTATTGAATATGCCAATGAACATAATTTAATATTTGCTGCTGTTACAAGTGATGAAATTTAGTTATTGAATTTTCATATACCATTTATTATTTACCAATACTAATGGCATAATTGCTATTTTCTCACCTAGCCTAATATTAGCATTATATGTATTATCATCTATTTGCTCTATATTAATTAATTCCATACTTTTATCGCCAAGCACTACTTTAAATATACCATATAAATATTCTTCTGCACTTATATTTTCAGCTGTTATATTATCTTTATCTAAAGCGTAGCCCATCATCACATATAAATCCTGGTTGTTTATATTTTCTATCATATTTTTTGATAATGAATATCTATCTAATGGCAGTATTCTATTCCAAAGATTATATATGTCACCATTGTTATAGTAGTATATGATTTCATCAACAGCATGTTCGGGAGATTCCCTTTGCTTATCTTTTTCACAACCTGCAAATAGTAAAATACCCATACATATTATCAGAAAATACAGTATTTTTATTTTCATGATATAATCCCCTGTATTTAGGATATACTATAAAGCTTTTAGTTCAATATAAAAAGTAAATTTATGCAAATTTTATACAAAGAATATCTTTAATTTTTTATATTTATATGCTAGGATTATAAAATGATGAGGGAATGAATGTCAGCAGCTAAGATAAAAAATTATAATAGAAATAAATATGAAAAAGGTGTTATTTTTACTCTAATATTTATACTTATTTCTATTGTATTATTTATCTATTTTCTAATATCTTCGAAAGATAAAATCATGCATAATATCAAAGAAATGGGCTCATCAAGAATAAACGGTTTTTCTACAAAAATTCATTATGTTGTAAATCTTTATGAAATGTTTATGAATATGGGTGCTTACCAATACGAATTAGTGTATAATAAATATCAAGATAAAGTAAACTTTAATAGCTGGTTTAACCAGTTTGCCTTATATGGCTCGAATGCTATTAATGTGAAAAATATTAAGTCTTATTCTGTAATAAATGAAGGTGGTAAATATAGTGTATTTACAAATAAAGATTATGATGTAAATACTTTTACAGATGAATATATTGAAAACAGCATATGGTTTAAAGGGGCAGTTTCTAATAAAAATAATGTTGTTTTTTCAAAAGTATATAATGATTTATTTGATAATAAAAGTATTATTACCATGTCTAAAAGTATTTTAAATGGTAAGGGAGTTTTAGCTGTTGATATAGATATAGCAGATATTAAACATAACTGGCTTCCTAATGTAGATAATATGGATAACAGTGTATATATTCTTCTAGATAATAAAGGTGCATATATTGCCTGTAATAAAATAAAAGCACACAATGATTTTGATAATGCCACATTAAATAAATATAAAAGCAGTATTATCCCATATTTATATAAACAAATTAACCAGCATAAATCAAATGAAGGCTCATTTAAAATTAATATGCATGATTTAGGAGAGTTTTATATATTTTTCAATAAAAATATAAAGACAGGTTTTATATCCATTGTAGCATTAAATATAGAAGAATTTTATTCTAAATCATCAATATGGCAGTTAAGGTATCTTATAATTTTATTAATATTAGCTGTTGCAAGTATTATAATGTATGCAGAAGAACATTATTTAAATAAAAAAATTACAGAATCAAATGATGTTATTGATATGCTTGGAAATTCATATTATGCAATATACAGGGTAAATATTAATACAGAAGAATATAATATTGTGCGTTCTTCAGAATATATTTCACAAACAATTGCAAGTTCTGGAAAATATAGCTATCTTTATAATAAATTAATTGAGTATATGGAAGAATCATCTGCTGATGAATTTCGTAAAAGCTTTTCCATTGAAAATATAAGAAAACTGGCAGAAAACTACCAGCTTGATTACGGCATAGATTTATACAGATTACTAGAAGATGGTTATAGATGGGTTAATCTGCGTATAATCATAGATAAATCAGTATCAAATGATAATATATTATTATGTTTTAAAGAATGTGAAGAAGAAAGAAAACGTGAACTTGCCCATATTGGACTTTTAGAAGATGCTGTTAGTGCATTAAAAGAAAGTGCCGAATCAAAGCGTATTTTGTATTCCAGTGTATCCCATGATATGCGAACTCCATTAAATGGTATTATAGGTATTGCAGAGCTTATGGGGCATTATATTAATGATCCGGAAAAATTATCTGATTACTTGGAAAAAATCAAGATTTCAGGAAATCAGCTTATTACTTTAATAGATAATTTTCTTGAAACTGCAAAATCAGAAAGTAAAACTTTAGAAACAAATATAGAAACATTTTCTTTAAATGAAAGAATAGGCGAAGTTATAAATATTTTTACACTTATTGCCCAACGTGATAAAAAACATTTCACTTCAGATATAAACATTAAGCATGACTGCGTAAAAGGTGATTTAAATAAGTTAATGCATATATTAAATAATATATTATCAAATGCTTTTAAATATACAGGTGAAAATGGTAAAATATCTCTTTTGGTATCAGAATTTTATGATAATGGAACATACTTTTATGTATTTAGTATAAAAGATAACGGCATAGGTATGAGTAAAGAGTTTTTACGCCATTTATTTACACCATTTGCCAGAGAAAAAAGAGATTCTACTAGAAGAATAACAGGAACAGGGCTGGGGCTTTCTATTGTTCAAAGTCAGGTTCGTCATATGCATGGGGAAATTACTGTTGATAGTGTTTATGAAAAAGGAACAGAAGTAAAAATTACCCTTCCTTTTGAAATAGTGGAAGATTTAAAAAATGAAGAACAAGAGCAAAAAAATGTAAATAATTATATTGATTTAGCAGGCTCTACAATTTTAGTAGCAGAAGATAATGTGGTAAATATGCAGATAATTACAGAGCTTTTAGCTTTACGAAAAATAAAAGTGCTGCAGGCTTGGAATGGTGATGAGGCTGTTAATATATTTAAAACTTCCAAAGAATATAGCATAGATGCTGTTTTAATGGATATATTAATGCCTGTTTTAGACGGCCTTGAAGCTGCAAAATTAATAAGGCAAATGGACAGGGAAGATGCGAAAACCATACCTATTATCGCATTAAGTGCCAATATATTTGATGAAGATATTAAAGAATCTCGTGCTGCGGGAATGGACGCTCATTTGGCAAAACCTGTTAATTTAGATATGCTTTATGGCACATTATCAGAATATATTAAAAAAAATAAAGAACATCATAAATAATACATTATTTATTGGTATGTTTTTTGATATACATAAAATATAATAAACTAAGGTGGAAAATGATAGTAGTATTTGAAGGTTTAGATGGTTCTGGAAAAGGAACACAGTCACAAAAATTATCAGCAAGAATGAGTGCAAAAGGTATAGATAATGCATTATACAGCTTTCCAAACTATAAAGGCACAAGCTTTGGATTGGAAGTTGGAAAATATTTAAATGGTGGCTTTGGTGCATTAGACGAAATCCCACCACAATTTCCAGTTATGCTTTATGCAATGGATAGGTTTGAAATGAAAAAAAATATTATGACGGATATTAAATCTGGAGCAAATATAATATTTGACAGGTATGTTCCATCAAATATAGCTCATCAGGCAGTAAAATTTCCTGAAAATGAGCAAAAAACATTTTCTGACTGGGTGAAACGTTTAGAATATAATATTTTAGAAATGCCGCAGCCAGATGTTGTAATATTTTTAGATGTAGAGCCTAAAATCGCAGCAAAAATGGTGGAATTAAAAGGCAAAAGAGATTATACAGAAAATAAAAAAGATATTCATGAAGCTAATAATGAATATATGGAAAAAGTCTATAAAATGTATAAAAAAATGGCAGTTGAGGAAGACTGGATAATTATAGAATCAACAGATGGAGAAAATATGCTTGATATGAATGTTATAGCAAAAAATATACTAATAGCTATGGCACATAAAGGATTTCCTGTTGAAGAACCAAGATTATTTTAAAAATTACTAATTTTTTTAGTAATTTATACGATAATAAAAATATGTAAAGCTTTTATTTACAAATTTTACTGCTTCCATATACGTTAAAAACTTGCCAAATGTAAGTCATAAGATTATATTGGTTAAGTGGGAGGTTTTATGAACTTATCATTAGATTTAAAAGAAGATGAATTAGCTTTGCTTGAAAAATATGCAGAGAAACATAATATGTCTATGCTAGAGTTTATAAAAGTAACTATACTGGAGCGAATTAAAGATGAAAATGATATGGAAGTATATGAAAATGCTATCAAATCATATACAAAAAACCCGTTATCATATTCTCATTCTTCATTAATGCGTGAATTAGGGCTTGCAAAATAAGTTTACTGGTGTAATGCCTGCATAGATGACTGGTTAGGCATTATTCCCAGTGGTTTTTTGTATATTAGATTATAAAATTCCAGTGTATATATAAGCAGTATTATTATAATATTCATCATGAATGTATCAGGTAAAAATCCAAGGTAAAACCATAAGAATGTAATTATGCATGATAAAAGCCTTCCTGTATAATATCCGTGATGGTATGTAATATTAGATTTACTCTTTATAAGAAATGGTATAATAATTAATGATAAAAATATGGTGATTTTTCCAAAAGTATCATTATTTTCTGGGTGAAATACATATATTAAAAAACCAACGATTACAAAGTAGATAATTACAGCATAAGCACCGCGTAAAATTCTTAAGATAGCAAAAAATGAAAAGGCTTTTTCACCACCTGCCATTTCAGATTCTACAAATGTTCTGCATATTAGTATGGCTGCCATTATAAAAAGCCCTTGAATAATATTAATAGAGCCAGTATATAAAACAGCAGAAAAAAGCACAAACCATAAAGGTATGCGTGATATTAAAAAGGATAGTATAAATATCCAGTATCTAACTAATCCTAAAGGTCTTGGTAAAACATTTTGTAGTGATAGAATATTGTATAATTTTTGCATAGGTATTAATACAATGAATTTTTTTCAAGGTCAAGAGGATTGATAAATTAATATTTTTTATTTTTTCATTTACAAGTTTAATAAAGTGTGGTATAAGCATTTTCCTATTGACGATTTTGTAAGGATTTATTATAATCTGCACAAATCTTTATAAACATATATGATTTTTGAGTATTATAATGGTTATATATTATGAGCAGGTTCATGAAGAAGGGTATATAATAAATACTTCTTTTTCATTTACTGAAGGTGATGATAAGTTTGATATAACATCATTTACTGGCAGGGTAGATAAAGCAGGTGATGCTTATGTGGTTACTGGTAAGTTAGATTTACATTTTTCCTGCCCTTGTGACAGGTGTTTAGAGCCTGTTAATATGGATATTAATGAGGATTTAGTGCTTACTCTTTCCCCACTGGGAGAATACCCACCTATGCAGGCAGACGGGGAAGACGGCTTATCTGATGAAGAAGCTGGTATGTATGTTACACCAAAGGACAGTTTTGATATACATGAACTCTTAAGAGAGGAAGCACTACTTTTAGTGCCTGAAAAAAGGCTTTGCAGGCAGGACTGTAAAGGAATATGTCAAGGCTGTGGTGCTGCACTGAACTATGAAAAATGCACATGTAAAAAAGTTACTGATGATAGATGGGCAGCACTTGATAAGCTAAAATAAATATAATTAAAATATAAAATTACAGCTAAGCTTGTATTAAGTTTAGTAATTTAAGGGAGAGCAAAATGCCAAATCCAAAACACAAAACAACAAAAAGCAAAGTTGGTATGAGAAGGTCACACCATCAACCATCTTCACTTCTAGGTGTTAAATGTGATAACTGTGGTGAGTTAAAACAAGCTCACACTGTATGCCCAAGCTGCGGAACATACAAAGGCAGAAAAGTAACTGAAACTAAAGAAGTGTAGCCATGATTATTGCTGTTGATGCTATGGGTGGGGATAATGCCCCAGCTGAAATTGTAAAAGGTGCCTGCAAAGCTGTTGCAGAAAATTCAAATTTACAGGTTATTTTAGTAGGTGATGAAAAAGCCATTAAAAAAGAGCTTTCTTTATGTGGTAAGGAAAACACAGCTAATATAACTATTATGCACACAGATGAGTATATTGCTATGGACGACCATCCATCAGAAATTATACGTGGTAAACGAAAATCATCGATGCATATAGGCTTAAAACTTGTAAAAGATAAAAAAGCAGATGGTTTTTTTTCAGCGGGAAATAGTGGTGCTGCAATGGCAGTATCAATGGTGATATTAGGGCTTTTAGATGGGGTAGCAAGGCCTGCTATTGGCACAATTTTACCTTGTTCTAATGAGCGTGGTCATTTTTTTATGCTTGATGTAGGGGCTAATGTAGACTGCCGCCCTGAACATTTAGTTACTTTTGCCATTATGGGTTCTGCTTATGCAAAAAAAGTGCTGCATATCCATAATCCTACTGTTGGTCTTTTAAGCAATGGTGAGGAAGAAGGCAAAGGTGATATGCTTACAAAGGCAGTTTTTCCTATATTAAAAGAAACAAGCGTTATTAATTTTGTAGGCAATGTGGAAGGCAAGGCACTTTTTAAAGGGGAAGCTGATGTGGTAGTGTGCGATGGTTTTGCAGGTAATATTGCATTAAAAGTAAGCCAGTCAGTTGCAAAGTATATGGTGTCTGTATTAAAAGAGGAACTTTTATCATCAACTGTATCAAAAATTGGTGCTTTACTTTCTAAAAAAGCATTTCAAAAAGTAAAAGATAAAACAGATGGTGCTCAATACGGTGGTGCTCCACTGCTTGGCGTTAAAGGTGTATGTGTAATAGGGCATGGCTCATCAAATGATGTGGCAGTTGCCAATGGTATTAAAGTGGCTATCCGTGCAGCTGAAAGTAAAATGAATGATGCTATTATTGATGATGTAAGTAATTCTCTTTCTAATATTTACAGTTATTAATTGTAGAAATTATATAGATTAGCTAAAAATAAGTGAAATATAAATCAATATATTAAAAATGTTTTGTTGATATTATGTGTTTTTTTTGTATATACTATGGGTGTATATATAAATAAAGCTTGTAATAAATATAAATATAGTTTATTTACTATAAAAGTGATGTTTTTAAACTAAATAAGAAAAAGAGAAAAAAGCTTACAAAGTAAGAAGGTTATACGTCTTTATTCGGCAGATAATGCCACATTCTAGTCTTTCTAGTCTTATTTTATATTATATCTTATCTTGTAAGCCATAATAATGGAGAAGTTTATGTCAATAGCAGTTGTATTTCCCGGTCAGGGTTCTCAATTTGTAGGCATGGGTAAAGATTTTTACGATAAGTTTGAATCATGTCGTGAATTTTTTACAAATGCTGATAAGGCGTTAGGTTATAATCTTTCTGAGATTATGTTTAATGGTCCAGAAGATGAATTAAAACTTACGCAAAACACTCAACCTGCTCTTGTTACAATGAGTGCAGCTGTGTGGTCATTAATTAAAGATAAGGTTAAACCATCTTTTTTTGCTGGCCATTCATTAGGAGAGTATAGTGCAGTATATGCTTCTGGTGGCTTAACATTTGAAGAAACGGTTAAAGCTGTTCATAACAGAGGTAAATTTATGCAAAGTGCTGTGCCTGTTGGTGTTGGTGCAATGAGTGCTGTGCTTGGGCTTGATGAAGATAAAGTAAGTGAAGTATGTTCAAAAATATCTAAAGCTAATTACATTGTGGAGCCTGCAAATTTTAATTGTCCTGGACAGGTAGTTATTGCAGGTAATAAAGAAGCAGTAGAAAATGCAGGTGAAGAATTAAAAGCTGCTGGTGCAAAAAGAGTTGTACCACTGCCAGTATCTGCACCTTTCCATTGTTCTTTAATGGAGCCTGCAAAGCAGGCAATGGCTGAATATTTTAAAAATGTAACAATTAATACATTAAATATTCCAGTTGTTAATAATATTGATGCAGCATTAGAACAAGATGGTGCAGATGTTATGGACGCATTAATACGCCAGGTTGCAGGCACTGTAAAATGGACTCAGTCAGTTCAAAGTATGGTAACAGCAGGTGTTACTACTTTTATTGAAGTAGGTGCAGGAAGTGTTTTAACTGGGCTTATTAAAAAAATTGATAGAAATGTTGAAACAATAAATATATCATCAGTAGATGATTTAGGAAAATTATAATATGGAAAATATGTTAAAAGATAAGGTAGCACTTGTAACAGGTGCTTCACGTGGAATAGGTAAAGCAATTGCAATAGCCCTTGCTCATCAAGGAGCTAAAGTTGCCATAAATTATTCAAGTAGTGATGATGCTGCTATAGAAGTTTGTGAAATCATTAGAAAAAATGGTGGAACAGCAGAAATTTTTAAAGCAAAAGTTAATGTGGAAGAAGAAGTAGACAGCATGTTTGCTGCTATTGAAGAAAAGCTTGGCAGTGTTGAGATACTGGTTAACAATGCAGGCATTACAAAAGATAACCTTTTAATGCGTATGAAAACAGAAGAGTGGGATAACGTTATTGATGTAAACTTAAAAGGTGCTTTTTTATGTACAAGGCGAGTATTAAAAGGTATGATGAAAGCTCGTTATGGTAAAATTATTAACATATCAAGTGTTGTTGGTTTTTCTGGTAATGCAGGTCAGTTTAATTATTCTGCTACAAAAGCAGGTATTATTGGCATGACAAAATCAGCTGCTTTAGAGCTTGGAAGTCGTGGTATAAGAGTAAATGCTGTAGCACCGGGCTTTATAGAAACAGATATGACTGCAGTTTTAACAGATGAAGTAAAAGCTGCATATATGGAAAAAATTCCATTAAAAGCACTTGGTAAGGTGGAAGATATTGCTAATGCAGTAGTTTACCTTGCAAGCCCATTATCTGACTATATGACAGGGCAAACATTACACCTAAATGGTGGGCTTTATTTATAATCAAATAAACCCGAAAGGGATAAAATATTATTTCTGTGAGGAGGAAATAAAATGGCAGATATCGAATCAAGAGTTAAAGAGATAATTGTTGAGCAATTAAAAATTGATGATGCAGCTTCTGTTACAAACGAAGCATCTTTTATCGATGATTTAGGAGCAGATTCTCTTGACACAGTTCAACTTATTATGGAACTTGAAAATGAGTTTGGTGTAGATATTCCTGATGAAGAATCTACTAAAATTAAAACTGTTCAAGATGCTATTGATTTTATTAAAGCAAATGCAAAATAATTTAAGGGCGTATTTATACGCCCTTTTTCTCAAAAATAATACTTGTATATCATAATTATATATTTAATTGTTATATATAAGTCTTATTTCAAATAGTCAATTTGTTTTTATTGTGGAGGAACCGTGAAACACAGAGTAGTTATTACAGGTATGGGGTGTATTTCACCTTTAGGAAACTCAGTAAAAGAAACATGGGATAATTTAGTTGCAGGTAAAAGCGGTGCTGGAACTATTACAAAATTTGATGCATCAGCATTTCCAACAAGGGTTGCTGCAGAAGTAAAAAATTTTAATCCAGAAGAGTATGTAGATAAAAAAGATGTAAAAAAATATGATATGTTTTGCTTTTATGCTTTAGCTGCTGCAAAAGAGGCTATGGAGCAGGCAGGACTTGCTGATAATAATTTTAACCATGAGCGAGCAGGCTGCTGTATTGGTGCTGGTATTGGTGGATTTAAAGTTATTGAAGATACTCAGGCTGCTTATTTAGCAGGTGGTTTTAAAAAGGTATCACCATTTTTTATACCTGGTGTAATCATTAATATTGCTAACGGTCTTGTATCTATCAAATATGAACTTAAAGGACCAAATGTAAGTATGGTAACAGCTTGTGCAACAGGCACACACTCTATTGGTGATGCTGCCCGTATTATAGAAAGGGGTGATGCAGATATTATGGTAGCAGGTGGTGTTGAGGCTGCTATTACACCATTAGCTGTTGCAGGCTTTGCAAATATGAGAGCATTAACAAGAAGAAATGATGAGCCAGAAAAAGCAAGCCGTCCTTTTGATAAAGATAGAGATGGTTTCTTAATTGGTGAAGGCGGCGGTGTTTTAGTTCTTGAAAGTTTGGAAAGTGCAAAAGCTAGAGGAGCTAAAATATTAGGCGAAATAGTAGGATACGGTATGAGCAGTGATGCATACCACGTTACACTTCCTGCAAGTGATGGTAACGGTGCAAGACGCTGTATGGAGGCTGCCATTAAAGATGCAGGTATTACACCAGATAAAATTGGCTATATAAATACTCATGGAACTTCTACCCCAGCAGGTGATGTTCTTGAAACTAAAGCCATTAAAGATGTATTTGGTGATGCTGCAAAAACAGTAAAAATCAGCTCTACAAAATCTATGACTGGTCACCTTTTAGGTGCAGCAGGTGCCGTAGAAGGTATTATTACAATGATGGCAGTAAATGAAGGAATTGTTCCACCTACAATTAATATAGAAAATCAAGATGAACAGTGTGATTTAGATTATACTCCAAATAAAGCAGTTAGTCATGAAATGGAGTATGGGCTTTCTAATTCCTTTGGTTTTGGTGGAACTAATGCATCATTAGTTTTTAGGAAATATGCAGAATAATATAGCTAATA
Source organism: uncultured Mucispirillum sp. (assembly GCA_944325215.1). GTDB lineage: Bacteria > Chrysiogenota > Deferribacteres > Deferribacterales > Mucispirillaceae > Mucispirillum. The sequence continues at coordinate 2,937 of CALUZC010000014.1, read as the reverse complement.
CTTATATAGAAAATATTGAAAATAAAATAAAATATACTTTTAAAGATAAGGGGCTTATACTTAGGTCCCTTACTCACTCTTCTTATGCTCACGATAATAATCTTGACTATAATTATGAAAGATTAGAGTTTTTAGGTGATGCTGTAGTGGAACTTGTTATTACAGAGTATTTAGTAAAGCAGTATCCATCTTTTCAAGAGGGTGATTTATCAATATTAAGGGCATATATTGTAAATGCTTCCACGCTATTTGAAATCTCTAAAAAATTAGATTTAAGTAGCAATATTCTTTTAGGAAAAAGCGAGTTTAATGGTATAGATAATCTAAAAAAAGCCATAGTTGCAGATATTTTTGAAGCAGTAATGGCAGCAGTTTATTTAGATGGTGGTTATGATAACGTTAAAAGTATTGTTTTAAATTTATTAGAAGAATTTATAATTAATGCCGTTGAAAATAATTCCTTTAGAGATGCTAAAACTCAGCTGCAGCAAATATGCCAGCGCGACTGTGGTGCACTTCCTGAATATACACTTATTTCATCATCAGGTCCAGAACATAATAAAACTTTCAATGTGGAAGTAGATGTTTGTGGTAAAATAAAAGCATGTGGCAGCGGTAAAAGTAAGAAGGAAGCAGAAAAAGAAGCTGCATCTAATGCACTTCAAATGTATAACAGTTTAATGAAAAATGCCTAAAATTTTACCTGTATTTCTTCCCTTTGCATATTGTGGTAATAAATGTATTTTTTGCGACCAGCAGGCCATAAGCGGCGTGCAGGCAGAAAATGACTTACTTCTTCATGCAGAAAATCAGATAAATCAATGGAAAACTTATTCTAATAATTATGATGAGATTGCATTTTATGGTGGTAATTTTTGTGCAATTAATAAAGATATAAGGCTTTCTCTTTATAAAAAAGCATATAATAACGGTATAAAAAAAATTCGTTTTTCCACTCGCCCTGATACGATAAATAGTGATACTTTAAAAGAAATTAAAGATTATAATATATATCTTGTAGAATTAGGAATTCAGAGTTTAGATGATGAAGTATTAAAGGCAAACGGCAGACCATATACAAGTTATGAGGCAGTAAAGGCAGTTGAACAGTTATTAAAAGTTACTAAATGTGGAGTGCAGCTTATGACATCAATGTATAAGCAGAATATGTATTCTTCCATTGATGATGCAGCATTTTTTTCAAAAATGGATATAACAACAGCAAGAATATATCCTACACAGGTATTAAAAAATACTCATCTTAATAAGCTTTATGAACAGGGAGAATATATTCCATCACGTTTAGAGGATATTTTAGTAACAGCAGCAGGTATGTATATCCATTTTACTGCAGAAAATATAAAAGTTATTAGAATGGGGCTGCCCCATGAAGCAGATGATAGTGGAGACATAACAGCAGGAGCAGGTCATAAATCATTTGGTGATATTGTTATAACATTAATTATGCTTTTATATATGGATATGGGTGGTAAAGTAAAATTTTCTGGCTATAAAGCAGCAGCAAAAGAGTTGTTTCCAGAAAATATAAATTCGGACAATATAATGAAACAGGATATGATGCAGGATATATGCAAAAATATAAGGAGCAAATACCTTGAGGATAGTAAGTGGTTCATTAAAGGGCAGGCAGCTTTCTACGCAGATAAGCTCAAAAACAAGGCCAACAACTGATAAATTACGTTCATCAATATTTTCCATATTAGGTGAAATGGATAAATATGAAAATATATTAGATGCATTTGCAGGCACTGGTGCAATAGGAATTGAAGCTTTCAGTCGCGGAGCAAAACATATAGATTTTATTGATAAAGATATAAATACACTTAAAATTAATACAAAATTAATGGATAAAGGAAGCTACAACATATATAAGGGTGATTTTTTTAAAATGGCAAAATCATTGAACAAACAATATGATTTAATAGTGTTTGACCCACCTTATAATTTATACAGCACAAAAGATATACTTGATATAACAAGAGAGTGTAATCTTTTAAAAAATGATGGCATAATACTTTTTGAAGAATTTTATAAAACAGAATTTAAAGTAAATATTTCGTTTTATGTATATGATGAAAGAAAATATGGTGATACAATAATAAGATTTTTATCACACATACAAGGAGAATAATATGAAAGGAGTATATCCAGGCTCATTTGACCCATTTACACTAGGTCATAAAGATATTGTAGAAAGAGCATTAAAATTTTGTGATACATTATATATTGCAGTATCTGATAACATAAATAAAAAACACCTTTTTTCTCAAAACGAAAGGCTGGAAATGATAAAAGAAACTTTTAAAGATAATAAAAATATTATAGTTGAACATTTTAATGGATTATTAGTAGATTATATGGTGAAAAAAAATGCAGCATTTATAATACGTGGATTACGAGCTGTTTCAGATTTTGAATATGAATTTCAAATGGCATTTGCTAACAGAAGTATAAATAATAATATTGAAACAATATTTATGGTGCCTGGAAGCCAGTATTTATTTTTAAGTTCAACAATTGTAAGGGATATTGCTAGAAATAATGGTGATATTTCAAATCTTGTTCCACCAGCAGTAGCAGAGAAATTTAAGGCAATATATAAATAACATTCGTTTTATAATTTTTAACTACCGTTATAAAATATGAAACTTAAAATTATTAATATAAAGCACGAGAAAGATAAAATTTTAATTTTTAATCCTAGCAAATCAATATGATATAAGATAGTAATCTAAATTGTAAATCATAGTCAATACGAATGATTTTATATTTAAAAGTGTCAAAAAAATGAATAAAATCATATTGTCGAAATAAAACACTGTATTAAAACGCTAGTTTTACCTTATGATGAAATGTGAAAAAATTAAGGAAATAAGTTTCTAACATATTGATAGATTAGAAAAAAATTTTTTCAAA
>CALUZC010000013.1 GCA_944325215.1 uncultured Mucispirillum sp. | reverse complement strand
ATTATTTTATTTAAAGAGATTTAACAACCACTTTTTTATTTACTACTTTTTTCGCAATCGTTTTTAGAATTTACTATTTATTCTTTTCTGTAATTTTATAGTTTAATAATTAAAATTTTATAGTATAATATGTCTATTTACACAAAAGTTTACAATACATATGGGTTTTATTTATTGCTTTAATGTATATTCTTCTGAATAGTATTTTATATCATAAATCTTTACATTTATATTGTTGATACTAAATTCATATGTCTTATCTTTTTTTGTTTCAAAATATTTTGATAAATTGAATTTTTTTGCTGGATTATTAATGATATATATTTTTATATCTTCATTAATAATAGCTTTTTTTAATTCCTTTATACTTTCTATCTTATTAAATAGATATTCGTTTTTGTTGAATATTATAGTTTTACTATCTTTACCGTATGCTATTTCGTTTTCTAATAGTTTGTCACTAATTTTTACACAATATAAAAAAGAATTTTTATTCTTTTTAAAATTATCATATTCATTTTGAGAAATATAGAAGTTAAAACTATCAGCACTATTAATAGTTGTTTTTACTTCTATATATTTTTTATTATTTTTATTATCTTTACATAAGATATCATACCCAGCATTTACATTATCAAATGATTTAAATTCTATATCATTTTGATTATTAACGGTTTCATATATGGCAGCAATAATCTCACCTAATAGCCCTGTGCTATTTCTTTTTTCCTGTAATTTTTTAAAGGCATGTACATCTAAAGATTCATTTTCATAAGGAAAGTCACTTATAAACATCTTATTTAATAATTTGTTAAAATATTTTTCATTTATTTTTTCGTCTTGTGCAAAAAGATTGGATACAAGTCTAAAACCGCGAAAGTAATTAGAAACATTAGACTGGGCTTTTAATTTATCTGTTATTTCATCAATGTTCATTTTTATAATAGTATTTTCATTATCAGTATTTGAACCAATAAAATGATATCTAATTGTTTTTGGATTTTCTAAATCATCAAATAAAATATATCTTGTAGCAATAGATATTGTATTTTTATGATAATATATATAAAATCTTCCCCATGTAACATCACAATCTGATAAATCTAATTTATTATCTTCATCATATAAAGTTAAACCGTATTCAAGTTTTTGCTTTTTGTTTCTTGATTTGAAGTTGAATCCGCCACTATTTTCTTCATAATCTGTATTATTAGACATACCTGTTGCTTGAAGGTGCCTTTCAGTTGGTTCTCTGTCACCATACACATGTATTTTACTGCCAATATTATTATCTATACAATACATAAAAAATTTTAGTCCAAGCACTAATACTGCAAATTGGTGCATATATTGAGCATTATAGTAGTTATTAAATAGAGTATAAATATTATAGGATTTCTTATTTATATATAAATAATCTTCATCTTTAGCCTTAGACAATAAGTTTTTAACTTCTTTTGGTAAATGATTTTTCATAGGTTTAGCTCCAAATAATATATTTCATATATTTTATTATAAATAATAAAAACAAGTAATTATAAAATACATATTTTAAGCATAAGTTATTGGTGAAAATTTCAAAACTCATTATTTATCTTCTAAATATTTTAATTCTTTTTCATATTTTTTTGCATACTCATGCCAAGTTTTTTTAATATACTCTGCATCTAGTCTGATTTTATGGATTTTGACAGTATCTTTTAATTTATGAACACTCTTGTTTTGTTTTTTATCTGTTTTCATAATAAAGTCTCATATTTTAAATATTTCATAACAAATCATACCATAAGTCAATGTTCATTGCAATATACTTGTTAATACTATATAAAAGGGGGTGTTTTCACCCCCATTATAGAGCGAGTAGTTATGATTTTTGGTTAGCCATTAACTGCTGTTCTACTATTGACTGCTGATTTACCACATTTTTTTCATTTGTGGTAGCCTGCTGTGCTGCCATAGACTGCTGGTTAACCATTGCTTTTTGGTTTTCCCTTACTTTCATTATAAGGCTTAAGTAAAGGTCTGCTGGATACTGCCCAATAACTTGATTTGTTTTATTATTGACTATTTGTAATACAGGAACATTTGTGCTTTTATCAATATAATAGTTACGGTCAAGATGTTCTTTCCGTATTGTTTGTTGAAGAGCCGCAATTGCTTCCTTACTATAGTCAACACTTTGGGTGTTTGCCTGCTGAACTTGTGCTTGCGTGCTTGAAGCAGAAGTCTGCTGGTTATTTTGTGTATTTTGAACCTGCATGCTTACTGCTGCACCTGCTGTCTTATTACTTACCACAGCACTGTTTTTACCACCTGCACTAGTATTTGTGCTTTTCCCATTTCTTGTAGCATTGTTACTAGGCGATAACGTAACTGCGGTTGTTCCGCTCATTATATTAATCATCTTTGCCACCTTAATTTAAAGCTTTTTTGCTTATTTTAGTTATGCAAATAGTTTCTTATGATACTTGACTTGATTCGCATATATGCATCCCTGCACAGTTTACTCTTTTATAAAAGAGCATAAATTTTTCGGTTTTTTCCCTAGATTCCATCGGTATATTGCTAATATAATTCGGTGTTGTTCACCTGATTTTAATAATTTCCACAGACTCCGTTCGGATAAATTATGCTTTTCCAAGCTATTAGCCTGCTTCCTTGCGTTTAAGGCAAAAGTCCTTCTAAGCCATCTACCGATATAAAGTTGTTTTTATTAACAAACCCTCGCTCCAAAGTTTGAAAGTTAATACAAAAAAAGCCAAGGTAATATTATATAACCTTGGCTTACGTGTTGTAATAACCTAAAAACAAAACTTTACACTGTATAATATATAAAAATATATTAAATTGTCAAGAAATATTGTAATTTACATATATAAAGTAAAAAATTCTTGATTTTTTAATATCATTATATAAGATATCCTAACAAAATATAAGGAGGGTATAATGGGGTTTTTTGATATGTTTATACCAAAGGATATCAATGGTGAGTATGCGAAAGCTTGTGAAGATGAAGGCAGTGTTATATTAGATGTTCGCACTGTTTCTGAATATAAAGGCGGGCATATTCCAAAAAGTGTAAATATTCCAGTGGATAAGCTAGATGAAGTATTTACAAAATATGATAAATCTACACATTTATATGTTTATTGCTTAAGTGGAGCAAGAAGTGCTTCAGCAGTTAGGGCACTTAAAAATAATGGATATGAATTTGTGGTAGATATGGGCGGTATAGGCAGATACCACGGAGAGATTGAACGTTAAAAACTCTCTAATTTCTTTATTATTTCTTCATATGTAATATTCTCATTAATTTCTAATGTTTTATTACGTGAAGAAAGTCCTGAAACTATTTCTATATTAGCTTTAGGAATATTTAGAAGTTTTGAAAATATTTTTATAATTTCACTATTAGCAGCACCATCAACAGGTGGTGCTGTAATTTTTATTTTTGGCATATCATTATAAAGCCCTGCATAGCCTGCCTTTTTTGCACTAGGCTGTATATATATTTTTATTTTCATTTCATTCTCGTATTTTTTAGTTATGCAATTATATATAATTTTATGAAATATTTCTATTTATTTTTATACAAATTAATTATATAAAATATTTTAATAAGTTTTATAATGGAGATATTATGAAAGCAGGTATTATTGGTGCTACAGGCTATACTGGTGTTGAGCTTGTTAAAATTATATTAAAACATGAAAAACTGGCATTATCTGTAATTACTTCCGAAAGTTATGCAGGTAGTAAATTTTCTGAAATATACCCTGCACTGCAAGGTATGTGCGATATGGTATTAGAAGAAAATAATCTAGAAACTGTAAGCCAAAAAGCTGATGTATTTTTCTTATGCCTGCCCCATAAGGCTGCTATGGAAACAGCAAATATTCTTTATAATAAAGGTAAAATAGTTATAGATTTAAGTGCAGATTTTCGCATTAATGATAAAGGATTATATGAAGCAACTTATGGTGTAGAGCATACTGCATCAGAGCTTTTAAAAAAGGCAGTTTATGGTCAGGCAGAAATATTTACAGAACAGATTAAAAAAACAACTTTAATTGCAGGGGCTGGCTGCTATCCTACATCTATTATTACTCCATTATACCCACTTTTAGAAAATAACATAATAGATGATAATCAGTTTATAATAGCAGACAGTAAATCTGGTGTAAGTGGGGCAGGCAGGAAGCCAACATTAACAAATATTTTTTGTGAAGCAAATGAAGATTTAAAACCATACGGTATTTTTTCCCACCGTCATAATGCAGAGATTGACCATATTTTATCCCGAGCAAAAAATAATACTCATGTAATATTTACTCCCCACCTTTTACCTGTAAACCGTGGCATATTATCCACCATATACATAAAAACTCATAAGGATAAAAATGAAATAGAAAAGGCAATAAAATCAAAATATAGTGGCAGATTTTTTGTGCGAATGCGTGATGATATACCAGCTATAAGGTATGTTGCTCATACAAATTTTATAGATATAGCAGTGTTTAAAAAAGATGATACTGCCATAATTGTAACAGCTATTGATAACCTTTTAAAAGGTGCATCAGCTCAGGCTGTGCAGTGTTATAATATACAGCAAAATATTGATGAAAAAACAGGATTAATATAAGTATATATGGAGAGATAAAATGCTTGGAAAAGTAAGTTATGGTGGTGTTACAACACCAATAGGTTTTAGAGCTGCTGCTGCTAATGCTAATATAAAAGGTAAGAATTTAGAACGAGTTGACTGTGGCTTAATTTATAGCGATAACTCTTGTGTATATGCAGGAGTGTTTACTTCTAATGTAGTAAAAGCTGCTCCAGTTTTATATGATATAGAATTATTATCAAAAAAAGCAGATATTAAGGCAGTATTTGCAAATTCTGGTAATGCCAATGCCTGCACAGGAGCAGCAGGGCTTAAAGCATGCAGTGATATTGCAGCAGCTTATGCTGATGTATTAGATATTAAGGCAGATAATATTTTAATTGCATCAACTGGTGTAATAGGTATCCCTTTACCAGTAGAGAGAATAACTGGAGTAAAAGAAGTTCTTGTTGATGGTTTAGCAGATGATAAAGGGCTTGATTTTGCACAAGCTATAATGACAACAGATACTACTGTGAAAGAAACGGCTGTTTGTGTGGAAACAAAAAGCGGGCTTATAACTATTGGCGGCTGCACAAAAGGATCTGGTATGATTGCTCCAAGCCTTGCTACTATGCTCACTTTTATTACAACTGATGCAATGATAGAACGCCACCTGCTGCAAAAAGTTTTAGTGGAATGTACAGAAGTTACTTTTAACAGGGTTACAGTTGATGGTGATATGAGTACAAATGATTCTATTATTATGCTTGCAAACGGTATGAGCGGAGCAATAGTTACAGAAGAAAATTATGAAGAGTTTAAAGAAGGTCTTTTTACTTTAATGAATTACCTTGCAAAACAGATTGCACTAGATGGGGAAGGTGCAAGTCGTATGATAACTATTGAAGTTAAAAATGCAGCTACTATGGAAGAAGCTAAATTATGTGCATCAAAAATAGCTAATTCTCCCCTTGTAAAAACTATGTTTACAGGCTGCGACCCAAACTGGGGCAGGCTTATGGCTTCAGCAGGTGCAAGTGGTGCTAAATTTAATCCCGAAAAAGTAGATATTTATTTTAACGATATGCATTATGTATCAAAAGGAATAATTATTGATTATGCCCTTGAAGATAAAGCTTATGAAATTATGAAAGAATTACAGTATACTATCACCATAGATTTAAATGCAGGAAACTGCAGCACAAAATTTTATACATGTGATTTAACTCAGGACTATATTAAAATTAATGCAGATTACAGGAGCTGATTTTTTTGAGCAAGCCAAAATTTCAAATAAATCTATCAGATATATCCCAAAAGCCCGGCGTTTATATGTTTATGGACGCAAAGGGCAAGGTTATATATGTAGGTAAGGCAAAAAATTTACGTAACAGGTTATCATCATACTTTAATGCAGGCGTTAAAACTATTAAAACGGAAAAAATGTTAACCCATGCATCAAATGTAAAAACTATTGTTACAGAAAATGAAGTGGAAGCATTTTTGTTAGAAGCAAATCTTATTAAGACAGAAATGCCAAAATACAATATTTTGCTTAAAGACTCTAAAGGCTATCCATATGTTAAGCTTACTAATGAAGAATACCCACGTTTGATTTTTACAAGGCAGACTAATGATGAAGATGCTACTTATTTTGGTCCGTTTGTAAATGTGGGGGATTTAAAGCACATAATAGAAATGCTTTTGCATACATTTCCTTTACGTACTTGTTCAACATACAGGCTTAAGGAAGGTAAAATATGCCTTAAGTATCAAATAAAAAAATGCCCTGCCCCTTGCGAAAATTTAATAAGCCATGAAGATTATATGAAAACTGTATTATCTATTAAAGAATTTTTTAAAGGTAATATTGATGAAGTAAAAGATATATTAACAAAACAAATGAAAATGTATGCATCAAATCTGGCTTTTGAAGAGGCTGGCAAGGTTAGGGATAGAATTTTATCACTAGATAAACTTTTTTCAAAACAGTCTGTTACAAATATATCAGATGAGAGAAATATAGATGTTTTTTATAAGCACAGTATTTCTGGTGTTACTGGTATTACACAGATTTTTGTTAGAAGTGGCAGAATGATAGGTGTATCCACCCACTTTTTTGATGACAGCGAAGATGAACTTTTAGAACGTTTTGTTATGCAGTTTTATTCTAAAACACGCCAGTTTCCAGAATATATTGCTTTAGCAGGCGATGAATATGATAATACCATAGAAGAAGCATTATCTATGATGGCAGGCAAAAAAGTATATATTAGAAAACGAGGTATTCAAGGCTTAATAGATTTAGCAAAAAATAATGCAGAGTTACAGACAGAAAGTTATCTTCAGAAAGTAGGAGAACGTAAAGATGTATCAAAACGTTTAGCAGACCTTATAAAACAGGAACAGGTATCTCGTGTGGAATGTATTGATATATCCCATTTAGGTGGCAATTTTACCGTAGGAGTATCAGTTGCTGCTGTTAATGGAGAGTTTGCAAAACAATATTATAGAAAATATAAAATTAAAACTGCTGAAAATGATGATTTTAAATCCATGTGTGAGCTTTTTTTGAGAAAAGGTGAAAATATAGCAGAAGGTAGTGAAGAACAGGCAGATTTATATATAATTGACGGTGGTTTAGGTCAGCTTAATTCTGCACTAAAAGCAGCAGAACTATCAGGTATAACAGCACCTTTTATATCTATTAGCAAAAGCAGGTCATTACGCCCTCAAAAACATGAATTTGAAACAACTATAGAACAAATCCATTTACCAAATAGAAAAAATCCTGTAATAATGAAGAAAAATGACCCACTGCTCCATTTTATTCAGCATTTGCGAGATGAAAGCCACAGGTTTGCAATAACTTATTCAAGAAGCTTAGCTTTAAAAAACATAACAAAATCACCACTTCTACAAATAGAAGGTATGGGAGAAAAACGCTTAAAACAACTTTTAACAGCTATACCAGATATACATACTCGCTCAGATTTAACTGTAAATATAATAAAAGATTATGGCAAACTACCTGAAGATTTAGCTGTAAAAGTGCTGCAATTTATTCAAAAAGAACATGCTTTTAAAAAATAACAATGTTATATTTTTAAAAAAATATTGACATTATTACACCACAAATATAATATAGAATAAATCACATCTTATTAATCTTAAAAATCTAAATCAGTTTTGGAGGGCCTATGTTCGGAAGTGGTGCATATAAAGAGAAAATTTTAGATGATATTATCAATATTTTAAAAGATGTTAAAAGAACAGGCTCAAAAGAATCTGTTGAAAAAAATAAACACTTATTTCTTGGTAAGTATTCAGAAATCCCAGCGATGCTTTCTAGTATCTTAGATGATTTTGAAGAAAAAAATACAGGTGTTACTCAAGAACAGCTAGAGGCGTTAGAGCAAAATATGAAAGCAGAAATGAATGAAAAGTGTATGCATCTTGAAGAACAAACATTGATGGTGGAATCTTCCAACGATGGCTTATGGTATATGCATTACCCAAAAGATGGTAATGTAAATGTGGATACGCCTTTTATGTGGTCAGATAAGTTTAGAAAAATGTTAGGCTATAGTAATACTGAAGATTTTCCAAATGTTTTAGGCAGCTGGTCTTTAAAACTGCACCCAACAGAACATGATGCGATTTTTGCTGCATTTGGTGCATCTTTGGCAGATAAAACAGGTCAAACACCTTATGATGTAAAATACCGCTTAAAATTAAAAAGTGGCGAATACAGGTGGTTTAAAGCTACAGGAACAGTTAAACGAGATGAATATGGCAACCCGTTAATGATTGGTGGCTCGCTGACAGATATTGATGATGATGTTAAAAATAAATTTGAACTGGAAAAAGCACTTGTTAGATTTAACTATTCTCAGACTATGGTAAGTGATGGTGTATGGAGTGCAAGGCTTTATGATAAATCAAGGAATATAAAAGACAGCCAGAATAAGTTTTGGTGGTCATCTCGTTTTAAGGAACTTTTAGGGTATAACGCTGATGAAGAGCCGGAAAATCATGTAAAAACTCTTTTAGGTGTTATCCATAGAGATGATATTGATAATGTGGAGAAAGCCTTTGATGATTTACTAAATAGTAAAGATTTACAATATTACTTTGATATTGAAATAAAAATGAAATCAGGTGGTGATGGTGGATATGAATGGTTTCGCCTGCAGTGTAAACGCCAAAGTGATGAAACTGGAGATCCATTGCGAATAGTAGGAGTTTTAAGTAATGTTGAATCATTAAAAACACAAGCTAGAATGAGAGAGATTGAGCAATCTCAAGCAGAGCTTGCAACTAAAAACTTAAATGATATTACAAGTATTATCAAAGTTATTGATGATATTGCAAACCAAACAAACCTGCTTGCATTAAATGCTGCTATTGAGGCAGCTCGAGCTGGGGAGCATGGCAGAGGCTTTGCTGTAGTTGCAGATGAAGTAAGAAAGTTAGCAGAAAAAACAGCAGCCTCTACAAAACAGATTAATGAAATGCTGCAGGAAAATAACAGGCTTTCGGAGCAGCTTGCAAATAAGATGTAATAAAAAACATCTTATTTTCTGCAATATATAAGGTATCAACATTTTAGCCTAATGGACAAGTTTCATTAGGCTTTATTTTTACAGTTAGTTATCCTATGTAAATCATTTATTGCTTTTGTAAAACATATTAAGTTAAAAAAGCCTAATGAATTATTCATTAGGCTTAAAATATTATTATTTTACAGTTTCTAACTTATATTCAGTGCTTCCAAAGCCGATTTTTTTAGCATGAGTAAAGCTGTCTTGTGGGTTTAGATGAGGCCAGCTTTCCTGAAATACATCTTTTCCTGCTGTTTTACACACTAAATCATAACTTGCTTTATCTATTGCCACAGGGTCAGTAGAAGCCATAAAGCCTAAATCATGCACCAGTGGAGCATCATTTCCACCGTGACAGTCACAGGCTGGCACAATAGAAGTAAGCACATTTACATATACTACTTCTTTAAAATGGTGGTGAACTGCAGCAGCATATTCTACTATTTTTTGCTGTAATGTATCACAAGCTACATTAAAATCAGTGCTTATTGCATGTTCTGGGCATGCAGATATACACATGGCACAGCCAACACATTTATCATCAATTGTAGCATGTTTTGAAATAGTAATAGCTCCAGCATCGCAGGCTATTTTACATCTGCCACAGGCTGTGCATAAATGTGGGTCAACAACAGGGCGAACACTTGAATGCATTTCATTTTTACCAGCACGGCTGGCGCAGCCCATAGCCAGATTTTTCATAGCACCACCAAAGCCTGTCATCTCATGGCCTTTAAAGTGGCTTATTACAAATAATTTATCTGCACTGGCAATAGCTGCTGCAATTTTTGCATCTTTATAAATTTCACCATTAGGCACAATAAGGGGAGTATAAAGCTCGCCTTTTAAACCGTCTGCAATAATAATAGGTGTTTGAAGTGTAGAGTATCCAAAACCATTAAGGTTTGCATTATGCAGGTGGTCAACAGAGTTTGTTCTCATACCAACATATAAAGTATTAGTATCTGTTAAAAATGGTTTTGTCCCAATCCTGTTTAATGTTTCTAGTATAGGACGAAGATATATAGGGCGTAAAAATGCAGTATTACCATATTCCCCAAAGTGAAGTTTTACAGCAGTAATATCATCTTTACCGTAAATATTTGTAACACCACACTTATTGATAAGTTTTTTAATTTTATTAAGTGGTGATTGGTTCATATTACAAACCATATTTGAATAATAAACATTAGCACTCATTTCAAACCTCTTATTTTTGCACAATTATTTTACGGATTTACTATATCAACTTATATAAAAAATTTCAATATTTTTATACATTAAAAAACATTACCTGTATTAATGTTCATACAGGTAATGCAGTGGGAAAAAGTAATTATTGAAGGTAGGTATGAAAAAAATCAGTTATTTTATTAAAAGGTATTTTTTCAAGATTATCATATAAATCCACATGGCTTGCATTATCGATAATCATTAGCTCTTTATTATCCCCTTGTAATAATTTAAAAGCATCTTCGCTAAAATATCTACTGTGGGCTTTTTCTCCATGTATTATAAGCACAGCATTTTTTATTTCAGATGCGTATGCAAGTATTGGCATGTTTATAAAAGATAGGGAAGAAGTCATATTCCAGCCACCATTAGAATTAATAGAGCGTTTATGATAGCCTCGTGGTGTTTTGTAGTAGTTATAATAATCTTTTACAAACTGAGCTTCTTCACCTGTTAGTTTTTCAGGAAGCCCTGCAGCTACTGCATATGAGTTATTTCTAAAATCAAGAGTTCGCTGCTTATTAAGGGTTTCTTTTAATTTATAACGTGCATCTTTATCTAAACTATCAAAATAACCTTGAGAAGTAACTCTACTCATATCATACATTGTAGAAATAACAGCTGCTTTTATTCTAGTATCCATAGCAGCAGCATTTAAACCAAAGCCACCAAAACCACATATGCCTATTATCCCTATTTTTCCAGCATCAGCATTTTTATAATTACTTAAAAAATCTACTGCGGCACCAAAATCTTCCGTATTAATATCAGGTGAAGCTGTATTTCTTGGCTCACCTGAACTTTCCCCAGTATATGATGCATCAAAAGCCATAGCAATAAACCCACGTTCTGCCATATTTTGTGCATAAAGCCCTGAAGCCTGCTCTTTAACAGCTCCAAAAGGACCACTTACTGCTATGGCAGGATATTTTTTCGATTTATCAAGATTTTTTGGTATATATAAATCACCTGCTAAAGTAATGCCATACCTGTTTTTAAAATAAACTTTTTCCACAGATACATTATCACTTTGTTTAAAAGTTTTATCCCATAAGCCTGTTTGTTTTTCATTATTATTCATATTGCATGCCCCCATTATAAAAGTTAACATTATAGATAAAATTATTTTTTTCATAACTTGCTCCATTTTTTTATTAATTTATCAAAAATATATATAATTATACAATATTCAAAAATATCATAGATTAGCCTAAAACTATCATTTATTATTGAAAATGTGTATTTATTGTGATAATCTGCCATATTAATTAATAAAAGGTGGGTTATGAGAAAATATTATTTAGGAATATTTGTAGTATTTTTAATGTTTTTTTATGCTGAAATTAGTATGGGAGCATCTATTACACTGTGTTATGAAACATATGAATTAAAAGTTTCAGGGTTCTCTAAGAAAAAAATGTCTTTCATTGATAAATATGGTGATGAAGTATATATTTATATACTTACTGATTCATTTATCAACCAAATAGACAGTAGAGCCAAAGATAAAACATTTCCTACATACCATATATATGTAAAAGACAATAAAACATACGGTATAGCGCGAAATGATATCTTTAGTTTTTTAGATAATAAATTAGCTCAATGTAAATATAACTATAATTTTGATTCGCGTAAAATGATGCCATTTACTACAGAGTATAATTATGATTACAGCAATCTACATGGAGTATTTATTGAAGGTCTAGGTTATTTGGGTGATAATGAAAGTGTTGGGTTGTATAACTTAGATTTTGAGATTGAAGAAAAACAGGAAACAGAGGAAAGTAATAATACATTAGACGATAAACTTATAAATATGGTAAATAACGCGTATAATAAAAAATCAGGTTTTACTGTGCCAGAAATAACTGAGGAACTTGAAGAAGCAGGTTATGATTCACGATTATATGACAAAGATGCTTTTACAGAATATGTAATAAATGCTTTAAATCTTACTTTAACCAATGGTATAAATAGTGTATTTGTAAAACCATACAGTATACAAGAGTTGCAGGAAGATGAAGAAGAAAGTGGATACAGTGAATACGGTTATCATATTTTTTCTTATACAACACCATTAATGATAGCAGTTTATGCAGGTTACAATGATATTGCTACATATTTATTAGAACATGGGGCAAATCCAGCATATTACAATAATGGGGCAGATGCTTTGCTTTTTGCTGTCATAACTAATAATAAGGAAATGATATATAAACTTGTAGAGTATGGTGCTCCTGTAATATTAGATAGGTTTTACGAGAGCGACGCAATCGGTTATGCAGAGTTTGGTCAGTATGTAGGCATATACATGCCTTTTGAGGATATAATAAAAGAGTATCTTGATGAAAAAGAAATTGAATATTTAAAAAGCCAAGCATACAAATAGCTAGATTACAGAGGAAAACAAATATGAAAAAGATAATTATTGTAATAATTTTTTTGTTTGCGTTATCAGCATGTAAAGATGATAAAACTATAAAAGCTCCTGCTGCTGAAAATATTTCATCTCAGCAGACTACATTTATAAAAGATAATAATACAGATAATCTTACTGATACTGCTGTAAATAATCATACTGAAAGCAGTATAGATAGTAATATAGATAATAGTACTGATACTAATGCTAATAATAGCACAGATACTAATGCTGAAAATAATATCAGTAATGATAGTTATGATGTAGATAATACATCTGACAATCAGGTAGAACAAGAAAACGCTAATGAAACCATTATACAACTAAATGATATTGATTTAGAAAAATTACTAGCAAATCACTACAATACTGATGTTATACAGTTAATACAGAAATATTATGAACAAAATCATTCTTATACAGCTTTAGCATTATCACTAGAGTATAGCTATCTAGATATTGCAGATGAACTGTTAAAAGGTATTAAGCCAAATAATTATTTAAAAAGTGTAATTATAGATAATTTAGCTCTAAGTGGTAATATAAATAACTTTAAATTCCTTGATAAATATAACATAAAAATTACAGATAACAGTAGTGTTCCTGCAAATTTATTTTATATGCCAAGTAATAAATACCTTTCATATAAAATGGCAGAATATCTTTTAGAAAATGGTGTTGATGTAAATAGCAATAATGGATTTCGAACAGCATTAAGTGGTGCTTGGAATAAACAAACTATTGATTTATTTTTAAAATATAATGCAGACTTAGACACTGTAGTTTTAGTTACTGATAAGTATTGTGGAACAGTTGTAGCATCTTTTGCAAGCCAGAGAAAAATGAATGCAGCAAAATATTTATTACAAAAAGGTGCTAATCCTTTTGCCCCAAATGATGAAGCAAGAGAATATAGAATTGTACCTGATTGTGTGTATTATGGTGATTATGCTTCTCTTGATTCTTTATTAGGTGAAAATGAATTTGTTGAACTGGCAGATAATGAAATTAATGAAATAAAAAAAGCAATAAAAGAATATTCAACACAATTTATATCTGATGGCAGTAATAGTTCTTCTTCCAAGCAGTTATCATTATTAGATAAAGAAAAGTTATTTCCATATACAGTGCAAGAATTTGTAGAAGCAATAAATCAAATAGCATATGTTGATATTGATGCTGTGCAGAATGTTGAAGTATTAGTTAATGGTCAACATACTTCTATAGATACACCTTACGTTAGTGCATTATTAATGAAGATTTATAATAGCGATAATTTAAAAGAAGATTATGTTGACCCAGATGAGCATGTAAGTATAGCCCAGTCATACAGGTATTCTGTAATAAATAGTGGTGCAGATATGGAAAAAGTTGATGAAGCAGGTAAAAACGGGCTTGATTATATTATATCAGAGTCAAAAAATATGACAGAGGAAGAAATGATAAATTATGCTTCAGCATACATATATAGGAATGGACAGAATAAAAAAGAAGCAGTTAATAATTTAATGGCTTCACTTCAAAAAGCAGGGCTTCAAGAAAAAGATAGCCACTATACAAAATACATACATAAAATGTATGAAAAATATAATAAGTAGTGATGTATAAATTAAAAAGTTATTATATAATTTTAGGCAGTGTGTTTTATATACACTGCCTTTTTTAATAAAAAAAATATATTTGTATATAAAATAAAGTATTTTTTAAATATTTATTACTTGACAAAATAGCTATAAAAATAATATGATATAAACATAAAATATTGTTTTAAAATAATATTTTATGGGGAGGTTATATGCGAGTAGAAAAAGGTAAAATAAAGCGTGAGAAATCTGAATATGCTGTTCAGGCTGTTAGTAATGCCATAGATATTTTAGAGCTTTTAGGTAACTGCGAACATGAACTTTCCATGAGTGAGATAGTATCTACTTTAGAGCTTACAAAAAGTAATGTTAATAAGCTTTTAGCTAACCTTGAAAGGTTTGGTTATGTAGAGCATAATAAGTATACTGGTAACTTTCGTTTGGGCGTTAAAACATTTCAAATATCGCAAGCTTATATTAATAAACTTAATTTAATAGATATTTCAAATCAAGTTTTAAATAATCTAAAAACAAAACTTAATGAATCAACATATATTGGTGTGCTGCGTCATGGTAATGTGGTATATTTAAATGTTTTAGAAACTGACGAGCCAGTTAGGGTTATGCCAAGAATTGGTAATGTTGGCCCTGCTTATGCCACAGCCATAGGCAAAGCACAGCTTTCAGTTTTTCAAGATAAAGAAATCATATCCCTTTATGAAAATAAAGTTTTTAGAAAACTTACAGATAAAACTATTTCTAATATTAATGAATTATTAAAGGATATAGAAATAGTAAGGCAGCGTGGTTATGCACTTGATTTAGAAGAATATGAGGAAGATGTCCATTGTGTTGCAGCACCTGTGCTTGATTTTATGGGGAAAGTTATTGCAGGTATAAGCGTATCTGGCCCTAAAGTGCGTATGAGTATGGAGAGAATTGAAAAAGAAATCGCTCCATTACTAATAGAATCTGCCCATATTTTATCAAGTAAATTTGGCTATACTGGATATGATGAAAATAAAGAAAATTATTAAAGTAAATCAATTGTAGTTAGATAGTAAATTATTTTGAATTTTTTATTGTCTTTTATTGTCATATATATTAGATTATGTCAAGTCTATAATATGGTGAATTAATAGTGGTAAAAAAGTATATATTATTTTTGATATTAAGTGTATTTTTTATTGACTACAGCTATGGTCAAACAGTAACAGAAGAATTTTATGATGATGAGCAGGAAGGTTATATTACCCATGATGCTGTTCCAGGAGTTGCTGGGGCAGAAGTATCTAGTTCTTTAAATCAATTTCAGAAAGATAGTTTATTATCAGATGATGAAAACAGCCTTGTTCAAGCTGTTTTTTCAAATGATGCCAAAACTGCAGAAAGTCTATTAAAAAAAGGTGTAAGCCCTAATGTTTTATACAGTTTTAAGCAGGATAATGAAACTACTTATAAAACAACACTTTTACATATTATAATTGCAAATAATGAAAGGGAAATTTTAAAGACTGTCCTTTCTTATGATAATATAAGTATAAATCAGCTTGGTTTTTCTTCTATAAGTAAGCAAAATAAATCTGAATATGTGGAAATAACACCCGTTGCTTATGCTGTTTATTTAAACAGAGTAAATATGGTGGAAGCATTACTGAAAAAAGATGCAGATGCCAATAAATATGGGAAAGATTCTTTTCCTGCCATATTCTATGCTAAAGATAAAAAAATATTAAATATGTTACGCAGTCATGATGCTGATTTTAATATTCTTGTAGATAATAATACCCGCCCTTTATTTGAGGCGGTTAAAAGTAATAACAGCCAGCTTGTAAGTATGCTTTTAGACTATGGGGCTGATGTGAATAAGAAAGATGGAAACAGTAATACACTTTTATATACAGCTATTACTTTAGGATATTATGAGCTTGCAAGATATTTAATAGATAATGGTGGTAAAATTGATGAGCCATCAGGAAGTGATAAAGTTACTCCGCTTATGGCAACACTAGGCAGGCATGACCATGATACAGGCTTTTTAAGGTATCTTATTTTTAAAGGTGCAAATGTTAACGCAAAAGATAAATTTAATAGAACGCCTATTTTTTATATAGATAATTACACAACAGAGCTTGGCAAATCAAATACCATTGAAAGTGTTGAAATATTAATGGAAAACAAAGCAGATATTAATGCTAAAGATAATAAAGGCAACACTATTTTACATATTAAACCACATGATTACTATAAAATATATGCTAAATACAACCCAAATATAAATATACAAAATAATGATGGTAATACACCACTGCATATTGCAGCAATGCAGGATAATGTATCATATATTTTAACTGGCAGCCCTGATAGAAGTATAAAAAATAAAAAAGGTCAAACTGCTTTAAATATAGCAGAACAAAAGCATTTCAATAAAACAGCATCACTTTTACGGCTTTCTAATGCTGAAAGTCTTTTAATGCTTGGTGCTTTGTTTGGTGATAAAAATCTTGTAGATAAAGCAATCAGCAGTAAAGTAGATGTTAATAAAGAAATACTTGGGGAACTGCCTGTATTTTATGCAGCAAAAGGTGGTAATCCTGATGTTTTTGTTAAGCTTATAGTTGCTGGTGCTAAATTAAATATGGTTCCTAACCTTGTTTATGAAGTTGTAGGTAGTTTTACAGAATCAAAAGACCAAAATAACAGAGTAGAGCTTTCAAAAATCTTTATAGAAAGAGAAGTTGCGCTTAACTGGGATAAGTATAAGGATTTTCTACACATATTAGTTCGTGAACAAAGTGAGAAAAATAAAGGGCAGGGCTATATTAGAACAGTTTTAGCATATGCTGTTTCAAATGGAGCTAATCCTAATTTACTTGATGGTAAAGGCAGTGCACCTATTCATATTGTTTCAAATGGTCAGTATGAAAGTTATGATTTAACATTAGAGCTTATTAGTGGTGGTGCTAATGTTGATATGTTAGATAGTGCAGGTTATCCAGCAATATATTATTGTGCTAAAGCACCATATAATAAAAATGATGTTTTTCTTGCATTACTTAACAATACAAAGACAGATATTAATGCAAGATATGGCAGCAGAGAAAATACACTTTTAATGGAGGCTGCTGAAAATGGTAATGCAAAAATTGTTATGATGTTAGTAGCACGTGGAGCAGATGATACACTTCAAAATAAAGAAGGTAAAACTGCATTAATGCTTGTTCAAGAAAAATTTAGTAAAAAATATGCAAACCCTTCTGTAGATGAAAAAAATAGTGCTGATTATAAGAACTATAAATTTTTATCAGATGTATTTTTAGCAGATAAAAACACAGTGGCAGAGTGCAGAAGTGGCATAAATGAAGAATGTAAAAAATATTATAAGCCTGTTGAAGTAATAAGACCAGCTAGTTAAAAGTAAATTCTTTTATAAATCTCTTAGCTGTAATATATATAAGCAGTGATATTACAGCCATAACTCCAAGCCCTAAAAATGCAGTAGAATAACTATATTTATCTGCTAATATACCAGCATAAGATGTGCTTAATGCTGCACCTAGTGTATGCAGCGTCATTACAAGCCCAAGTCCTGTATTTATTCGTCCAGAATTATTTAATAGTTTAGATACTACTATTGTCTTTCAATATACCTTGCAGCAATATGAGGGTCATTATGGTGATGTTTTTTTGGCCTGTGCACATCTGGGCGATGGTTTGCACCTCGCAATTCTTCAGTAATTTTAAATGTGCCACCTGTAACATTCCCATTATTACCTATAACATGATGGGAAAGGCGAACAGATATTTCACCAGTATTATCTCTAATAATATACCTGTCTCTGTGGTATGCATTATTATCAAGAGAAATATTACCTGTAACAATGCAAGTTGTTCCTTCATAGGAATTTAAGCACTCTGCAACAGTATATACTTCGCTATATACTGGTTCTGGTGGCGGCATCATTTGAGCATATGCCGTAAAAGAATAAAATAAAAACGCTGTTAAAAGAATTTTTTTCATACTTTCATCTCAATGCAACTTGTATAGTAAACTCACCTACATCTGTTATAAAAGGAACACATATGTATGGTGCATATTCAACATCTTTAAAAAGCCTTGTGCCTTTACCAAGTATAAAGGTTGGCGGGCTTAATTTAAAAGTAAACCCTAGCTCTGTAAGTTTACCTTTTGCACTACCTGAAATCATATTAATAATCTCACCAATAGCGTCCATTACATCTTTATCCAAAAACTGCTTTTCTTCCATTATTAAAGCACTGGCCATTTTTTTTGCATCATCTTCACTTAATGCAATAATAAAAGCACCATGTTTATCCCCAGCTAAACGAATAACGGCAGATAGATGGTTTAAGTTAATCTCATTATGATAAGCGTAAGGTTTGCCTTTTTTACATTCTACATGAAAACACTGATCTATAACCTCAATAACTCCAGCCATAATGCAGTTTAAATATTCTGCCTTCACCCCAATTACTCCTTATAAAAACTATTTAACATACAGTCACATCATATCCTGCTTTTTTTAAAGCAATAACAATTTGTTCTATATGTTCCCTACTTTTTGTTTCTAATTCTAAATTAACCCTTGAAAAACCAATTGGAAGCCCTGCACCAAACCTGTCATGACGTATATCTAGTATATTTGCCCCTTCATCTGCTAAAAACTTAGTAATGGCAGCAAGAGAGCCTGGACTGTCTTTTAAATTTAAAGTAAGTTCTAAAAATCTACCAGATGTTGACATACCTTTACTAATAATTCTTGATATCATATTAATATCAATATTTCCACCAGAAACTAATAAAACATTATTTTTATCTTTATAGTCAACGCTTCTTGACATAATTGCAGCAAGTGGAGCAGCCCCTGCACCCTCTACTACTAATTTTGCCCGTTCCATATATTCTAAAATTGATGCTGCTATCATATTTTCAGATACTGTAATAATATCATCTAAATATTTTGAGCAGATTTCAAAAGTAATATCCCCGGGAGTTTTAACAGATATACCCTCAGCAATAAAGGAAGCACCAGTTGCACGAACTATTCTTCTTTTACGAATAGAGGCTGTCATACCATTTACTGCTTCAGACTGCACACCTATAATTTTTGCACTATTATTTGTTTCTTTAATATATGCAGCAACACCGGAAGCAAGCCCTCCACCACCAACTGGGATTATAATATTATCGATTTTTTCAATATCTTTTAATATTTCTATGGCAATAGTTCCCTGCCCTGCAATAACATCGATATTATTAAAAGGGTGTATTAAATAAAGTCCTCTTTCATCTGCTAATATTTCTGCCATAGTAGCTGCATCATCATATGTTTCTCCATGCAGCACAATTTCAGCACCATATGCTTTTGTGTTATTAATCTTAACAAGGGGAGTATGGACAGGCATAACAATCACAGCAGGAACACCTATTAGTTTTGCACTAAAAGCAACACCTTGTGCATGGTTTCCAGCACTAGCTGTAATAACACCATTACTGCATTTTTCCTTATTTTTTAAAATAGCATTTAAGGCACCACGCACCTTAAATGAGCCTGTCCTTTGCAGACTTTCCAGTTTAAAATAAATTCCTGCACCATAGTTTTCAGAAAATGACGCAGAATGGTATAATGGTATATTTTTTACATAAGGAGATATATTTTCATACGCTTTAATAATTTCATCTTTTAAATTTTCTACCATGAAGAACTTCCTTTTAATGCATTATAAGATTTGTGTTATTATCATTATTATTAATATTATTAGTAAGATTATTATTTTGTTCTTGTTCATCATCTAATTTAATATACTGTCTTAAAAGTGCAATAATATGGTCATGTCCAAATTTCCTTGCATGGTCTACCACATTTTCGCCTGCTTTATCTTTAATGGCAGCATCTGCATTATTATCAAGAAGTAATTTAGCAGTATTATATCTTCCACTTTCTGAGGCAAGCATTAAGGCTGTAAGTCCATCATTATTTTGGCTGTTTACATCTGCCCCATATTCTATTAACATAGCCAGTGCCTGCTGGTTGCCATTAATAGCAGCTTTCATTAGTGGAGTATTACCATAGTCGTCTTTTAAGTTAATATCTGCACCATAATCTATTAATTTTGTCATTACATCAATATTTCCATCAAAGGCAGCAGCAGAAACAGGTGTTTCCCCATCAGTTCCAACCACATTAGTATCAGCACCTTTTGATAAGAAGAAGTCTACCATATTAGCATTGCCATATTTAGCAGCATACATTAATGCAGTATGCCCCCATCTGTCTTTAAAATTAATATCTGCCCCTTTGTTCAAAATTACTTCAGCAATAGAAGTATCATCACGAAATGCTGAATACATAAGCGGAGTTCTTCCTGTAACATCAAAAATATCAACATTATCAGTAGATTCAATGGTTTTTAAAATATCTTCTTTAGTGCCTTTTCTAAAAGCTTCAAAAATAGGGTTATCATTTGCAACGTATTGTGTGTCAAATTTACTTTTAGGCACATCTAAAGGACCAAGCCCATCTATATTTTGTGCTGTAGCAGTATTATTATCTGTTATTTGATTTTTAACAATATCTGGCAGATAGTTCATTACTTTTTCAGGTATCTTAGGTGTAATATACTTTTTTACAAGCTGGAAATCTGTAAAATATAAATACGCAAATCCACCGCCTATAAGCCCAAGAAAAAAAAGTAGAAAAATAAGTTTTTTCATATTACCCATACCTTTAATTAAGTTATTCTATTATATAAAGCATAAAGAAATCAATATTTATTTTTGTATAAGCAAAAATTATACCTAAATTATATACTTTGCATAGACTTATCCCAGTCTTTTAAAACAGGATCATATCCATTATCTTTAATAATTTTACAAAACTCTTCAACACTTCTATTATCTTCTATATGGAACTGGCTTGCTTCATCTTGAGCATTTGCATAACCACCTGGCTCTGTTTTAGAACCAGCACTCATAATAGTTGCACCAAGATGAATAAGTTTATCGCGAAAAGAAGGTGTTTCTCTAGTTGATATATTTATTCCTGCATCGTGAGCAAATATTCTATATGCAAATATAAGCTGTAAAAGTGATTTATCGCTTACACTGTTTTTAACTTGATAATCACCAGCTGCACTTCTAATACGTGGAAAAGAAGCAGAGATATGGCTTTTCCAAAATTTTTTAGCTAAATATCTACTGTGCAGGCACATATAAAAAACATCAACTCTATAATCAGTTAATCCTAATAACGCACCAAGCCCTATTGCACGCATACCAGCAGATGCTGCCCGTTCTGGAGTTTCAAGCCTGTATAAATAATTTGATTTTGGACCAGTTGGGTGAAAATCAGGGTATAAATGTTCAATATAAGTTTCCTGAAACATTGTGAGCCCATCAGCACCTGCCTTATGGAGCATCTCATACTGCTCTAAAGTTAAAGAAGGAACTTCCACAGATACAAAAGGGAAATAATTACTGCATAGAGATACTGCATCTAAAAGCATATCAAATGAAAACTTTTTCATGTTATCTCCAGTAACTAAAATCACATTCTGGATTTTGCTTTCAGCTACTATTTCAGCTTCTTTTTTCACCTGTTCCAATGTTAATGATACTCTAGGTATTTTATTTTTATGGTTAAACCCACAATATACACAGCCATTTGTGCAGTAATTAGAAAGGTAAATGGGAGCATAAAGTTTTATAGTTTTTCCAAACCGTTGTAAAGTAATATTATGAGAGATTTCTGCCATGTTTTCTATATATTTTTTAGCAGCAGGGCTTAAAAGTGCAGCCAAATCATATTCATCAATATTATTTTTATTTAAAGCATTGATAACATATTGTTCAGTAGCACTATAAATTTTATCTACCACAAATTCATACGGGTATTTTTTTATTACTTCATAAAAACTCATTATAATATATCCTTTAAAAGTCCTTTTACAGGGCTTGAAGCTCTAGCGTAATCACTTGTTGGAGCAGGGTGAGCATCACAGGAACACTCTGCAGCTAGAACGGCATATTTAAAAGCTTCTGCCATTTTACAAGGGTTTTCTGCTGCTGCAATAGCAGTATTAATAAGAACAGCTTGAGCACCTATTTCAATGGCAGCAGCTGCATGGCTTGGAAGCCCAATACCAGCGTCTACAACCACAGGAACAGATGCATTTTCTATAATTATTTTTATCATTTCCAAAGTCATAAGCCCTTTATTAGTTCCAATTGGAGCAGCAAGGGGCATAACAGTAACACAGCCTGCTTCTTCTAACCTTTTTGCTAGAACTGGGTCAGCATTAATATAAGGCATAACATTAAACCCTTCTTTTGCAAGTATTTCAGCAGCTTTTAATGTTTCAACTCCATCTGGCAGCAGATGATTTGGCTCTGGTGTTACTTCTAATTTAACCCAGTTATTACCTGTTGCAGCACGGGCAAGGCGTGCAAGACGGCATGCTTCTTCTGCATTTGCAGCACCTGATGTATTAGGTAATAATAAATATTTATTAGTATCTATATGGCTTAATATATCATCATTTGAATTATTTATATCAATACGTCTTAATGCAACTGTTACAATTTCAGCACCACTTGCTTCTAAAGCTTTTGCCATAATATCAGGCGAAGAAAATTTACCAGTTCCCACCATCAGTCTGCTTCTAAACTGCCTGCCTGCTATTGTTAATTTATCCATATATACTCCGTTATATTTATTCGTCAAACTATAATATTAATACAACCAGTAGAAATTGTCATTATATTTTTATAAACTTGCTGCGAAAAAAATAGTATTAAATACTGAATAAGTGTTGGTAGATTTTTACAATTTATAAAATAATGTCTTTTATATTAATATTTTATAGTTATTATTCTTGTATTTGGAATATGTATGTGTTAATATTACATAAGAGTATGGTATACAGGGGGTATTTATGGCTGGGTGTATAATAACTATAAGCAGGGAGTATGGTTCTGGAGGCAGGATTATTGGTCAAAAGGTAGCAGAGCGGCTTAATATTCCATTTTATGACAGAGGGCTTGTGGAAATGATTTCAGAAAAAAGTGGGCTTTCTGAAAAATTTATTAATGAAGCAGAATTATACAGGGAAGATGCAATTAAGTATGCTGGTTATGATGTAAGCCTGCAGATGCCGTTAACCCATGTAGTATTTCACGCTGAAGCAGAAGTAATTTCATCTTTGGCAGAAAAAGGTGACTGTGTTATTGTTGGCAGATGTGCAGACTATGTGCTTCAAGGCAGAGATGATGTTTTAAATGTATTTGTGTATGCTTCTATCTCAAATAGAATAGAACGTATTACTCATATATATGGTGATAAAGTAAAAAATGTTAAAGCCTTTATAACAAGGTATGATAAAGACAGAGCTGCATATTATGATTATTATACTGATAAAAAATGGGGTGATATGCGTTCCTACCATTTAAGTGTTAACAGCGATATGGGGCTTGATGCATGTACTGAAATTATCTTAACAGCTTATAATAATTGGAAAGATGGAATCCAAGTCATTTAGTTATTAATAAAAATAATAAAAACTTAATTTTTATAATACAGGATAATTTAATGGGCAGTTTTTCAAGAAGGTTAATAATTACCGTAATATCTCTTGCTATACTTACTTTTATGGGTATATTTTCAGAAACAAGCCTTGCTATTATATCACCTGATTTAATGAATGAATTTCAAGTATCAGCAGTTACTGTGCAGTGGCTTACATCTGGTTTTTTACTTTTACTTGCTGTTGCTATTCCATTATCACCGTTTTTAGTAAAGACCATATCTACAAAGCTGCTTTTTAGAATAGCTGTAATTGTTTTTATTATTGGCACTATAATGGCAGCATTTGCAACTAATTTTACTATTTTACTTTTAGGCAGGCTTATAATGGCAGTAGGTACAGGCTGTTCCTTACCACTGCTTACAAATATTGTTTTAGAAGAAACGCTGCCCCATCAGCGAGGTGCATTACTTGGTATAGTAGGGCTTGTAGTAAGTTTTGCCCCAGTATTAGGTCCTGTATTAGGTGGAGTTATAGCAGAATATTTAGGCTGGCGATGGGTATTTTTATTTATGCTGCCTATACTTATTGTATCATTTATTATGGGCAGTGCCACAATTAAAGATATTCGTAAAGGTGAAATATATTGTTTAGATACTAAATCATTTATTGTAAGCAGTTTTGGTCTTGTATCGTTTATTTTAGGATTAAGTTATATATCTTATAACTATGGTATTATTTTAATATTATTAAGTTTTATTTTTTTAATTATATTTATTTTGCTTCAGCTTAAAGTAAAATATCCACTAATGAATATAAGAATTTTAAAATATAGAATGTTTAGTTTAGGGTTAATAACAGTATGTATGCCAATGGCATCAGTTTTAGCACTTTCATTTTTAATACCTATGCTTTCTCAAAAGGGCTTAGGTGAGTCTGCTTTAATGGCATCATTAATAATGCTTCCCGGCACTGCAATATCTGGTTTATTAGCACCACTTATTGGAGCAAAATATAGTAAATTTGGTGCAAGAAAATTAATAATTCCAGGTTTTGTTATTATGAGCCTGTCTATGATATATTTAGTTTATATTAATATAGACCATACAACAGCAGTAGCAGGGTATCTTTGTTTTATGATAGGGGCAGCATTTTGTCAGGTTCCAGCACAAACCAATGCATTAAATGCACTTCCACAGCATTTTAATGCAGATGGCACGGCTATTTTAAGCACATTACAGCAGACTTCAGGTGCAGCAGGAACAGCTTTAGCATCAGTGGCTTTTACATATGGTGTTGAAAGGGGTATAGTAACAGATTTAGGAAATACATATATTTTAGGTGTAAAATATGGTTTTTTAATATGCCTTGTATTAGTATTGATAGGGTTTTTTGTATCATTAAATATTAAGACAACACTAGAAAGTAAAGTAGCTAGTTAGTTCTAAATGGAGTGGCAGCAGCAATTTATGAGGAAAAAGATATTATGCAGTATGGCTTTACTTTACAGCAAAGCCATATAATTAAATTTTAATATTTTTTCATAAGCCAAAGGACTTTATGGTACCCTTGTAATTCACTCATTGATGTAACACGGACATGTTCTTTTTTGTTTTCCATATTAACCAGCAAAACAAACTCTTTATCTCTATAAAAGCGATAAAACTTCATATTTCTACCGTTTTCAAAAATCATATCCCCATCATTAAGTGGAGTAGCAGCACATTTTACACAGATAAAATAATCATTATCTTCTGCGATAAATGAAGGTACCTCACTGTTTACCTCAAAAACAGTAACATTTTCTTCAGGATTTTTAGTGCCTAAAAGGAAAAGCCCACTTACAGGTATTGTGGTTGTTGTAATACCCTTCTTTTTACCATTAACTGGAGCGATAGCAACATTAACTATACTTTCCCTTTCATTACCATATGTGTAACCATCTTCTGAAACTTCAAAAATGTTATCTCTTCTTTTCTTTTTGAAGTTCTTGCTTGAAAAATAGTTAAGGTCCACACCTAAAAAATACGCCATTTCTGTAAGCATTTCAAAATCAGGCTCCCTCTTATCGCTAAGATAGTTAGAGAGTCTAGAAGGTGAAATACCCAAATGACGGGCTAAATCAACTTGACGTTTTCCTGATGATGAAAGAAGTCCTTTTAGTTTCTTTCCTATCATGAAATTCTCCTCGGATATTTATTATTTTTTTATTCACATATTTATGTGACTTATTTAATTCATATTGTATTATATGCTAAAATAAAAAACTTTTCAACAATTTTTTTCAATTTAATGAAAAGGTTTTGTATTAATGGGATTTATCATAAAGTGATTTTTTTGCAAGAGAAATTTTAAAAAAAAATGCCATACTATACAATTTTTACATAATTGGCAGGATAAGGCATAATGCATTATCCTGCTAAATGAGCTAAATCATTATTAATTCAAGTAAACTTTTAACATGGTTTTGAAGTTTTGGATATTTTTCAGATTTGTCATTTAAAATCTGTAATAACTGTTTGTTTGTGTTGTTATCATAAAGAGCAACACCTTGATCGTCCATAAATTTAATTGCTTCTTTTATATCTTTTACAGATTTTATGATTTCAAATCTTTTAACAAGTAAATCATATTCTTTGCTGTCTGCAAGCATTGTGCAGTAATCATATATAGGAATACTTTTACATGCAATATTATGTATTTCATGTTTTTCCTGTTCATATTTGCCAAGTTCTTTTAATGTATCTACAGCAATATAATATACGCTTTCATCACCAAGCAGGAATAATGCTTTAGCAGTATATGCAAGTTTTTCTTTATTATTTACTGCATTGTAAATATGTAAAAGTTGTTTATTATAAACAACATTATAAACATAAGGAATTTTTCTGCTTGAAAGAATATGTTCTAAAAATTCTGCATTTAATTCTTCGTTATTTGTAATCAGTAATGT
Source organism: uncultured Mucispirillum sp. (assembly GCA_944325215.1). Classification (GTDB taxonomy): domain Bacteria; phylum Chrysiogenota; class Deferribacteres; order Deferribacterales; family Mucispirillaceae; genus Mucispirillum. The sequence continues at coordinate 44,248 of CALUZC010000013.1, read as the reverse complement.
ATTTGCAAACATTTCTATACCATGATGGTATTTTAATTTATTTTTTGCAAATTCTACTGCTTCTTTAGGTGATGACTGGCTGAATGCAAGACCTGCTTTTACATATACTATGTATGGAGTAACAGTCGTATGGGTTGCAAATTTTTTAATGGCAGTTAATGCACTTTTAATAACAGGCACTGTTTTTTTATCAGCAGTGAGTGCTGTAAAGAAAAGCAAGTCAAAACAAAGTTTATTATTTGCATCATTATAAAATCTGTTAATGAAATTAAGTAATTCTTTAACGAATAAATCTTTTAATTTGTTATTATCTTTTTCAAATATTTTAACTGCAATAACATGTAATATAAGTTTTTGTTCTTCAAGAAAATTTTTATAATCTAAAATATAGTTAAGATGAACGTTACGGATTTTCATTTCTTCGGCTGTTTCAAACAGCAGCATGGATATAATAAATGCATTTTCTAATTTATCATCTTCTATTTTTTTATTACTTAAAGCTGTAAGCATAGAAGAAAACTCAACCAAATCTGCATATGCATCATTATTTGCTTCATCATCAAGGTTATTTAATATTTCAATAAGTCTTGCTTTAAAAAGCATACCTTCATCGTATGGTGTCATATCAGTTATTTGGCTGTATATTTTGTAAGAAAAATTAATATTTTCCCCAGCTTCATCAAGAATAACTTGATTTAAAGTTTTTTTATCAGCTTTATCCACTACATCGCTTAAGTGGTCAATAATATTAAGCGATATTTTAGCAAATGGATTATCAATATCATGAGTTGGCCTAAGAGAAAATTCAAAGGAATTAATTTGCTTATTTTCAGAAAATTTTGCAATGACGTCATTTAGCATATAATCACCTCTTGTTTATACTAATGGGTATTATAATACAATAAATTTAAAAAAGATATACTAAAATTGCAAATAATGAAATTTTTTTATTCATTTTATAAAAATATAAATTGCAAAATTATACTATTTTAATGTATAAAGAACTTGAATATTTTTTTTCATTTCACTAAAATAACAAAAATATTTTATTATAGAGAGAATATATTGGTTAAATTTGTTAATGTGGGTGTATCCTTTACTGGTGGATATCAGGCTTTAAATAATGTAAATATAGAAATAAAAAGTGGAGAATTTGTCTACATTATAGGTAAATCTGGTGCAGGCAAGTCAACATTATTAAGGCTTATATATGCAGATTTACTTCCCACTCGTGGTGTTATATCAGTAGAGGGAAGGGATTTAAATTTAATGAAAAGAATAGAAGTTCCATTTTTGCGTCGTCAAATAGGTGTAGTTTTTCAAGATTATAAGCTTTTAGAAAATTTATCTGTTTTTGATAATGTAAAATTAGGGCTTGATATTTTTTATATGAAACGTTCTCAGGCTAAAGAGCGTATATGGCCGCTTCTTAAAAGAGTGGGTATGTTTGAAAAGCGTGATGATATTGTTAAAAATTTATCAGGCGGTGAAAAACAGCGTGTTGCCATTGCCAGAGCTTTAATTAATGATCCTAAAATTATTTTAGCAGACGAGCCAACTGGTAATTTAGATATGGAAAATGCAGAAAATATTATATCTGTTTTAAGGGAATGTTCTGAAAGTGGGGCAACTGTAATAATGGCAACCCATGATAAAATCTTACGTGAACAATACCCCGCAAGAGAAATTGAGCTTGAAAAGGGTAAGGTTATTCGTGATGGTGTTGAGTAATGAATTCTAAACTAACTTATCTTTTTATGCGTGGACTTTTACGGTTTGCTGTTATTTTACGTAATAATTTTTTATCTTTTATAACATTGATTACTGTTATATTTATGTATCATATATTTTGGGTGGCAGGCACAGGCACTGCTGGTTTTTTAAATCACTTATCACAGGCTAGCACTATAAGGGTATATTTAGCTAACAATAATGATATAATAGCAGAAGAAGTTTTAAAATCTATAAAAATTTTAGATAATGTAAGTGAAGCTAAATATTACAGTCAAAAAGATGCCAAAGCTTATGCTGTCGCCAACTCCCCTAAAACTGCAGGGCTGAAAAGTTTTGCAGAGGAATTTTTTCCATCTTTTATAGAGATAGTGCCACAAAATACAGAAACTGTTACTTTAGATAAGATAGTTGATGAAGCAAGCCACATATCAGGTGTTGATGAAGTAAGTTACGGTAAGGAATATATGGTAAAGTTTCAAGCCATTAGTGGTGGAGCATGGTTATTTATAAGCCTTATATCAATACTTTTTGCTTTATCTGCTGTATTTGTTATATATAACACCATAAAAGTATCTCTTTATAAGTTTAAAGATGAGATAAAGCTATACTCTCTTGTGGGAGCTACAAGGCCATTTATATCTGTCCCTTATCTTTTTGGTGCATTATTTTTATCTATATTTGCATATATTATAAGTTATGCAATATTTATGCTTGCTTTTATTCCGTTTAATAATAATATACTTATACCATCTGGTATAAATATTTATAATATACCATCGGCTTTATATTTTGTAATATCATCTTTAGTAGTTTGTTTAATAGGTGTATTTGCATCTCAAGCCAGTGTTGTATCGTTTTTAAAACAGGTTTCATCAATTAATGAAGATTAAGGTATTTTTTTTATTAATTATTATTTTTTGTCTGTATGGGTATAGTTTTTCTCAAACTGCAGAGCTTGAAGAAATAAGCAGAAATATTCGCAATGAAGAAGCAGAGTTATTAAAGTTGCAGTCAGAAAAGCAGACTATATCAAAACAGATAGCAGTAGTATCATCAAAAATATCAAATTTCCGTATGCTTATATCACGCCTTAATAAAGAGCGGTTAAGGTGTGAATCAAATATAGCAGACATACGAAAAAATATAAAAATCATATCTAAAGAAATAGAATCAAATAAAAAAGATATTGCAAAAAGTAATATGTATGTTGTTGATAATATGGGGTATTCTGATATAAAAATTATTACAACAACACAGAAAGTGGAAGAAACAGTTAAGCTGCTTGAAATTTTAGGCAAGGCAGGTATAAATTTAGAGAAAAAAGTAGAGAAATTAAATAAAGATATAGTATCTTTAAACCAGTTAAAGCAGGAAGAGGAAGCAAGGGTATATGAATTGCAGGCTTTAGAAGAAAGCAGGAAGAAAGCTTTGGTGCAGTTAAATGCAGAGCAAAAGCGATATAACAGTATGATTACAATGATAAAGCATGATGAGGCAGGCAGAAAAGAGTATATAGAGCTTTTAAAATTTCAACGCAGTGAACTTGATGAGCAGCTAAGGCTTTGGGCAGAAAAAGAAGCAAACAGCCAGCCTTCTTCATTAAGAAGTAATGATGCGACGATACCAAATAGAGTTCGCACTTTTGGGGAAGATAAACCAATCGAGCAGTCAATGGCAGATAATTCGCCCTTTGGTAAACTTGTGAAAAAACTACCTATGCCAGTTGAGGGTAAGGTAATAGAAAATTATGGCGAACACATTGTAGAAGATGCTGGTGTAAAAATTATGCATAAGGGCATAAAAATATCTCCAAGCAGCACAACTACTGCCAAATCTGTAGCTGGTGGCAGGGTAGTTTTTGCAGATAATGTAAAGAATTTCAATAATCTTGTAATAATTGACCATGGTTCATCTTATTATACTGTTTATGGAAATTTGGATACATTACATGTATCTAGTGGTAAAAAAGTAAGTCAAGGCGATGTATTAGGGGATATAATAGTAGATAAGGAAGTGGAAAACCCATACCTTTATTTTGAGCTTAGGAAGAAAGATATGGCATTAAATCCTGCCTTATGGTTTAAAAAAGGTTGATATTAATAAAAAATAGTTTATATATATAAATTGAATGTTTAGTTCGGAGTAAATTTATGAAGATTATTCAAAAAGTTTTATTAATTATTGTTCCGTGTGTTATGATTACTTATGCAGTAGTTCAGCTTGGTGCTGATACTGTTAATAATCAAGCCATTGCAGCATCGGCTCAGGAAAGTGCAGGTGATTACCCTATGATGAGCCAGCTTTCAAAAAAGGGAAGCTATAACCAAGATGACAAATATAAAGCAATAGATACATTTATGGGTGTTTTAGAACTGGTAGAAAGCAATTATGTTGAGCCAGTTGAGTCTCAAGAGGCTATATATGGTGCTATAAAAGGTATGCTTGAGCAGTTAGACCCACACTCATCATTTATGACGCCTGATGAATTTACTGGTTTTCAGCAAAGCACAAGTGGTTCTTTTGGCGGGCTTGGTATTACTATTACCATGAAAAATGATTTACTTACTGTAATGAATGCCATAGAAGATACACCAGCATGGAAAGCAGGTATTAAAGGTGGCGATGTTATTGCATTAATTGATGGTGAGCCAACGGCTAATATGACATTAGATGAAGCTGTTAAAAAAATGCGTGGTAAAGCAGGCACTAAAATAAAATTAACTATTGCAAGAAAAGGTGAAGATAAACCGATAGATTTAACTCTTACAAGAGCAATTATAAAAATAAATTCTGTAAAATATGATATGATAGATAAAGAGTTAGGTTATATTAGGCTTACTCAGTTTCAGGAAAATTCATACAAAGAGATGGTAAATGCTGTAAGGCAGTTAAGTAATCAGGGTGCAAAAGGTATATTATTAGACTTAAGAAATAATGGTGGTGGCCTTTTAAATGAAGCTATATCTATTGCAAGTATTTTCCTGCCTATTAATAAGACAGTAGTTTTTACAAGGCAGAGAGATAAACAGGAACAACATTATAAAACAGAAGCAGTTAATTATACAAATAGAACTATTCCTATGGTAGTGCTTGTAAATGAATGGTCAGCATCAGCTAGTGAGATTATAGCTGGAGCTATGCAGGATTATAACAGGGCTGTTATAGTTGGTAAATCAACCTTTGGAAAGGGAAGTGTTCAATCTATAATGCCACTGAGTGATGGTTCTGCTGTTCGTCTTACTACATCAAGATACTATACTCCAAATGGGCGTTCTATACAAGGTGTTGGTATTAAGCCAGATGTGGAAGTAGAGCCTGGCACTATTGAATATACATCTGATTATCATGTTATTAAGGAAAGTGATTTAGCAGGTCATTTAAAAGGTGAGAATGAAAAACCAAAAAATAGTGATGATAATAATGGTGAAATAGATGAAGCTATTAAAAGAGCATCACAAGTTTTACCTTTAAATGATGATTTACAATATATTTCAGCAGTGCAAGTTTTAAAAGGTATGATAGTATATGGCAAGGCAGACAAATAGACGTTCTACAGGCAGGAAAACAACACGCAGGAAGAGTTCTAAATCTAAATCAGCCAGCAGAGGTGCATTTTTAGGTATAGGGCTTATTTCGTTACTTATTGGGCTTATAACTATTAGTGTAATGACTATTACAAATGATAGAGAGAAAGGTTCTAAAGAAGAAAAAGTTGTAACTATTATTCCTGCAAAAAAGAAAGAAGAACAAAAGGAATCAACTAAAGTAGTTTCTGTTCCAAAAAAGGAAGAAAAGAAGCAGGAAAAAGAAGAAAAACCTAAAAAAGAGGAAAAACAAGTTGCCAAAAAAGAAGATAAAAAAGAGCCAGTAAAACAGCAGGAAGAGCAAGTCAGCAGTGAAAATATTGCTGATTTAATCAGGCTGGTTTTATATGACCATGAAATAAGCCGTTCATCAGTAACTGAAAGAAAAAAGAAAAACAGTGCTGGTAAAAATGTGCTTTATTTTGAAATAGTGTGTGATGAAAATATGCAAAGGGGCGTATCTTCTGCTATCAGCTCATTAATGAGAAAAAAAGGTTATACTGTTAAATCAAGTAATAATCAGATTACTGCCAGTTCGAAAACAGATGAATATAGTATTATATTAAAATCCCCTGTAAAAGAAGTGGTTAAAAAACAGGAAGATACAGCAAAACCAGTAGAGAAGAAAGAGAAAACACAAGTATCAGAGATAGAAAAACCAAAACCAAAATATCCAAACCTTCCTGCCCCTGCTAAAAAGCAGGTTCAGTTTGCAATACTGCTTGATGATGGCGGCAATAGTTTAGAACTTGCAAAAGAGTTTGCTGCTATAAAATATCCTGTAGCTATTGCAGTTTTACCACATTTAGAATATACAAAACAGACGGCACAAATTGCAAAAAAAGCAGGTAAAACAGTGTTTTTACATTTTCCTATGGCACCAAAAAGCTACCCTAATACAGACCCGGGTAAAGGTGCAGTTTTACCTAATATGCCACAGTTAATTATTAACGGTATAGTTAGGGAAAACTTCGAAAATATAGGCATAGAGGTTGATGGTTTTAATAATCATATGGGTTCTGGTATTACAGAAGATGCAGTTAAGATGGAACAGATACTGCTTGCTTCAAAAGCATATACGAACAGGTTTGTAGATAGTAGAACAACAGCAAATACAAAAGCATATGCAGAGTGTAAAAAAGCAGGTTATAAGTGTGGTGAAAACAGGCTTTTTATTGATAATGATAACAGTGTGGAAGCTATACTTGAAAAGATATATGAAGCAGCAGAAAAATCACGTGATGATGGCAGTATTATTGCCATAGGTCATATACGTCCAAATACATTACAGGCATTAAAAATAGCACTGCCTGAACTTGAAAAAAGAAATTATAAACTTGTAAGTGTTACAAGCCTTACAAAATAGTAAAAGGCGTTTATGATAGCTTTAGGTATTGAAACATCATGTGATGAAACTTCCATTGCAGTATATTCCACAGAGCATGGCACATTATGCAGTAAAATATTTTCTCAGGCAGATATCCATGCTCATTTCGGTGGAGTTATACCTGAAGTGGCTTCAAGAAACCATATTAAAAAAATTAAGCCCTTGTATGATGAATGTATAAATGAAAGCAAAATATCAGCAAAGGATATTGATATTATAGGTGTTACAAATGCTCCTGGGCTTATTGGAGCTTTATTTGTTGGGGTATCTTTTGCAAAAGGGCTTGGTTATGCCTTAAATAAACCTGTAATGCCTGTTAACCATTTAGCAGGTCATATATTATCAGCAGAATTATCATATCCTGATTTAAGACCACCTTATACAGCCATAATCATTTCTGGTGGTCACAGTCATATTTTTGATGTAGATGAAGCATTAAATTTTTCTTTAATATGCAGGACAATTGATGATGCTGCTGGGGAAGTTTTTGATAAGACAGCAAAAGTAATGGGTGGACCATACCCTGGTGGTATATATATACAAAATATGGCAGAAAATGGGGACAGAAATAAAATCAAATTTCCAACAGCTTTTAAAAATGAGTTAAAATTTAGTTTTAGTGGTTTAAAAACATCAGTTATGAATACCATTAATAAGGGTGAGTATTCTAATGAAGATATAGCAGCATCATTTCAATACACCATTGCAAAAACTTTAGCAGATAAAGTTTTTTATGTGGCAAATCAGATGAATAGGGATAAAATAGTTGTAGGTGGCGGTGTTGCAGCAAATAAGGAAATACGCAGAGTATTTAATGAATTAAGGGGCAGTAAAAGTGTATATTTTCCAGAAATTTCTCGCTGCACAGATAATGGCGAGATGATAGCATATGCAGCCACAAGGTTTTATAAATTTAGAAAATTTTTAAATTATAAAGGCAGTGCATACGATACAAAGCATAGTATAGGATTATTATAATGTCAGATTTTTTTAAAAAAAATTTACTAGAAAATGATTTAGTGGCAGCACCTTTAGCAGGTTATTCACATATGCCTTATAGAAGGCTTCTTCGTAATTTTTTTGATGGTATAGTATATAGTGAGATGATATCTGTTGAAGGGCTTGCAAGAAGAAATAAGGAAACATTAGAATATCTTGATAGAAAGGAATATGAAAGCCCACTAGTTTTTCAGCTTTTTGGTGGCAGGGCAGAAAGTTACCCAGAAGCAGTAAAGGTAGCAGAAAATGAAGCACAGGTTGATGCATTTGATGTGAATATGGGCTGCCCTGTAAAAAAAGTTATAAAGGCAGGGGGTGGCTGCTCTTTGCTTGGTGATTTAGGGCGAATTAAAGCCATTGTTCAAAACATAAGAAAATCTACAGATAAACCATTTTCCATAAAAATACGAATAGGGTTAGACCAAAAAAACCTAGTCTATAATGAAATATTAAAAATAGCAGAAAATGAAGGTGTTAATGCATTAATAGTTCATGCAAGAACGAAAAGTGATATGTTTGGTGGCACTGTTCGTCTTGATATTTTACAGGAATTGGCAGAAAATTCAAAAATTACATTAATTGGTAATGGTGGTGTTGCAGATTATGACAGTTACAAAAAGATGAAAGAAACAGGCGTAGCTGGTGTAATGATAGGAAGAGCCATGATGAAAGCCCCATGGGTATTTGAAGTAATAAAAAATAAGCAAAATAATGTATATTCATATTTAAGCCCTGCTGAAATTGCAGGTGTGCTTAACAGACTTTGGGAACATATGCTTGAGCATACAAAGGGCAGAAATATGAAAGAAACTCACTATATGCATGTATTAAAAAAGTTTGCTGTTTGGTTTTGCAAAGGGTTTGATAAAGCATCAGATTTTAGGGTAAATATATATAAAACAAATAATATTGATGAAGTTCTTGGGTTAATAAGACAGTTCTACGGCTGTTGATTTATCTAAAAATTTTAGGATAAGCACTAAAAATAATTTTTTCTGTAAAAATATAAGTTATTTAATACAGAGTGTTAGAAAGATATTTTTTAACACTCTGCTAAATTTTAATTTAATAGATGAATATATCTAATTTGAAGTATCACTTTTAAGTAAATGAGCATACTTTTCTAAATAATGGTTTGTAATTTCATCTATTTGTGCTTGATGAGATGTTTCTAATTTAGGATTACCATTATACCACCAATCAAATAAAACCATTTGTATATCGGTAACAGGGTCTTGACCATGTGCATGTGTCATACCCATATTATGTAAATGCTCATGAAATACTAGAGATGTATGAGAAACATATCCACTATTTCCTTTTCCTGTATAAGTTGTATTTGGAAAGTTACAAATATAATCAAAATTATATACATTAGGGTTATACCCAAGCTGAACATATAAACTTTTACCCACATTTGCAGAAGCATCACCACCATTCATCTTTTGTTTTCTATAAGTTACTTCAAAATCAGCATTAAGAATAGACCATAAAAGCCTTTCAGTATCGTAAGCTTCACCAGTAGTTGTAGAATATGGAGAGCCTTCATAAGATTCAACTTCATCAGCAATATATGGAGCATTTTTCCTAAAAACATCTTGAAATTCTGGGATATTTAGCATAGCACGAAGCCTTGCCATCATTTTAATGGCTGCTTTTTTTTCTGCTACTGTCCAAGTGCATTTAGTGCCATTGCTGCAGCCAAAATCTTTTATAGTTACTCGCCAGTATGGATATTTAGCATCTATTGGGTCATTAGGGTCATATCCAGGACCGTAATCAGCTATCCCCCCCCCATTTGTACCTGTGTCTTGGTCTGCACAGCTTACTGTAAAAAGCACACAGCCAAATAGCAATGATAAGAAGATTAAATTGATTTTTTTCATAAGTTACCTCATTTATTATAATTAAGAGTATAGTATATTTCTACATGTGTCAAGAAAACAATGTATTAATAGTCAATAAACCTAATAAACCGTATTTTTGATAGTTTGAGTTATATCATTATTGTATATTATAGATTGGCTCATATTAAATTCTCATTAACATATAATGTTAAATTTTTAATTTTTTTAAGTTATATATTTAATCTCTTAAAAAAGGTAGAAATTTAAATTTACGTTCTTGAGTGCTAGGTTTTTCAGTAGTATTGCTTTTTTGGTTATCAATAGCTGCAGGTTGCGGGTTACTTTCTTTTGGAGCAACAGGTATTGTAGAAGATGGTGTGATTATATTATCTTTTGCAGTTTTATCTCTAACAGCATCTACATTAATGGCTGATTTATCAATGGCTAATCTAAAGCCAAGCCCTGCAAAACGAAGGGAAGTTCTTTCATCTTTTACTATATTTCTCATTTCTTTTGGACCATCACTATACCCGCCGCCTGCAACAGCTAAAGAGGCAGCACCTAAAAGATAAGCACAAGTATTTGTTCTATCACTTTCTGAGTTACAGAGCCATTCTTTTACATTGCCGTATAAATCATGAAAACCTTTAGCATTAGCAGGAAAAGAGCCAACAGGTGAAGTGTTAGGGTAACCATCATCGCAGTCAAAATAAGCATTGCCAAACCTGTTTACACTGTTTGATGATATATCATATATATTGGCATAGTTACATATATTATCACGGCTGTAGCCAGGTTCGCCTGCAGCCTCTTTCCATTCAGCAACAGTAGGGAGCCTGTATTTAGAGTTTGTTTTTTCATTTAATGTGTTTAGAAATTTCTGTATATCACCAATAGATATGGTTTCAGCAGGGTATTGGCCGCCTTTATTAAAAGAAAACGGAGCAGTATTCATAACTTTATACCACTGCTCTTGAGTAACTTCATAAACGGCTAAATAAGTTTTATTATTAAGAGCTTTAAATTCTATACCAGAATAAGAGTCTATAAAACTTTGTTTATCAAAAGCATATAATGGCATAATATGTATGGGTAAAACATTCATTATAAATACAATTATTAATACCTTTTTAAGCAAAACAGCCACCTTACATAAAATAAACTTACGCATAAATTATACTGAATTTCAGTATATATTTTTATAAGTATATAATCAAGAGAAATTTTATAAACATATAAGTATTATATGTAGAATTACCTGCACAAAAATATTAAACGACATATCAGACATTTCGGACACCCATAATTTAAAACCATATATATTAGCACTATAACAAGAATAAATAAGGAAAACATATGAATAAAAAATATAAAAAACCAAAAGATTTAGAAAAAATGGCAGAGCAGTATTTTTTAGAGCAGGAAACACAAAATAAACCATGCTCCATTGCTGGAATATCGTATTATCTTGGTTTTACGGATAAAAGCCAGTTTTTAGATTTAGAAAAAATAGAAGAATTTGCTCCAGCAATAAACAGAATAAAACTGCGTATGGAAAGCCAGACAATAGATATGCTTACAGATAAAAGCTATGCCACAACAGGTGTAATATTCAACCTAAAATGCAGCTTTGGTTACAGCGATAAAGTAGTAAACGGAAAAGATGATATGGCTGATTTAATGCAAAAAGCTAAAAAACTAATAGATGGTGTGCAGGAAGATGAGTAAAAAAGGAAAAAGCCCACGAGCCTTAAAAGATTTAGCATATATATTAGCGCGCACAGAAAAAGACCCTTTATTATTTGTGCAGGCAGCTTTTAGCTGGGGGCAGAATGAATTAAAGGAACATGGTATATTAGACTGGCAAAAAGAAGTGCTTGTAAATATAAGGGAGGGGATAATAAATCTAAGCGAAGCAGTGCAGATAGCAGTATCTTCAGGGCATGGCATAGGAAAAAGTGCGTTAGTTTCCTGGCTTATTTTGTGGGCTATTTCCACTAAAGCAAATACTAAGGGAGTAATAACTGCTAATACTGAACATCAGCTAAAAAGTAAAACCTGGGCAGAGCTTGCAAAGTGGCACAGGTTATCAATTGTAGAAGATATGTTTGAAGTAAGCAAAACAGCCATATTTAGCACTGATGCAAGATATGAAAAAACCTGGCGAATAGATGCAATCCCTTGGAGTGAGCACAGGCCGGAAGCATTTGCAGGGCTTCATAATCAAGGGGGAAGAATATTGATTATTTTTGATGAGGCTTCTGCCATACCTGACTGTATTTGGGAGGTGGCAGAAGGAGCTATGACGGATAAAAATACAGAAATATTTTTCTTATGTTTTGGCAACCCTACAAGAAGTAGTGGCAGATTTTATGAGTGTTTTGGCAGGTTTAGGCACAGGTGGATTACTAAAAAAATAGATAGTAGAACAGTGCCAATAACAGATAAAAGGCAGCTTAATAAATGGGTAGCAGATTATGGATTAGATAGTGATTTTGTAAAAATAAGAGTGCTGGGCGAATTTCCATCAGGGGCAAGTGCCTCATTAATAAGTCGTGAAAGTATAAACTGTGCAGTAGAGCGAGTGCTTGATGAAAGTGTTTACAAGAGTTCTCCGCGAATAATAGGTGTTGATGTAGCACGTTTTGGGGAAGATAAAACAGTTATAGCAAGGCGTCAGGGTTTAAAACTCTATGACCTAAAAAAATACAGCTCACTTGATACTATGGAGGTAGCAGATGAAGTAATAAGGGAAATAAGTTCATTTAAGCCTGAAGCTGTTTTTATTGATTTAGGTGGTGTTGGTGCTGGAGTATATGACAGGCTAAAATGGTTAAATTATAATGTAATAGGGGTAGATTTTGCAGGCAAGCCAAATAGAAAGGATAAATATATAAATAAAAGAGCTGAAATGTGGGGCGAAATGGCAGAGTGGTTAAAAAGTGCAGATATACCAAACGATACAGATTTAAAGGAAGATTTAGCAGGCCCGCAATACTATTTCCGTGGAGATAATGCTCAAATACTGCTTGAAAAAAAGCAGGATATGAAAAAAAGGGGGCTTGCAAGCCCAGACTGTGCCGATGCATTAGCATTAACTTTTGCAGCAAAAGTAAATGAAAATAAAAGGGAACTTCCATCAAAAATATTAAGATAAAGGGTTTTAAAATGAAAATATTGTTAGATGAAAAAGAGATTTTAGAAACAGTAAAAGAAGATAAAAAACAGGCTTTAAATTACTATACAAATGAATTAAAGCCAAAGTTTAAGAAGTATTATGAGCTTTATAATGGCGAAAAAATTGATACAAAAAAGTATAGAATGCCTGAAAGCTCTTTTATAAGCCGTGATGTGCTTGTATCTATTAGGGCTGTTATGCCTGATATTAATAAGTTGCTTTTAACATCAAACCCAGTGGAGATAACAGCAAGAAACGGGGAAGATGAAGAAAAAGCAAGGAAAATGCAGGCATTATTAAATTACCAAATAACATCACAAAACCCATACCACACAATATTTACAAGGCTTATAACAAATGCATTAATAACAGGCTGTGCAGCTTTAAAAGTTTTGTGGGTTAAAGAAACAAAAGAAAAGGAAATAAAAGATATTATAACTTATGATAAGCTGCAGCTTTTAATAAAAAACGGCTTTAAAGTTAACTATAAAGAAGAATATATAAATTGGCATAAAAAAATATAAAGTGCAGTATAAGGCATGTTATATTGATAAAAATCAGCCTGTTTTTGAAGTGCTTCCTTATGATGAATTTTTATTTGATGCAAATGCATCATCTGTGCAGGAAGCCAATTTTATAATACATAGAAAGCTTGTCAATTATGATTATTTAAAACGCAGGGAAAAAGCTGGTATTTATAAAAATGTATCAAAAATAAAGGGGAGCATATCAACTTTTGAAGATGATGATTTAAAAGATATTAAAAACAGCAGTTTATATGGTTATGGCAGCTCAAAACGTCAAATGTATATGATAAATGAATACTGGGGTAAGATTGATGTTAATAAGGACGGTATTGATGAAGATGTGGTTATCACATACTGTGGCAACCAAATATTATCCATAGAAGAAAATACTTTTGGAATGTATCCATTTTTTGTTTACACCCCATTTTTATCAATGGATAGTATTGCAGGTAAAGGGCTGGCTGAGCTTTCAGAAAATGTGCAGATTATAAAAACTGCATTAATTAGGGAAATATTAGAAAATACAAGGCGAAATAATAACAGGAAAATATTTTATAAGATAGATGATTTATTAAACCCTTCTCAAATGGTTACAAATGAGCAGTATGTGGCAGTGCGTGATAGTGCAGATATTAATAATATTTTTGCCCCTGAACCTTTTGAAGCAATATCAAGCAATACTTTTACACTAGTAGAATATTTTGATAAGGAAAACCAGAAAGTAACAGGCATAAGTGATATGAAACAGGGAGTAAGGCCTCAGGTGGAAAACCAGACTGCCACAGAAGCCCAGATTAAGTATGAATCATCTAATTCTCAAGTGCAGGCTATTGTGCAAAATTTTGCAGAAAGCTTAAAAGAAACGTATAGGTTTTTAATATATCAAAACCAAAAGTTTATAGATAATTCGCAGGTTATAAGGCTTATAAATGATACTATCGAAGTAAACCCATCAGATATAAAAGATGTGGATTTTGATATAGCAGTATCCCAGTCATTATCAACAGGCACAGAAGAAACTAGAAGGCGTGCTTTAAGTAACGCTCTTGCTATGATGATAGAAATAGGCGAGCCAAGATATTTAACTGATAAAATGCGTATTAGAAACTTAATGGCGAAGCTTTTAGAAGAAAGTGGGCTAAAAGATATTGATAACTATCTTTTAAGCACAGAAAGGGTTATGGAGCAAAGTAATGCAGGAAATGGCAGTATGGAAAAAGCGAATACAAAAGGGTGAGCAGGCAGAAACAGCAGCAGAATATATTATGCCCATATTAGAGTCATATAGAACTGAAATAATGCAGAATTTAGAAAAAGGGGACAATATAAGAAAGCTGCAGGGAATGGCATATATAATAAAAAAACTAGAGCAGGATATTTTAAGGGATATTTCCCATAAAAACGATGCAAAAATCATGATGAAAAATAATAACAAGGAGTAAAAAATGGAAAATAAAATAGAAGAAGTAAAACAGCAAAAAGCAGTAAAAAACATGGAAAATATAAAAACATATTCTGTGGAAGAAATATTAAAAATTATAAGCCAGGCAGGAAATGATAAAAAGAAACTGCCCCGTGATATTAGTATGCTTTTAGAAAACATGCAAAATATTTCTAAAGCAGAAAATAAAGAAAATACAGAAAAGAACATGGCTGTAGGAAATATTGGTTATATCGAAGGCTTAAGCCTTGAAGATATAAAAGCTATTAATGAATATGCAGCAAAACAAGTAGAAAACTATGTAAAAGCACAGTTTGATATAAATAACCCAGCCCATAAGGAATATTTTGAATATTTTAAACAGCAGGCATTAAAAGAGAAAGAAAAAGAAATAAAATTAAGGAAATTTGATGAAAGCCTTCATGAAAAATATGGCGATATGTATGAAAGTGTGGAGCAGGCAGCAAGAAGCACATTTGAAAGCATGGCATTTAAAGATGCAAGGGATATTTTATCATCAAGAATGCATGGTAATGTGGAAAAACTTTTATCATTTTATGACAGTGTGTTTAATGAAGTAGTTAATAAAAAAGAACAAATGGACAAAGAAGCCATTAAAGACAGTGAAAAAAATATAATTTTCCCACCAAAAGCTATGAATGGTGGCAGTTATAAACAAGTAAAAAATAACAATACATATGAAAACTTTATATAAGAAAAGGAGAAAAAAATGAGTGTAATTTATGATACATATAGCACAAATACACAAGCAGAGTTAGTAAAAAGAAGTGTAGGTTTAAGGGATAAAATTTTCCAAAATGCAAAACTTTCCCCACTTTTTATGATGCTGCAGGCTAGAGGCAGAGTAATTGCAGAAACAAACCAAAAGTTTGAATGGTTAGAAACAAGGCTTAATAAGCCAACATTTAAAGTATCACCTTCCAACCAGTCTGCTACAGAATTAACTGTTGCAACAGATGAAGATAGTGTAACATTTTTAACAGAAGGCTCAATTATTAAAGATATTAAAACCCATGAGCAGATGAGAGTAACAGCAATAAGTGGTAAAACAATAACTGTTACAAGGGCTTATGGTGTAACAAGCGCCCAAGAAATAGCAGCAGATGCTGATGATACAAATGCAACATTTATAAATATATCAGTAGCTTATCCAGAGGGCAGTTTAGCACCAAAAGGAACAGTGCTTTTGAAAAAAGATAATTTTAACTACTGCCAGACATTTAGAAGAACATTAAAAATCACTAGAAATAAACTTCGTCAAGGTGAATATGGTGATGATGGAGAGAATGCAGAAAGCAGAAGGAAGTCCGAAAGAAATAAAATATTAAGGCTTCATCAAAATGATATTGAGCAGGCTTTAATGTTTGGAGAGCCAAAAAAAGATTTATCAGGCAGCGAGCCATTATATGTAACAGGCGGGCTTTTCCATTATATTAAAACAAATGTATTAAGCATTACAAATCCAGAAAAATTTAAAGTAGGCACAATAAATGAGATATTAGGTGCTATGGCAGATAAAGGTTCAGCAGGTGATAAAGTAATGCTTACTGGCTCAGGCTTTAATGCAAAATTAAACGATAATGCTATTAAAACATTTTCAGGTGGCAGTGGAAACCTTTTAAAAGAGTTTGGCATTGCTTTAGATAAAATAGATACAGAATATGGGGAATTAAATATAATGTATGACCCTGTTTTATCAGCAGTTTACCCAAATACTGCTGTAATTGTTGATTTAGATGAGCTGCTTTTACACTTTATTGAAGAAACAAAAATGGATACAAATATCCAAAGCGACGGCTATGATGGTGTAGTTGATACTTTCTTAACAGACTGTGGTTTAGAAGTATCTAACGAAGAATGCCATGGTATTTTAACCCTTAATTTTTAGGTGGTTATATATGAGGTTTTATTCCTGTTATAAGGATTTAAAAATCATGCATTCAAAAGGTGTAGCAGTATTTAAAAATGGTGTATATGAAACAAATGATAAGGCAGTAATAAACGAGCTAAAAAAAGATAAAAGCTTAACTTACAAAAAAAGTATAGAAGAGATGGCTTTTAAGGAGGAAGTAAAAGTTAAAAGTTAGATAAATGTCAAACAAATAAAGGGTAAGAGTATAAATCTTACCCTTTTTTCTTAACAAATATATCCATTGTGTTAAACTTTTATATAAACTTTTAAAAAAATACTTTTCATAATTATAGTAATAATATAATGTATGAAATGTTTTTTATCTCATATAGTTATGAAAATTTTAAGGAGGAAATATGGCAAGATTTAAAACGTTTTTATTATCTTTTTTAATTGCAGCTTTATCTATTGTTTTTATTTCTGGCTGCTCAACAGACTCACCAAGTAATAATGGTGGTGGAAGTGGAACTGGTATTACACCAATTGATTTAACTAATAATCCATTTAGTTTATTAGGTGTATATCAAGTAGATTTATATGGTATTGATGGTGAGCCAGTGAATACACCTACACAAAAAAGTGAACTTCGTGTTGGTTTAAATTTAACAACTGCTGCAGGTGGTGCTAATGCCCCAGAAGTTATAATGCTTTTAAATTTTGATGGTCAAGTTATACCATTTAATACTCATATTATTGATTTAAGCAGTATGCAGGGTGATTTAAACAGTTTTATATCTAAAACTTTTACAGATTTAGGTGCTGAATTAATTACTGGTGACCAGTATAGCTTATATTTCACATTAGACCCTGCAAAAAATACACAATATCAACCATTAATTGATAAAAATGTTATTACATCAGGTCAATATTTAAAATTAAAACTTACAAAAACAAAAGATTTACAAGCAGATGCTGGCTTAACTACTAGTGATGATGTGGTAGACCCATCTCTTGAAGTTCAAGATATCAATTTTGATAAAACAGTTCATAAAATAACTGATAAAGGTTCATTTACATTAGGAACATTTTTTGCACCTGTTGGAGCAACTTCAACATTAACTTGGGAAACAGATAACCCACAAGTAGCTACAGTTGAAAATGGTGTAGTAACAATATTATCAAATGGTAATGCAAATATTACAGCAACTACAGCAAATGGAAAAACTGCCACTCTTCAAATACAGGGAGCAGTTTTAGGTGAAATTTCACTAGATAAACAGGATTTAACTTTATATGTAAATAAAGATGGTTCAAATGCACAGTCTTATAAATTAGCACTTTCTGGTGTTGCTGCTATTTTAGGTGCAACTGTTAATTATGAAACAAATAACGGTGAAACTGTTGTATCTGTAGACCAAAATGGTAAAGTAACAGCAAAAGCAGTAGGAAGCGATGTTATTACTGTAAGAGTAAATGCAAATGGCGTAGAAAAAACTGCAAAATGTAATGTAAAAGTAGAAAACTTCCCAGAAGGTATTGTATTTGAAAAATTTGAATATGGTGTAGCTTTAGGAAGCACTATAAAAATCCAACCATATCTTATGGGTACAACAGACTATGCTACTCCAGTAACATATTCAACAGATAAAGGTGGTATAATTAATATTGATAATGAAGGTAATATTACTACTATCCAAACAGGTGATGTGGAAGTAACAGCAACTTACAGCATGGCAGGACAGCAATATACAGCTACATGCATAGTAAGTGTTTACACACCAATTAATATTGCAGACCCATCTACACTTGTGGGAACTTATGAGTTTGTAGAATTTACAAGTGATAGTAGTGCGGCATTTGGTATCAAAGTGTATGTTGGAACAAAAGATGAAAGTAAATATAGTGGTTCTGTTCAAAGAATGATAGGAGAAATGGCATTAGGTTATGCTAGTGGTAATGTAAACATGACCACAAAAATTCAAATGGATAGTTATACATTGGAAACAGAAACAAGTATTGGAGATATAGACCCTAAAAAAGAACAGCTTGCATTAACTAATTATGATGCTATTCAATATGCCGGTGGTGGTGCAAGTTTTGGAACTACTGGTTCACAACAGCAGGGTATTGTTACTCAAGAAGGCGATATGCTTTTAATAACACAGTCATTTAGAAAAGGTGGCTCATTAATAGGTGCAGATGTGACTGTAAAAACATATGTTAGAAAAAAATCAGATACAGTTAAAACTCTTGATAATACAAGATATTTCGATTATAAAGATTTTGCAAAGGAACAAAGCTCAAATGCTGTTGTTCGTCAATTAGGAACTGGTTCACCTGCTAAAGAACCGTATTTTTCACATGGTGTTGTAACTTATACAAATTAAGTATTTAACTAAACATATTATGCCCCGCATAAGCGGGGCTTTTTTGCATATAAGGTATGTAAGATATAATTTATTATTAGTATGTTATAGTTATTATATATATGTAAAAATATTATAAATAAATTATAAACAGTAGAAATGTATTGTATATTATATAAGAATATGGTATAAATCATATATTATTTAAATGAAATCTTTTTAGGGGTGGATATAGTGTTCGGCTGTATTCTAAATGGATCGAAATTACTAAGGAGGTATAATATGATAGTTATGCAGGCGTTGGAAAATTTAATAATGAAAGCTCAAGAAGAACACGACGACATGGCTTTGGTTGTATTGAACTCGCTTAAAGAATATGTTGAAAATGGTGGAAAACTTTCTAATCTTACTTGGTTTAATGGTTTAAATTTAGAAAGAATAGAATTTTTAGATAGATTAAAGGTAGCATAATATGTTACATATGTTATAATTTTTATTTTCATGCCCTGCATAAGCGGGGCTTTTTTGTTGTATTTTTATTCTTTATATATCAATAAGTTATATTTATTTTATTTTTATAAAAAATATTTTTATGTGCTTTTTCTTATAAAATCAAACACTTATTTTAAAATTGTTTTTTTAATTGTATAGATACATATCTTTTTTGCTTGACAAATTATGTATTTAGAGTTCAAAATACTTCTATACTATCTATAGTGGAGGATTAAAATGGCTCACGTTGTTAACCAAGATATTTGCACTTTTTGCACTTCTTGTATGGAAGTTTGCCCAGTTAGTGCAATTAGCGAAAAAAACGATAAAGCATGGATAGATGCTGATATTTGTATTGACTGCGGTGCTTGTGCTGCAGAATGCCCTGTGGAAGCAATTTCTGCTGGTGACTAATTAGAATTAATACTGCCTTTATTGGTCAGTTTTCTACTAAGACTAAAACATGTGCAAGTTTTAGTGGTTTTAATTGTGCAAAAATAATGCATGGGGTCTGGTAATTTGTATTTTACCAGACTTATTCCATGTTTTTTAAATATTTTAATTATTATATGGATAGTAAAAAGGGTATTATACCCTGTTTTTTAACAAACAATAGTCTAGTTTGACGGTATATTTTTATGGCATTTTTTAAAACATTGTATGAAGATATTAAAACAGTTATGGATAGAGACCCTGCAGCCCGTAATTACTTTGAAGTATTTTTTTGTTACTCTGGCTATCATGCTCTTGTAATGCACAGGGTATCCCACTGGCTTTGGTGCCATCATCTTCGGTTTATTGCAAGGTTTAATGCTATGATTGCAAGATTTATTACAGGAGTAGAAATACACCCTGCTGCTAAAATTGGTAAGCGTTTTTTTATTGACCATGGTATGGGCGTTGTTATTGGTGAAACAGCTGAAGTGGGCGATGATGTTACCATATACCATGGTGTAACTTTAGGTGGTGTTTCTTTAAAAAAAGAAAAACGCCACCCCACTATTGGAAATAATGTAATTATTGGTGCTGGTGCTAAAGTGTTAGGGCCCTTTAAAGTAGGGGATAGAGTTCGCATTGGTGCTAATTCTGTTGTGCTTCATGAAGTGCCAGATGATGCAACTGTTGTTGGTGTTCCCGGAAGAATTACAGGGACTACTAGTAGAAATGATATGTTTGACCATACTAAACTTCCTGACCCTGTGGCAAATGCTTTTAACTGCATTATTGATAGAATAGTGGAAATGGAAAAAGAAATTAAATCTATTAAGTAGGGGCAGTATATGAAAATAACAACAAAGAGTAGGTATGCTATTAGAGCAATATATGCATTATGTAAACTTGGGGGCGATAAACACCCTGTAAGCATACTTAAAATATTAGAATTTGAAGATATTTCAAAAAAATATCTTGAGCAAATATTTACTAAACTAAAATATGTAAATATTATAACAGGTTCTCGTGGGGTTGGTGGTG
Organism: uncultured Mucispirillum sp.; assembly: GCA_944325215.1. Classification (GTDB taxonomy): domain Bacteria; phylum Chrysiogenota; class Deferribacteres; order Deferribacterales; family Mucispirillaceae; genus Mucispirillum. Next base: position 23,347 of record CALUZC010000013.1, on the reverse strand, counting down.
GCTATATGCTTGCTAGAAACCCAGATAACATTAACTTAAAAGAAATAGTTAATACTATGGACGGTCCATTAAAAACTCAAGACTGTGGTGCGGTGGATAACTGCCAAAACTTTTCAACTTGCGCTGTAAACTGGTTATGGGCTGGGCTTGAAAAAACATGTGATGATTATTTAGAAAAAATTACTGTTGCTGATTTAATATCTAAATCGCAGACACATTTTACTGTATAAACTTATTTCTTTATATTTACGGGAGATTATTATGGCAATTTATTTTGATAATAGTGCAACAACTAAAGTAGACCCTAGAGTCGTTGAAGCTATGGTGCCTTTTTTCAGCGAACTTTATGGTAATGTTTCAAGTATACATTCTATTGGCAGGCAGGTTAGGCCTTATGAAGAGCAGGCTAGAAAATCTGTTGCTAAATTAATCAATGCAGACCCTGAAGAGATTGTTTTTACAGCAAGTGGTTCAGAGTCAGATAACTTGGCGATTATTGCTACAGCTAGGGCATACAAACATAAAGGTAAACATATTATTACATCAGCTATTGAGCATAAGGCAGTTTTAGAAACATTTAAGTTTTTAGAACATGAAGAAGGCTTTGAAGTAACTTATCTACCTGTTGATAAATATGGCGTTATAGATATGGACTACTTTAAAAAATCATTAAGAGATGATACTACTTTTATTAGTGTTATGCTTGCAAATAATGAAATTGGAACTATTGAACCTATAAAAGAGATAGCTTCTATTGCTACTAAAAAAGGTATTATAGTTCATACTGATGCAGTGCAGGCTGTTGGTAAAATGAATATTGATGTAAATGATTTAGGTGTCCATATGCTCACTTTTTCAGGGCATAAAATATATGCTCCAAAAGGTATTGGCGTTTTATATATTGATATAGAATTAAGGGAGAAAATCCACCCTATTATTCACGGCGGTCAGCAGGAAGGCGGGCTTCGTGCAGGAACTGAAAATATTCCATATATTGTAGGGCTTGGAAAAGCATGCGATATATTACTAGAACAGCAGGATACTGAAATTTTACATATTAAAAAATTACGTGATACCTTTGAGAAAAAAGTATTAGAAACAATACCAGATACTTATATAAATGGTCACCCAGAATTACGTGTGCCATCTATTAGTGATATAGTATTTAGGTATATTGAAGGGGAAGCCTTAATGGTATATGCTAGAGAAGTATGTTGCAGTGCAGGAAGTGCGTGCACATCAGCTTCTACAAACCCATCTCATGTGCTTTCTGCAATACATGTTGATGATGTAGATATACACGGTGCATTACGTTTTAGCTTTGGCAGGTTTAACACAATGGACGAAGTGGATAGAGCTGTGGAAGTTTTAAAAGAAAGTGTTGAAAAATTAAGAAAAATGTCACCACTTTATAACAAATAAAATGGCAAAAAGTAAAAAAGATACTCTTAAAGAGTTGGAAGAACTTGCACTAAAGGCAGGTATAAAAGTTAGGTATGAGAAAACTGAAGCAAGAGGGGGCATGTGCACTTTTCAAGGCAGCCCTCTTATTATTATTGATAGAAAAGCAAGTGATGATTATAAAATAGCTGTTTTGGCTGAAAATATAAAAAAAATGGATTTGGTAGATATATATATTAGCCCAAAAATGAGAGAACTGCTGGATAATTATTAATTCATTATATTGTTTTTCTATATTTAAGCAGGTGAATTATGAGTTTATCTTTTGGGTTAATCGTTATTAGTGCAGTTTTTCATGCAAGCTGGAATATGCTTGTAAAAGCAGCAGATGATAAGGTGGCATATAATGTCCATATTCAAATAGCTACTGCTTTTTTTGTAACAGCTTATACTGTTATTTTCTATCCTGATGCTTTTTATATACACAAACCAACAATTTACTATGCATTACTTTCTTCATTTTTCTTTGCATTATACCAGTATTTTGCAGCTTTAAGTTACAAATATGCAGATGTTTCTATGGTGTACCCAATAACCACATCATCACCTTTATTTATAATCATATGGGCATATTTTCTATTAGATGAAAAAATATCTTTTATGGGTATAATAGGGATTATACTTATTCTTGCAGGCTGTTATATAATGAATGCAACACGTGGCAAAGGTAATAAAAATGCAATATATGGTATATTTTTAGCACTTCTTTCTGCATTTTTATATTCTTTTGGAGCTATGGCTGATAAAATGGGGGTTGGAACAGTTAATACTCACTTATATATTATGCTTATGGCAGATTTTATATCACTTTATTCCATTATCTTTACAACAATAAGCCACAGAAACTCAAGAACACTCCATAAGAAAGTAAAGGGCAGTATTCAGTGGAAACTAGTTGGTATTGGCGGGCTTGTAATGGCTGCCTCTATTGTTACATACAGGCTTGGGCTTATTGATATGCAAATATCTTATGCTACAGCATTAAGGCAGTTAAGCTCATTTTTTGGCGTTTTAATGGGGCTAATATTTTTAAAAGAATCATATGGCTTACACCGTATTATTGGAAGTATTGTAATTATTACAGGTATTATATTAATTAGGTTAAATTTATAATGTAAACTTATATGGCAAATATATATTTGCAATGCTAAAAATCAATCTAACAGCAATTATTTTTAATATCTAAAATGTATCAATGTTATAATTATAATTTTTTTTGCAAAATATAAAATAACTTCATTGCATAATATAAAATTTATGGTATAGTGCTGACTATGTATTTTTAAATTTAAAAAATTATAAGGATAATAATATATGGAATTACTTTCTCCCGCTGGGAATTTTGAAAAATTAAAAGCTGCTGTATTATTTGGAGCAGATGCTGTTTTTATGGGTGGCCCTGCTTTTGGGCTGCGTGCTAATGCTGGTAATTTTACTTTTGATGAAATGGAAGAAGCTTTTAAATACCTGCATGAGCGTGGTAAAAAAGGGTATGTTACAGTAAATATCTACCCACAAACTCATGAGCTTAATGATATTGCAAAATATTTAAAAACATGTGAGCAGCTTGGGGCTGATGCTTTGATTATAAGTGATCCGGGTATATTTTCTATTGTGAAGCAGGAAGGCATTAAGACGCCTGTATCTATAAGCACTCAAGCTAATACTACAAACCTTGCAGCCGTTAACTTCTGGGCAGATTTAGGTGCAAAACGTGTAATTATGGCAAGGGAAGTTCGCAGGGAAGATTTAGTAGAAATCATAAAAAATGCAAAATGTGAAGTGGAAACATTTATTCATGGTGCTATATGTATTTCTATGAGTGGCAGATGCTTAATCAGCTCATATATGACAGGCAAAGATGCTAATAATGGGGAATGCACTCACCCTTGCAGGTGGAGTTACTCATTAATGGAAGAAACAAGGCAGGGGGAATATTACCCAGTATATGAAGATGAAAGAGGCACATATTTATATAACTCTAAAGATTTATGCTTACTTGATAGAATTGGGGAGCTTGTAAAAATGGGCTCAAGCAGTGGTAAAATTGAAGGCAGAATGAAAAGTATAATGTATGTATCTATTGTAACAGGTGTATACAGGCAGGCAATAAATGCAGCCATGAAAGATGCAGATAATTATAAACCTTTACCAAAATGGCGTTCATTACTAGAAAGTGTAAGTAACAGAGGGTATATTGAAGGCTTTTATGGTGGAGAATATGATGCAAAAGCAATAAACAGAGAAACAAGCGGCTATTCAAGGGCAGCAGCATTTTTAGGTGTTGCTACAAGCGATAGTAAAAATAATGAACTTGAGCTTACATGCCGTGCAAAATTTGCACCTAATGAAGAAATAACTATTTTAACACCTGATTTAAATGAAATAAAAGTATCTCCAGAACTTATTTTAGATGAGGGTGGCAATAAAATAGATGCAACAAGACCAAACTATATATATAAAATTCCTTTTAAAGATACAGCACCAGCCGGCTCACTTATTATGAGGTTTTAAATGGATTATAAAGAGCGTATTTCATATCTTACTGATTTATTAAATAAGTATAATAAAGCATATTATATTGATAATAATCCCATAGTATCTGATGTGGAATACGATACTTTATATAAAGAGTTAGAGCAGTTGGAAAAAGATTACCCTGAATTTATTCAAAACAACAGCCCAACAAAAGCAGTGGGAGCAAAAGAAACTTTATCTAAAACCATAAACCATGAAATACCTATGTATTCTTTAGATAATTCATACTCTATGGAAGATATAGAAGAATTTTATGAAAGGCTTTATAAAATGTTTGGTAAAGATATAGAGCTAACTGTTGAATGTAAAATGGACGGTGCTGCCTTATCTGTTACATATGACAATGGCAGGCTTTTACAGGTTGTAACAAGGGGTGATGGTAAAAGCGGGGAAGATATAACAAATACTGCATATATAAGCAACCTGCCTAAAGAAATATCTTACAAAGGAAAACTTATACTTCGTGGCGAAGTATTTATGCCAAAGGAAGTTTTTAAGGAATTAAATAGAAAACGTGGTGAAATGGGCCAAAGCCTTTTTGCAAACCCAAGAAATGCAGCAGCTGGCAGCTTAAAATTATTAGATTTTAAACAGGCACAAAGCCGTATGTTAGAAATGTTTGTATATAACCTTGCATATTGTGATGAAAATATTTCAACTCATGAAGAAGCACTAAATTTTTGTAGAGAAATTGGGCTTCCTGTTAATAATATATTTTTTAAATGCAGCAATTTAAATATGGTGGAAAATGCATTATCTGAAATAGAGAATATGCGTTTTAGCCTGCCTTATGATATTGATGGTGCAGTTATAAAAGTAAATAATATTGATATGCAAAGGCAGGCAGGCTTTACAGCTAAATTTCCACGCTGGGCAATAGCATATAAGTATAAGGCTCAGCAGGTATCCACTATTTTAGAAGATGTAATATTTCAAGTGGGAAGAACTGGAGCAGTTACACCTGTTGCTGTTTTGCACCCTGTTTTAATATCTGGTTCTACTGTAAGCCGAGCAAGCCTTCATAATGAAGATGAAATAAAACGATTAAATATTATGATAGGCGATACTGTATTTATTGAAAAGGGTGGGGAAATCATACCAAAAGTAGTAAGTGTGCAGCAAAGTTTAAGAAGTGATAATGCAAAAGAAATTATTATGCCTTCAAACTGCCCAATATGTAATTCTCCCCTTGAAGTAATAGAAAGTGATGCTAAAAGAAGATGCGTAAACCCAAAATGCCCTGCATTAATACAAGGCTCTATTATTCATTTTGCAAGTAGAGATGCAATGGATATAAAAGGGCTTGGTGAAAAAGTGGTGGAAGAATTATTTAATGCTCATTTAATTAATAATTATGCAGATATTTATGAATTAAAAGCAGAGCATTTAGAAGACAGGGAAGGCTGGGGAAAAGTATCTGCTGAAAATTTAATAGAAGCTGTAAATGAAAGTAAAAACATACCTTTTGAACGTGTGCTTTTTGCTTTAGGACTTCGCCATGTGGGCATAATTGCAGCAAGGCTTTTAGCAGAACATTTTAAAAGTATGGATAGATTAATGAATGCTACAATTAATGATTTGGAAAATGTAAAAGGCATAGGCAAAGAAACAGCCGTAAGTATATTAAAATCATTAAAAGATGAAAATATGAACCAAATAATTACAAGGCTTAAAGATTATGGCTTACAAATGGAATATGTGCAGTCAAATACTGGTGCATCATTACAAGGCAAATCATTTTTAATTACAGGCACACTGGATAAACCTCGTAAATATTATGAAGAATTAATACTTGCAAATGGGGGCAGCCTTTTAAGTGGCGTATCTAAAAACCTTGATTTTCTAATTGCTGGAGAAAAAGCTGGCTCCAAGCTTGATAAAGCAAATAAATTAGGTGTAAAAGTTATCTCTCAAGATGAATTTTTAAGTATGATATAATTATATAATCATATCCTGCCTTATTATATATACTTACTATAAGATGAAAATATACAATTAACACTGGAACTGAAAAGCAAATATTTATCTAAACTGCAAGATGTAAATAATAGTAATATAGATGTTATACTTGATATAGTATAAAAAAACTGCCTCATATTGAGGCAGTTTTTATTATTTTTCTTCTACAAGATAGCTTTTTTTATCACTTATATTATCATCTTTTCTTTTATATGTAAAAGCACCTAAAAATGCACCAAGTGCCATAATTAGACAGCCTGCCCATATCCATGAAACATATGGTTGATGTATGAATATTATTACCATTTCACCTGTCTGCTCAAAACCTCTTAAAGCAAAATATAAATCACCAGTAAATAATGATAAATATGATACCTCACCAAAGAATTTGTCTGAATGAGTGTTATAATTTCTTATTTCAGGATAAGCAGTAGCTAAAAGTTTATTGTTTTCATATATTTCTATAGGTACATATTCTGCAATATAGTTTTCTTCCTGTATGCTGGAATATGAGCCTACTTTAAATGTATAACTGTCATAATTTAATGATGTATTTGCCTGCACTGTAAATTCTTTTTCATAATGGTAAAATGATGACATTACAACACCAATGGCTATTATAACAAGACCCAAATGTATTATCATTGCACCAGCAAATCTGTTTGTTTTAAAAAATGATTTAATACCAGATTTTTTAATGGAAGATGCCATTCTAATAATAACTGCTGCTGCAGAAAAATATATGGTAAAAGCAAGTATTAACGACCATACATTCGTATAACCTAACACTGCCATTACTATAACACCTATTACAGAAACTGCAAAAGATATTATTAACCTGTTATAGTATGTTTTTATATTAGATATTTTAAAACCAGTTAATAACCCAAAACCACTTGCAAAAAAGATAAGTGCAAAAAATGGAGATGTTGTTCTATTATACTGCTCTATAGTATAGGAAGATGAGCTAAAAAGTGGTAAAAATGTACCAAATATTATAGCTACAGAAATTGCAATAAATAACCAGTTTGATATAAACACTAAACCAGTTCGTGAGAAGAATTTAAATCCTTCTTCATCATTTTTTACAAGTTCCTTAAATTTTGGATTTGATAAAAATACTATTAAATATACTGCAGCTGATATTATAATATATATAATAAAATAGTAACCAATTGGGTGTGGTGCAAAACTATGAACAGAATCTAATAAACCACTTCTTGTAATAAATGTACCCAATATAGTAAGCTCAAAAGTAATAAGTAATAAAATAAATGTAAATACTTTTAATTTACCTGTTTTTTCATATATATATGCAGAATGTAAAAATGCAGTTGCTGTAAACCATGGCATAATAGATGCATTTTCCACAGGGTCCCATGCCCAGTAGCCACCCCAGCCAAGTTCCACATATGCCCACCATGCACCAATAACTATACCGATTGTTAAAAATGCCCATATTATCATAGACCATGGACGAGCCATTTTTAACCAGTCAGATGAAAAATCTCTTGTTAATATTGCTGATAACGAGTGGGCAATTATTACAGTAAAGCCAACATAACCTATATATAAGGTTGGTGGGTGAATAACCATACCCGGATTTTGTAATAACGGATTTAAACCAAAACCGTCCATATAAATCTTATCAGTCGCTACAAATGGATTTTGTAAAAATGTAACAAGTATTACAAAAAATAATGTTGTGCCACTCATAATAAGCATAACGCCAAGTTTATAAACACTGTCTTTTGATTTTATGCGGTATAACTCAATAGAGCCAAATATTACAAGTAAAAGCACCCATAAAAGAAGTGAGCCTGCCTGACCACCCCAAAATGCACTAATTTTATAAAACATAGGTAATGTTGAACTACTGTAATTTACAACATAAGCTATAGAAAAATCACTTATTGCACATGCTGTAAAAAGTATAATAGAAGCAAATACTATAGAAACAGTAGTTGCTGTAAAGAAAATATTACCTATTGATATTATATTGTATTGTCTACTTAAATAGGAGAATATGTATGCAATAACTGCACTAAAACAAAATAATAGTGCAGCATATTGGAACACCATTCCAATAGAACCAAGTCCCATAATACACCTCATAAATAACCGAATAAATAATTATATTTTATAGTGTAAAATTGTGTAAAAAGTATGTAATAGCAATATAAATTAAAATGTTTGACATATTGACATTTACCAAGTATTATTTTTAATTAAGGGGGCATTATGAAAATATTAGCACTTAACTGCGGAAGTTCTTCAGTAAAATATCAGCTATATGATACAGCCAACAACAAACTTATTGCAAAGGGTGGTATAGAACGTATTGGGTTTGTTGGTACATTTATTATTCATTATGCAAGATACCAAAAACACAGGCTAGAATGTGAATGTGCAGACCATAAAGATGCTATTAATTTAGTGTTTAAATTTTTAACAGATGAAGAATTTGGCGTTATTAAAGACCTTAAAGAAATTGATGCTGTAGGACATCGAATTGTTCATGGTGGAGAATTTTTTAATAAAAGTGTGCTAATTGATGATAATGTTATTAAAGCAATTGATAATTTATCAAGCCTTGCCCCACTACATAACCCACCAAACCTTTCAGGTATTATGGCTATGAAATCATTACTCCCTAATGTTGTACAGATTGCTGTATTTGATACTGCATTTCACCAAACAATGCCTGAAACTGCCTATATGTATGCAATACCTATGAAATGGTATGAAAAATATGGGGTTAGAAAATATGGATTTCATGGCACAAGCCATCTCTATGTTACAAGACGTGCTGCTGTTATGCTTAATAAAGATATTAAAGATACTAATTTTATTAGCCTGCATATTGGTAACGGGGTAAGTGTTACTGCATGTAAAGGTGGTAAATCTATTGATACTTCTATGGGGTTTACACCACTTGATGGGGCAGTTATGGGCACAAGATGTGGCAGTATTGACCCTGCCGTTCCACTTTTTATGATGGATAAAGAAGGGTTTACTTCTGAAGAAGTAAATACCATTTTAAATAAACGCTCTGGTGTGCTTGGCATTACTGGCAGATATACAGATAGACGTGATATTGTCCGCGTTGCAGGAGAAGGTGATAAAGCCTGCCAGCTTGCTATGGATATTGAAGCATACAGGCTGAAAAAATTAATTGGTGAATATTATGCTATACTTGGCAGGCTTGATGGTATAATTTTTACAGCAGGAGTTGGGGAAAATTCGCCAGTTGCAAGGCAGCTTGTATGTAATGGACTTGAACATTTTGGTATAGTATTAGATAATGATAAAAATAATAACTTAACAGGTGAAAATATTATCTCAAAAGATGATTCCACTGTTAAAGTTTTACTTATACCTACAAACGAAGAAATAGTTATTATTGAAGATGTTGCAGCAATACTTTCAGGCACATACGATAATGATGATTTTAAATATTCTTTCGAAAAATAGTATTTATTATGTAACTTGTTTATAATTATTGACGACAGACTATATATAGAAGGGATATTTTAATGAGGGGATAAAATGGAATTTAATGATATAGATATTATATCATCGGTGCTTGAGGGTGATGTTGACCAGTTTGCTTTATTGATTGATAAATATAAAGCTAAAATATTTAAAATAGTATCTATGCATATTCCCCATGATTACGTGGACGAAGTGGCTAACGATATATTTTTTAAATCATATAAGTCATTAAAGACTTTTAAAAACGATTCTCCATTTGTAAACTGGCTTACAGTTATTGCCATTAGAAGCTGTAAAGATTTTTGGAGACAAAAATATGCTCAAAAAGATGTGCCAATGTCATCTTTTGATGAAGAAACAGAGCAGACTATTGAACTTGGTATAGATTATAGAACACCTGAAACAAATGTATTAGGTGATGAAAATTATAAAATGCTTATGAAAGCTATGGAACAGTTAAAACCTGTTGAAAGAACAATTATCTCTATGATGTATGCAGAAGAGCGAAGCGTAGCAGAAATTGCTTCCCTTACAGGTATGACAGAATCCAATGTAAAAGTTACTGCTTTTAGAAGCCGTAAAAAATTAGCTGAAATAATTAATAAAATGTCTTAAGCAAAAGGGGCAGTTTATGAAACAAAAGTATAATGAAGAAAGTATAAAAGAATTGTTAGAAAGTTTGAAAGTAAAAGAAACTAAATCTAGTGATGATTTTACTAATAAAGTTATGAATAAAATAAAAAATGATGCTGAATTTGATAGTTCGTATGACTTAAATATGGTAGATGATATGCTTGAAAGCCTGCCTTATCAAGATATAGTAGCACCAAAAGCAGATTTTACAAGTAATATTATGGCTCGTATTAAGCAAGACAAACAAGGATATGATGAAAATAATATTGAAACTTTACTGCATGACAGCTTAAAAGTAGAAGAAACAGTTCCTGGTGATGATTTTACTAGTAAAGTTATGAATAAAATAAAAAATGATGCTGAATTTGATAGTTCATATGATTTAAATATGGTAGATGATATGCTTGAAAGCCTGCCTTATCAAGATATAGTAGCACCAAAAGCAGATTTTACAAGCAGTGTAATGGCTCGTATTAAAGAAGGTAAAAAAGTATATAATGAAGATAATATAGAAGAATTACTGCACAGCTTAAATAAACATGTAATAAAAATGCCAGCTAAAGATTTTACCCAAAAAGTTATGGATAAAATCAATGCAGAAGAAGATGAAGATAATATTATATCATTTGAAAAAGTGTCTAAAAAATTCTTAATAGGTTCTGCAATTGTAGCAGCTGCTGCTATTTTACTGGCATTAAATCTTTTTTCGAGCTATGATCCTAGTATGGCAGAATTTATGGTTACAGACTATTTTAATACGGGGTTATATTAGAATATGGTAATAAAAAAGTCTGTTAAATATCTAATAGTCTTTATAATTATTTTTGTATTAGGAATTATTACAGGGGCTGCCTTGATGCCTGTAGTTTTTAACAAGGTGGAAGGCAACCCATATTCTATCGATGTGCTTGCTCAACGGGTATATAATACCCATCTGCTTAAAAATGCAGGGCTTACCCCAGACCAAATGGATATGGTTAATATGCTTTCAGCCAAATATGTTTTAAAATATACTGCTGAAAGAGATATGTTTATGGCAAAACGTAGAACATTATACAGCGAATTTAAATTTGAATTAGAAAAAATACTTACAGCTGCACAATATTCTAGTTATAGAAATAAATCTGATGCCTTAATAAGCCAAAGAGAACAGTATAGCCAAGCTATGGAAGAAAAATGGCGTGCAGAAGAAGCTAAAAAAACTCAAGAACGTTTAGCTGATAAAGGGTTTGAAAATAAATTAAGGTCCATTACTCTTACTATTCCAGCAGGTCAAATTATACCAGAAAATTTACAGGCTGCCGATAAAGTAGACAGGCAAACCTTTGATTTTCTTAACAGATATATGATAGATAGAGTTAAAAACAACTGGGATACATATAAAGTTTACCATGAACTTGATTTTGAAACTATTAAAACTGAAGATGTGGAACCTTAATTATTACTACTGTTATCATTTTCTTCAAAGGCTTTTATTATCATATTAATCATACTCTGCCTGCTTTCTTCTATTGATGATATGATTTCTTTTTTATATTCATCTCGCTTTATTATTTCTTCCAGTTTTAAAAGCCCTTTATCAATAGCTACACCTGTTGCAGTGCCTATGGCTGCCCCACCTACTGGTGAAGTAAATATAGAAGAAACAACACCTGCTGCCACACCAGCAGCTGCACTTACTGCCTTGCCTGCTGCAGCTTTTGCCGCTGCCTTTGCTGCCGTTTTAAAGCCTGTTTTTGCTGCCACTTTACTTGCTATTGTGCCAACTATTGCTCCAGCTGCCAAACCACCACCAGTTGAAACAATAAAACGTTTTTGCACATCAAGAATAGGCTCTATTTCTACTAAAGAATAAATATCTTCCACATTTATTTCAGTAGTAATATCAAATAATGCATTTTTTTTAGTTATTTTATTATCTTCTAATATTTTATCTATTTTATTTTTTAATTGTTCAATATTTTTTTCTGCAACATTAATATTAACGCTTTGAGTTAAATTATCCATTAATTTTTCTTTTAATTTATCAGCCATATATTCTTCTATACTGCCAGTAATCAGCTTAAATAACCTGTTATATTCAGCAGATAAACTATAATACCAGTCAAGATATTTATCTGTATTTATAACCATTTCATCATACATTTTATTAACATTAGCTATTAATTCTTCCTTAACAGCACCATATGCAATGTCAGCTGCTATTTGCATTTTGCTTAAAGTGCCTTCCTTATACATTACTCCATTAATCATTTCAACAGCTACAGTATTTGCTTTTATTGTATCTTTTACTAACTCTTGCTTTGCTGCAGATATATATGTTACAGAAGCAAAAATAGAAGGGTATATAAAAATAGTAAGCAGTATAATAACAAAGGCAGCTAAAAATTTATTGATTTTTTCTTCATCACTTCTAGCAGGGTTTTTAAAAACTTTCGTTAAATTTTCCCTTTTTATAAAGAAAAAACTTATAAAACTTATTATACCATAAAAGATAATTCCACCACCGCTTACTATAATTAATGCCATTAAAAATACCCATAGTGGTGCAGTGCGTATAACTTCGGCATTTAATATTGTATAGCTTATATTATCAAAGACTTCCAAAGCACTTCCTATCATATAAGCAGCATAATTATACTCAAGAGAGTTTATATTATTATCTAAAAATGGAATATGTATATTTATATCTTTTAGATAATATGTAAGTATAGGAAAAATTATGGCAGTAAAAAAAGAAGTTAAAATATATGATAAGGATTCTATTTTATAGGGTGCAAATTTATCATTATATACAGAAAGCACAAGTTTTGCACTTATATATTTTGAAAACAGCAGTATAGGAAATATTATTAAAAGGCATAAAAATTCAACGGAAGAAAATAAATATATTCTAACAGGTATAACAAAAGCAAAAAATAACCCTAAGGTTATAATAATAATATAACCAAATGTTTTACCAGAAAAAAACCTGTAAAATATCTTACTTTTTTCAAGCTCTATTAATTTGATTTCTTTTTTTAAACTGTATCTTGCTGCATTATTAAGTATAATAGGGGCAGAAAATATTAATACAGATAAAGCATATATTACCATACCAAAGTAATCAATAAATATACTGCCTGCATACATTAAACCAAAAGCAAAAATAAACCGTAAAAATAACATACTTACTTTTTTCATGCTATTATATTAGTGAAAAATATGGATATAGTCTATAAGAAAATTAAATATGTTGAAATTGTTATTTTTGTATGATAAGTTCTACTAGGTGAAATATGCGTAAAAGAAAAAATTATCTTACAGATTTATATAGATATTCATATTTAAAACTTATAGTACCTATTAAAAGAGAACGCCATAACCCAGAATATGTGGCACTTGGAACTGCCGTAGGGCTTTTCTGCGGGTTAACTCCAATAGTATGGCAGATGAATATTGTATTTGTTATATGGCTGGCAGCAAAACTTTTTAAAATACATTTCAGCCTGCCTGTTGGGCTTGCTATGACGTGGGTTAGTAACACTTTTACAAACCTGCCACTTTTATATTTATATTATATAACAGGTTCATTTTTAATGGGGAAGGAAACTGGCGGTTATGATGAATTTATGAGCTTTTTTCAAGCAGGTATTATAGAGGGCATAAAGCAGACGTTTATATTTTGGGGTAAACCTATTCTTATGGGCAGTATTATATATATGGTATTTTTTTCTATTTTAGGATATTTTATAGCTTATAGGTATGCTTCTAAATTAAAGGAAAAATTTATTGCAAAACATAGAATAAAACATAATATAAAGCAAAAATAAATACATACAAAAGGGAGTGTGTTTTATGAAAAAAATATTTTCGTTTGTTATACTAATTTTGCTGTGTTATACGTATTCTTATGCATCTTATTACATTGTAGATGTTGATAAAAAATGTGTATTAGATAGTTATGATAATTTAGAAAAACTAGTTAAAAAATGCGGAGTAAATAGTCACATTGCCAATGATGAAGTTTTCTTAAATGGAAAATTTGTCGGCAAAAATCCAACACCATTATTTATTGCAGTAGTGCATAATGATTTTGATATGGTTAAAAAGCTTGTATCAAAAGATGCTGATGTTAATGCAATCAATTATTTTCCAGAAAGTTCGCCGCTTATGAAAGCTGTAGAAAATAATAATATGAAAATAGCAGAGTATTTACTTGATAATGGAGCAAATATAAACCTGACTACTCCAAAATATTATTTATCTGCCATAGATTTTGCATCTACTTACGATATGGCATCTCTACTTTTATCTCATAATGCAGAAGTGGATAAAATAAATGGTTATACATATTATACACCTTTACAAAATGCTATACTTTTAAAAAATGTTCAAATGGTAGAAGCATATCTTCCAAAATCTAATATAAATCAAAAAGATTACTTGTTTAAAAAAGATGCTCTTTATTATGCTATCTCAACAAGAAATATGGAGATTATTAATTTACTTGTTAGTGCTGGAGCAAAAGTATCACCTGAAGAGTATAGTATATATACACAAAGCACTTCAAATAGAGAGATTTTAGATATTCTTTCTAATATTATAGATTCAGAAAAAAAAGAAATGAAATTAAGGCGTGATATACAAGAAGCTATTTTGTATGAAAAGGTTAAATCAACAGATTTATTAATTTACCATAAATTTCCGTTTTTAAAAGATGAAATCAAAGATAGTTTTTTCGCTTTAGTAGACCCAACTAGTAATTCTGTTATTATACCAGAATACGAACCATACAGATACAGTGTTAAAAATCTAAATTTTCCAAAATATGAAGAAGAAACTGGATACAAATTAGATGATAATAGTGATGATTATGGCTTTGATAGTGATGATGTTGCATTACGGTATGAACCAATAGCAGCAGCATTAACATATAAAGATATGGAACTATTTCAAATGATGCTTGATGCAAACCATTTAAAACTACAGTATCCTGTAAAATACCATATAAATCTTTTTGCTATTGCTATATTTACAAATAACATTCAGGCTGTAAAACTTTTAATGAAATATAATTATCCACCAATTCCTTGTGCACCACCAATTTATAATAATACTGAAGGTCTTTATTCCACTTCAACAATAGCATACAGCTGCAGAGATTTATTAAATGATGTATTCAGTAACTATAAATTTTCAGATATGAGTGACCAGGAATATGGATATTATAATAAATTGCAGGATATGTTCATGCAGTATGACATAAATGGATATAATGATTTTCTTAATTCTTTTATTCGTGATGAATTATCTTTTGAGTTAGATGAAGATGAGCTTTTAGAAATGGTTGCATCAAAACCAGCAGGTTTTATAAACCATACAAATGATGCAGGGCAGGGGCTTTTACATATTGCATTGGAAAAAGGATATAACCGTCTTGCAACTTATCTTATTATTAATGGGTTTGATATTTATGATAATTATTATTTTGTCCCTATTGAATGGACAAATAATAATAAATTTATTGAACAGCTTTTAATTATGAAAGAAAATATGTATTTAGGTAAAAAATTAGGTGCTGCAGTATTTAATAATGCAGGTGATGCTGAAAAAATGAAACTTTTTATTAAGTATGGGCTTGATGTAAATGTCCGTAATGAAAAAGGAAAACCAATACTTTTTAGAGCTATTGAAACTAAAAATTTAGAAAGTGTAAAATTATTAGTGGAACAAGGTGCAAATTTAGATGATTTATATGAAGGGATAGATGTTTTAGAATATGCTCAAAATTATGGTTCAGAAGAAACTGTATTGTATATACAAGGAAAACTTAAATAAGATATTATATAAAGTTACTATATACTTATTTATTTAATATTTACAAATTTATTATAATATAGTAATAATTTAGATGAAAGTAGGGGTGCTTTTTAAAGCTGAGATAGAGAATATATATTATATATAATATATATTCTCTGGACCCTTTGAACCTGATAAGGTTAATACCTGCGCAGGGAACTTTATTTTAAAAATAAATATGATTATACTTCCCCTGCTTTCAAGGAGTATAATATGTTTTCAAAAAACAGCCATTTATCAGAAATCTTTTCCAAATCAAAAGAAAAACTTATTAAGAAAGAAGGACTGGAAGAAAGTGTTATTTATAACGGTTTAAACAGTGGCTCTATGGTGCTTTTAGGCAATATTAACCATAAAAATGTAGAGCCGTTACTTATTGGTCAGCCTGCAAAAATTAAAATTAATGCAAATATTGGCACTTCCCCTTTAATATGCAGTATTGATGAAGAAATGGAAAAATTAAAAGTGGCAGAGCATGCAGGGGCTGATACTTACATGGATTTATCCACTGGGGGCGATTTAGATGAGATTAGAAAAAATATGATGTTTTTATCCCATATGCCAATAGGCACAGTGCCTATATATTCTGCTGCTAAAAAATGGCAGGATATGGGAAAATCTATGGATAATCTTGATATGGAATACGTATTTGAAGAAATAGAATATCAGGCAGAAAGCGGCGTAGATTATATGACAATCCATACAGGGCTTGATTTAGAAGCAGTCCATTATGCATATGAAACAAGGCTTACAGGTATAGTTTCAAGGGGTGGAGCAATTATTGCAAACTATATGATAAAAAATAATAAAGAAAACCCACTTTTAGTGGATTTTGAAAGGCTTTTAAAAATAGCAAAAAAATATAATGTAACCCTTTCTTTAGGTGACGGGCTTCGTCCTGGAAGTTTAAAAGATGCTGGAGATTTTGCACAAAATAAAGAAGTGCTAAACTTATCAAAACAAGTAATGCAGGCAAGATGTTATGGTGTGCAGGTAATGGTGGAAGGACCAGGACATGTGCCGCTTAATAAAATATTATCACAAATTAAAACAATGAAAGATTTAATACATAATGCACCATTATATGTATTAGGACCTTTAGTTATTGATAACGGGGCATGTTATGACCATATAAGTGCAGCTATTGGAGCAAGCCTTGCAGCATCTGCTGGAGCAGATTTTTTATGCTATGTAACACCAGCAGAACATGTAACACTTCCAAATAAAGATGATGTATATATGGGTATAAAAGCATCTCAAATTGCTGCAGCTGCTGCAGAAGTAGCTTTGGGAAGAAAAAGTGCCATAAATCAGCAGGAAAATATGTCTAAAGCAAGAAATGATTTAGACTGGAAAAAAATGGAATTATATGCAATAGATGGGAAAAAAATATCAGAAAGAAGAAAAGATTTTAAAGATGAAAAAGAATGTGCCATGTGTGGAAAATTTTGCTCTATGAAAGTAAATAGATAAATAAAAAGCCGTCTAAAATATAGACGGCTTATCTCCATAAATATCTATTAAAAGTGCCAATAACTTTTATGCTTTACTATCAATCTTTTGGGAGCCATCGCTGTAACCTGCATGTTTTTGAATAAGTTTGCCAGTTTCTAGCTCTACAATATCGCCATTTGCTTTTCTTATTTCAGTAGCAGGCTCACTGCCACTAACTTGAGCAGTTTCTATTGTAATAACTGATTCTACCCCAATAGCTGCCATAGCATTGGAATTTTTTTCCTCTTCACTTAATTCTTTATTGGCACTGCTGCCAATTTGTAATGTAGTTTGATACATTGCAAAACCATACTTAATACTTAAAGAACTGCCGTTTGCTTCTTGATTATCTACAGAATCTAATGCATTTTCATCATTTGTAGCTTGTTCTGGCAGTGTTGTAGATACACTGTAACTTTCAGTTCTTACATAAGTATGCATAATATTACCGTTTTCATCCATTGCAACAGCCATTTGCTGAGCAATAACATTAAATTGTGTACCGTCTTCTAAAGTGCCGCTTTCTTTTGTATTACTGTTGAAAAATTCTTCCAATTTTCCTTGAATTTCTTTAGCAAATTCAGGGTCTGCATTCATTTTATCCTGTAGAGCTTGTGGCATATATACAGCAAAAGAACGTTCTTCCACAGTCATTGTGTTTCCACCAAAAAGAATACCAGATGTATTTTCCCAGTCACCTAATTTAAAATCAGGTAAAAGCCCAGTTTCTGTAGTGTTATATTTCCATTCAAATTTTGGTTTCTCTATTACTTCTGCTTCTACTTCTTCAGTTTCTGTAACAGAAGAAGTAATATCTAAACTATCCATATTTGCAGGAAGTGTAACTGGCGTATTAGCAGTTGTTTGGTTTGCTGTATCAGTATTATCTGTATCTTTTGTAGCAGTAGTATCGGCAGTATTAACATCATTGCTAGGTTTGCCTAACGTAGTTAAATAGTTAAGGTATGCACTGTTATTTATTATCATAAAAGCCTCCGCAATTATACTCGCATATTCATGACAAACCAATAGCAATCAATATGCCAAAAAAGGAACATTATTTCTAATTATATATTTTTAGTATTGCATTACTAAAAAATATAATATATATTAGTAATGTAAAACTAAATATTTATAATAATATATGTAACGAAACACTAAAAGGTGTAGTATGCTTGAAGAATTATTTATAAACAGCAGGCATTTTATTAATAGAAATAACCTGCAGTATAAAAGATATTTTATAGAAAGGAATAATTTTACCCACAGGTTGACTATAATACAAGGGGCAAGGGGTGTAGGAAAAACAACCACTATTGCTCAATATGCTTCCACATATAATTTAGATGAAGTGCTTTACATTAGCCTTGATGATGTATTTTTAAATAATAAATATAAAATAATTGATATAGCTGATGAGTTTATAAAATATGGCGGTAAACTTTTATGTTTAGATGAGATACATAAATATACAAACTGGTCTCAAGAGTTAAAAAATATATATGATAGATATGACAGCCTGAAACTAATAGTTTCTGGTAGTTCAGCTATGCATATTCATTTAGGTAGTTATGATTTAAGCAGAAGAGCAGTGATTTATACCATGGAGGGCATGAGTTTTAGGGAATTTTTAAATATGCACTATGGTTATAGTTTTTTGCCATATTTATTAAGTGATATATTAGATAACCATACAGCAATAGCTGAATTTATAATAAATTCATTAAAAGATTATAAAATACTTCCTTTATTTAAAAACTATTTACAATACGGCTATTATCCATATTCATATCATATGGATAATAAGGACGATTTTATTAAAACATTAAATCAGAGTATAAATACAACAATTGAAAGTGATTTGTTATCTATACATCCAAATTTAAGTGGTACAAGTATTAATAAAATTAAAAGACTATTATCTGCAGTTATGTATAGTGTACCTTTTAAACCAAATATTTCAGAATTACAAAAAGTATTAGATATAAAAGACAGCAGAACATTAAAAGAGTATTTATCATATCTAGATGATGCAGGAATAATTAAGTTATTAATGGTAAATAATTTAAGTTATAAAAACCTAGATAAACCAGAGAAAATATATATAGCAAATACAAATATTATGAATATAGTAAATGCAGATATAGGAAATATTAGAGAAACATTCTTTTTTAATCAACTAGGTAACTACTATAAAATAGATGGAAAAAATTATGGAATATATGGCAGCAGGCAGGGTGATTTTATATGCGAAGAAAAATATGTCTTTGAAATAGGTGGAAAAAATAAAGATTTTAAACAAATAAAAGATATAGAAAATTCTTTTCTTGCATTAGATGATATTGAATATGGATATAATAAAAAAATACCTTTATGGATTTTTGGATTTTTATACTAAAAAAGCTCTCATAATGAGAGCTTTATATTTGTAAGTTATAAACTTATTTTGTAACGCTTTTTACTAATTCTGCAAAAGCTTCAGGAGCATTAATAGCCATTTCTGAAAGCACTTTACGGTTTAAATCAATACCAGCTTTTTTAAGGTTACCCATAAGTTTGCTGTATGAAGTATTGTTTAATTTAGCAGCAGCAGAAAGACGAGTAATCCAAAGTCTTCTCATATCTCTTTTTTTCCTGCGTCTGTCTCTGTAAGCATAGCATAATGCTCTTTCTACTGTTGGGCGGGCAATATTATAAACTGTTCTTCTTCTGCCTCTAAACCCTTTTGCGTAAGCAAGAATATTTTTTCTTCTTCTTCTGGTTTTGTAACCACCTTTAGCTCTAGGCACTTTTTCCTCCTTGTTAAGTCATCTTGACTTAGGTTAATAAATTTTTTGCCTGTCATACGGCGGCCTAATGCCGTATACATAGCGTAATAAATTGATAAGATATTAAATTATCTTATGCGTAAGGCATAATACGGCGCATATTTGCAGCCACTGTGCCTGTAATAACACCAGTTTCTTTTAACTGACGTTTACGCTTTCTGCTTATGCCTGTGGCAATGTGTCTCATACCTTGTTTTTGGAAAATGAGTTTGCCAGTAGCACTAATTTTAAAGCGTTTTTTTGCACCCTTGTGGGTTTTAACTTTGTGCGTAGCCATTGTTACTCCTTTTAAAATTCAAGCTTTACAAAATTAAGCGTTTATTTAGTTGCCTTTGGGGCAATTACTATCATTTGTTGTTTACCTAAAAGTTCTGGCTTTTTCTCCATAGTGCCTAAATCTTCCACATCATTAGATATTTTATTTAAAAGCTCTGTCCCTGCATCTAAAAACATAATCTCTCTGCCTCTATATCGGATGACGATTTTTACTTTATCGCCGTCTGATAAAAAGCGTCTAATGTGTTTTAGTTTAACATTATAGTCATGTTCTTCAATTTTAGGACGGAATTTAATTTCTTTCACATCCACTTGGTGTTGACGCTGCTTTTTACGGGCTTCTTTTTCTTTTTTGTTTTTTTCAAACTTATACTTACTGTAGTCCATAATACGACATACAGGCGGTTTAGCACCAGCTGCCACTTCAACTAAGTCATACCCTTTGTCCCTTGCAATATCCAAGGCTTCATGCAATGATAAAATCCCTAATGCCTGCCCATCATCACCAATAAGGCGAACTTCTGAAGCAGTGATTTCTTCATTAACCCTTTCTTTGTCTGCATCTTTTGCTGACGGTATGGCACACCTCCATAAAGAGAAAAATCCCTTTAATACCTTTTTAGGTAATATTTATAATATTATTTTTCCCATAATTCAAGTGATTTTAATTGTATCAATGCATTTAAAACATTAAGATATGAAGAAAAATCAATATTATTATGAGTTTGCCCGTTTCTTAAACGGACAGAAATTTTATTTTCATGCATTTCGTTATTGCCAACAACTATCATATGTGGCACTTTTTCCATTTGTGCTTCTCTGATTTTGTAGCCTATTTTTTCGTTTCTTAAATCTTTTTCGGCTCTTATACCTGCTTGTTTAAGCTGTTTATATAAACTTTCAGCATATTCAGCACTTTCATCAGTAATATTCATTACTTTAACCTGCACAGGTGAAATCCAAACAGGGAACGCACCTGCAAAGTGTTCAATTAACACCCCTAAAAATCTATCAACAGAACCAAGAATAACCCTGTGAAGCATAACTGGGCGGTGTTTTTCACCATCTTGTCCTACATAAGTTAAATCAAAACGTTCTGGAAGATTAAAGTCGCACTGAATTGTAGCACACTGCCATAATCTGCCCAATGCATCTTTTAATTTAATATCAATTTTAGGGCCGTAAAAAGCGCCATCTCCTTCATTAATAGTGTAGTTTAAGCCTTTTGATTCTAGTGCATCAATTAATGCTTTTGTAGCAGTATCCCATATTTCTACTGAGCCTATGAATTTTTCTTCAGGGCGGGTAGATACTGTATGGATAAATTCAAAACCAAAAATATCCATAACATACTGCACGAAATCTAAAATATCAGTGATTTCCTGCTGAAGCTGGTCCTGTCTACAGAAAATATGTGCATCATCTTGGGTAAATGCTCGCACCCTCATAAGCCCATGAAGAACGCCAGATTTTTCATGCCTGTGTACCGTACCAAGTTCAAAAAACCTAAGTGGTAAATCACGGTAGCTGTGCAGGTCGTTTTTATACATCATAATATGGGATAAGCAGTTCATTGGTTTTATACCAAATTCAACACCATCAATCTCTGTAAAATACATATTTTCTTTATAGTTATCATAATGGCCTGAGCATACCCATAAATCTTTTTTAAGAATAGTAGGGCCATAAACTATATCATAGCCTCTTTTAATATGTTCTTCTCTTTCAAACTGTTCTAATACTGCTCGTAACATTCCACCTTTTGGCAGATATATAGGAAAGCCAGCCCCTGCATCTTCTTCAATAGTAAAAAGTTTAAGCTGTTTTCCAAGTCGTCTGTGGTCTCTTTTTTTTGCTTCTTCAAGCATATTAATATAGTCATCAAGTTCTTTTTTAGAAAACCATGAAGTGCCATATATTCTTTGGAGCTGTTTATTTTTTTCATCACCTCTCCAGTAAGCACCAGCCACAGATAAAAGTTTAAAATGTTTTATTTTGCCAGTAGATGAAACGTGAGGACCACGGCAAAGGTCAGTAAAATCACCTTGTTCATAAAGGGATACGGTATTTACACCTAAATCTTTAATAATTTCTACTTTATATTTTTCATCTTCTTTTGTAAAGCGGTCAACAGCTTCACCAGCAGAAATTTCTTTTCTTGTGATTAATATATTTTCAGCAGAGATTTTAGCCATTTCTTTTTCTATTTTTTCTAAATCTTCTACAGTAAATGGTGTATCTCTGTCAAAGTCATAGTAGAAACCGTTTTCTACAACTGGCCCAATAGTAACTTTTGTTTCTGGATAAAGCCTTAAAACAGCCTGAGCCATTAAGTGAGCAGTAGAATGTCTAAGTATTTCTAATGCTTCTTCATCAGATTCCGTTAATATTTTTATATTATCTCCGTTATGGAGTGCAGTATTTAAATCAACAAGTTTGTTATTAATAACACCTGCTACTGCTTTTTTAGCAAGGCTGTTAGAGATTTTTTTAGCAGCATCTAATATTGTAGAATTATCTTCTAATTCTAAACTGCCACCATCTGGTAATGTTATATTCATAATTAGCTCCTTATACATTTGCAGTTGTATGAGCTGCACGCTTGAAAGCCTATATAGTAAATAAAATTTATAATAGTAAAAATATGATTAGTCAACAAAAATAATGTGTTTTTAAGAATTTGGTAAATTCTAAAAACGATTGCAACAAATTAAGCAGTCGTTTAAGTTCTCGTAAAAAATATCCTTAGCCGATTTATAATTAAATAATTTTCTAGGATAATTATTAATCCAGTCTTGTATTTTTTTAATATAACTACTAGA